>JAFCGI010000004.1 GCA_017608235.1 Candidatus Pacearchaeota archaeon
GTCCTTGTTTTTCTTCAAAGACAAGGTACTTCCAAATGTCACTTTATGATCCTGACTGCCTTATTATCAATAGACTGCGCTAATATTTAATAATTTCTAAGAGGGTTTCTACAAGGCCATAAATATAGAAAGATTTATATATTATAATTTTACTATTGTATAGTAAAGAGGATTATCATGGCAGTAAACTTTGAATCACTTGAAGATAGCATACAAGAAGTAATTATAGGATCATTTACTAAAAATTCTATAGATGAACAGATAGAAAAATATAAACATCTTTTACAAATAATGAAAAATCCTTTAGAAATAGCTAAAAGAAAGATAGAAGGTATTGCTATAGAAACTATTAAATCTCAATCAGAAACTGTTAAAGAAGACTTGTCAAAAACTCTTGATGCTTATTTTAAAATTTATTCAATAGGAGAAAACATAGAAGAAAAATACTTTACTAGAGAAGAGCTAATTAAATCTTGCATGAACGATTTGTTAATAGGAAATCAACATGCAAGCATGATAAAACTCTTAGAAAAAAACATAATGGTTGGAGCTATGGATACACTCACTCCAAAAGCAAAACAAGAGTTAGGAGATTATTATATTAAACAAGTAGCAGCACTTAAAGGCTGGAAATATACTTCTGAAGAAGAAGCTCAGGAAGCAGATACAGAAGTGCAAAATATAATTGAAGCTATGAATAATTCATTCAGTATAAATCCAGGACAGCTAGCTCAATTATATCCTCAAGAACTTGGACAGCAACCATCAAATCAGCCAGTTCAATTAAATCCTCAAGAACTTGGACAGCAACCATCAAATCAGCCAGTTCAATTAAATCCTCAAGAACTTGAACATACAGAATCTGAATTAGGAAATATACAAACTAATCTTGATATTTATGGAATGGAAATGGAAGAATAAAAATAATTAATGTTTTTTAGATAATTCTTTTCTTTCGTTTATGAACTTACGCATTCTTTCAACAAACTCTTCTGCCATTTTTTCATATCGTTCATAAGTATCTCCAGAATATTCTTCTACTTCTCTATGTAAGATTTTCTTAGAAACCTCATAAAGATCTTGCATTATGTCATCATATTTAGCTTCTATATAACCTGGTTTTACTAACTTTTCATTTATCATTTCAGCCACATGTTTTGGACTTGGTGGAATTTCACCTACAACCATTAATGCAGCATGTGCAGCATCTATTGCAGCCCAATATAAATCTACTATAGCCATCAAGACATGAGTTTTAGCTTTTTTAATGCTGGCAGGAGCTAGTGAATAATAAGTCCATATAGCTTCAGCAGTAGGCCTTATTCTGCCCCTTCTAAGCAAAATCTGCATTGGATCAAAAAAACCTATGTCAATTAAAGCTAATCCATCTCTTAAAATATTAATTGCAATTGGATCTCCAGCTCTTAAATACTCCCAAAATGAAGACCATTGCATTGTTTGAACATGCAGTCTTTGAGGATTCTTAGGAATTGTATCTTGTACAGCCTTAGCTATGATTATTCTATAAGTTTCAATTATCTCTCTGTTTAGTTGAGTATGTACATCATCTACTATAATTAGAATATCAATATCTTTTGCAAGTTCTTTTTCTTTAGTTCTTACAGAAGATCCAAAAACCACCAAACTAACTATAAAAGGCCCAAGTTCTTTATAAACTTTTTTTGCAAATTTCCTAACAATTTCACTATCGGTCTTAGAAACCTTTACTTTTAGTTCTTCTTCTTTTTCACGCTTTTTTATCTTTGCTCTCATTGTTAAAAAACAAGATTCGTTATTATATATATTTAGTTCACTATTCTAAAGGTACGCCACTCCAAAGAGTCCAAGTCTCTGGATTTGGAGCATAATCTCCAACAACATATCCTGGTGAATATGTATGCCCTGCATGAGCCCATTGCATATCAGTCCAAGTCTCAGTTGCACCATCTATTCTATAAATAGGACTTTGTAGTGCTCTCCAAGCACCAAGCATTGCCTGAACGTCTTGGTGTGCTGGTTCTACTATAACAGGACCCTCATAACCAGCCTTTCTCATATTCTTTAAGAAATCACCAATTGGAACATCTCCTTCTCCAGGAGTAAGATGTTCATCATAATAACCAAAATTATCAGATACATGAACATGACCAATAATACCTTCTTTGTTTAACTCATCTACTTTTTTCATAAGCCATTTTTCAAATTCTTCTGGCTTTCCCTTAAAGAATTTCTTCCAGGTAAATGCATGGCCCACATCAAATGTAGCTTTAATATGATCTGCTGCAATCTTATCTGCCTGGGATCTAGACATATGTCTATTTTCAACCAACATATCAGACATGGCTTCCCTTGACTTAGAAATTATTTTTTTAAGTTCATCAGGATGAGATCCAAAACCCTGCTCAGGAAAAAGATTTTCTGGAGCAACAAATAATGGTTTTTTTAATTTTTTAGATTTTGTAACTTCAAATGCATGCATAGCAGCTCTAGCTACTCCCCTACTAGCTCTACTTAATCCAACATCTTCTATAGGTTTCATCCTACTTATACTCTCATCAATTTCTTTAACATTTTTACTTGCAGAAAGAGAATATTCCTGCATAAATCTAATGTTTCGTTCATTATCTTCAAATTGTTTTTTATAAAATTCACTAGGACTACTAGCATCAGAAAATCTTCCTTTAGCAGCTCTAATAAGTCTTTCAGCTTCTGCTTTTTTTTGTGCTTCTGTAAGTCCTTTTTCAAGCTCTTTAGCTTTTAAGTACTCTTTTTTAATTTCATCAGCTTGAGCTATATGTGCTTTTGCATCTCCAGCCCATCTTAAAGCCATAGCATGAGCTTCATCTCTTTTAGCTCGATAATAATGTTCTATGAATGCTTTTTCAGGAATAAATTTTTCTCCATGCATTTTCGCTTTTTTCTTTTCCTCATCTATAATATCATCATATGTCCTTTTTCTAAGTTCAATAGTTCCATCCTCATTTAATTTAAAAGAAACAGGTTCACCAGTTTTTGGATCTCTTTTATCAGGAACAGGTTCAAAAAATTCTTGATCTTTTCCGATAGCAATTATCTGTCCTGTTTTTTCATCTGCAAGAAATATTTGTGCTTTTTTCTCTTCCTCTGGATATGCTCTAAATCCTTCTTTTCCAAACTTCTCATGAATTGATCTTGGAAACTCTCCTGTATGTACAACAACAGGACCACCCTCTGCAGTATCTGCAGCAAAATCTATAGCTCTTTTTATTTCATTAACATTTTGTTGCTGAAGTTGAGGGTCAAATCCTCTCTCTGTCCTGCCAGACATATCTCCTACAGACACGCTAGCATGTACTGATAAGGGAACTTCATTAATTCTGGAAAGTTGCCTCATAGCCTCTCTTTCATCCTTACCAAACATTTCTGGAGTAGTATTGCCACCCTTTAAGCTGCCTTTTCCTTTTCCTGTAAACCCTAATTCTACAACTCCAGCACCCTGAAATATTCTTGTTTTAAGAGCATTAAGCTGTGATTCCATTGGTGGTGTACTTATACCAATATACTTAGGACTAATCTTCATAACTTTCTGTGCTTGTGGATCAAGTGCATGCCAATAACTTTGTTCAAACTGCATTTTACCTTATTTTTAAATATTCAAACTGCATTTTACTCCATATTTTAGATATAATTATTTAAAATTTTATTATTTAAAAGCATACTGCTTCTAAGATTAGCAATTAATATGCAGAACCAGAATTTTTATCTTTATTATCATCACCTATAGGTCCAGCATTATAGTTCTTTATTTCTTCAAGAGATTTTTCTGCCTCACTCACATGATGAGTGCTTTCTCCTATAGTAGCTTTTGGTTGAGAATGCACAACATATTCTGGTTCTGGATTATTGTCAGGGTTTGCAATATATTCTCCTAAGTCATTAACACTACTGACAACACTTTCTTGAGGTATTATATAATCTCTTTTTGAGTATGCTCCAGATGCCTGGCTATATTTAACTTCTTCATTCTTATTTTCAGCTTCCGAAGCTGGAATAGCTCTGGCAATTTCTTCTAACTTAGATTGGTCATCTTCAATAACCCTTGAAGTTTGTCTAGCAGTTGTAATAGTATTTTCAATATTATTTAATCTGGATCTTGTAAAACTCATTTCAGATATTTTGCTAGACGCCTTCATAAGTCGCTCTGCTTCAGCAGATCTAATAGCATTCTTAATAATTTTCTGAAGAGCTTTATCTTTAGTATCCCTTAGCAAACTAAGTAGTTTTGAAATTTTCTCAACCGGACTTAATTCTGCTAACTTTATAATTTTCTTTTTTAACTCTTCAGCATCCATAAGATTACAAAGAATAAAGAAGTTTTTAAGCTTTGCCTATTGCGATTTAATATACTTTTACCAACGAACCATCTTGAATGCTGACTTAAATGTATCATAAAGAAGCCATAAATTATCTTTTGCTTTTTTCCCAGAAACATTTCTTTCTGCTTGCTCCTGCCACGCAGATAATTCTGTTTTCTTTTTCTTACGTTTTTCTCTAAATCTTTTTACTGGTTTGAAAATCCTACTAATATCTTCCCGTATCTTAGATTTTTTCTTACCATTTTTTCCTTCTTTTTGTTCTTCATCTATTTCTTTAAGATATTCATAAAGCTCGTCCTTAAATGCATTCATAGATTCATCAATCTTAGCAAGAATTTCAAAATCTTCTAAGGTTTTCTTTTTCTTATATGCTTCTATCTCTTCATCATTCATAGCATATGATTTGAAGATTATCTCAGTTCTTCCCGTATGCCCTGCCCCTTTTTGGTATTCTTGGGTAAACACTAATTGTGGAGATGTTCTAAATATAAATTCTACTGTAATTACAGGATGAACATATTGCGGAGTTTCCCCGGGCCTAACTTCCTTTTCTTTTTTTGCAAGAAGTTCAAGCTGAATAATAGCTCCTTCTGCAGCAGTTATTATCTCTGGACGACCAGCAGTAGGCATCATTTGTAAAGCCTCTATATTCTTAAGATAAGGCTTAATCCAGGACATATACATTCTTATTTTATGAAAATGCGCAGCTAAGTAACTCTTCATAAATCTCTGTTTTGTTTTTATTTCCTCTTCTGTTGCATCTCTCCAGAGAATATATTGCTTAAGTTTTCTTCCGAGAACCTCTCTAACTTTACGATTAACCTTAATATCTCCCTTCATACTCTCAATAGCTTTGTCAACATCTTTACCAGATTTAGGAGTTATCTTAAAGAAAAGGTCTGGAAGGGTTATGAATCCTACTTGAGAAGATAATCCATATACTGAACCAGGATTTTTAGCTCCACCCTCAACTCTATCTATCCAAAGAGCTTTTAGTGCAATCTCTGCACTCTCATCACCTTTTTTGGCATCTTCATAATATCTTAAACGCTCTTTTTGTATTCTAATATCTCTTAAGATTTTCCAAAGTTCCTGTAGAAGCGCACCAATACTCATAAGATATTGGTGTACTTTTTCCTGCTGCATTCCTTTTCTAGACTCTATATTTCCCCAGAATGCAGATGCTTCAGAAGCAGTGTACCAGTCTTGAGTTTTATCTGGTGTATATTCTAAATCATTTTTTAGAAAATCAAGTATCCAAAAATAAAATCTTTCAACTCCTGCATTCCATTCCTCAAAAGTTAAACTATAAGTTTGATTTGGTTCAGGTATTTTTACTTCTTCTTTTTCCTTTGATTCTGTATCAGTTTCAGCAGGAGCCATTCCAAAAACTATATATTATTTGATATTATAATAATTTTTGGTATTTATTATGATTCGCATATGGTGACTAAAAATGGCAAAAGTACTAATTATAATTGCTCAGGAAGGTTTTCAAGATCAGGAATTTGATATTCCTAGGCAAATACTAAAACAAGAAGGCTATGAAATTAACATAGCATCTATAGAAAAGGGAAAATGTAGAGGATCTATGGGTATGGAAGTAGATGCAGAATATTCTGCAGATGATTTACTAGATAGTGTAGATAATTATTCTGCAATCATAATAGCAGGAGGACCTGGTGCAAAAAAACTAAGAGATACATATTCTATACTAGAACTAATAAGAAGATTTAATGAAAAAGAAAAAATTGTTTCAGCTATATGTTTTTCTCCAGCAGTTCTAGCAGAAGCAGGAGTACTAAAAGGAAAACAAGCCACAGTATGGTCTTCAGAAATAAATAATGAATTAATAGAATTCATAAAAAGCAAAGGAGCAGAATATATAGACCAAGAAGTAGTAGTTGATGGAAATATAGTTACTGGAAATGGTCCTGCTGCTGCTCCAGACTTTGCTGATGAAATAATTAAATTATTAAAAAATAAATAAGAAGTAAAAATAAGTTATTTAAAAATAAATAATTAAAAAATAAATAAGGAGTAAAAATGGGTTTATTCGACAAATTAAAAAACATAGTAAAAAAAGATGATGACAACTTTGTTGATCTGAATAAAGAAATAGGAAAAACCGGATCTCCCGGACCTGCAGGACTACTAGATCAAGAACCAGAACCAACAAAATCACCAGAAACAGCAGGATTAGCTGGTCTTCCTGGAGCGCCTATAGAGCCAACGCCTGCTGCAGCAACACCTTCTAGCGAACTTGAAAAAGAACAAATAGAAATAATAAGAAAAGACATTGAAGTATTATCTAGTAAGATAGATGCACTAAGAGCAGAAATCGGAAATCTTGATCAGAGATTAGCAAACATAGAATCTAGTTTAAGAATGTCTGCTGAAAAGAAAGGTTATTATTAATTAAAATAAAAGCATGCCAATCAGCGACTCACTTAGAAATTTTCTTAATAAGTATTTCATTAATCCAATTTATTCTGAACCAGATCTTGGATATAATTTTATTAATACAATAACTTATGCAATTCTAGCCCTAGTAATACTCTATCTGATTTATATATATATTTTAAAACCCTCAAAAATCCAGATCAATTCAAAGTTTTTTTTATCTTTAACACCTTTTATCTTTCTAGGCTCATTAACTAGAGCACTAGTAGATCATAAATATATTAAATTAGGATTTTGGACTGTAGCACCAGGAATATATTTTTTAATGACTTTTCTATTTCTAACAACACTATTATTCTCTTTGCTTTTAGATAAATATACAAAAACAGAATACTGGCAACCTTCTTTTATAATTGGCTTTATAATAAATATTTTTATTATAGCCTTTTATGCTTCAGGCTTGGTATTTAGAAATCTTAATGGATTAGCAATGATTTTAGGATTATTCTTTGCTATCTTAGTTTCATTGTATTTTGTATTCAAAAAATTAAATTTGACTTGGGCTACCAAAAGATTAAGCATGATAGCAATCTCTTCGCATTTATTAGATGCTTCTGCAACATCAATATTCACAAGTTTTTTTGGAGGAGTAGAAAAACATCCATTGCCTAGACTCTTTATAGAATTTACAGGAACAGGATTTTCATTCCTTCCATTAAAATTATTAATCATAATTGCTACTGTGTATATTTTATATAAGGAAATAGAAGATAAAGAACTAAGGAATTATTTGTTAATAGCGGTAGCAATTTTAGGATTAGGAGAAGGATTAAGAGATATACTAACTTTAATAATTTCTTAGAATTATTTATGTGCTAAGTGCTAATAAGAGATTGCTATAAGAATTCTTAACTAAATCATCTGCAATCTGATGGTCTAATCCTTTAAACTTAGCATTATTTTTTTCTAAAATATTTCATATCTTGTCTAAGTCAGAACATCTAGCTTTTATTTCTATATTTATATTGATTCATTTTAGAATTATTTTTGAAGTTCTTTTATGGGTTTTTCCAAACATAGTTCGCACAAGAAAGAGTTTTTTTCAAAAACTAAGTTAGCAACACTACCACAATTTTCACATTTACCATAAGCAGTAGGCTCTTTTTGAATATCTCCCTTAAGCTTTGCCTGCTCTATAATTATATCAATAAGTTCTGGTGCATTTCTAAGAATATCTCTATTTGTAACTATTCCTATAACTTTATTACCATCCAGAATTGGAATCCTTGTTATATCATACTTAGACATTTTTCTTGCTAGTGAATTCATATCTTCATGCGCACTACCAACAATTTTCAATGAAGATTCCATAATATCTTTAACTAACGTTTCAGATGGCTGTTTATCCATTGCAATAACTTTTCTCATGATATCTCTCTCAGTAATCATGCCTACTAGAACATCATTTTCAATAACAGGAAGCCCACCTATTCTATAGGTATTCATAAGTTTGCTTGCTTCCACAATAGTCATATCTGCAGAAGCACTAATAATGGGATTAGTCATAATATCTATAGCCCTAATTCCAGAGTTAACATCCATAACATCGCAAATATATTTTAACACTTATATACTTTTCTTTGATATATAAGATAATAATTATTTTTGAATATCAGAATCTGAGAGATTTCAGCTAACTTTATAAATTTTATAGATATTAAAAAATAAATGAATTATGATTGTTTAGTGTCCGCAATAATTACTGAAACAAAAGATATTAAAAAATATATAGAGCTTTTCAAACTTCTGAAAAAATTAGGAGATTCTGAACAAAATCATCCAGATTTTTATGAAAAAATAGAAAAAAACAACTTAGAAGACTATCTGAATATCCATGGGTTTGAAGTAAGCTATAAGCAATTAGACCTACAAAACATAATTAGAGTAAATAACAGATTTTTTAGAGATATGGATAAAACCAATAGCAAACACACCAATAACTTACATTGGAATTCTTACTTACTTCCTTTTTTAAAAAAGAGGCAAGCAATACAATTATTTTATGAAGATTTAACTAAAAGAAATAAAGAAGATATCAGTAAATTATTAAATCTTACATTAGATTTTAAAAGAGTTAATTTTCATTCAGAATTTGATATAGCGATACAGGCTTTATTTGATTTTTCTATGACCTTAATGGAAGAAAACTATTTTGAAGATAATCTAGGATTGAGAGATATTGATAATTGGATGGATTATATGAGAAAGAAATTTGTTGCTGAAAATGGTGATAGAAAAAAATATGATAAAGAAGGTATATATGAATGGGTAACAGACAATACTCTTCCATATACAATTGATGTTTCAATAGGACTTGATTGTGGTTTAGTATTAGACATAGATCATCTTAAATCTAGTTTCAGTAAGGCAGATGTAATCCAATTTTCTGATGAACCTGAGCCAAGATCTATACTACAAGATACTCCAGAAAAATATATGCCTCAAGATTCAATATACACATCAAGATTAAGAAAACAATTAACAGGTTTACATGTAAGCCATAATTCTCATCAACCAATCACTAATATTAATTCTATATATTTAAACATTTTTAGACATTTAATTAGCGGAACAACAATACAGCACATTGTATATGAAATTCATTACTCAAAACATAGATTTAATAATAACATAGAAAATTGGGCATACAGCATAGTAAGAAGCAAAGAATATATAGAAAATAATTTGCTAAGCGATCTAGATCTTACCTTTAAGTAATTTGAAAACCTTTTTAATTATTCGTTTTCTGATGGCACCTATGACAAATTATGATATGCCACTTAATGATATTGTCAAAAAAATTAAAGCTCTTGACAATAAAACAAAATTAGAGATTCTTATGTTGCTAATAAAAGAAGGATCCAAGTCTATAACAGATATATCTAAGGAACTTAGAATAAATTTCTCAACCGCACATAAATATCTAGAACAATTAGAAAATGCAGACATAGTAAAATCAAAACAAGTAGTAAAAGATAGAGTTAAGAGAGTATTTTTTGTGAAAGATTTTTCAATTGATCTTTCTCCAAGAAGCATAAACGATTTTAACCAGTCAAAACCAAAGCAAGAAACAGGCTTTAATATAATCACAGAATCTGGAAAACTAGAGTTTTTTGATACTAAAAAATTCTCAAAGACTTATGTTGAAAAAGGTATTCCATCTGATATAATCGAAGACGGCTTAGAATATATAGATAAGCGCGCATATGATGGAATTACAATTCTAGAATTAAAAGAATTGTTTAGTGATTTTATTGCAAATAGAATCACAATACTAAAAGATGCTGTTAGAACAATCTCAGAAGGACTGATTCAAGAAAAAACATACTCAAAGATCCTTCTATTATATCATAATAATTATCTAGAAAGTCATATGAATGGAGATTTATTTATAACAAATCTTTCCAAACCAAAACTTCTAAATTTTATGCATGATCTTAGAGGTATCTCAATTCATGGAATCAATGGATCCACAGCAAAAAATATTTCAGAATATTTAAACCAAGTAGAACAAGTAATAAATTCAACTTCAAAAATATCTTATTCTACACAAGCTTTTGATTCTTTTAACTATTTTGTTGCCCCTATTGCTAGCAAAAATACAACTCAGGATATCAAAAAGGCACTAAATACTTTTATTAAAAATCTAGAAAAAACAAATACAACATTCTATATAGGATTAGATTTAGGAATTCCAAAATTCTTTAATGAAATCACCCCAATCTATGAAGAGGAATATATTAAAGAAAAAGGAACAGTTAAAAAATATGAAGACTATCAGATAGATAGTATAGCCTTAACTAAGCTTTTCTTAGATATATTGAATAAAGAAAAACCTCAAAACATTACCCCAGTATTTAAAGTATGGGATAAAAAATTTGATAGTAGTATATTGCCTAGTAAAAATTATTTTATTGCAAACATGCTTCCTGACTGGCAAACAAAAAATGCTAGTTATGTAGGTAACTTAAATAGATTTGATTATCTATGGAAACGTTGGATGAGAACAGTAAGAGTAGGTGAAGTACAAAACATTGTTTTGAATCTGCCAAGACTTACAGCAAAAGCTAAAAATGAGAAAAATTTCTTTGAATTATTAGACAAAAAACTAGATTATATTTTAGACTGTCATTTTGATATAGCTGAATTTGCTATAGGCAGCTTCATGCGAAAAAACGAAACTAATTTTGAATCCATCCAAAATAGAAAATGGAGTTATGCACAAATAGATGACAGTACATATTCTATATCTATACTAGGACTAAATGAATGTATTAAAATACTAACAGATAATAAAATGCAAGAAGATATTGGTTTTGCTGAAAAAATATTAAAGTTCTGTAATAACAAAATAAAAACTTTTTCTGATGCAGCAATAAGAATAGTACTCAAAGAAGAACAAAACCCATTGATTGCTAGAAGATTCTATACAATCGACTCAGACAAAAAAATAAATGTTAAATCATATACCTCTGGAATTTTATGTGATGATATGGCAGCCTCTGCTAGTCTACATAAATACCTAAATGGAGGCCATTGCATATATTCTAAAAAACTAAATTTAAAAGAATTATTTAAGACTAATTTCGGATTAGCTTATATTGGGCAAAATAGTAGCATTAGCTAGTAGTAAACTTTATATACTTTAGCATAAGCGAATTTAATATCATAATTAAAATGGAAGAAACTGATCAAAATAGAGAAGATCCTAGAATAGAAATAACTAAGACACTAATTACATTACTTAATAAAATAGAGGAAGGCTCTGCTCATGAAAATATCATAAGATTCCTAAAAGATACAGAAACTAAAGTAGATCCTGAGATTCTTAGAAGTGCAGTTACTGATGCTATTGAAGTTTACTATAGCGAAAAAGGCTGGAAACCAATAGAATCTGCAATTCCAAGTCTTGAAAGTTGCATACATTTATATCTTAAAAAAGGAACTGATGAAAAATGTGAAGAAAAATGGGTTAAGGCAGCCTGGAATTCTGAATCTTGTGAAGCTGTAAGAAGCAACATAGAATATTATAACCAATTAATATTCTTAGGATTTGAAGATTTTCAACCATTAGAAGAAACAAAACAACCTAATTCTTTCCTAATAGAAATGGCATATGCTGGAGAAGATTATGATCATCTAGCTCTAATTTATCATAAAAATTCAGAATACTTGGATGTCATTTTAGATTCATTATTAATATTTTTAGGAATTAATCCAAACGAAACTGACGAAAAATATAACAATATAAAACCACAAAATAGTCTTTTAGATACAATCCAAACTAAAGAATATCATCCAAAAATAGAGTATTTTGAGGGTGCCGCACAAAAATATTTAAAATTCATACTAGAGCATTGCCTCTATTATATTGAGACAATTGATACTTTTTCTGACTTAGATGAGCACGAAAAAGAAGAACTTAGGAAAATTGAATCAAAAGTATTAGCATATAAAGCTAATTTAGAACAAATTTGTGGATTAAATACACCAGTTACTATCGCTAATTTTGATTCTAATATAAAAAACAAAGTATTAGAATACAAAATATCTGCTAAAGGTGGTGTATTTACTAAAGCAAAAAAAGAATTTAAACCAATTAGAACCAGAATCTTAGATCAACCATATCATCCAAATCTTATATTTGGTCCATTACCTTTTGTTTGGGGATGCATACATCAGGATGTAGATGATAGAAATCTTAGCCCAGAAAGGAAGAGCTATCTAAGGTCACAACTAAGAAAACATATATCTGAACAGCATAAAGAACCAACATCAAATAAACATATTTATTGTTTACTTAGCTCTCCTGATGAAGTATGTGATTTAGAAGCTATTTTTAATATAGGAGTTATCTATAAACAATTACAAAGCCACAGATTCATAAAAAGGAGATATGGTAATATATTCAAAATAAAAAGTATATCTGACATACATCAAAAAGATCCAAACAAACCATTTCTTAATAGATATAGATTTTTCTCAAGTAAAAAAAATCAATAGATTGCGATATAGCTAACGCTATATAAAATATGTTATAATAATCAAAGTAGTAGCCCACACTTAGAACAGAAAATCTCACCTGTTCTATCTTTCTTTAGCTTACCTCTGCAATCAGGGCATTCGGTAGGTAAGGAAACCAACAACTCATTAATTCCTAAATTACCAAGACTTAATTTATTTAAAGTTTCCAAACTATACACCTCCACTAATTATAGATCAGGTGATATATAAATATCTTTCTTCGTGATATGTAATATCTAAAAATATGATATATCACAAAACATATCACAAAACTTCAAAAAAGCAACAAGAAATTATAATTCTAAAAATCATAGAAATTTCCTCTCTGTCGTTGTTCTTTATCTTTCTGAGAGTCTGGTTTATTAACTCTAGGCCTAAAAGTTTCAGGATCTTTTCTAAGAGTCATATCTAATTCTCTTAGAAATAAATTCATTCCATCTTTTACAGATTTTATTTTTGAAGCGTTTCCTCTAACACTTGGTTCTCCTTCAAATACCAAGATCCTATCAGAAACATAATTAATAAACAAAAGATCATGATCAATTATTATACAACTCACATCCTTACTCTTGATCACTTTCTGAATAACTCTTGACACATGAAGCCTCTGCTCAACATCTAAGTATGTGGAAGGCTCATCAAAAAGATAAATATCTGCTTCTCTAAGTAAACAAACTGCTATAGCAACTCTTTGCAACTCTCCACCAGACAACTCTGTAATTTTTTTATCAAGCAACCCAGTTAATTCTAAAGGAATTAGTATATCAAGATTATATTTTTGAGATAGAGCATCTTTATTTACAGAAAGCAATGCCTCACTAACAGTATTATCTTGCTCCGCTTTAATATATTGTGGCTTATATGAAATTCTATGTTTTCCAATAGTTCCAGAATCTGGTTTAATTACGCCAGCAAGTATATTCATGAATGTAGTCTTACCAATAGCATTAGCACCGATAATCCCTACCAACTCTTTGTTATAAATCTCAGAAGGTTCTACTTCTAATAAAAACTTACCAAGCTTCTTAGTTAACTTCGGCCAGTTAGCAAACACAACTCTCTGTTTAATATTCTCTCTAGCACTAATATCAAACTTAATTGCTTCATCTCTAAATCTAATATTCTCATCTCTCAAATATCCTGCCAAATAAGTATTAATACCATTCTTAGAACTCATAGGATGTGACACTACTCCATAACTAGATGCTTTTCCAAATAAAATATGTACTGCATCCGCAATAAAATCTAAAATAATAAGGTCATGTTCAACAACAATAACTGCTTTCTCTTTAGCAAGTTCTCTGATAATTTTTGCAACTCTTACCCTTTCTTTAATATCTAAATAAGAAGCAGGTTCATCAAAGAAGTAAAGATCTGCTGGCTTTAATATAGCAGTTGCAATTGCAGTTCTTTGTAGCTCTCCACCAGACAGAGTACTTATTTTCTGATCTAAAATTTTAGAGATATTTAATTTCTCTGCCATATCTTTAATTTCTGCTATCTTTCTACCAGACACTTTTTTAATAAGTTCTTTAACAGTTCCTTTAAACCGTTCTGGAATATCATCTATGTATTGGGGTTTATGTGAAACAACTATATCTTTAGAAAATAAATTTTCAAAATAACTTTGAAGTTCTGTACCTTTCATAAAAGATATGATATCTTTTTCTGATACTTCTTTTTCAAGTTCACCAAGATTTGGTTTTTTTAATCCAGCTAACAAATCCAAGGCAGTTGTCTTGCCTATCCCATTTGCTCCAACTATTCCTACTACTTTTGATTCTTGGGGAATTGGTAATCTAAATAATTCAAAGGCATTCTTTCCATATCTAAAGATAGGTGCTTCCTTAAGTTCTTCTGGAAGATTTATGATAGAGACTGCTTTGAAAGGACATATTTTAGGACAGATTCCACAACCAGTACAGAGAGTTTCATCTATTAATGCTTTATGATCTTCTCCTACAACAATACATTCCTGCCCCATTTTATTAACAGGACACTTCTTTAGACAAAGTTCTCCGCATCTTTTTGGAAAACATTTGTCTTTTTTTACAATTGCTATTCTAGTCATAAATACTATTAAGCAACTCACTTTTTTAAATGCTTAGTTTTATAAATCCTAAATTAACTGATAGATTATGATAATTGGTATAGTTGGAAAACCTAGCGCTGGAAAAAGTACTTTTTTCAAGGCCGCAACAATGGCAGAAGTAGCAATAGCTAACTTCCCTTTCACAACCATAAAAGCAAATGAAGGAATTGGTTTTGTTAGAACAGATTGTGTTGAAAAATTCTTTAAAGTAAAATGTAATCCTAGACAAGGTGAATGTATACAAGGAAACAGGTTTATTCCTGTTAAGCTAATAGATGTGGCTGGATTAGTTCCTGGTGCACATGAAGGAAAAGGTATGGGAAATCAATTTTTAGATGATTTAAGACAAGCAGATGTTTTAATTCATATAGTGGATGCTTCTGGAAGTATTAATGAAAAAGGTGAACCAGTCCAACAAGGAAGTTATGATCCCCTAAATGATGTTAGATTTCTAGAAGATGAACTCAATTATTGGTTTTCAGGGATGATGAAAAAAGTCTGGCAAAAATTTTCCAAGCAGGCAATATCAGAAGGCAAAGACTTTGCAATATCTATCGCAAATCAGTTTTCAGGATTAAATATTAATCTTGAGACAGTAAAGAAAACCCTATCAGAAACTAATCTTACTGGAAAAAGACTTGACGAATGGACTGAACAAGAGCTTTTTCAATTTGCTAGCAAACTTAGAGAAAAAGGCAAACCAATTATTATAGCAGCAAACAAACTAGATCTTCCTACTGCTAGAGAAAATATTGAAAGACTTAAAGAACAATTTCCAAATTACAAGATAATTCCTTGCTCTGCTGAATCAGAACTAGCCTTAAAAGAAGCTGCTAAGAAAAATCTAATAAACTATATCCCTGGAGATCCTAACTTCACAATAGAAAATCAAGAAAAACTTGATGAAAAACAAACTAAAGCACTGGAATTCATTAAGAAATTATTAAATGACTGGAAATCCACTGGTGTACAAACTTGTTTGGATACTGCTGTGTTTGATATTCTAAATTATATAGTGATTTTTCCAGGAGGAGTTAATAAACTTTCAGATTCAGAAGGTCGTGTGTTACCAGATGCTTTCCTGCTTCCTCCAAAATCCACAGCATTAGATTTTGCATATAAACTCCATTCAGACTTTGGAGATAATTTCATAAGGGCCATAGATGTTAAGACAAAGAAAACTATAGGCAAAGACCATGTTTTAAAAAATGGAGATGTTATAGAAATAATATCTAAAAGCTAGCTTACAATCTTAAATTATCACAAATAAGGTTAAATCTCTTGATAGTTCACTCTGCTTTTAAAATATTAAGTGAAAAATAATTCAAAAAAAGAACTCTTACTCACTTACTCTTCTTTACTTTCTTCTTCAGTAGCTTCTTCAGCAGGTGCTTCTTCTCCAGCCTCTTCAGATGATTCCTCTTCAGCTGTTTCTTCAACACTAGCTTCTTCAACTTCTGCTGCTTCTTCAACTTCATTAGTTTCTTCAGCAGAAGCTTCTCCAGCTTCTTCAGTACTTAATTCAACGTTTACTGCTTTAGGTCCTTTATCGCCCTCTTCTACATCAAAAGTAACTGAGTCATTTTCTCTTATACTTACGCCTTCTTTAAGGCCTGTTTGATGTACAAAGTATTCTTTTCCGTCTTCGGCTATAATAAACCCAAAACCTTTCATATCATTGAAAAATTTTACTTTTCCTTTCATTTTATATTACCTTTTGGTATAATTTTGCACTCAAGGCCCCTTTAAAAAGTTTACTCTTTGTATTTTTTAGTAAAAGCTAAGATATAGTAAGATTTTTAAAGCAGTCTATCTTGATTTCTATTAATGGGTAGAATCAGAACCGCATTTGTCAAAAGAATTGCAGAAAAACTTATGATTATTCATAAAGATAAATTTACTACAAACTTTGATGAGAATAAGCAAAAAGTAGCAGAAAAAACAGATGTAAGCACAAAAAAATTAAGAAATCTGATTGCTGGATATATAACAAAGAAAGTAAAAATTAGTGAAGATTAATAGGTAAATTATAATCTCAGTTTTTCCTGAGAACAACGACCTTGGAGGTACGAGAAATGGCAGAAGATTACACAATATATGTTGGTGGAAAACCATTCATGAATTATGTAACAGCAGTTGTTATGCAATTTACAACACAAGGTGCTGATGAAGTTATTATACGAAGTAGAGGTAAGTTCATTAGTAGGGCAGTTGATGTTGCAGAAGTTGTAAAAAGCAGATTTATGAAAGGTCAGATCGGCATCAAAGACATAAAAATAGGATCAGAAGAATTTGAAAACAAAGAAGGTAAACAAGTTAGAGTATCTACTTTAGATATTTCATTAAACAAGATCGAATAAACCCCTTCTTTTTCTTTATTTTATTATATAGTTTTTAGAAAGCAAATATAAACTATCTACAATATTACTACCTATAATAAGCAAAACAAGTAAGAGATAATAGGAGCTAACTAGTTACTTTTCTGCAAAGAATCTTTTAATCTTAGGACCAGCTAGCTTTGTAATCATTGGTTTCCAATCTGGCGGAATACACTTATAATAATTCCTCCATTCAAATCTTTTATCTAAAAACACAATAACACCTCTGTCTTTAGAACTTCTTATACAGCGGCCTGCTGCTTGAAGACTTCTAGTCATTGCTGGAAAGATATATCCATAGTCCCAGCCTTTATTAAATTTGTAATCATAAAATTCTATCAAAGATTTAGTCTCAAGATCTGGTGTTCCTAGCGGTACTCCAACAATAATTGCCGCCTGTAAATAGTTCCCAGGTAAGTCAACACCTTCAGCAAAATTACCACCTTGCACCCCAAGAAGAATAGCACCATTCTTAGAATTTGCCTTAAAATCATCAAGCATCTGTTGTTTTT
This sequence comes from Candidatus Pacearchaeota archaeon, assembly GCA_017608235.1. Classification (GTDB taxonomy): domain Archaea; phylum Nanobdellota; class Nanobdellia; order UBA10117; family JAFCGI01; genus JAFCGI01. Next base: position 17,825 of record JAFCGI010000004.1, read on the forward strand.
GTTCTTTAGTCATACTTTGCTGCTCAACAAAGAATTTTTTTTGTATTTTGCTAATAAATAAATCTTTAACAGAATTCATCATAAAATATGAGGGAAAGAACACTGCAGAATTATGTGGAACATTATTAGCAATATTTGCTGAAAGATCTGCAATCTTCTTAAATTCTTCAGGAGTTCTATTAGTAAATTTAGTAGTAACTTCTGGTGAAATAAGAACAAGTCTATTTCCTTCTGGAAAAGGAGAATCATAGCTTTTCATAGCGGTTTTATCTAAAGGAAATCCTAATAAATCCCTATACATCACCTGAGGAGTTAATGTTCCAGACATGGCTATAGTAGCTATAGAATTCTGAATAACATCTCGTGATGAAATACTTGGATCTAAACATCTATATGTTAAATTAATATATTTCTTTCCCTTACCACTAATTTGTTTCTGAATAATTCTTGTATATGCTATATCCGAACCTAACCAGTGATCCATAAATCCAGCTATAGATCCAGAAAAACATCTTTTAGCATCTTTCCTTACTTGGACAGCTAAAGTTTCTATTTCGTCTTTAAGATCCTCATATTTATATCCAGTATATTTCTCAAGAACATCTATGAATTCTTCTTTTTTAACATATGCTTCATCCTTATCATTAAGATTAGATTTTGCAAGCTCATCTAAAGCATCTTTGAAATAATTCAACCCTATAGAAAGCTCTGAGAATTTATAATAACTGGCTTCCTTAGCAGCCCTGCCAAGAACAAAAGAATTAACTCTTGACGTTAAAATATCTCTTAATCTGTCTGGAAGATTATGAGCTTCATCTACAATAATTATAGAATTCTCTATTTGCTTATCAATTCTCTTCAGAAATGCTTCCTTAACTCTAGGATGAAATATATGAAAATAATCTGCAATTATTATTTTAGCTTCTTTTCCAATTAAAGAACATATCTCATAAGCACAACACTCTTCTTGCTTGCATTCATTAATCAACTCTTCAACATGCAAAGGATTTTTTCTTTTTAATTTTAACAGAAGGTTACTAGCTTTTCCTTGCAACTGATGTTTCTTTCCCCAAACACCATTAAAGAAAAAACAAGTTTCCTGCTCTCTAAGATCTTTACAATATTCATTAAATTCTCCAGAACTCATCTCATTACTTATATCATTTGAACACATCCACTGCTTTCCAATAAAATCAGCAGCAGCAATTTCTAAATTATATTTTTGATTTATTCTCTTTAGAGTTTCAATTGCAATTCTATGTTGAGTATGTTTAGGAGTAAGAAAAAATACAGTATAGCCATATTTTATAGCTAAAGTTAATGCTGGACTTAGTGTAGCTGCAGTCTTTCCTAAACCAGTAGGAGCATGAACAATCAAATTACTTTTATTTTTAATAGTATTAAAAGTATCATCTATCAAGGAATCCTGATGTCTTCTTATTTTTTCAAACGGAAATAATAAATTTTTCATAATTCCTCTCTAAGAGATTTCGCAAGTTCTTTATAAGCAAGCAATTCAGATCTTGTATATTGTATATATGAAATTCTATAATTAAGAAAATCATCTAGCTTAACTTTAAAGAACTTTTTAATTCTTGGATATTCATTTTCCCAATCCATAGTTTTTTTACGGCCTAAACAAACTATATCTTCTTCAGATTCTTTTCTATCTAAACTATCCCATACATAAAAAGCAATATCACACTCAATTCCTGATTCTATTTTCCTAATATAACTTACCTCCTGACCAAATATGCATCTATTAAGTAACCTAACTAAATCATCCCTAGCAATCTTTTCAACAGGCTTCATGGGATAGGTTAAAGAATAAAGAACACATATAAATTATATATATACTACATCATATAGAAATACATTAATGCCCATGTGAAAACTACTACAAGTACGCTAAGACCTGCAAATAAACTATTTGAGATTTCTTCCATGATTCCACCTATTATACATAATATTTTATCAATTATAAATATTACTATCAATATTGCAAAAAAGATATATATCTTAAACTTCTATCTAACTAAATGGAAAGGCATGTATCTAAAGATATTGAACATCTTCTTGACGGCGCTTATGGTGCAATCAAAGGAAAAAGATTCAACTATCTGCATGGATTAAGCAACCATGTAATACATTCTTTGACTATATACAGACAAAAAGAAATTCTAAATGTTGCCATCATTGTCTATTCCTTAAGCAAGATATTTGAAAAAGAAAGGTATACAAAACAAAAAAACATATTACAATTTACTAAAAAAACAATAGAGCTTCTTGACAAAGCAAGAACTAATCTAAAAAAACAAAACATAGCTTATTTCAAAGATGCAATAAATTCTTTAATAAAATTAATTCGCAGTTTTACTAAAAAAGCAGAAATATATACTCATGACTTGCTTGACATTGCTAAAATAGACAAAGCTAGCCATTTGTATAGACATGGAATGTCTTTGGGAGAAGCAGCAGAAACCACAGGTACAAGTAAATGGGAATTGATGCCTGAAATCGCACAAACCAAGATACATGAACAGATAGATAAGATAAACATTAAAGACAGATTAAATTTAATAAAGGAGCTATTTAAATAGAAAATAAACTACACGCACCCTGAAGGGTGCGGTATTTTGCAGTTGATGAAAATATCAACTGTAATCATGAGGAATACGCAGAAAGCATATTCTGATTAGAAAAATCCCAAGAACCTTGGGATCACTGGATGTAGTGCTGGACTGTATCGGCAGTTACATTTCCAACTGAGCGGATAAATGTTCCTCTCGACCAAAGATGTCCGCCCCAGAGCTTGTATTTAATCTCTGGATAATGTTGGAAAAGTAATCTAGCAGAAATACCTTTAAACAATTGTACAGTCTTTGACATAGACATTGTTGGCTTGCAACCAACAAACAGATGCACATGATCGGGCATTACCTCGAGAGCATGTATCTCAAAGTGATACTTTGCTGCGATTTGTTTAATCGCATGTTCGCAGCCTTTGCGAATATCGCTACCCGCAAAAATTTTGCGTCTGTATTTTGGTACTAAAACAACATGGTATGTTAGCTGGCCATAGCTATGACTAAACGATTCAAGTTTCATTTTGAACTACCTCCAGAACAAGAAAGCTTACGCTACTAATGTCTTAGTTCAAAGGGCCTGCGGGCCCTCTGATAATTATAAAGAAAAAATGTTAGAAAAAACTTACGAGGTGAAAGCGCAATTCCTCCAAATAGCTGAAGCTATTGGTATCCTTGCGCGTATGTAATGAAAGGAATATTTTTTGACTCTAGCACATTAATCAGTTTAGCAACCACCTGCACTTTAAAACCATTTGAAAAACTTGCTAATGAATATGATGGTGATTTCTATATAACTCCTACAGTATATAAGGAAACTATAGAAAAAGCAGCAGTAACTCCTAGATTTATGTATGAGGGTTACAGATTAAAACAATTATTAAAGAAAGGCACACTAAAAATATATAAAGAAAACAAATATAACACTCAAATAAAAAAATTATCAAATCTTTCAAATAATACATTTCTTTCTAAGAAACATTCAATTCATATAGTACATCCCGGTGAAATTAGTATAGTTGTGCTAGCAAGAGAAACTAATAGCAATATAGTAGGCATAGATGAGCGCACTACTCGTCTTCTAATAGAAGATACTTATGCAATAAAAGAACTTATGCAACATAGACTTCATCAAAAAATATCTGCAAATAAAGATAACATAAGCCAAATTCAAGATTATCTAGATGGAATGAGAGTTATCCGCTCTACAGAGCTTGCAGTAGCAGCTTTTCAAAAAGGTTACTTAGGCAATAAATCAGGAGAACTTCTAAAAGGTATTCTCTGGGCAATGAAACTAGATGGCTGTGCTATTTCATCTAAAGAAATAAAATCTTACTTACATACACTATTAAAATAAAAAACAAATCAAGAATTATTTTTATTCTTCCTCAACTAGAGGATATAATTTCCCTTCACCTTTCTTTCTTTTGGTTTTTTCTTTAGTTGGCTTTACAGCTCCTGGAATACAGCATTTATCTAACTTAGCTTTTATATCTTCTAGAAGCTTAATTTCTTTAGCTTCTTTCTCTTCATAGCTAGGCATTATTTTCTCAAGCTTAGTTGTTAACTTATTTAAGATATCAATTTCATGTCTTTCAGCAGCTAAAGTCTTATCTAGAGTCTCACTTAATTTAGCAATGTTTTCAACTTGTTTCTCTTCTGCGTTTAATGATTTAGCAAGAGTTTGTCTTAGATTCTCAATATCTTCTAATTCTTTAAGTTCTGCTTTCAATGTTTTGTCAAGAACATCTCTAAGCTTCTTTAGATCATCTACTTCTACTCTTTCAGTAGCAAGAGTCTCATCTAATGTTTTCTTTAAATTCTGCAACGCTTTAATTTCTTTAGTTTCCTCAGCCAAAGTCCTATCCAAAGTCTTACCAAGTTTAGCAATATCTGTTATTTCTTTCCTTTCTAGTTCTAAAGTATCATCTAAAGTACCTTTGAGTTCTCCTAAGGCTTTTAGTTCATGCCCTTCCTTCTTTAGTAACTCTGCTTCCTTCTTAGAAATCTTATCTAGCTTTTCATTAATTACTGTGGTTCTTCTTATAATGAAAGCCATTAAAACAAATAATACGCCTATTAAGATTAACAATATCAAGAACATTTCAACAATTGGTATATCTATTCCAAATACAAACATTTTCCCTCAGGCTTATATTTCTAAGCTTATATTTCCAAATTAGCTTTCGATCCAGCAGTATCCTCAATATAGGCAGGTGATAACAAATCTCCAGCCAAATAAAGTTTACCACTCAAATCAAAGGTTCGGTCACGCGGCAAATTAATTAAAGGATAGTTTTTTGTGCTTATAAACATTTCGTCAGTCTCTAATTCAAACTTAAAGTAATCTATTATTCCATCACTCCCCTCATATGAGGTTTGGAATTCAATCTCTGCTTGTGGTTTAGCAGGCTTATTTATATTATCATAAATTATACACACTAACATATTAGCATCTGCAGAATTTACTGGCGCAGATATTACAATAAAATCTTCTGGATTCATAAAAATATCATGATCTGTAGAATCATCTGCTCCTTCTAAAGAAGTTACTGCAGCAGTTAACTTAGAGTTTGCTCCTACTAAGCTTCTTATTGTTTCTGCATTTATATTAGTACTACAAAGATTATTTCTTGCATCTAATTCAGTAGTAAACATCTCACCAGGACCTAAACTATCAATATTAAATGAAAAATCAAAATCCCAAGGTTCTGGAATAGTAACTGCATAATTTATTCCTGTTAATTCTATAGTTCCAGTATTTTCTATGGTAACTGTAAATGGAAGTAAAATTTCACTATAGTCTATACTATTGGGAGCATCCACAGTTATTTTTATATCTATATTTTCTTCTGGCGGTACAACTGGTGCTGTTATTGGACCTCCTCCACCTCTACCTCCACCACCTCCTGGTGGAATTACTGGTTCTTCCTCCTGACTTACTATCAAAGCACCATATTCAGTTAGAGAAATAACAATTTGATCTGTATTTTTATAGAGAGTAGCATTTGATCCTATTGATACAAAGTTCCCTGCACAATCTCTTTCAGAGAAGTTCCAATCATTACAAAAATATAAATCTAGATAATCTTCATTACTATAAGCTAGAGTTGCATAACTTAAAGTAATATCCATACTACTTAAACTAAATCCAGTCCTATTAGTTATATTATCAGACACTTGATCTGTAACAGCATATAATCCGAGTGGTTCAGTTACTTCAGGAAAGCTAGAATCCAGCCAAGAAGTATTAGTTATTTTATCAAAACCAATAGTTCTATTATTTTGCTTACTAATATTAATATCTTTTAGTTCTGCATATAATGAATTATCATATTTCTGAAATAAAAGATCATAAACATAGTCAGGAGCGGTAATGTTTGTAAAATTACCCACATCAGACTGTTTAGATTTAACAACAGAACCAGCATATTTTATATCTAATGTAGAGTTTTCTCCAGTATATGTATTATTTATGAGAAATGCATTAAATACTAAACTATTATTAACCACAATAAAATAATCAGTAAGATTCTGGGTTTGATTTGTTAATAAATTCTGAGCCCAGAAAGTAATATTATGTTGCCCTAGCAACAATGTAGTATAATTCGTAAAAGCATCATTCACAAGAGTAACTTTTACAATACTAGAATTAGGCAAAGTAATATCTGCCCATAAAAATTCATAATCTGTAGCATTAATATATAACTGCACATCATTTCCTATAACCTGTACATTAGGAGTAACATAAGCATCTATCAAACTAAGATTTTGACTAACAACTCCTACTTTAGAAAGTGTTCCATCACTAATTACTATAGAAGCCATAAATATTAATGTTATAACTAAAACTATAGGCACGCCAATATTCCTCTTCATATTATTAATTACTATATTTATAATATTTAAACTTAATCTTCTCTATAAAACACATAAGGAATTACTTATTTTCAAAGTCTTTCTTTAGCTTTCTCATTTTATACTGCATTCTGCTTGTCTTCTTCTTTAAACTTTCAGTTTCTTTCTTTATCTTAGAGATATAAGAAAATCCTAATGCTAAACAAATAACACTTATTACCAATGCAATAAATTCAAAGCTACTTACTTTTTCAGTAATTACAGAAAATGCTCCACTAAGTCTATTTCCTAACAATTTAAAATCAACCAAAGGTTTCTCCACATAAACAAACTCAAGCAGCAGTTTAGAACCCACTTCCTGAGATAAAGACATAGCTCCTTCTCCAGACACCAGCTGAGAAGCAATAACTTCAGAACTATAATTTCCCACAACTAAATTAGTAGTATTAATGGTCACAAATATTTCTTGGCAGCCCTCATTAGCATGACAGCCCCTATGCTGCTTAGACTTATCAAAATAACCTATAGAAAATTTGCTAGGCTCAACCATAACATAATCTGTTAAATCTCCTTCAACCCTGACATTAATCGCTTTAGGAGTTTCATCATGATTGAATATTAAGTATCTATATTTAGGAAATTCCTCAGCGTTTATATTAACAGTCTCATAAACACAATCCCCATACTGTCCAGTGCCATAACAAGCAGGAGAAATACCTATTGCTAAACTACTAGGTATAGCCAATATGCTTGCTAAGAACAACATAAAAATCATCTGAATATGAAATTTCATTATATTTCTGATAATATACTAAATTAAAAGCTTTTCTTAAGTAAGAAGTAAATAAGTTAATAAAAAAGAAAAAAAGAGCTCTAAGCCTATGCTACAGTAGCCTTTACTGTTACATTACCCTTATACTCTTGTTCTATGAAGCCACTTGGTATGTCAATCCAGAAGTATAAGTCAGTGCTTGAACTTGCTCCAATGTTGCTTGCAAAGTTAGTATAACTTCCACTCAATGCTGTACCTGGTAGACTTGCTGTTCCATTGTATGTTAAGTTGCCTACTCCTAATACATATGAGTTGTTAGTTTGACCAACTAAGTTATCTCCTCTTACTGAGAAGTTTAATGCTACACTTCCATTGTTATGCGACTTCAATGGGAAACCTTTTATGGTTCCACCAGAGTATCCATTACCAGCAGTACTATTATCTGCTCTTCTGTCTGTTACTGGAACTGTTGTGTTACCAAAGTCAATTGGATATTGACTTAAATACATGCTTGCTACTCCTACAACAGTAAACGTTGTAGTATTCCATATTGTCCCAGCATTATTGTCTGTTGCTGTAGCGTTTACTGTCCAATTTCCTGGTGGAGCATTTGAAGGTAGAGCATAAGTTGTGTTCTCATACGCTCCTGTTCCTGCATTATATGTAGAAGTTAGTGTTGCCCAAACAGTTCCATTTGGAAGTATTAAATCAAAAGTAACACTAGCTATATCCCCAGGAACTCCGTTAGGATCTGTTACTGTAGAATTAATATTCAATACAGAAACGCCTGGTGTTGCAGGATCTGGACTCTCATATACTACAATTGAGCTAGGTGCAGAATTCAATATATAAACTCTAGCATAAGTAGTCTGTTCTGTAGCTGCCGAAGCAGATCCAGGAGAAAACGCTATAACTGGCAATATAAATAACAGGGCTGCTGTTATTGTCAGTATTAATATATTTTTATTCATTGCGACCATCGCCATTACATATATGTTTTTAATTTATTATACAAATTATGTCTTTAATAAACTTATTCACTACTCTTAGTTAATATTATTATTTATGCTTTTTAATATTTATATAGTTTATGCCTTTACAGCATATAAGGTCACATTACCTCTATATTCTTGCGATATTATGTTCAAAGGAGAGTAAAGTTTGAAGTAAATATCTTCTACATAATTCTTTGCAGTATTCCCTGCTACTAACTGTTCTGAATAAGCTAGATTATTAGAACTCGAGAAATTTGAATCTAATGCCCACAATATATTTGATACATTAATAACATAACTTGAATTTGTCTGTCCAGCCATATCTAATCCAGAGATAGTTATGTTTTCATACACATTTCCATCATTCTCAACTTGCAAAGGCCATCCTTGTAGTGATGTGGCATTCACAGTATCTCCAGCATATATTGATGTAAAGTTAATTGGAATATTATATAATACTAATGAAATAACTTCTGAGATACTAAAATTACTAGTCATCGAATCTGCATAGTTTCCAGAAGTGTCATTAGCATATACAGTATAATTATATATGCCTGCATAAAACATTGAAGTATTTAATCCACTATATAACCATATGCCACTAGTATTTGTTCCAGAGGCAAGATTCATACTATAATTATTTCCTTCTATTCTTATCCATACTGAATCCACAGAAACATCATCTGTTATATTTGCAGTAAAATTAATCACAAATCCAGGAGTTACTGGATCTGGAGTATCATTTATCCAATGAATTACTGGATTTACATTATCTGCCAAACTAATATAAACCCATAAAATTTCAGATATTCCAAGATTTCCTGCAGCATCATATGCATACACAAAGAAAGTATAATTCCCCTCGCTTAGATTTGTTTCATTAAAATAAAAATTAGTTCCTGCACCAGACATGGTTTCATTAGTACCATTCCAATTTAAAATCACCTGGGATGCTTGCTCATTAATTGTTATATTAATAAATGCATAACTTAAATTAATAGTTTCATTATTTGGTGTTGGGTCTACAAATGTTATTTCTGGAGGGGTATTATCTATAGTAAAATTACCAATAGAATATTCATTACAAAATAGCTCTGCAGTCTCATTCTCACATACCTCAACTTTTAGCCTGTATATCCCATCAGCTACAATACTACTATTAAATATACTAGCTTCTGTGCCTTTTGGAATATTGGCTTCTATTGTTTGATTAAAGCTACCATCAGAGTTTAACAAACTAACATTGTATACAAAAATATCTCCTTGTGGATCTTGTGAAGGCAGCCAAGTAATAGTAAATATACCTCTTTTTACAAAGCCATCTAAAGGATTAGTTATGATTGGTTTGCTAGGTCTATCATTCCCAGAAGTTGTCCAACATTGTTCATATACTGAACTAGTAGCATCTATACTATTTGTTGCATTAGCCCATATATAAAATTGAAAGCAACTTGTATTTTCATATAGCCAATTAAGATTAGTATTATCTGTATAATTTCCAGTTGGAAGCCAGGTAGTTCCATTATTAGTGCTATAAAGAGTATGATTTTCTTTTGGATCTATCATCTCATATTGGGTCATAGAATAATAATTAGAAGAGTTTGCTTCTCCATGTTGCATAAATACTACTGATGCATTTTTTAGAGAACCAATACTATTAAGGACATCTTGGCCAAATATAATTCTCCATTTTGTTGGATCACTCATATCATCTTTAGTTACTCCATCCAAAAGTATACAATTTGTATCATTCATAACATTTCCAGAAACATAACTAGAATTACAAATATGAACTTGCAATGGCTTTGTTGCTGTAGCTGACTGATTGCCTCTAAAGTCTAAAGTATAGAAGCTAGCATCATCAGGTATCCATCCTTCTAATTTTTGCATTCTCCAATTACTAGCATATATTTTTCCTGAATCTCCTTCTTGATCACTAAATCTTGCAGAAGTTGCATTAAAAGGATAATTCTTCCATACTGGCTTATAATGCTCATCTATCTGAAAATTTATCCGCTGATGATCAGTAGTATTAACAACATAGCTCCATATAATACCATCCCCAGCAAAACTACTTGCACTCATTGTTTGGCTATCTTGATTTTCTCTTGCTTCAAGCCACTCATAACAAGTCTGGTCTTGTTTATTTCCTATAGTACCTACACTACTTCCAAATGCATCACAAGTATCTGCAGTACTTCCATTTGTAGTTCTAAAGTATAATATCTTATTATCTATTTCAGTATCATGAGGAACAGATATATTAGCATAAAGATAGAACTTTTCTATTTGTTCTGCAGTTGTCCTGTTTAAATATGTTGTATTAGCTGTACTATTAATCCACCCAAGCAGACTCAAATCATCTATTTCTGGACCAATAAATACTCCTTGAAGCAATACACTGTCTATATCGCAATATTCATTATGCCTATTACTTAAGCAGCGGAATCTTATTTTAAAATCAGGATTGTTTTCAGCATCAGCTGAAAGACTAAAATTATAAAGAGTATAAGGGCCTACCTTTCGCTGTTGAAGCAGATTAATCCAGTCTGTGCCATTATACCAATCAGCAGCAACATATTCTCCAGTATCCAGTGCATGAGTTCTTGCATAAAATGCTAGTGTTATGTTTTCATATCCTTCTGTGCTTATATTTGTTTCAATAATACTTTCATTTCCTGTATCACTTGCCCTGATATGATATTTTCCTGCCCTAGGTCCAGTATCTGAAATATTCCAAGGACTACCAGCTCCCGTATTATTCCAATTATTTGTCTCTATGCTTCCAGACTCAAAGCCATCAAAAAATATTCCCTCTGCTTCTATAATATGAGGATCAGTTGCATTAAGTAATATAGCATAGTCCTCTCCAGGCTGTATGGCTTTCCACATAACATAACTTCCATTACAAACATGATTATAAAAGTCATATTCTGTACATTTAAGCAATACATTTCCTTGGGCAACAGTTGATATGTTAATAGCACTAAATGATATATTTGGAGGCACTACTGCATACCATTTCTTTATGTCTCCCCCAAAAATTTCAGGAACACTTACATTTATATCTCCAGGATGATAATCTAGCAAAAGATTATTTTCAACATTACATTTATCTGGTAGAGGGCTAATATTATAAATCTCCAGTTTTTGTAATGTATAATTTAATATATTAAGATCAACATCATACTGCTTTCCAAATTCTACTGTGAAATCTATATCTTCATTGTCTTCATGAATAATTGAATGATTATAAACTATATAAGCATCACAAGTCACAGGTGCTGCCCCTGAACTGCCACAATTATGTAAAGATATATTCATACTAGCTGGAGCTAAGACTTCAAGAATATCATACTTATTAAGTCCAGCTGTAATATCTGTAAGGTTTAAGGTATAATTTCCTAAAGTAGAACTTGCTGTCCAAGTATCAGTTACTATGCCTTCAGAATCACTTGTCATATTCTTTGGATATCCAGATATAGAAGAACCATTATATATTAAATCAATTGTTGCGTTTGCATTAGGAGTTATGCTCTCTCCTAGTGTTACAAGATTCGCAGATGGTGATAAATAATTAGAGCTGAGAGTTAAGAAAAGATTATCAGTTACATTGAAATTTGCAGTTGCATTATTAGCAGGCTCTAACTCTGCTTTAGCTAAGACACTATATAAACCTAAAGGTTGATTTTTTTCAAGCTCAAATGTATAATTAAAAGATCCATTTTGATCTGCAGTTACGAAAACAGGAAATCCAGAAATATTAGATCCATTAAATAATACAGTTAAGTTTAGTTCTGTTTCATTTCCCCAAGCTGACCCAGCTATAAGTACACTAGTCCCCTGTGGATATAAGGTTTGATTTGTTGTTATAGCTGATCCTATCACCTGCAAAATAGTTACATCAATTTCTTGGGTAGAATCTTGTATTCTAGTATCATTCAAAAGTTCTGCTTCTGCAAAAAAATGATAAGTTGAATTTACTTCACCTGTTGCATTTACCCAAAATGTTATAAGTTGAGACTGAGCATCTGATAAGTTTATTGTAATTGGGTTGCTTGTTTTATTTGTCCAGAAAGGCAAAGTTCCAGGTATAGCAGAGATTATACCCTTAGTTGAAGTATTCTTCCAGCTTATATAAAGTTTAGGTGCAAGAGATGGATCTTCATGATAATCTATAATATGTTCTGCACTACCATCTGCATCATCTACCCCCCAAATTGCAAAACTAATAAAGTTGCTTGGCTGCCAATCTTCTTTGTCAACTATATATTGCATTAATTGAGAGATATCTGGAGTATTGCTCCATTGGTTTACTGGAAGCCCGTCTTCAGGTATTTCCCAATCTATTGTAGTGCTCCAATAATCTCTATTATAAATATTGCTTGTTGCTCCAGTAAATGCACTGGTATTAGCAATATCCTCAACACTAACAACTACATTATATTCATCATCTCCTCCCCAATGATCTTGAGAGTATAAAGAAAGATACGCTGATTCTATGGTTGCTCCCTTTGGAAGAGGCAATGAAAATTGATATCCTGCTCTATCTTGCCAATCAGAATCTCCAAAATAACAAGTATCTAAGCTTCCATCTGAACCATCATCCCAAGCATCTCTATTGTTAGCAGAAATCTGAAATGTACTATTTATGGTTTCTAAAGGATCTAAAGTTACATTCACTAAGCCACAGTCTGAACCCTGGCAAGAAATATTTACTGTAAATTCATTAAATTGATTTTGTGTAAAGTTTGTATCTTCTTGAGGAGCCATTAAAGATATTTGAAGCGAAGCATTTGCTAAAGGACCTAAACATTCCCCATTCCATTCTGTTCCATTAACATTATATGTTCTAAAGGCTCCTTTATTTGAAGAATTTGTATATGCTATAATAAAATTTCCAGGGCAGAGCTCATTACCAGTGATTAGATCATGAGCAGCAATATCTATTAACCTATATGCTTCATCTGGATTTACTTCTGCTGAAAATGGAGCAGTTATTTCATTTCCTTGACTATCATAGATTGCTGCATATATTGGATCTAACTCCTGTTGTTTATACCATGCTACAACAAAATAATCTTCGCTTGCTGAAGAATTTGGCCTTACTGCAGAAATAGCAACCCTTGAAATTGTTCCTGCATTTTCATCAATGTCTGTTGGAGCAAGAATCTCATTATTATCTAAGTCTCTTATTGCAAGAGTTATATCATCCTGATCAGAATCATACCAAACCATTGCAAACATATTATTACCTATATTTGCAACTGCAACATGTGCATCATTTCCTACTTTAGTATCTATATCTTGTTCTGATAGCAATATAGTTCCTTGATCATCTAAAATTGCATAAGAAGCATCATTACTTTTGTCATCAAACCAGAAATATACAAAACGTGTGCTGTTTAACCCTGAACACTCCACAAGATTTGCATGAGTAGATTGTGGTTTTATATTATTATCAACTCTGCTTTCCCCTACAGTCTCTGTACCTTGGTTGTTATATATTTTAAAGTCAGCATCGTCATCATCATCGTTTGCATAGCAGACTACAAAATTATTCCCAAGCCCAGCTACAGAAACATCTGCATTTGTTTTTATGTTTGTATCTACATCTGTAGGGGATAAAATTTGATTACCTTGGATATCATAAATTGCTCTAGTAACATCATTGCTAGGATCATCTATCCATGATATTGCAAAATGAGTTGAGTTAATCATCGAAACTGAAACTCTTGCATTTTGATTATTTGAGGTATCTACATCAATAGTATCAACAATTACAGAACCATTTGTATTCATTATCTTAAATGAAGTATCTTTATCATCCTTATCTATCCATGCTATTACAAACTGCTCATCATTTATTGGTGCAAGAGCAACATCTATAGCTTCACCTTCAGCAAATCCAGGATCTTCTGGAGTTATTGTAAAATTATATTCCTGACCTGGAATCAAAGTTAGATTTTCTATTAATTTCCAGTCTCCATAACATTTTTGCTTTGCAAAATCCCAATCTTTACATTTATATAATTTAGTTCCAGTTGCATTTATCTTTAAGGTTGCATTTTCAAAATCTATTGATGTAGGATCAATGCTGTATGTATTAGAAAATCCTCTTTCACTAGTGTTTGGCTCATAATAAATATCTCCCATAGATCTCAGCCCATTTATTTTTATTTCCTTAATATCTGTTTCTGATATTATAGAGATTAAAACCGAATCCTCAGTCTCAGTTATATTATATTCCTGTAAGTAGTCTTCTTTATCTAAAAGATAAACTGAATTTCCTGCTTCCAAAAATCCAGGATCCTCTGGAGTCAAGGTAAAATTATAATCTTCTCCCGGTTTTAAATTACGAATCTTTTTCCATCTTCCATTACATTCTTGAGTTCCAAAATCCCACTCAGTACACTTAAATAAGCGGTTACCTTCTGCTTTTACAGTTACTTGTGCTTCTTCAAAATTCAAACTTGTAGGATCTATAGCATAAGACTGAACAGTTTCTATCGAAGCTTTAACTTTAGGAGTATCAAGTCCAAGATCTATTATTTCTTGTGCAGAAGAGTTTTCTATTTCTAAATTAGAAATAGTTATTTCTTTAATAGGATTGTTTTTTGGAATAATTATTACATCATAATTTCCTGCAGATACTGTTTTATTTTTATTATCTAAGAGATCTATTGTTTCTAGTGTATTTGTTTCTAAGTCTCTCAAAATAATTCTTGCATCTATCATATTATTATTTGAATCTCTAATTCCAGGTTCTTTTACAAAAGGAACTTCTTCTGTAGGTATTAATGAAGAAAATATTGGAAACAATACTATAAGAAGCAAAACTACAAAGAACAAATTAGTGGTTCTTTTCACTAGGAGAGGTGCATTTCTTTTATTGTATTCCAAGTAAATAAATTTGAAAAGCAGCAAAAATTTTTTGAAATAACTAATATAAATAAATTTAAAGAACATCAAAATTATCTTAACTATCGTTCTCTTCTGATAACTACCTCTACTTTTGCTAGCTCCAGATGGAGCTGTAGCTATTTCTTTCAGTTTCTACACCTCATTGAAAAGCTAGATAGCACTTTTACTTGTGCTAATAATTTTGTGGTCCAATGCGCGGTTTCTAGCCAAGGTTATTATTATTATATTAGTATATAAATATTTATTGTATTCAGATAGATATTGTCAAAGATTTATTGTGTTTAGATAAATATCGTCAAAGATTTATTGTGTTCAGATAGATACTATGAAAGAGATAAATTTTTATAATTCTAAATTTTTTGAGCACATAAAATGATACAAAAAACATTAGTGTTAATTAAACCAGATGCTGTTAAGAGAGCATTAGTAGGAGATTGCATAAAGAGATTTGAAAACGCAGGACTAAAAATTATTGGCATGAAAATGAAATGGGTAAATAAGGATTTTGCTAGAAAACATTATTCAGCACATATTGAAAAACCATTTTTCAAGAGTCTCTCAGAATATATTACCTTAGGACCAGTAGTTGCTATAGTGTTAGAAGGTATAGAATCTATAGAACTCGTAAGAAAAATAGTAGGACATACAGAACCCAAACAAGCACATCCTGGAACAATAAGGGGAGATTATGCACATCATACTATTGCATATACTGATAAAACTGGAAAATCCATAATGAATTTAATTCATGCTTCCGGAACTGCTGAAGAAGCAGAACAAGAAATAAAACTTTGGTTTACTAAAGAAGAAATTCATGACTACAAAAGATCAGATCATGATTTTGTACTATAAAATAAAATGCCTGTTCTGAAAATAAAAAAAGAATCAGATTGTAAAGACTTACCTACTCCAAGCTATCAAACTTCTGGATCTGCTGGATTTGACCTTTATGCTGCCATAAATGGAGCTATAATGATAGACTCTGGAGAACACAGATTAATATCTTCTGGACTGAGAATGCAAATTCCTCCTGGCTATGAAATACAGATCCGTCCTCGATCTGGACTTGCTAATAAATATGGACTGTCTATAGTTAACAGTCCTGGAACTATTGACTCAGATTATAGAGGTGTTATAGGAATTATACTAATAAATCATGGTTCTCGCCCTATAGAAATCAAACGCGGAGATCGAATCGCTCAAGCAGTCTTAAAGAAAGTTGAAATCGCAAAAATAGAAGAATCTGAATTAGATGATACTGAAAGATCTGATTCTGGATTTGGATCCACAGATAATAACCAATAAATAATAATGAATGGACAATAACCAATACTAATAATCAATAGATAATAACCAATAATTAAATTTAAAAATAAATTCTCCAAGCTATAATTATTCCAACTAATACAGTAACAGATGCTAACATTAATGGATACTTAACAAGCTTATGATTCCAATTTTTTTCCTTCATAAATTTTACTAAGAAGGATAAAGATGTTGTTGAAAGAAAAATTAACAACAATAAGCCCCAATACCATTCAAAGCTGGATAGGAATGAAACTGCTCCATCTTGAAGCATATTACTTACAAAAAAGAAAGCCAATGCAACACCCAAAGTCAAGATCATAAATTGATCTTCTTTTCTAAAATTATGCTTAGATCTTATGTCTACAAAATATAACATTGCCCCTACAAATAAAAAATCTATAAATGCATAATTCAGATTCGCTAAAAAAGTCATAAACTCCATATTTTTATATTTGTGCAAAAGTTATTAATAAAAATATCGGAATATAAAACCTAGTTGAAATTGATAGAAGGAAGCATTTTTAAACAAAGTTTTCTAAGTCATTAGTATGGTAGTCAGATCTCCAATCATAGCAGTCTTAGGCCATGTTGACCATGGTAAGACATCTGTACTTGACTTCATTAGAGGTACCGCTGTCGCTAGCAAGGAAGCTGGATTAATCACACAACATATTGGTGCTACCGAAGTTCCCCTAGACACTATAAAGAACATATGTGGAAACCTTCTTGATACTTTTAAGATTAAATTCACAATTCCTGGACTTTTATTCATAGATACTCCAGGTCATGAGGCATTTACAAATTTAAGAAAAAGGGGAGGAAGTATTGCAGATCTTGCAGTACTTGTTATCGATATAAACCAAGGTATTCAGCCACAAACTGCTGAAGCTATAAATATTCTAAAAACATTCAAAGTTCCATTTATTATTGCAGCTAATAAAATAGACATACTTAGCGGCTGGAAATCAGTATCTAAAATAGCAATACAAAATATAGAAAAACAATCACCAGAAACTAAGAAAACATTCGAAACTAAGTTCTATAATCTTTTAGCTCAACTATCTGAATATGGCTTTGATTCAGATCTTTACAATAGAATTGATGATTATAAGCAAAAGATAGCAATAATCCCAACATCTGCTAAAACTGGAGAAGGTATTCCAGAACTCCTAGCAATGATCGCTGGGCTAACCCAAAAATTCTTAGGTAAAAGATTAGTTGCTGAACTCTCTAAAAATGCAAAAGGTACAATCCTTGAAATCAAGGAAGAAAAAGGTATGGGAACTACAGCAGATGTAATAATCTATGATGGAATCTTAAAGAAAAATGACACAATAATTATTGGAGGAATCGATGAAGTAATAGAAACCAAAGTTCGCGCCCTATTAAAACCACTCCCGCTAGTAGAAATCAGGGAAAAAGGAGCAAAGTTCGAAAAAATAAATGAAGTGGCAGCTGCTACAGGAGTTAAAATCCTAGCTCCAGAATTAGATAGGACTATTGCTGGAAGTCCATTTAGATCTGCTAGAAACTCTAAAGAAATCAAAGAAGCAAAATCTCAAATCCTTGAAGAAATAGAAGAAGTTCTTATAGAAACCGAAGAAGAAGGCATAATAGTTAAAGCAGACACTCTAGGATCTTTAGAGGCTATTTCTAATTTATTCAAGGAAAAAGGCATCAAAATAAAATCTGCAAACATTGGTGACATAAATAAAAAAGACATCTCTGAAGCTATAAGCAGTATGGCTAAAGACCAATTATATGGTTTTGTTCTTGGATTTAATGTTAATATAAATGAAGATATATCCAAGATAGCTAAAGATTCTAATGTTAACGTAATCATAGATCAAGTTATCTATAAACTCATAGAAAAATATGAAGAAGCTCTTGAAAACAAGAAGAAAGAACTCGAGCTAAAAAGTCTAGAAGGCTTAGTCTGGCCTGCTAAAATAAGAATTATTCCCGGATATGTTTTTAGACAGAGCAATCCAGCTATTTTTGGCGTAGAAGTTCTCTCTGGAAAACTAACTCCTAAAGTAGAAATCATGAATTCTGAAGGAAAAAATATTGGAGAAATCAAAACTATTGAAGACTCTGGTGAAAAACTACAAGAACTAACTTCAGGACATCAAGCAGCAATCTCAGTTCCTGGTTTAACTCTTGGCAGACAAGCAAAAGAAGGTGATATTATTTATGTTGATATGCCAGAAGATAGCTTCAAACTAATGAAAACCACAGCCAAGAAATTTTTAAGCAAGTCTGATATTGAACTCTTAAAAGAAATTGCAGAAATTAAACGTAAAGATAATGAAATTTGGGGACTTTAAAGTTCATCAGAAAACTTTTCTAAATCTTCTCAAATCCTAAATCTTCTCAAAAATCATTCTTCCTCAAATACACTAAATGCACTATCTATATCACCTAAAGCACTTAATTCATTTTCAAATATAGCATCTAAATGACTATCAAACATTCCCTTAGTTTTATATGGAGGCTCTAAAAACATAATTTCTTCATCAACGCTTAAATCTCTAGAATTAAGAACTATATGATAATGATCCAAATCTCGATAATCCATATCTTGACCATACATTTTTTTTCCCATTTTCAGTTCATCTTTCTCACGCTTTTTAAGAATTTTTTTAACTTGTTTAGGAGATTTGCTAGGATATTTATTTATCTTTATGGCTCTTCTAACTCTAGTATTTAAATCTGCATGCACAAAAATACGCAAAACATCATCAAGGTCAAAGCAACAATTAGCATATCTCATGTCTATAACAGCATAACCTTTTGCAGCTATACCTCTAGCTTTAAAATCCATATCTCTATTTTCCTTTAAACTAGTATTTTTCCAATAATTCTCAAAAGAAATCTCTTTATTAGGATACTTCTTTTTCCACTCACTTCTCCATAATTCCCCTATAGAATAAACTGGCCAATTATGAATTTCTCCCACTTTCCTAGCTAGAGTAGATTTTCCAGATCCAGGGCAACCTGATATTACTACAGCTGTATATTTCATTTTAGCTAAAAGATATGTAAAATTTAAAAAACTTCACATAATCAATTATCGTTACCTTTAAAAACCCAAATCTTAATGAAAAAGTAATATGGTTGAATTCAAATTAGCAATCGGAGATCCTAAAGAAAAAAAAACCTGGAAATTAGAAGTTAAAGAAGACGATGCAGAAAAATTTATTGGCCTTAAAATCGGAGATAAATTTAATGGTGAACTAATCAATATAACAGGTTATGAATTAGAAATCACTGGTGGCAGCAATAAAGCTGGATTTCCAATGAGATCAGACATAGAAGGCCAAGGAAGAAGAAAAATACTGGCCACAAAAGGTCTTGGATTTAATGCTAAAAGAAAAGGCCAAAGAAAGAGAAAATCAATTATGGGAAACACTATTTCTCAAGAAACTTCACAAATAAATTGTAAAGTAATCAAATATGGTTCAGAACCATTATCAAAATCATTAGCTCCAGCTCCTGAAGCCCCAACAGAAGGTGCTGAAAATGAAGCTCCAAAAGAAGCCCCTAAAGAACCCGTCAAAGAAGAAAAACCTGCTGAAGAGTCAAAGAAAGAAGAAAAGCCAGCAGAAGAAAAGAAAGAGTAAACTTTTAAAGGCCTCTTTATTAAAAATTCTTAATGACTAAAGACAAATTACTTCCAGAAGTAAACATAGGCCTTATTGGTCATGTTGACCATGGTAAAACAACCCTAACTGCAGCTCTATCTGGAAAATGGACTGATACCCATTCTGAAGAACTTAAGAGAGGTATCACAATTAAATTAGGTTATGCAGATGCAATTATTAAAAAATGTTCAAAATGCAATAAATACGTCTTAGAAGAAAAATGCAGTTGTGGTGGAAAAGCAGAAGCTATTAGAAAAATTTCTTTTGTAGATGCTCCCGGACATGAAACTTTAATGGCAGTTATGATTTCTGGAGCAGCAATCATGGATTATGCAATGCTATTAGTGGCAGCAAATGAAGCCTGTCCCCAACCTCAAACTCAGGAACATTTAATGGCTCTAAAAATAATGGGTATTAAAAATATAATAATTATCCAAAATAAAATTGATCTTGTAACAAAAGAACAAGCTAAAAAAAATCATGACCAAATAAAAGCATTTATTAAAAGATCACTTGGAATAGAGGTTCCAATCATTCCAATCTCAGCTCAAAAAAGAGCTAACTTAGATATATTAATTGAAGCAATACAAGAATTATTTACAACTCCAAAAAGAGATACTTCTAAAGATCCAGAATTTATAGTTGCTAGAAGTTTTGATATAAACAAACCAGGAACAGATTATGAAAAATTAATTGGTGGAGTTATTGGTGGTGCAATAACACAAGGAATATTCAAAACAGGACAAGAAATAGCAATAAAACCAGGTTTGAGAATAGAAAAAAAAACTGGAATAGAATGGAGACCAATCACTACTAAAATAGACAGTATTGTCGTAGGTAATACCCAAGTCAAAGAAAAAGGTTCTGGAGGATCTATAGCAATCTCAACTAAACTAGATCCATATATAACAAAATCTGATTCTCTTGTAGGAAACACTGCAGGCCTTCCTGGAAGACTTCCAGAAACTAAAGAAAATCTAGAACTGCAAACTCATTTATTTAATCATGTTATTGGTGTTAAAGAAAATATTGATATTGATCCAATAAAGATGCAGGAACCATTAATGATATCTATAGCTACAGCAACAACACTTGGAATAGTAACTCAAATTGGAGATAAAATAAAATTGCAGCTTAAACGCCCTGTTTGTGTAAGATCTGGATCAAAAGCTGCTATCTCAAGACAGATCTCTAATAGATGGCATTTAATTGGCTATGGAGAGGTAGTTTAAAATAAAAATCATTAAATAAAAATCATTCATTATCATAAACTTCTTTAAAATATTTGTTAACTAACTTTCTTACATTATCCCATAATTTTATCTTACTAGGTTCATAATCTCTAATATCATATCCAGGAATTAGAGAAAACTTAAATCCTGAAATCATTACTCCATCATCATCTAATATTGATTCAAGATCACCAAATTCAAATGTATTTCCATTTTTTGACGTAATATTTGCTGTAATCTTAGGTGTACCATATTCTTCTTCAATATTATCTTCACCTTCATGTCTAATAATAACCTCTCTTGTTAATGTATAACGCACATCACCAGGTAAAAATTTAGCTATATAGAAGAATAATTCTTCTGTATCCTCAACACTAAGTCTATCTGGAAATTCAATATTAGATCTCGTATATGCATCATTCATTAAAAAAGCTTAACCATTAATATTTAAAAAACTTCTTACAAAACCCAAAGCTATTTAGTACTTTTCTTTAGCTTCTTAATTTCTTTCCTCTGCTGCTTCCATTCTGTAAAGAATCTATTAACCGTCTTAGGAAGCTGCTCTGGCTGTACTCTTAAAATATCAGAAGCATCATGTAGAAGTTTTTCTACTTTTTGAAGTTCTTCCACACCTCTTTCCCCAGCACAGAATTCTAATCTTACAACACCATCTTGAATCTTTCTTGAACCAAGAACTTTTATGAATCCTACTTCTCCAGTAGAATTAACATGAGTTCCTCCACATGCCTCAACATCAAATCCTTTAGTATTTACAACTCTAATCTTCGATCCAGGAACCGCGCCACCCTGATACAATCTAAAACCATATGCTTTCTCAGCTTTATCCCTAGACATAAAACTTTTCTCTACTTTTACATCAGCAAGTTCTATCTTGTTTGCTTTTCTTTCAATTTCTTGAAGTGTATCAAAATCCAAATATTCATAATGAGTTATATCTAATCTAGCTTTTTCAGGAGTAACTTCAGATCCTGCTTGCCAAATATGATCTCCTAAAATACTTCTTACTACTCCATTTACTATGTGTGTAGCAGTATGATGTCTCATCACCGCAATCCTTCTATTCCAATCTATTTCTCCTACAACTATCTGACCTTTTTTAAAATTAATATCTTCAACCTCATGCACTATATGTTTTCCCCATTTCTCTACATTAATTACATTACATCCATTTAGCGTTCCAGTATCAGAGTATTGGCCTCCAGAAGTAGGATAAAATAAAGTCTCATTTAACACTACAAATCTATTATCAATTATCGCTAAAACCTTAGCTTCAAACTCTGTTGAAAATTCATCATCATAATACAATGGATAAGTTTCTCGAACGTTTGGAATTTCATCATTTGATAATCTAGATTTTGCTTTTTTATCTGTATGTTTTTCAGCTACTTTAGAATAGAAATCATCAGATATTTTAATTTTAATTTTAGATTCTCGCGCAATAGCTTGAACTTCCTCAGGAAGTATTCCTTGTGTATCATACAAATCAATTAGATTTTTCTCAGATACCTTCTTATTTTTCTTTAAGAAATTAGAAATCACTTGCCTAGATTTTCCCTTTGTGTCTTTATATTTATCATATTCTACTTCTAGAATCTTCTCTACCTCAGGCAAAGCTAATTTTAATTCTGGATATTGTGTATAAAGAGATTTTGCATGATCTCTAGCTAAATCTCTTAAATCTATATTCCATTGATATTGATCTATAAATCTTAAAGCTCTTCTTAAGATAAATCTTAAGTTATAACCTCCTCCAGAATTTGATGGCAAAGCACCATCTGCTAAAGCAAATAATAAGGCTCTACTATGATCTAAAACAGAATAAAAAGCTTTCATAGGTAAAAGAGTTTCTTTAAGTTCATCAGGAGAATATCCTACTTTTTTAGATACATCTTTCCAAGCTCTTTCTAAATCTGAAACTTCATCAATATTTAGAGATCCAGAATACAAAGCAAATTTATCTAATAATTTTTTATTTAATTTTAATCCAATTTTCTTTCTATATATATTATCAACCGGTTCAAAAACAATTTCATAACTTGTAGGTGTTCCAAAAGTAAACCAACAAGCTCTTTCTTGACCAGCACCCATATCTAAAACTTTAATGTCTAATTCCTTTGGACCTGATCCAGTTTCTTTGTACTGCATATATACCTGATTTCCTAACTCTAATCCGCGAGAAAAATATTCTATACTAGGCCCAAAGTTTCCTCCGCCAGCCCAAACATCTTCTCTAAATATTAAATCATCTTTAGGAATAGTCAAACCTTCATTTAACCAAACAAATATATCACTTAAATATTTAGATGGCTTGTATTCTTTAGGTGAAACAAAAGTATGTTGCCCAAGATGCATATGACATGAATAATGACTTCCAGTTATTCCAACATTCTCAAGATCATTAAACCTTAAACTTGGCTGGCTCATAACCAATGCTTTTGCTGGAGGTTTAACTTCTCCAGAAACAACATGCGGCTGAAAACAATAAATTGAAGCCTGGGTAAACCAAGTATCATCTCTCCATCTAGCGATCACAGGATATCTTTTAATAGGATCATAACCAAGCTTACTCATAACTTTAGAATATTTTTTCCAAACCGAAGTAAAATCTAATTTTCTCTTAGTTGGAGACTTTCCTATAAACTCAAAACTACCAATGCATGCACTGTCTCCACAATTATCTCTTTCATAAGTTGCCCAAAAATTCATTCCACATTTTTTACATTTCTGTCTTTTGAACTTCTCACTCTTAAACAAACTAAGATTATAATGCTTCTTCCAATCCTTAGAAAACTTCCTTCGAAGCGCAGCCTTATCTACCATGTCTAAGAATACTATTTTAGAATATAAAAACTTAGTGCTTGTATTGTTAAATTAATCAATAAGCTTAAATATTTTATATATCTGGCTATTATATTATATTTAGTTATTATATAGATTTTATCTCCTGGAAGTATGCATGCAATATGTCCAAAAGGTTATAAAGTTTTAAATAATTTTTTTAAAAAACTTCTTCAGAAAAAGCACAAATATTAAAAGCATAAAATTTTCTTTTAATTTCTAAAGAAAAGGATGGAATCAATAGTATTTTTGATAATTGGCCTAATTGGCCTTGCACTAGGAGCACACTTAATTGTAAGGGGTGCAGAAAACATTTCTAACTTCTTTAAAATATCTAGCCTATTTATAGGACTTACAATTGCTTCTATTGGAACATCCATCCCAGAGATGGCTGTAAGTATTACAGGTGCAAAAGACAGGCTTCAGGGCTTGGAAACCTCAGGTATCGTAGTTGGAAATGCTCTAGGATCTGCACTAACACAAATAACTTTAATTCTAGGAATAATTGCATTATTAGGTGCTTTATACATCAAAAAAAGAGAACTAAACAGAGATGGTGGGATGTTATTTGCATCTATGATTATTTTATTTATTATGTTTATAGATCTAAAACTAACACAATTTGAAGGTGCTCTACTTGTAATAATCTACTTAATATATTTCTTTAATCTAATTAGAGAAGAACATGTCTATGATAAAATTCGTGGAAGACGTCCAGAAATGCACACTTTGTATGATATAAGCGCCATAATCATAGGTTTAGTATTAGTAATGTATGCTGCAGAATTAGTTGTAACAAATGGTGTAATAACTGCAGAAATGTTTAATATTCCTACATATCTAATTGGAATATTTATTGTTGGTCTAGGCACAAGTCTTCCAGAATTAGCAATCTCATTATATGCATTATCCAAAAGAGCAATTGGCCTTTCAGTAGGAAATTTAATTGGAAGCAATATTACAGATATAATGCTTTCTCTAGGACTAGGAACTGCAATATCTGGATTTGTAATCAATCCAAACATACTTTACTTTGATATATTATTCTTATTAGGTGTAACTGGATTAATGTTAATATTATTTAGAACCAGGTATAGAATGGAAAAAAGAGAAGGTGCAGTATTAGTAGCAGCATATATATTCTATCTAGCATTAAAACTTTATGGCTTTTAGTTCATAAATAAGCCAGCTTAAATATACAAAAAACTATAACTATATCTACTAGGAATTCTAAAATAGATCCTGTTTTAATAAATCCTTTAAGTCTGGTTTTAAATGGATAAAACAACTGAATCCCTTGCGGTGTTAAGGCATCAATAAACAAATGAGATAAATATCCAAATAATAAAGCTATAAACACTATTTCAAATCTAGGAAATAACCAAGCTAAAACATAAAATCCAATAGGAATATAAATTGTATGAAAGAGTCCTCTATGTCTAGCTACTCCTGTAACTAACCATGAAAATGGTTTAGTTTTGTTAGATATTATAGAATTTGAAGTATCAATATCTGGAAGTAATGCTCCTAAAATAATAAATCCTAAAAATAACAATCCTTGCTCTATATTAAAATAAGAAATATACACTATTCCAATTAGAACAGCAAACAAGATATGAGTTATCCCTTTCATATTAAGTTAAAATAATTAAGATATTAAAAATCTTCTATCGAAACATTATTAAATTAGTTTTCAGCTTGATAAGTATGAAAGAAGTAAAAGATATATCTCCAGAAAAAAATATTAATAAATTAGTAGATTCTATGAAAGAATCTGGAGGCTTTGTAGCTAAAAAACTAGGATTAGGAGTCGAAATCCTAGAATCTTCAATTAAAGATCAAGATTGCATTAAATTCCTAAGCTTTCCCGCCTGTATAATTTCAACCGGAACCCGAGGAATAATAAAAGATTTAGTCAAAAATAAATTAGTAGATGTTATCATAACAACTTGTGGCATGCTAGATCATGATCTAGCACGAATTTGGAAAAATTACTACCATGGTACATTCATGGCAGACGATAAAGAACTTCATAAGCAAGGAATAAACAGACTAGGAAACATATTCATTCCAAATGAATGTTATGGAGAAATTCTAGAAGATAAATTCCAACCTATCTTAGAAAAAATCTATGAAAAACAAAAAGAACTCTCTACTAGAGACCTAATCTGGGCCATAGGAGAACAACTTGAGCTAGAACAGAAAAAAGAAGAATCCATAATTTACTGGGCTTGGAAGAACCAAATTCCTATATTTATCCCAGGAATCACAGATGGATCCATCGGAGCACAACTATGGATGTTCTATCAAGCTCATAAAGATTTTAAAATCAATGTTCTAGAAGATGAACAACAAATCTCTGATATAATCTTTGAAGCTAAAAAAAGTTCAGCACTAATGATTGGTGGTGGAATCTCCAAACATCATGTAATATGGTGGAATCAGTTCAAAGATGGCTTAGATTATGCAGTCTATTTAACAACTGCCCCAGAATGGGACGGCTCACTCTCAGGAGCAAGGATTAGAGAAGCAGTATCTTGGGGTAAAGTAAAAGAAGACGCTAGATTTGTAACTATTGAAGGAGATGCTACAATACTTCTGCCAATAATAATCTCAGCACTTAAACAAAGATTAAACTTAAAGTAATTATCTTACATAGAGTAAGTATTTTATTTATGAAGTTTCTAATTCTCTGTATGAAAATAAAGGCTCGAAGAGTTAGACTTCCTAGAAATAAAATTTCTCTACCTAAAATAAATACCCTTAACTTAAAACTGCCAAAAATAAATATGTCTAGATATTCATTTAACTTGCCCAGATTAAAATCTGAAAATAGAAATACAATCATATTAGCTATTTTAATAATTTTATTTATTACTTCTGCTATTATCTACCGAACCTTTAGAGAACAAGATATAAATATAAAATTTTATTCAGATCCTAATGCATTAGATGAACATGGAAACCTAAATTCAGTAGACTTAATCATAAAAATGAGATATCCGCCAAAACAAGAAAAAATCAAAGAAATATTTTTCATTGCATTAGACACTGCTGGATATTCAAATCCTAATTTCGGAGAAGAATTTATTCCTAACTCTTTAAATACAATAGAAGAAATTTCTCCAGGAATTTGGCGCATATATCTTGGAGGAAAACCTTCACAACTAATTTATGAATATCATATAAATAAAAATACAATCACTGCAGTTAGAATTACAAATTAATTAAATTTATAATAGCTCAATCCTTATACAATATCATGAACTTAAAACAAGTAATACTAGTAAGAACTGACTTAAAAATGTCTAAAGGAAAGTTAGCAGCTCAAGTAGCTCATGCTTCAGTAGAAGCAGCTCTAAAATCAAAAAAATATAAAGAAAAGTTGTTTAAAGCTTGGAGAACTATAGGCATGAAAAAAACAATTCTTAAAGTTAAAAGCAAAGAAGACTTGTTTAAATTCAAACAACAAGCAGAAGATTCTAGCTTAATTACTGCATTGATCCAAGACGCAGGTCATACAGAAATTCCTGCAGGTACATATACTTGTCTAGCAATTGGCCCTGATCAAGAAGATAAAATAGATAAAATTACTGGGGCTCTTTTAGCTTTATAACCTTTTATTCTAGCTTTATAACTTTTATTCTAACTTTATAGCTTTTCTATCCTAGCTTTATAATTTTTTAAGCTATAAAATCTTATTTTTTAACAGATAGTTTTTACTTTACTTTTCTAATAATATCTTCTATATCTTTAAACTCATCATCTAGTGAATTAGTAAAACGATTATCATTAACTCCTATTCCTTTAATAGTCTTAGCTATACAATTACAATTACTTCCAATAACATATCGATTAGTATATCTACATAAATAAACACATCTTACCGCAGGTAAAACAATAAGATTATCACATCTATCTTTTTCCCTAATATTCTTTTTACTATATATAAAATCCTTAATTCTCTGATAAAGACTTGCAATTCCCATATTATTTATCCTCTAAATGAGCTTTAGTTACCTCATAAAATCCAGAATCCCCCATCCATTTCTTCTCAGCTTTATCTATCGCAATCTTTTTCTTAAACAAAGGACAATCCAAAACAAAAGTTTCAAACTCTCCTCCCTCGCCGCCAGTACACACATAACAAATATTATGTAAATTTAATAGTCTTTCAAAGGTTTCTTGATTTATTTCTTTACCAAGCCAAGATTCATCTAAACCATATGCAGCAACTCCTGAAAAAATAATTCTAAAACCAAACTTAAGCATTTCCTGCCACATATCTTTAGGTTTTCTTTTCCAAAGAGGTGCTAAACTTTCTAAGTCAAGCTCTGCACAAAGTCTATCAATCCTTTCTTTTTGATATTTTGAAAATAAAGCTCCAGAAATAATTCCTTCTATCTCATATTCTTCTTTTGCTTCTTTAAAAGCAGCCTTAAGATCTTCCAATTCTTTTTCTTTCTCTCCTTTTGTAGTTTTAAAAATCAATGGAATCTTCATAGCTTGAGCTTGCAATTTGACTAGTTCAATGTTTGGAATATGAAACATATATGATTCTGGATTCTCAGATTTAATTGCTATAATCACCTCTATTTCATTACCTTTTTTAATCGCTTCATACATTGCAAAGATAGAATCTTTGCCTCCAGAAATCAAAGCTGCTAGTTTCATGCTGTTCTTTTGATTATATGCCATCCAAAGTCTGTTTTCACAGGATCAGAAATTTCTCCCACACTTAATGAAAAAGCCTTAAGCTCAAATGGCCTAACCATCATTCCTCTTCCAAAAAATCCTAAATCTCCTCCTTTTTTTCCTGAAGGACACTCAGAATGTTCTTTAGCAAGTTCTTCAAAACTCTCGTCAGCATTTATTCTTTCTAAAATTTCCTTTGCTTTTTCTTCAGTCTTAACCAAAATATGTGATGCTTTTACTTGATTTACCATCTTCTTACTCCATTTTTATTTTAGTATGTTCTTTAATAAACTTAAGAACATCTTCTCTTGTTTTAAATAAATATTTATAATAATCTCCTTCCCCATACTTCTCACAATCTTCCTGAGTATGTTTCCTGCAAATCTCTGGTCTTTGTTTATATATTTTGCATAGCCCTTTATTATTTAGAGCCTTACATTTAGCTAAAATCTCCAAATACCAATCTCCTTCTTCATCTATATACACAGAAATATTTTTATGAAGCACATACCAAATAATACTTTCAAAATCTTCTTTTTTTTTAGGTTTATCTATCTCTAAAGAGATATATTCACAACATTGTGTACATCCACTACATAATCTCTTATTTTCTTCATCTAAATTCATACACAAATTCCTAAAATAAGACTTTTTAAAATTAACTCAAATAAGATTTAAGTTCTTCTTTATAGTATTTAGAATTTAGAATCATCTGAACTTATAGAACTTAAACAAATCTCTGCGATTCTTCTTTCTTCTTCAGGCATATCAGAAACTAAATCCACTATATCTTTCATCTATCAACATCTAATCCATAAAAATATAAAGATTTGCATAATATAAAAAATAATTTTTTAAAATTACAGCAGATCTCAATATAGATATGAAAATTCTCAAACAAGATTTTTTAGCAATAGAATTAATGAAATCTAAATATGACATTAACAATAAATTATCTAAACATTCTAAAAGTTCTTAGATCTTTTCCTGTGATCTGAGTTAGATCTTTTCTTATTCTTAAATCTACTCTTAGAAAATCTACCATTTCCAAAACGTCTAGGTCTATTCATTCTAGCATCAAATCTTAGCCTTGGAAAGCTTTCTTTAGGAAGTACATTAATATCTAACCCATATCTATTAATAATATTTGTAAATATAGGATGATCATCACTAGTTAACAAAGTAATTGCTTTTCCACATTCCCCAGCCCTAGCAGTTCTTCCAACTCTATGAATATATTCTTGAGGATCTTGTGGTAAATCATAATTAAATACATGAGTTACATCTCTAATGTCTAATCCTCTAGCAGCCACAGCTGAAGCTACTAATACTTCTGAACCATTCTTATTAAAATTCTCAATAACTTTTAATCTCTTATTTTGCTGCATCTTACCATGAATCATATCAGTTTCAATTCCTTGCTTTCTAAGATTCTTTACAACAATTTCTACAGTGGTTCTCTTAGAACAAAAAATAATTGCTTTTTCTGCGCTCTCTTTCTTTAGTAAATGAACTAATAATGAAAATTTCTCACTAGAAGAAATATCATAATAATATTGCTCCAAAAAATCTTCTTTAACTTGTACTTCACCTTTAATTACTTCAGGATTACTTGTATAGTTTTTCTTAAGTCTACCAATTTCATCTGAAACTGTAGCTCCAAATAATAAAACTTGACGATCTCTAGGCATCTTATTAAGAATCTTGCATACATCTTCAATAAATCCCATTTCCACCATCTTATCTGCTTCATCCAAAACCACACACTTAATCTTACTAAGATTAATAGTTCCTCTTTCTACATGATCTAAAATCCTTCCAGGCGTTCCTACAGCAATATCCGCAATCCTAAGTTTATCTATTTGAGGATTTATTGCTACGCCACCAAAAATAGTTGCAAAATTTTTTTTACAATATTTACTAACCTTTTTTAATTCATTAGAAATCTGAACTGCTAATTCTCTTGTTGGCCCAAGAATCAATACTTGTAGGCCTTCTTTATGCTTAGTATTTTCAAGTATAGGAATTCCGAATGCTAAGGTTTTTCCAGATCCAGTCTTAGAAATACCTACAACATCTCTGCCTTCTAAGGCAAAAGGTATTGTCATTTTCTGAATATCTGTTGGTTTTGTAATATTTTGCTCTTCTAGAGCTCTAATTGTTTCTGTTTTTACATTTAATGATTCAAATGTCATTTTCTATCTCCTTTGGAAAAATAAACCACTTCTCAAAAACCAAAATCGAAGTTAAACTCCAAATCCAATGGAATTAAAGTGAAACAGAATGAGCATAAGTATAAGTTATCTCTCTGTCTCGTACCGGTTTTCTTTTTCTATTTTGTTACTAAAAATAAGTAAAAATCAACCCTATATAAGTGTTTCTAATTCAACTTTTTATCTTTATTACTTATCTATTTTTAAGAAGAATCTAATAAGTTTAATCTCCATAAAATAGCTTAGTATTAAAATATATTAGTAGTATAAATTTAACAAATCCATAATTCACCATCATATTTTAAGAAAAAATATTTTTTAAATAGAAATGCTTAAATAAACAACTCTCGCTTCTAGAACTAATGAAAAATAGATTAGTTGGTTTTTTAATTTTGGGAATTGCTACCGCTATGGGAATTATAATTGCTATATTTAATAATGCTTTAGGAGAAATAGTAAATACTGCATGCGCTCACGGATCCAAATGTCCAATGTGGGGCACATTAAAATTCCATACAAATATTAGCATGCTAATAATGGGATTTGTATATTTAATTGGAATATATTTAATGTTTTCGGGAAGATTTAATAATATAACTAAAAAAGTTGAATCTAAAGAAAAAAAACAAATAGGATTCAAGGAAATATCAAAAGATCAATATAAGACCATTTTTAATACTCTAGATGAAGATGAAAAAATAGTTTTAGAAAAAATAATAGATTTTCAAGGAACAATCTTTCAATCAGAATTAGTAGATAAAACAGGCCTTAATAAAGTAAAAATAACAAGAATTCTTGATAAACTAGAAGGTCGTAATATTTTGGAAAGACGACGTCGCGGCATGACTAATATCGTAATTCTCAAACATAAATAAAGTTATGAAACTAGTTTCATACTAATACATAATAGCTGTTTCATTCTTATATATATTTGGTGATATAATGACTACCAAAAAAAATAAAACAAATTTAATTACAATAACTGCAATAGCTAGTATATCTTTAATCTTACTATCTGTGGCAGTTATAGCAACAGAGCTTTCACAAGCAGAAGATACTTCCTTGCAAAGTGAAGATCTAATAGAAAACTGTAACAATCCAAATTCTTGTACTTCTGCAAAGAATTGTGGATCTCCAACTTGTGGGATTGTAACTGGAGAAAGTATTGATTGTAATTGTGGAAAATAACCTCAAAACATATGAAATATTTTTAAATTTTTTTTCTCTTTTTAATTTTTTTATGTTTCCCAAACCCATAACTAAAAATAGGCTTTTTTATATTCCCAAAAAGGATATAATGTGCTCCCGCAAATAGATATTTAAGCATAAATTTCATTCTTCCTTCAGCTTCTATTCTTCTTACAGATACTCCAATTCTTAAATGCTTAAGCATTCCAAATTTTGCATTTCTTGAAGCTCTTTCAACAAAATCTACATCCTCTGCAAACTTAATACTTTCATCAAAGCCATTAGTAATATCAAACAACTCTTTTGTACTAAATATACAAAAACCAGGAGCTATTGGACTAATAGGTGCTGCAGCAACCATAGCTGCATTTCCAAATTTATGCATCATTTTATCTATAACATAATCACTCATTGCATCTACTTTCGTAGTTGCCACACCCAATCTTCGCATTCGAAACTCTGAAATTCCAATCTTTAGAAATCTAGGACCAATAGATACATCAGAATCCAAAAACAACAAATATTTCCCTATTGCATTATTTGCTCCAATATTTCTTGCTCTGCCAACACCTTTTTTCTTTTCAAATATAAATCTTATATTAAGTCTTTTTCTATATTTTCTAGCAACTCTCTTTGTATTATCCTTTGATCCACCATCTACTATAACTACTTCAAATTTCTTATATTTTTGTTTAGATAGATCAAAAAGCAATCTATCTATTTCCTCCTCCTCATTCAAAGTTGGAATTATTACTGATGTTTCAATCTTTTTTTTCAGCATTTTCTCTTTAATATTTTCCGAATCTAATTTTAAGGATTTATAAAATTATTCATAAGATATAAACACCATAAATTCATTTTTGACAAATAACAGAAATAGCTTTATACTCGCCCCAACTTACAGGCCAAACAATTTTAAAAATCTCTTTTATAGTAATTTTTTTCAAATAAAGCCTTAATTTCTTTTTACACTCATAACTTAATAATACTGTTACCCTATCTTTTTTAACAACTGAGCGATCTTAGAATATAATTTAATAATTTCCTCTTCCATAAAATAACTACTCTTCCCAAGCGCACAAACACTTATAATAGCAGCCTCTACTGTATTATATCCCTTATCTTGCTCCATATAAACTAATATCAAACATGATTAATCTTCCAATACTTCTTACTATTTATACAATAAAAATAAAAAATAAGATAAGAATCTTTTAGACAAAAAATATCGAATGCGTCGACCGGGATTCGAACCCGGGCCATTAGCTTTCTTTGGTTCTTCTTGGTGCTTCTTTGACGAAGCTTTTTTTCTAAAAAGACTCCTTGGAAGGCTAAGGTCATACCACTAGACTATCGACGCATAATAAAAATCTAGATTTTTTAATTTATAAAACTACCTTTTTAGGGTTCTGTTAATTTACTGTTGATAATAAATATTAAAATTCTTCTTTTTTCTTATCCTTTAAAAGAAATAATCTAAAATCCATATTTTTCAACATCTTCTTTTGGCCAGATATTTATATTTTTAGTTTTGCTAATATAAGTAATAAGTAACTTTTTTCTCAATTATTTTAACATTTTTTTAGTTTTTTGGATTCTATTCTTACAAAATCAAAATATCTCTTCATTGCGTTCCCAATCTGAAAGATGAAGCTCATAAATACTAAGCACAATTAGAAATACTATAATATAACTGTTATGTGTTTTTTCTGCAAGAAAAATACTAAAGCAAAGCCTAGACACAGTATAATATAAGAACTCCTGTCATTAAATCTCATCTTCATTGAAGACTTTAATATTATTCTTTTTAAGAATTCTTGCAAATACACCATCACCATCAATTAATCTTCCAGAAAAAGTACCATCATAGATCTTGCCAGAACCACAAGAAGGTGATTTTGCTTTTAGAATTGCTTCATCACAATTTGAAAGTAAAGCTATTTTTAATGCTTCTTCTGCTCCTCTTTTAAATTGAGCAGTAACATCATCCCCTGTTTTAGTAAAAACTTTATTATCTTTCTGTTCAGCAGGAGTTCTTGGTGTAGTTAAACCTCCTAATTGTTCTGGGCAGACAGGAATTGCTTTACCTTGCTTTACTAATTCAATTACTTTCTGACAAGGTCGCGCTTCATCTTTATAATTACATTTAATTCCCGCTAAACAGGCACTTACGATTTTCATAATAATAAATATAAAATTAATTAATATTTAAAATGTTCGCAAAGGTTAGGCTTTGAGTAAGTCCAACAAATACTTAGATATTAAATCTACTTTTTCTTTACGATCAATAAATTCATAGAATTTTTTAGCATATTCAAGAGGTAAAATAGGAATTCTCAAACCATTCCAAAAGATTTTTTCAGTTTTATTAAACATGTCTAATTCTCTGTCGCCATAAGAATTAATTTCAATTTCAAAATTATTAATATCACAAACTATTGAGTAACCATTTATTTTTTGACTAAAAAAATCTTTGACAATATATTTCTTCAAGGCATTTCTAAAAACCTCAATACCTTCATCATTTGTAGTAATATCTAAATCTTGAACTGAGACTTCAACACCCTGAATTTTAAGATTTGCACTTCCTTCAAGTCTCCAAATAAATTCTTTGCCTTGAAGACTATTTAAAATAATTTGTAAAATTTCTTTAATATTTTGCTCATCCATAATTCTAAAAAATTCTTTTAGCTATATAAAGTTTCTCAAGAGGGCTGACCGAGTAATATTGTATGTAACATCGGAACTTAACAAAGTTTGATTTTCCCTCGTGAAGCGAAGCGGAACAGAGCTGGAAAATCAAATTTGGAAAAATGCCGAGCGGAGGTATTTCTCTGATAATCCCTGTTATAAGAGAGTGAGGAGCGCAGCGTGGCACCGAACGAAGTGGAGTGAGTTGAGAAAGAGGGTGTTCATCAAGCACGAAGTGCCATCAAAATAGATATAAAGATTTGGGGGTGTAAATATTTATATATAACTTAATAATTCAGTTTATTATGTCTCAATATGATAAATTTGCTAAAGAATATATTGCTATGCGAAGCAATATGTTTAAAAAGAATATGAATGCAGAGTTTCCTATGATGCTCCAATTGTTAGGGAATATCAAAGGTAAAAAATTATTGGATTTAGGTTGTGGTTTTGGAGACTATGCGAAAGTTTATTCTGAAAAAGGAACTATTGTTACGGCAGTTGATAATTCAAAAAAAGAGATTGAACATGCACAAAAACTAAACATTCCAAATACTAAATTTATGGTTTTTGACATCACAAATAAATTTCCATTTAAGGATTCAAGCTTTGATGTCATTACATCAAGTTTAGTTTTTGATCATTTAGAAGATTTGAAATCTCTTTTTCAAGAATGTAATCGAGTTTTGAAGAATAAGGGCGTAATGGTTTTTTCAGTAACAAATCCTGTATTTTATCAAGAAAAAAGCATAGTCGGAAAAATTAAGATTTTTGGAAAGAAAATAATTTTTGGGAATTACTTCGAAAGAAGAAAGATTGTAAGAAAATGGGGTGGAACTGCAACAATGGAACATTATCATAAACCATTAGAAGATTATTTCTCTGCATTCTTAGAAAATGGATTTGAATTATTAAGTTTTAGAGAACCACAACCAAAAACAAAAAAGATAACTTGGCATTGTAAAAATCCAACGTTTTTGGTGTTCAAGTTAAAGAAGCGATAAAGCCCCCAAGTCCTTCAATTTTTAGTCCTCTTTCTCAATTGCAATTAACAACTATTAAACAAAATAAATATTCACTAAATAGAATAATTCAAGACAGAAAACGAGATTTTATAAATTAATTCTCAGTAATAAATAATATAACAAAAAAATAGCAGAAGCTATTCATCAGAAGAGAGATAAACTTATTGACAAGCTTATTGAAGAAATAAAACTCAGAAGATACTCTTTTCAAACTGAAAAATCTTACATAGCCATAATAAAAGAATTTCTTATTTCTGGAAAAACGCCAAGAGATTTTCTAGTATCATATACAACAAAAAGCAAATCAACAATGAGGTCTGCTTATTTTTCTCTGAAATTCTTTCATGAAAATGTTCTAAACATTAAACTTGAAGAAAAATTGCCGCTTGCCAGAAAATACCTAAAATTGCCTTCAGTTTTAAACAGAGAAGAAATAGTCAAGATGATAGACTCTACAAATAATTTAAAGCATAAGCACATCATAATATTTCTCTATTATGCAGGGTTAAGGCTAGATGAAGTAAGAAACATTAATGATTAGATATTGATTTTGACAGAGAAATCATCCATCTAAAGACAGCAAAAGGCAACAAAGAAAGAGTTATATTTCTCCACAAAAGACTAATAGAAATTTTGAAAATACTAGGCATTAAAAAGGCAGGTCCAATATTTGTTTCTCAAAAGGAGATAAAATACAATAAACGAACCATACAACAGAATCTGGAGCTGATATTAGATATCTAACAACTGTTAGGATATAAGGACTTGAAAACCACACAGATTTATACTCATGTAGTAAACAAAGACATTAAGAAACTTGCAGATTTACTCTAAAGTTTTGAAATGGGTTCTATAAAAAATTAGCAATTACTTAGAATAAGTTAACAAAACCTTTTTTAGATATTTTTAGATATATTTATTAATAAGTCATTATTCCAACTACTATAGGAAAAATAACAATGAATAATGACAAATACTATATAGATAAAAAACATCTAATGGTAAGTATAGCAATAATAATTACTATTATAGCCCTTATTGGCATGTTCTTATTCTTTAGATCTTCAGCATATAATACTAATAATATTAAACCTGCTACTATAGAAGCTAAAGAAGGCAATACCGTTCTTGTAGACTATATCGGAACTCTAACAAATGGAACAGAATTTGATAGTTCAATAGGTAAAGAACCATTAAGAGTTACACTTGGATCTGGACAAGTAATTCCTGGATTTGAAGAAGCAATAATTGGGATGAAAATTAATGATACAAAAACCATAACCCTCCCAGTAGATGAAGCATATGGAGAAAAAAGTCCTGAATTCATAATAACTATAAATAGATCTAAAATACAAGGAAATATATCAGTAGGTGATCAAATAGTACAAACTCTTTCAAATGGATATATAGCTCCAGGAACAATAATAGAACTAAATAATGATACAGTTACTGTAGATTTTAATCATCCTCTTGCAGGACAAGATCTAATATTTGAGATAACTCTTGTAGATATAGAAAATTAATCTCTAATTTTTTATATTTATCTTTAATCTCTAATTTTTTATATTTATTTCATTAAAAATTTCATTAGATTTTCTAACATTTGCTCATCAAAACTAATCTCTCTACCAGGCCAATCCTCATACCTAGGGACATCTACATTATTTATAAAATGCTTATCTATTGTTCCTTCATAAACTAGAGGATGTATATAGATCATTTTCTTTCCTTCACTTATATTTTTTTGTCTAGTTATTCTTCCCTGCATTTGAACTGATTTCTCTAAAGTAGAAGGCATTCCTAAATAAATTAAAACCTTTCCAGCCCACAAATCTAAGCCATATCCTCCAGCTCCATAGGTCATAATCAAAACATTTGTAGTTGCATTATTAAAATAATGAATTACTTCCATTTGTTCTTTAGGCGTCTTTTCATCAGATCCAGTTAATAGTCTACAAAAAATACCTCTATCCCTAAGTGCCTCTCTCAATGCTCTTGCAGGTTCCACATAATTTGTTGCTATAACTACTTTATCAAATGCCTCTGCTAAATCAACAACTTGTTTAATCTTATCAAAATCATCTCCTTCTTTTTTCTTTCTTAGTTCAGTTACCATCCATTCCCTATCTATTCCTATTTTTTCAAGATAATCAATAAGTCTCACTTCTTCATTAGCATAATTTAATTTTGATCCAAAAACACGCCATGAAGATTCCAATATCATCTGAGAAACATATGATAGCTTCATTATACTTAATGCTCTTTTTGCTATTTCTTTATTTTTAGACCTAGCAAATTTGCTTAGGATTGTAAAATTCAAATCTCTATGCCCATAATATTTATCATTATTCTCTAACTCAGATACAAACTCACTCTTTCTTCTTCCCAATATTAAACTAAGTTTTTGGCTAAGTTCTAACAAAAACTCATCCTTGCATTTAATCTCATAACAATCTCCATTTGGTATAAACTGATCAACAAGATTTCTTTCTGGCTTTACCATTTCTGCATTAAGCAATATTTCTAAAGACTCTGCCTTTTTTCCTGGAAATGCAGTTAAACCAATTATCTGAGCACTATCTCCAACAATACTAAATAAATCTGAATAAAGCTTAGAAACTCTATAATGAATATCTTCTTCTCCAGAATAAGCATTTTCATATTCATATGCAACTGCATCTGGAACCTCATCTATAATTATAGTATCAAACTGTCTTAACATTTCTGGACTTAAATCCCGTTCATTCATACGATATACATCAGATTTAATCAGCTGAACTGTAGAAATCATAATATCTGCATTATATGCTTTATATTTACGCTCTTTAAATACTTCTGTCTTCCATTCTCGTTCTTTTGATAAGATTTTTCTCTCTTTGCAGGATGCAGAATCCATCTTTTGATATCTTCTAGCTGTATTCCTATTCCTACTTCTTTGATATGGACTCCATTTTCCTGATCTCTCCCAACTAACACATTCACGAATAACAGGATTTCTTCTAATTACTAAATGATCTTCTAAACCATATTTATTTGCACGTTCTAAAGTTTGCTCTGCAAGTCTTTGATTTGGTTCTATAATCAATGTTTTTGATCCTGGATTTTGTCTTGATCTCGCTACAGCAATAAGATACGCTATCTCTGTTTTTCCTGAACCCGTAGGAGAAACTAAAACATAATTTTGATTTGGATTACTAAGCACTTCATATGCTAAAGCCACCTGAGATTGCACATATTCAAACTTTTCATTAAATATAGTCTCTAGCTTAGTCTTTTGCTCCCTTTTATACTCAACTACTTTTTCCAGAGTAATATCTGTTTCTAAATCCTTATAGACATCATAAGCTTCAGTTTCAATATTAGTTTCCATTATTATTCTTGCACTCCATAATTTAAATCAAATATTTTAGGTTCTAAGACATTATCTAATACAATATAAATTACCAATCTATTTTCTATATCTTCTTCTAATTCCATTTCACATTTCATTAAATAACAGCCTCCCCTATAGTTATTGGTAAAAATCTATTTCGATACTCAGATTTAGCATCAGAAATATATCTTGACTCTATATCTGAAATTACTCTTTCAATCACATTTTGAATATTTTCAATAGAATATTTAGATTGAATAACTTGAATATCTTGTTTTCTTATACCTATAACTCTTTTCGGATTTTTTTTACTAATTTTTTTCCCACCACGACCAGTAAGATAATAAAAATCTACAACAAGAATGTCCTTATCTATTATACTTATATATCCTCTACTACCTTTTTTTGCACTGCGATATTTATGACCATTAATTATTTCTATCTCATCACCAATATAAAAATTATTTACTTCAATTTCATCTGGATGCAAAATCCATTCCCTAAATGGAATAGATGAAATATTCAATTTTATTGCACTTGGACCCACCTCACTAATAGTTCCTACTGTACCAATAGGAACTTGTTTTATAGTTCCATCATAATAAAAATAATCTTCACCATGATCTTTAAAAGACCCAATCGCATCCACAATAGTTGCTTCTGCACCAATAGGATATACTTGAGAAGTTAACTTCTCTTCCAAACTATCTAAGAAGCAAATATAATCTTCTCTACTAATCCAATCTTCATTAAGAATTCTTTGAATTCCCAAACTAAAGCCCTTATCACATAAAACATCAGATATCTCTTTTGCTAAATTAACATAATTGATCCCTAGCTGAATTATAGCATCATGTAAATCTATCTTTTCCTTTTTTTCTTTCATTTCAAGATAGCACTTAACAACAGTTTCTAAATTCATCTTATTCCTTCCCATCCTCAAATTTCTTATCTAAGCTTTTTTCAGAAGACTCAACCATGTCAAATTCTTCACTATTTTTTTCATTTGTTATATATCCTATTTCAACCTCCTCATCTCCTTCAGAGTTTTTTTCACCTTCAAAAAAATCTTCCTCCATCGAACTATTTTCAGAATTAAGTATTCGTTCTAAATAAGTATCTGGAGAAAGTATCATTTCAGTAGTTATCTCTAATTCCATTACATCTGTAGATGGTAATTTGTGTTTGTATTCAACCAATAGCTTCTCAAAAACATTCACTAATGCTCTAGCACCAATCCTTTTCATACTTGCTCTGCCAGCAATAGATCTTAATGCATCATCTGTAGCAGTTAAACTTATCCCTTCATCTCCTATACTATCAAAATCTGCTTGCTGTTGTCTATATGCAGAATCCCTGCTTTTTTTAAGAATTTCATATAAGTCATCTGGAGTCAAATCCTGCATAGGTGCTATAACAGGAATTCTTCCAACAAACTCTGATGTAAATCCATAATCCATAATATCTTTTGATTCTATATAATTACGCCAATTCTCATCACTAGCTAAATCATAGCCAACTCTTCCTTTAACAATTTTTTCTAGTTCTCCAAATCTTCCCCCAAAAATAAATAAAATATATTTTGTATTTATCACATTTCTAAGATTTTCTTCTCCTTCTTGCATTGGATCTTTAGGTTTTTTTAGTCCTAGCATATGTGGAAGCTCAACTTCTGCTTCTTCCATTAATTTTAATAACCCATACTGTACCTCTGTCCCAGAAACATCTGGTCCGCCACTTCTATCTTTAGCAAATATTTTATCAATCTCATCCACAAAAACTATGCCATATTGTGCAAGTTCTATATTACCCTTAGCTTCTTTAACAAGAGATCTAACCATATCATTAACATTATTACCTACATATCCTACTCCAGTAAAATCTGTTGCATTAAACTTAACAAAAGGTACACCAACCATGTTTGCTAATTTTCTAATCATATAACTTTTTCCAACTCCTGTATCTCCAATTAACAAACAATTTTTCTTAGGAAACGCATCAAATTCATCTTCTCCCTTTTCATACATTCTTCTAATTCTTGCGTAATGAAAATAAATAATATTTGAAATATGTACTTTAGCTAAATCTTGTTTTATAATATCTTCATCTAACTCTTCTTTTATTTCCATAGGAGTCATATTAAAGTCCAAAAAAGCAGGTATATTTTTTTTATGTTCTATTTGACTTAATATATCGTCTATTCTTTTGGCTTCTGCTTCTCTTTGATATGTTAATCCTGCATTCATTCTAATAGTTGTATTTTTGCCATTGTATCTCTTATCATTCATAATTCATCACCTCTATCTAAAATTCTATCTTGAAGATTTATTTGGAATAATATTGCAGAATAAACGAAAATCTCCTTTGAAGAGTTGCTAGGTTCAGAAATATAATCATCTAGCTTACTAACATATTTTCCATCCATCAATTTACGATATATTGAAGCACCTATAAGATATTTTAACTCAAATGGTCCTCCAGTAAGAGGAATTCTTTGTTCAAGTCCTTCAAACAAAGGAATCATCATTTCTGCTATAATCATATGATTTAAAGA
Organism: Candidatus Pacearchaeota archaeon; assembly: GCA_017608235.1. Classification (GTDB taxonomy): domain Archaea; phylum Nanobdellota; class Nanobdellia; order UBA10117; family JAFCGI01; genus JAFCGI01. The sequence goes on from JAFCGI010000004.1 coordinate 59,741, forward strand.
ATGACTAGCAAAAGAGTAATCTTGTATTACTTCATTAGCAACACTAACTCTTTTTTCTTTACTTTTACATTTATTAGGATTATCTGAAAGCGTATCAAAGACATCAAAATACAATTTTGCTGAAATTTCTCTAGCAACATCATACAATGTTTTAGAAATTTCTTTTTTCTCTTCTTTCTCTCTAAGTTTATTAATTTCTATACTAAGATTTTTAATTTCTAGAGATTCTTCACATAATTTCTTATTATTAATCACTGGATCAATAGCTAAATCATAATTAGTAGCAAATTCTCCATATTTAAACTTAGGAATTATATCTTCAGTTACACAATAAAGTATTATTTTTTCTAAAGGATGATCTTTTATTTTCTTTAAATATAAATCAATAAATACATTAGTTTTTTTATCTATCAGATAATATGCTAGTGCTTTCGCACTATTATCTAGATCTGGTATGTCTGAATCTATTTGATATAAAATATTTGATAATATTTTAACATAATCTATATTTATTATAGGACAATCAATAATTTCCTCCATACTTATTTTCTCATCTTCTTGCTGTCTTAAGATTGATATTAAATCTTCCAACTCTTCTTCTGCTATTGCTTCTGCCTTCATATTTCTACTACCTCCTGCTCAATGTACATACTAATTCTAGCAACTGGATCACCATATTTTTCTATGCCATTTATTGGATCACCATATTTTTCAGGACTAAACACAGATCTTACATTTGAAAGCATTAATCCAGAAATTATATAATTAGGCATAATAACTGATGGTACCTTAGTCTCGTCCAAACAACCAACAGTCTCTAACTCTTCTTCTCTTTCTCGCTCAGCATTTTCATGCGTTCTCATAAAATAAGCAGGAGTTGAAGTTTTTCCAGGAACATATACTATAACTTGTCCAGTCTCAACACCTGTACCCCCACTTATAAGTGGAGTACTACTATTAATTGCATAATCATTTAGTGCTTCTCTTGCTTGCCATTTATCAACACAATCAATAACCAAATCATACTTTTCCACGCCCTCTAATAATGCTGTAGCCATTTCAGCATCAAAAGGGCTCATAATAGCATTTATATCAATCTTCCTTCTAGTAACATTTCTAATTTTATCTGCTAGAGCTTCTGCCTTATACTTTCCCACAGAATCATAATATATTATCTGCCTATTCAAATTAGTCTCTTCCACAATATCAAAATCTACTATATCAATCCTACCCACACCAAGATTTGCTAAACCTGGAACAATAAAACTTCCTAAAGCTCCTACGCCTACAACCAATACTTTCTTATCCGAAAAATCATCAACACTATCATCTAAAGGGCATCCTTTCTCAAAAGAAAATCTTTTAGGATTTGTTAAATTATAATATAGTGCAACTTCTAACAATTCATCTTTAGTCATTAATTGTCTTATCACCTCATATGATGTTAATCCGCCCATAATCTGACTTATTATTATATCTTGTTTCTTATCTTTAAGATCAGGCATCACTAATTTAACATCATTTTCTGTTGTACCTAATCTAACCAATCTTCCAAAACATTCATCACAACCAACAGATAAATATGGAGTACCTGTATCTTTACAATACTCTAAAACCAATGCCTTTGATCTTGGATTATTAGTTGCATCAATTATTATATCTGAATTCTCTAAAAAATATAAAGAACTATAATTAACTATATCAGACCTCATGCCAAGGGCATCAATATCCGGATTTATCTCTCTTAAAACACCTTCAAGTCCCTCTAACTGTAGAGCTACAGGACCATTTAATTCAAAATCCAAGAAACTCTCTGCATTCGCATGGTAACTACCAATAATTCTCAAATTCTTAACACCTACTGCTGTAAGGGGTAAAATAACAGATTGTGCTAAAGGTCCTGCTCCTATAACAGTTATATTTGCTTGTCCTAATTTCTCTTGATCCCACCATGAAATTCCTTTTTGTCTATCATATCTGTCATCAATTAATCTCATAACTATTTCCTCCCTCATTAATTTTATTAGTTGAACCAAGAGCCTCTGCTATTCTATCTATCTCACTTATATTATTAGAATCATTAACATTATTAGAATCATTAACATTATTAGAATTAATAATCTTGGCAACATACTTTCTTATATTTCTAGTATCATCCTGTCTACTATTACCAATTCTACTAATAGAATTCATAAATTCAACTACATCTGCATTATGATCTAACTCAAACAATTTTTCTTTAAATTTATCTTTCTCTTTAGGAGTAAGATATCCAACAACTCTCATTTTCTTAGGATATCCTACATCAAAAATCGCACTTTCAAAATTATCATAATCATGAGTTACAAAATTATCTATCAAATTTATAACCCATTGAGTATATACTCTATTTGATTCTGCATAACCAATAAATCGTTCATAAAAACTATTAATTATTGGATTTATATTTGGTTCTTCTAATATAGCATTAATATTTTCAATAGTATATGTCTTACCACAAAAAATTACAAACTTTTTCATAAAAGTAACTATATTTTCATCTGCTTCATATAATCTCTTGTAAATTTTAACTTTGCAAATAATTTTATTTATCTTATCTATATTAGGTTCAAACTCAAAATCATCTACTTTACCAAGAGTTTTTATTGCTTGTCTTAATCCCTTATTCTCAGTATATACAAGCTCTAAAAGAGAATGTATATATTTTTGATATCGCTTTTCTTCTTTAACAGAAGTATTTCCTATATATTTAATTGCTTCATCAATAAATGATTCAACTAGTAATTCTAATTTCCCTTCAGGTGAACGATAACTATTATATCTTTTAGCTAATCCAAAAAAATTTCGCTTAGATTTAGACTGCCTAGGCGCATACTTTTTTGTAAAAATTATTTTATGTTTTATCTCTTCTCTAAGTTCTTCTTCTGTAAATTCTATATCATTCTCAACAGAAACTATTTCTAAATCAGTTTCAACTAGCTGCTGACTTCTAGTTCCATTTCCAAAAAGACAATCTTCCTCAGATATCGCAACTACAGTATATGGCTTTGTCTTTAAATTATTCACAACAATACTATAACAAAAACTAACAATATTTGATCTGTTAGTATGTAGTTTTGAGTTTTGTAATAAATCTCTAAATAAAGACATCACATCTTCAACTCCAAGAGCATATTTTTCTGATATTTTCTCAAGAAGTTCCTTATCTGGTAAATCATATTTTAGACTTCCATCTGTCATAAAACTACCTTTTACTGTAATACTTTTTTCTTCAATAATACTAGTTAGATCTCCATTTACTAATCCAAATTCTTTTTGATAGGATTCTTCTGTATTAAGACCTACAGAATTCAATACTGTCAATGTATTAGCATCATCTGTAGTAGAATGTTTAACAAATGGCATATCTGCATGACTATGCATCCAACCAATTATATGGTAGTTAGTTCCATTCAATTTATTCATTCGAATAACTTCTTCAGCAGCCTTGCCAACATACCTGCCTTTAACTTCTACTCTAGCACTGCGCACTTCTTGTCCATCTGCTAAGTAAATATCTCTTACTAAATCTGGCTGATCATCTGCATCTGCAAGAAGAAAAGCATACCATTCATAAGCCCCCTTACCAATTTCCTTAACTAAAGGCCCAATTGCTTCTGCTTTCTTCATAACATTTTCTGTTACTCTAACTTTTCTATCTTTTTCTTCCAGTTCTATACAATCATCACTAACTGTTAACTCAAAAATTTCTTCAAGAGAATCAGGCATATATAACATCCCCCTCCATGTCTTTATCAAAAGTAAAATCCTCTCTTTGATCAGCTTTCAAATTAGTTACACACAATCCTCTCCTCTTAATTTCTTCTTTACTAATTTTTTTGTAAAGTCCAACAGTACTAAGTGGTCTATAACCACCATGATCATAATCTACATATTCACCTCTCATCTGGCGTCTATTAGTATATCCAGATTCTATAACATACTTAGCTAATCCTAAAAAGCTAGCAATTCTTTCAGCTAAACTCAAACCAGCAAAATAATTAGTAACATACTTTGCACTATATTTACATATAGTCATCCATCCACTTGTCTCATCACGTACAAATGGATGTAAATACTTATTAATTATAACCGCATCCGTACTAAATCCCAAGTCTTTATCTTTACTATTATATATGATTCTAACTCCAATAGTACACTCATCAAATTCATAATATCCTGTATTATGTATCGTATCTTTAAGTACAAATGGAGGAACCTTTAAAGTAACATAATAATTTCCATTATAATACTGAATTCCTGATCTGCCATCTTCATATTTTCCATGCTGACTTAGTTGTTCAATAACATTATCTATACTGCCACTAAAAGATTTAAGTAAACTATCAATTTCTTCTTTATAATTAAATTCCCTTTCTGCCTCATCTTGAAATTGAACTTCTAATGCTTGCTTATATATAAATTCTATTTCTCCTACACTATAATCATTTGGAATATTAGCAAAATAATTTAATCCATTAATTCTAACTTTAATAAGTTGATTTTCATCTTTAACTCTCATAAGTTGATATATCTTATTATTAAAAATCAGAGTACCTTCAGAATACTCTTCCTCTAAAATTTCAGAAAGTAATGTTCTAGGACATCTTTCTTCACAAGATATAGTTTTTCCTTTATAATCAATCTCATCTTCTCCAGTCATTTGTTTAAGTATATCTTCAATTCGTTGTTCATCTGAAACTTCCTCTTTAACACCAAGAAGATTAGCAATCCTATCCTCATCACTCATAAAACAATTAACAGCTATTTGTTTGTCTATAGATTCCAAAATATTAGAATCATATGGTTCTGCTCTTGACTTCTGAGAAGTATGTTGTTCAAACAATTTATATGCTTCTGCAAGAACTTCATCCTTGTTAATTATTGCTTTCTTATTTTTCCTTTGAGTACCTGGATTTATTACCTCAGCAATCTCATCATCCTGGGACTGAAGAAGTGGAAACACTTCTTGTACTATAAATTCTACAACTTTTTGTTGTTTAATTTTTTTAGTTAAATCCTTAGATGACTTAATTTCAGATTTTAATTTATTATAAATATAATTTTGCTTAAAATCTAAAATAGCATCATGATTATTATATCTATATAAATCTTCTAAACGAAGTACTGAATCGCCAGCCACCAAACCAAATTTTCTTGGACCTATCCAAATATAATCTTCAGTATTTACTTCTTCAGTAAGTTGGTATAATTGGTTCTGAAAAATTAAAAAAGGTGACCTTTCGGCCAACCCTACAAAATAAGTTTTTGGCAACATCTTTATAGTAATTTCTCCAAGTCACCAGCACCTACATCAGTTGCAGCAATCCTTAATTCTAGTTCCTGATATTGTCTACCATTATTATTTTTGGCACAATAATATTGGTTTACTAGTTCATTATCTTGCACATGTTGTCCATTTACTCTTATTTCATAGCCCTCTGGCATAGCCATTACATCACTAACTGTTCTAGCATATCTTGCATTATCATTAGTCATTGGCTGAGCCATAACATAGTCTAGTATTTGTCTAACAGTTGCATTTTCTAAAATACCAGGATCTAAAGGCATAATAACACCTTTTTCAGCTGCCAAACCTGGAAGTACTCTAACTATTCTTATTTGTTCATTTGTATTAATTCTTCTCATTTTAACACCTCCATACAGACATTCCAACTATATCTGTTTCTTAGGATGATATTACTAAGAAGCTTTTATATAAATCAATTACTTTTTATTAAAGATATTTAAGTAATTATTTACATTAATTAACAAAAAAATAGCAAATTATACAAAAAATTAAAATTATATTTTAATATCTGTTAAAAGAAAATTTCTAAAATCTAAAAATTTAAGAAAAATCAAAGATTAGAAAAAATAAAAAATTATGCTGCTGGTATAGCTGACTTCTGAGCATATAAATAATTTATGAATGTTATTAATGAAGCTGCTAATTCTCTTCCAGATCTCCATGAGCTTGGCGTACTTGCAGCTCTAATTGAAAGTCCTGTTTCTGGGTTTATAATAATTTTGTGTCCATTTCCATCTGTTTGAGATTCAACCTGAAGACCATACTTCTTCAATAGCTTTGTCTGTCGTTTAGTAAGAGTTCCATCATAAACTTTGAAAATTTCTTTTAATTCCTTTCTTTCTGTCTTTGAAAGTTCTTTCATGCTATAATCATCTAACATAATTTCATATCCAAATCCTGTAAGCAAATCTCTTGTAACTGCTTTCTGACCTAAATCAAGCACATCTGAATCCAGGGCCTGGCCTAGTGTATTTAATACTTTATTTGCCAAGTCTTTCTTTACATAAGAACCATTCAAATATAGACCTTGATCATCTCCACCAATTCTTGCCTCAAGATAATAGCTGCCTACCATAACTCCATACTTCTTCTCAGTATCATTTCCACCAGAGTACCAAACCCTGCAGCTACTTACTATATCTTCTAATAGCCTTGATTGTTCAGTTTGCATTTTCATTTTCTCTAGTGTTACTAGAAAATTATCTTTATAAATCAATTATCTTTTATTAAAGATATTTTAATAATAATTTAATATATAGTATAATTAATAGAAAAATATTTAAATAATTAAAATATAGATTTAATAAAATGGTATATTATGATATACTTTCAGAGAAAATATTCAAGGAACTAACAGAAAATAGTAGGCTTCCAGAAGCTAAAATCGCAAAGAAGCTTAAGTGTGCTCCTAAGACTGTTAAAAACAGAATCAAAAGATTAGATGTAGATTATGTCCTAGAGTTAGACAAAAAAAAGCTAGGATTAACTAATGAATATTTTATATTTATCAAATTAAAAAGTGATATTCCAAGACAAGAAATTCAAAATTACATAAACAAAAAAGATATCATACAATTCGCAGCTCTAACTAAAGGTGACTTCGATCTTTTCTTATATGTTTTAACTAAAGATAATAATGAATATGATGATTTCGAATTTGATCTACGTTTAAAATTCGAAGAGTATATTAAAAACTTCAATTCTACATATGTTCTAAAATCATATTTTGGATTCTTTCCAATATCTAAAGAAATCATCCTAAAATCTAAAGAAATCCATAGCCCTAAAAAAGAAATTTTAGCTATATTAGCAGAAAATAGCAGAACCTCAATAAAAGATATCGCCACAAAACTAAAAATTTCAAGTCCTTTAGCAAAATATCATGTCGATTCCATATTAAAATCTAAATATGTTAAGAAAAGCACAGTTATTCTAAAACCAAAAAACTCTGCAATAATATTTGGTTTTTTACAGCACACAAATCTTAAAGATTATAATAAAATAATGAAACCTCACATGAAAGATTGGTTTAAATATCTTAAAAACTTTGTATATCAGGGTAGGGTTGTAGGAAATTATGATTATTTTGAGATGTATAGTTTTAAAGACCTTAGTGTATTCTTCGAAGGTTTTGAAAAAGATCTAGAAGAAGTAATAAATAAATGTTTCAAGAAAAGAATTATTGCAATCGTAGGACCTATACTAAAAGGCAAATTAAACATTAATCCTGCTAGAAGCGAAAAAGAACTTGCTATTCCCAAAATTTAAAATAACATATCTAATTTTTATTTAAAAATAATATAAATAGTTTTTAGCATTTTTAACATTTAAGATAAACAGACTAGGCATCATATATAATATACTTCTTTCTATATTTCTTAAAGGCTCATAATTTTGTAATTTTTCCTTTAATTCATAAAACCTTTGACTATTTTCATTAGCTAAATATTTATCTTTAATTACAACTTCTGCCTTATTTTTAGTTTCATATAATTTCTTAAGCGTAGACTCCAAAAAACTTTGTTGCTTACTAGTATAATTTAATTTATCTATAACAGATTTAAGTTCCTGTTCAGTTTTATCCAGGTAATCTAGTTTTAAAATTTCTAAAAGACCTTCATTTAACTCAGCCTCATCATAAATATCTAGATTTAGAAGTTCTTTACGCTTATTTATATAGAAGTCTTGTATAGTTTGTAATTCTTCTATCATTTTAGGATACTTTTTCTCAAGTTCTGAATCATATATATGAACTATAATATCATCTATTATATGATCTACTAAAGACTCAATTTCTTTCTCCTCAAATCCTTTTAATAGTGCTAAATACTTACGATTTGATGGATTTGATATAAATTTTATAAGAGGATTTTCAGAATAAAAGTCTTCAAAAGCATCTAAATTATCTAAATGTTCCTCTAGCTTAATATTACAATTTAGTGCAAATGCAGCATGAAGATATATATAACTATTTAACATAACACAATCTAACTTACGTTTTTCTATTTCCTTATCTCTTTCATCACCATATTTAAAACCAAAGCCTTTAAGTTCACACATAATTTCATTATATTCTAAGAATAAACTTCCTAAGTTTAACAAAGATTTATTTAGTGGTGTATCGAGATCTTCTTTTTTACAATGATTTGTTAAATAATAAAACACAGCTCTTAATACTTCATTCGGGTCTTTCTCATAATTATAGAAGCGCTCATTTTTTTTATCAATTAATTTATTAATATATTCAAGAATTTCTGTATTTTCTGGAGTTAAAGATTTTTTATAATTTTTTAAGAACTCTTTTCTTAAAGTACTAAACTCCCAAAGAAAACTAATATACATATCATCAAACTTTTCTTTTAAATTATTTTCAATTGTCTCTGGTATAGATTTAGAAGTAATTCTTTTTATTATTTTATAGTCCTCAGATCTTGGAGAATCAAACAATGAAGAAAGATCCAAAAGATCATTTATCAATTCATATAATGTAGATTCACATATCCAATCTTGCTTTACCCTATAATTAATTAAGCCTTTTGTAAAATAAGTACTATCTCCATGTTGTTCTAAGGTTATTTTTTTATTATTTAAAATAACATTATGCCAAAAATTAAAAGTTTCCTCTAATTTTCTAGCTTCTTCTAAATGTTCACATACTTCTTGTTTATTTTTCTTTGACATAATAAGAACTATTTTTTTATCTTTTTCATAAGCATCAATTCCCACATAACCTTGTTTAAAATAATCATTCAGCAACTCTCTTTTTTCTTCCGTTAATCTTGGTGAATCTTTAATAAACTCTAGTTCTACTTCTTCTATATATTTAGTAACTTCAATTGGTAAATCTTTTCTAGATGTTCCCTCTGCTATTGCTTCTAATGTTTTAAAAAATTTATTTTTAGATCTACCCCCTCTAAGATTAAAAGAAATTCTTCCTGGATAGCTCGGATAATTGCTTAATCCAGTTATTTCAGCTCCACTAGCTCTTAAATGCATCTCTAATGCTCTTATATCAGATAAGTCTACTTCTCCTTCAATAACATCATATTTTTCAGCCAGATATCTTCCTAAGAAAAATGCTGCTTTAGACCCTTTATATTTTGGATTTATAGCTACAAAATCCCCATGTACTCTCCTAATCTTATCTTTAGGGATATTTGAAGGTATCTCTTTATAAACATAAACTGCAGCAATTTCTTTACTATCACCTAAACCAGTTTCAAGATAAACTATCTTACTATTTTCCAAATGTTCTATTGGATAAAAATTATCTCTTAATTTTTGTCTTGCTTCTTCTATCAGCTCGCTTACATTCAAATCATTAGAGCCATCATCAGAGATATTCTCATACTCATCTACCTTTTTATGTAATTCAACAAAATTAATCGAAGCTTGCTTTAAATCAACCTTTATATTATGTGCCAAAGATTTATTAAACAGCATCAATCTTTCTTCTAAATCTTCTGCATGTTCTTGATCTAAATTTACTATCCTCTGCTCTAAATCATCTAAAATTGCTTCATAATACTCTCGTTCCTTACTAAATGCCTCCTTAACAAATTGTGTTCTATCATAAATAGCTTCTAATTCCTTATCTGTTAAGGCTGAAGCATCCACTTCTTTATATCCAAAAAAATGTTCATTCCCATCTATATCTTCTAAAAATCTATTAAATTCTTCTGAATATTCTCCAAAATAAAATATATTTACAAAATCTCTATACATTTGTGCAGGATTTTTAACAACCTTATAATCTCCAAAATCAAACAAATCTAAAATAGTAGTTATTTTACCAGTTTCTACACTAATCAATTTAACCTTCCTCAAATCAACTCCCCATACATACTTTATGGCATCTATAAGACTATATGGTTTAAATCTAACATTATTTTTCTTTTTTTTCTTTTTTTTCTTTTTTTTCTTCTCTCCCTGCCAAACTTGTGTCTTTGTCTTATTCATTTTACACCCTAATTAATCGCTTTCTTGCTTCAGAAAAATTACTAATAAACTCACTAGGCATCATAAAAACAATACTTTTGAGTAGATTTCTTAATTTCTCAGATTCAAAAAACATATAATATAATTTATTATGCTCTTCCATTAATTCCCGCTTAGATTTATTATCTATATCTTCAAAAAAACAATCAATAGCTTTATTTATATCAATATCTAGCTTATCTTCAATTTCTGCAAGAGAATAACTATAATATATTCTATATCTTTCTGTATAGGTCAACCCATCCCAATATTCTTGCATCTCTTCATCTGTAGGATACGTAATATATCTAATAGCATTCCATATAGGAATTTCTTCAAGGGTCTGACTTGCTTTTTCTTTTACAAATCTTTCTATTTCATCAGCATATTCTTGATCAAGATTTCTTATATTTTGTTCTAAACCACTTAAAATTCCACAACAATAATTTAATTCCTTACTAAATGATTCTCTAACAAATTGTGTTCTGTTATATAAATCTTCTAATTCTAGATACGTTAATTCTGAAGTATTTATTTGTCTATATTCAAACATACGTCTATCTCCCTCAGAATCAGCTAAAAAAAGAAAATTATAGTTTGTCTCTTTAATAGGTGAACAAAGCAATGATAAAAATCCTTCATAGAGCAATCTATTATTCTCTACACTAACTTCACTAATATCTAATTTTGGACCTTCTATCTCCTGATCAAGATATCTATCTATATCTACTCCCCATGCAAATTTTGCAAAATTTGCGATAGCTCTAGCCTTAGTTTTATGCCTCAACATTCTTACCAATTAGTGGTAAATTTGGTTTATAAGGCTTTTGTTTAGGTTAGATTGCTACTTTAAAAGAAGTTAAATAAAGTCCATATCAACACTATGCCTGCTTTTTCCACTAAGAAAATACTAAAAATCTGCCTTAATATTATAATCCGCTCCAAAAAAATACCCAAAAAAACAAGGATCCTAAAACACCCATTACATACAGCGCTGGAATCTCAAATCTTCCAAACTTTAACCAAGGATACCAGCAAGCATATTTTGAATTAAAATTCGCTATTGGAACTCCAGGATTAACCACATACCAAAAGAAATCCTGTATTATCAATCCAGAAATATATGCGCTCATCAACACTCCAAATAATTCCCAACTAAATCCAAAAACTACCAAAGGTAAAGTCACTAATAATGGATGCATAACTACATATAACCAAAAATGATATGAAGAAATAGTAAGTCCAATAATCTTTACTTTCCTGCCCAACTTACCTTTAGCCCATGCATTATCTCCTTCAATATATGCTTCCCAAAAAGAATTAGCTATCATTGCTGCATAGATCCATATGAAAATAAGCACTATATTCATAAATTTGAATTTTAATATATATTTATAAACTTTCTTACAAAATTCACAATTTCATAATCATAAGTAAAGATGCACAAAGCATAGAAGATGCAAAAAGTAAATTAAAACCCACTACAGGTACCACAGTAAACATAATCGTAGTAAAAGCATACCCAATTCCAAAACATATTTCTCTGTAAGTCATAAATTCTAATTTATTTTTATTTTTTATATAATTACAATATTTAGAAAATAATGGAATCGACACCAAAACAAACCCTATACCCATTAAAAAGCTAACTCCATAAAAATAATATATGGATGTATTAAACATAAGTAGCAAGAAAGCAAAAAGCAAAACCAATCCACCCATCCTAACTACTGTAGATTTATCAAAAGTATCACTAATCTTACCTATAAGTAAAGATAATAAAACTAAAGATGCTCCAAAGAAAGATGATATTCCTCCTATAGCAACAATATCTTCAACAAAAAGATATACATATATTGGAAATATAAAACTAATAGTTCCTATAATCATAGCCTGAAATATAAAAAAATCTAAGAAGCTCAATTCTTTCTTTGAAAATATAGATTTAAAATCAAACTTAAATTTTGCTTTATAATCTTCTTTCTTTAGCAAAGGAATATATGCTCCTAATAGTAAAAGAAAAACTAATACAAATAATAACTTAAAACTATACAAAGTTATTATATATGCACCAAAAATCGGTCCAACAACACCACTTCCTTTAGCTATCGCTACTAAATAAGAAGTTTGTTCTCCTCTTTTCTTTCCATCACTCACTTTTGCAAAATAAGCATTTATTGGCACCCAATAAAAGACAACTCCAGAAGCAATTGCAACCGCAATCAGCAATAAAGGGTATGTATACTTATCAAAACTATACAACATTAAAAAAGAAGACATTAAAGAAAACAAGCCAATTGAAGTTGTATGTTTAAGTCCTATTTTAGAAGACGAGTATGCTGCCACTACAGCCAAAAAACTAGTAGCTAAAGCATACATCATAAAATAAATTATAACTTGATTCAAAGTATATCCATTCTTCAACAAGAAAATTGGAACAAATACTCCTGCCATAGCATACCCAAGATTTCTAAACACTATAGAAGTATAAATCTGATTAAGCTCTTTCCTCAAGTCAAAAAAGTCAAAATGTAAATGAAAATTATGTGGCATACCTATTCCTCTTATCTTCAAATATACATCAGACTTTATATAATTAGCGGCACAATTAAATAGGCCCGAGACGGGATTCGAACCCGCAATCTTCGGATTAGGAGTCCGATGCATTATCCAGGTTGTGCTACTCGGGCAATAAAGCTAATAATTCCTAGCTTTTTTTTTCATCTATTTAAATGATAAAACCTACTTCTTTTAAAAAAGTCTTTATTTTATCACATACTTTTATCTTCAATTATTTAATTATATAAAATTTCAATTATATAAGATTTTAATTTTATTATACAATCCATAAAGAAATTATCTAATTATATTTTATGTCCTAAAACTATTCTCATAACTTAATTACGCGCTAACATAGCATAAGTTATGATTTATAGACTAATAATCTAAACAAGCCTTACAAGGAATATATCCTTGAGACTTTGCTTCTTGCTCTGACTTAAAACAAACTAAATTATCCTTTAATATTTTCTTAGCATACCTGCAAGTACATTCATGATACTTATCAGAATTTACAGATCCTACAAGCATTGTTCCTTCAGGACATCCTAGCTTAATACATTCAGAACCAATATCTAATTCAACTCCCAAATTAGATTTATTAAGTTCAACCTCTTCAGGTTCAGCACCTATATTAATAACTTCAACCATACCACTAATCACTGTATCACTTAAATTTACTTCATCTATAGCCTTTTCATCTATAGCCTTCCACTTACAACCTCTTTTATTCTGCTTAGCATCTTGCTCTGCAGCAATAATTTCTTCCCTGTATTTTTCATTGTCTGGAGAAAATCTAGAAATCACAAATCCCTCTTTAACAAGTTCCAGATTTATATTAACATCATCAAGAATTAAGTATCTTAGATATCTCCCATAGATATCTTTATCTTCTATCTCAGATTCAAGATATACTTCTTTTCCTAAAACAAGATTTTCTAGCCTTTCTTTAGCATCTATATAACAATCATATCCTCGCTCATCAGCATCTATCCCTAACAATCTTATAGTGTCTCCACCTTCAACAACCACAGTATCTCCATCTATAACTTTAGTTACTGTTTTATATTCCCCTAGAAAATTATAGTCTTTAGCTTCTGTACATCCACTAACTAAAAACATTCCTACTAGAAACATAACTAATGTTATCTTTCTCATTTTACATTAATGCCTTTAGCTTTAAGTATTCTAGTAACAGAATCATCTATTCTTTTTTCAGAAATTTCTCCATTCTTAACTGCAAGCTCAACTGCAGAAATCATATAAGCTAATTCATTAGGATCATTATCAAAATTTATAATCAAATCAGATCCTGCTCTAAATAAATCCACATACATCTCATCAATATTTGAATAATAAGCTTTTAGTCCTTGCATTCCAATATCATCTGTAATTATCAATCCATCAAAATCTTTTCTAAGCCCCCATACTAGCTTCTGAGAAACTACTGCAGGCTTTCCTTCAGAATCCACAGCTCCTTCCGCAACAGTATGAGTAACCATTATTGCAGAAACATTATCTTCTATAACAGTTTTATAAGGCAATAGATCCTCTTCCGTGATTTTTGCAAAAACCATATACTTATGGGGATCTCTTATGTCTAAAGTTTGTCCTGGATAATGCTTAGCTGTAGTAAGCACACCATGAACATGCATCCCATTAATATATGCTTCAGCCTTCTCTGAAATCTCTTTTGGAGTTCCAGGAAAACTCCTACATTTCCAAATACTATCTTTTAAATCAACAACAGGAGCTAAATTTATATCTACTCCAACTTCTCTCAACAACAAACTATGATCATATCCTAATTCATAAGCATCTTCTTTAGTTTTAATCTGTCTAAGAGTCGGAAATTGTTGAAAATTAACAAAAGGATTTATACATCCTTCTAAATCAACAGAAACAAGAAAAGGAATTACAGCACCTTCCTGAAAATAATTCACACTATCAATAAATGCATCTTTTGTAATTCTTGCATTTAAATAAACGCCACCAATAAACATCCTTTGTAAATCCTCTTTATTCTCTTCATATCCATAAGCAATAATCATCTGTGCGATCTTTTGCTTTAAAGTCAATGAATCCAAATACAAAGTATTAGTCTCTTCATCATATTTAATATTAGTAGGTGCTCTAATCTCAAAAGATCTTGTATTTTCAATATTCACAAAGAATAAAAATATCACAAGAAGCATTAACAACACTGTAACCCAAAAATCCTTACTCTTCTTTGGCATGATATCCCTCTAATCTGCAATAATCAAACATATCTCTATTAATATAGTAAGAAGATTCATGACTACTAGAAATATAACATTCTAGATCAAAACTCTCTAAATTTGAAGATCTGCAAGCAATTTGCCTTTGAATTTCATAACAACATCTATCTACAGGAATTTCTCTTAGCTCTCCCTCAGAATAAAAATAACACTTATACTTATATTGCTCAAAATCATATACTTGATTACCAGTAATTTTAGGTTCTACTAAATTAAGCATTAAAATAAATGCTAATAATATTAAAATTAAATTAATTCCTCTAAATGAAAATTTATTAGTGTGGGCCATCATATATTATATGTATTTAAACATATAAAAAACTATCATTACCCATATCTATTATATAACACTTCTATATTTTCCCATTTATTTCTTAGTTGGCCAAGATATTTTCTATCATCCATATTACTAAAATAATTATTTCTAACTAATATTTTAACAGGATTATCTCCAATCTCAAATGGTTCTGGAATATTTGTAGTATGCCCTATCCCTTGATTTGGACCAACTCTTTCATACTTTATAGCAGGCCCATCTATATTAATAAACTTATTATCATAAATCTCTACATTTACATTATCAGCCAAATTCATACCTTGAGACTTATCTGGAACATTCAAAGTAAATCCTTTGTAATGCCATGGTCCTCCAGTATCATCCGACCCAATAAATGTATTATTTCTTATTATCACATAAGCATTTTCTTGAAGCACAGCAAGATGGCCATTATTCTCTATTATATTATTCTCAAAAATTATAGGTTTCTCAGATCTAAGATCATAATAATTAAACACAATAGCAGTCCTAGCATGACTTATATTATTGTATCTAATTACTGGACTGGCTTTATGAGTATCAAAAGCTTCATGTCCAATATCATCTAACACATTATATTCAAATACTGGAGAACATTCAAAAGCATGTAAGGCTCCCCAAAAAATATGTCTTATCTCAGAATATGAAATACTAACATTATCAGTACCATGCAATGCTGGTCCTGTATGAGTCCATTCTATAACAGAATATTTCATTTCTCCAGAGCTAGTTGATTCAAAAGTTATCCCATCCCAATCTGTATAACTTGGTTCTTCTGCACTAGATGTAAATATTATTTTCTGTTCAGGAGTCCCTACTGCAACTAATCTTCCTGCTATTGAAATATGTGTATGACTTAATGTATATTCTTCAGAAGAAGATGGATCCTCAACTGTAAGCTCATCAATTATATGCTCTCCTCCAACTCCAGAATCATCAGAATTAGCACTAACTAAAATAACAGTCCCTGGCTTTATTGTTAAAGTTACACCTTCTGGAACATGTAAATCACCAGTAACATAAATCTCTCCACTCCAAACTTCATCTTCTAAGATTGCACCAGTCCTATTAACATAAGACACTTCCCTAACAACTAATTCTTGTTCTTCTAATTCTAAATTTGGATTAGGTAAATCAAGTATTTCTAAATTAAAAGATCTAGATTCAAATACACTATTTTCTTTCTGAGTTTCAGTACATCCACTAGCAAGGAAAAGTAATACAAGTAAAAAAATAAAAAATTTAGATTTTATCATGTTATCCAAAGTCCATGCATATTACAATATTCTCTAGCAACAATATTTTCTGCTTTTACTTGAAATTCTGCTTCTGGCGTATCTCCTGGCCTTAGTTGCTTTCTATAAATTCTACCATCTGCTATAATCTCTATCCATTCTATATAATGTTCTGATTCCATAGGATGCTCTATTGATCCAACTTTAACTTTAACTCCAGTCTCTACCATCTCAATCACAGGCACATGCTTCTCACTTCCCTGATCTTCAGTCTTTGCAGCAAGCAAATTCATAGACTTACCACAACAAACTAACTCTCCTTGGCCAGCATGCAGCATTTCAACAATATTTCCACATATATTACATCTATATATTTGATTTATCTCTGTCATCTTTTCTGCTCTTCTAGTATTCTTCACACTTAATCTCAAAATAGCTAGTTGGATGATCACAAGACGGGCATTTCTCTGGAGGCTGTTCACCTTCATGAATATATCCACATTTTCTACACATCCAATAAACTTTATTCTCTTTCTTAAACATTGTATTTCCTTCTACCTGCGCAAGCAACTTCTTATAACGCTCTTCATGATGCATCTCAGCTTTAGCTATAGCTCTTAATCTGTCAGCTATCTCACTAAATCCTTGTTCTTCAGCTACCTTAGCAAACCCAGGATACATTTCTGTATATTCATAATTCTCACCAGCAATCGCAGCCTTCAAATTCTCAGCTGTAGTCCCAAGAATTAATGGCGCTGCAGCATCTACATTAATTTCATTCATTGATCCATCAGATTTCTTTTTCAATTCCTGAATCAATCTAAATAACCATTTAGCATGTTCTCTTTCGTTTTCTGCTGTTAATAGAAAAATCTCAGCTAATTGCTCAAATCCTTCCTTTTGAGCAACTTTTGCATACATAGTATATCTATTTCTTGCTTGACTTTCACCAATAAAAGCCTTAGTTAAATTCTCAATAGTCTCTTTCATAATCTCACCTCAAAATCATATAATCCCAGAAGATCAACTTCTATATATTATTTACGAAAATCTAAAAGAAAACGCTGGGAGAGGGAACCAAACTAGTTAATATTTACATATCCATTACAAATTCTCCAATAAGGAGATTCTTTATTTAGTTTATACTTTCCATCATTATCATCATAAATAATCGGGCTGTTCCGTTCAAGATTTTCTTCTAAAGAAGAAATAGCTTTTCTAATAGCCTTAAATTCAAATAACTTTCCAGTTACTTGCCATAGCTTAGTTCTTAATTCTTGTTCTGTAAATTCTTCAGAATCAAAAATATTAATAATTATAAATTCAAGATTTCTAAATGTCTTATACTCTCTCTGATATTTTCTCTGCCTTTCTTTAACTTCTGGCCTACTGCGGTATTCTCTCTGATACTCCCTCTGCTTTTCTTTAACTTCTGGCCTGCTATAATATTCTCTCTGATACTCTCTCTGCTTTTCTTTAACTTCTTTAAATGATTTACAAGAATATTTGCTAACAGTAGCATAAGAAAATTCAATATTAAATTCTTTTTTTAGATGCTCAACTACTTTATCTAACTTCATGCCTTCCTGATGTTTTCTATAGATAAAATCAGCTATTTCCTCTGTGACTTTAACCATAATAATTTTTCCTTATAAACTATTTATAAAATTAACTAAATTAATTAAGAACGCTGGGAGAGGGATTTGAACCCTCACATCCCAAAGGAAATTGGCTCTCAAGGCCAACGCTATACCAGGTTAAGCGATCCCAGCACAACCAGAATTCCTGCTGTCTACTCTTCTTCTAACTCTGGAGGCAATAATATTGGTATACCTTCTTTTATTTTATAAACATGCTTGCACTTTATGCATGTTAAAGTATTCTTACTTTTACTATACTTCAAATCTGATTTGTCTACAGGACAACAGATCACTTCTAACAGATATTTAGATAGTTCTTCTTTCTTCCTGGACTTCTTAGCTACCTTCTTAACTGTTTTCTTAACCTTTTTCACCATAATACACTCTATAACCCCCTTGCTTAGCTAATATCTTAGTGTCTTTAAAAACGTTTTTCATTTCTCTAAATAGAGATTTTCCACCCTTTCTATGTCTTACAACCATTTGTAAAGATCCACCTTTCTTTAGATGATTCACACTTTCTCTAATCATCTTTAAACAAAGATCTTTACCAGCAGTCTGTGGTGGATTCAAAAGAATCACATCAAAGCTCTTTTTAGAAAATGCTTCAAACATACTTCCTTGTTTAACTATTGCTTTAACTCTATTTAACTCTAAATTATCCTTAGCTAACTCACAAGCTCTTTCATTAATATCTGTCATATACACACTACTACCTGGAAAAAGTTTCTTAGCCATTATACCAATAACACCATAACCACACCCTAAATCTAACACACTAGCTTTTTCTAGAGGAATAATCATTGATTCAATAAGCAACTTAGAACCATTATCTATGTGCTTAGCAGAAAAAACTCCAGAACCTCCTTTTAACCTTAAAATAATTCCTTTAACAGTATCTGCAAAGAAATACACTCTGAATCTAGAGCTAGGTCTCTTAGTAAAATAATGCTCAGCTTTATGCTTTCTCCTAGTCTTCTTTTTAGTCTTATATTTTAACATGCAAAATAATAGAACATTCATAATATAAAAAGAAATGGGTGAATAAAAAGGTGTGGGAAAAGGAGGAAAGGCAATGGCCGCGCCCAAACCGAAAACCACACCTTTTGTCCCGAAGGACCATGATTTGTGATACGACCGAACCTTATAACTACTAATGGGTGAGAAGTATTTATAAATCTTTCTATTTTGTAGGCTCTGTCGAAATCCTCAGCCAATATTGGCTGAGAGAATAATTCATATTGACTTTTATTCCAGAATTATACCCAGTTATTCTAGATAATAGCTCTATTTTCTGGGTTCTGAAA
>JAFCGI010000054.1 GCA_017608235.1 Candidatus Pacearchaeota archaeon
TCTTCTGATTATAGATTAAAAGAAGATTTACAAGACTTTGCAGGATTAGATATGGTTTCTAAAATACCTGTTTATGACTTTAAATGGAAAACAGATGAAAGCAGAAGTTATGGTGTAATGGCTCACGAACTGCAAGAAGTTTTGCCAGATGCAGTAACAGGAGAAAAAGATGCAGAAGAAATGCAAGGAGTTGATTATTCTAAAATAGTTCCATTATTAGTTAAGTCAATACAAGAACTAAAAGCAGAAGTAGACAAATTGAAACAAGAATGTAAATGTAAAAATTAGTATATTTATATCTTAATCATAAATTTAATAAAATGTCAAAAATTACAAAAGAAGAATTAAAAGAATTACAAGAACAACAAGGTAAGCTAAATGCTATTAAGCACGACATCGGTTTGTTAAGTACACAAATCCATAGCTTAAACCATATGTACGCTGATGAAATTTCTAAACAAGAAGAATCAAAGAAATCATTAGAAGAAAAATATGGTAAAATAAACATAGACCTAAAAGATGGGTCATATGAAGAAATCAAAGAAGATAAATAATGAGTTTACAGGATATGAAATTGTATGCAATTAATTTTTCAGCTTTTACGTTGAGTTTCACAAACATTGATATGGTATTAAAAATAATACTACTTACAGTTACAATCCTGTACACAACTCACAAATGGTATTTAATGTATGAAGAAAATAAGCGAAAACATAAGCTATAAGGAAGCAGTACGTTCCGAAACAGCAAAACGTTTAGGTATATCAAATAAACCTAAAAAAGAACATATTGAAAATATGGAGTTAATTGCTGAAAAAATCTTTCAGCCATTAAGAGAATGGGTAGATCATCCTATAAGAATCAACAGCTTTTATAGATCAGAAGAATTAAATTCAAGAATTGGTGGTGCTATTTCATCAGCTCATAAAGACGGTTTAGCTATTGATTTAGATTCTTTAGGAGGTAAAACTAATTTAGAAATGCTTCATTACATTAAAGACAATTTAGACTTTGATATTTTAATTAATGAATATCCTAATGAAGAAGGCGAACCTAAATGGATTCACGTTAGTTGGAATAAAAAGAAAAACAGAAAACAAGTTTTAGAAATAAAACGCAAAGGCAGATACTACACTTATACAGGCGAATGTAAAAGCTGTAAATGAAAAAAGTAGAATTTGCTATAATTGAAAGGTTTGCTCTTGGCATATTAATTGGTTTTAGTTATTTGCCAGAAGATGAGCATACTGACTTTACAGAGTTAAACATTTATGTAGTATTTATAGTATTACATTTTAAATTTTATAATAATGCCGATACCTAAAAAAAAGCAAGGAGAACAACAAAAGAATTTTATGATGCGTTGTGTTCCAGAACTTATGAAATATCACGATAAAGATCAAGCAATAGCAATGTGTTATGATGCTTTTAAAGGTTCGGTAGAATTAGAATCATACAATGACTACCCACAAGGTGCAGTAAACAACGCTAAACGTGCTTTAAAATGGGCAGAAAAAAATGGATGGGGTTCTTGTGGAAAACATAACAAGAGATACTATAGCAAGAATGGCATCATTTAAAAGACATCAACAACATAAAGACGTTCCTTATTCAGAAGGGTGTGGGGGTCTTATGTGGGATGCTTGGGGTGGTTCTGCTGGTATTAACTGGGCAATAAACAAACTCAAACAAATAGATAAAAAATGAGAATATTACTATTTTTATTATTAATATTTAGTTGTGGAACATACACACCACAACCTACTATAAAGCACGTTTTGGCAGTTACTTCCGAAGGAGATACATTACTAATACCAATAAATAGAATACGACCTAACATCTATCAAACAATATATCCTTCTTACGGTAATTTTTACGATTCTTATTATTACAATGGCTGGAGATATAACACAAACGTTTATTCAAATCATAAGACTTACGAATCTAACAGTTCTAATAGTTCTAACAATTCAAACAATTCGTTTAAATCTGAATCAAAAGACATATCAAGA
>JAFCGI010000024.1 GCA_017608235.1 Candidatus Pacearchaeota archaeon
GAGCTTATGAAAAATCAATAAAGAGTTGGGCAGAGAAATATATTCCTAACATTGCAGTAAGGACTATGAAGAAAAAAGAGATAAAGGAATACTACCTTAATCATCCTTCTTGCAGGATGTTAAGAACAATGAAAGATATGGTTATTACAGTAGCTTTGGTTGATACAGCATACAGGGAATTTCTTAATATATTGATGCATAACTCTGCTCAGGAAATGGTAAAGGAATACAAAGGAGAAGAAGTTAATCATGTTTTTTATACAGATAAAAATGTCTATGATGTTAATTATTTAGTAATTGGAAAAGTTATATCACAAAATAAGGTAAAGATTAAGAGGGATTAAAAATTACAACAATAGATGGAATATATTTTGCAGATAATAAAGTTACTGTTGAGTATATACTTTTGGAATTACATAAAAAAAATTTAAGAATGGATATTAAAATTGTAAAAGTCTAAGCGAAAGATATTTAAACTGTAAGATATTTGAAATCAGAATGAGAACGAGAAAGAGGATGAAAAAGTGCAATATCATATAATTGTTAAGACAATTCAAGGTAAAATCTTAACTTTTACTGTTGATTCTTATACTATTTCTGAAGGTAATTTTGTAGAATTTACTGACAGAAAATATAATGTAAAGAAACGATTTCATAGTTCTAACTGCGAGATAAATGAAGTGGGGGATTATAATGGATGAGATAATGTCCACTAATCAGAGGGCAATTATTATGGATTTGCTTAAGATTAAGTTTCAGGGCTTTGTTTTCTGGGAAAGGATTGAGCCAACATTAGCTATAAGCTGCTCAAAAATCCCTGATGTTATTGGAACCAATAAAAAGAAAGGTATATTAATTGGAATTCTTAAGGAGATTAAAGAGTTTCTTGTTGAAGAAGGAGTAACGCCAAGTGAATTGGCTTTTCTTGACGAGGAAATTGAAAGGTATGAATACACCAAACAGATAAGTTTGTATGAAGAGAAGGAAGGATGTGTTGAGCCAGAGATAATAGACAAATATTCAAGGTTAGGGTATGGAACTGAAGGGGTAGTAGGAATCCATCTTCCTTATAATTATGAGCAATTAAGCAAACTTACAAATGAGGTTTATAATAAAACTAATCTAATAAAGTTCTACATAAGCAGGGAAAAAACAATATATGGGAAAGTTATTGCTGAGATGTATGAATATCCACAGAAAGTTCCTGTTGCTACATTAATAGAATCTAAGAAGGAAAATAAGGAAACAGGAGAGCCAATGAAGAAATGGATTGTTTTGTTTGGACAAAGATATAGCAGGAATGAGTATAATATCATTAAGGAAATAGAAATCCCTTTTAGAGTTTATCGTTTTATCTCAGAAAGTAACCAAGAGTTTATTTTATTAACTGCTGAAGAGATCCTTATTGGGGATTATATAATAACTGGGGTAACAACACAAGTAGATGATTTTAGGGCATTGACAGATAGCTCTAAATTACCTACAAAATTACCTTACTTTTTTGCTCAGACAATTAAGAATAGGATAATAAAATATCAAAAGCCTGGAGATTTTAAGGCAAATATAAGAAGATTAGGAATTTCAAAAAAGAATTTGTTTGAATATCCATTTGCAATATATTCCAAGAAGTATAATAAGAAATTTATTATGAAGCATCCAACTTGGTTTAAATGGCTTATATGGGCTTGGTTACTGCACTCAAATGAAGGAGTGATTAATGAATATCCTTTGCATATATTAATTATTGGACCACAACAAAGCGGAAAATCAGTTTTGCTTGGTGGGTTGCATATCAATAGCAAGGAAACAAGAAGTATTTTCTCTGGGAGCAGTTCTACATTAAAACGATTGGTTCCATCATTTAAATATCAACCTGCAAAGTTAGGCTACCTTGCAGAAAGCAATAGATTTTCGTTTTGTGATGAGTTTTTAAGGTGTTTGATAAATACAAGGACACTTAAAGCTGGGGGGGAAAGAGAGGAAAGTGTAGCAATTATGAATGATTTGTTGGAACATCAGAAGAGAGAAGCTGGAAGTGGTGTTTCAAGTGTTCATGTAAATATGACTTCAAGAGTATTAGCTGCAACAAATCCAATAAAAGGAATACATTGTGTTGAAGATTTATTAAATTCTTTAGACCCAAGCTTTTGTTCAAGATGGTTAATTTATTATCAAGGGGAAAACCACATAAAAGCAGTAAGAAAATGTAAGGATTCTGACTTAAAGGAGTATAATTTTGAGTTAGATTCTTTGGATTGGGTAAGCATTATTGATTATTTGCAGACAATTAAGATAGATTATAAAGAATCTGAGATTGAGGAGATACTTAATAGTGTTATTCCTTTGTTAAGCAATACATTGAGAAACCATTATGATTCCAGGCATAGGCACCATATAGGCAGGGTTATGGATGGAATAGTAAAAGCAAGATGCTTGTTTGAGCATGATATGTCTTTCAGGCCTGTTAAGAAGGATTATGCTATGCTTAGAAAGATATGGGTAGAGATTATAAAATCATGGGTGCAAGGAGATGTTATCAAGGAACTGCCTTTAAAAGACAGAATTGATTATCTTCCAGAAAACTCCCAGTTTGTTTATGAAATTATATGTAATGCCAAAAAGATATTCAGAACTGATTTAGTTGAATCAGCTATGAAAGATTTAACTAAATATAAGTTTAATGAAGCTTATATTATCCTATTAGACAATGATTTAATAAAGGAAGAAGAAGGATATATAAAACCATACTATGCAAAATGAATGGTGGAAAGAAAACAAGGGGAAGAACATATTGGTGTCCTTATGGATGTGGTAAATCTGTTGAATTTAATTATGATTATATTACTAAAGATAGGGGATATTATTGTAAAAAATGCAAGAGGTTAATAGCAAGGACACAGAAAGAATTAAAGAAGATTGTATAGAAAATGAGATTTGTTGATAGTAAACTAAATTATAAAGCTTGGGATTATCATTGGGGAGATTCCAATATGTGTATTGCTACCCAAAGATATTTTCATTTATATAAATTAGCTTATCTAAGCGATTCAGAGATGAAGCTATCCTTTAGGGATATTGAAACAAATAAATGGACTAAATGGCTTAGTTTCTTTAAATATAAAGTTGGAGAACTTCAAAATGCTTATGATATTCATAGGAGTTTGCTAAGGAATGAGATTGTGATTGAAAGTGATTATCCAACTTATGAAGAGAACTATGATGCTACAAGGCTCATAGGAGCGATTCTAGAAGGGAAAGGGTTTCAACCTATGTATTACTATTCTGGGAACAAATCGATACATTGTATACCTTCTAATGAGCGTGTGGTAGTAAGTGTGAATGGGAAAATAAGACTAACTAAAATTGGTTATATTCATACTCTTTTACAAAGAGGAAACCAACAAGTATTCATAAAGTCTCCTAACGGATTTGTAAAAGTATTAGATTCTAAAAAAAGAGAACAAAATATTAATGAGAAGTTAGTCAGGTTATCTTTAAATAGTGGTCTTAGCTTATTTTCAAGTAAAGACCACCTTTTTCCTATTTTAAGGGATAACAAAAGGATAATAGTTTCCCAAGCAAAGGATATTACTGCAAAAGATAAGCTTATTATCTCTTTAAAAAAGTATATTGGAAGCGATTCTGGGACATATGAACTGGGTAGATTTTTAGGATTGTTTCTTGCAGAAGGATGCAGTTATGAAAGAGGCCATATCTTAAATTTTACTTTTAGTAGGAATGAATTTCACTTAATAAAATTTATTAAAGAATATTCATTGAATCTTGGTGCTTATGTGTTTGTACATAAAAGGGATACTTATACAAAAGTAAATGTATTTTCCCATGCTTTGTATTCCTTAACAAAAGAGTTTTTAATTGGGAACTTAGCAAGGAATAAAGGATTTAAAAGTAAAGTGTATGGCATGAATATTAGATTTAGGGAAGGATTAATAGATGGATGGCTTGAAGGAGATGGTCTTCATGAACAATATCAAGATGGAGTTACTGCAAGTGTTGGTTTAGCTAAGAGTATCCAAAGATTAGGGTTTACAATTGGAAGATATTTTTCAATAAAAAGGAGGAATAAAGAAGGTAGGAGTTATTATATATTAAGATGGATAAAAAAACCAAAGATGAATTATATAAAAGGAAGAGCTAAGAGCGATAGGAATGGAAATTATTATTCTATTAATCCACCAAAAGATTGTGTATTTATTAAGATAAAACAAACTAATAAAAATTATTCAAAAAAGACAGATTTAATTGATTTAGAAGTAGATTCAAAAGACCATTTGTTTTGTTTAGCTAATGGGATTGTTACCCATAATTGTCATGTTTATTTTGACTTCAGATGCTTTCTAAAGCTAGACAAACCAACACAGGATAAAATTTTAGAGAAGTTCAGCAGTAAAAAGCGATTCATAACAAGCTTTATGAAATGGTTGAGGGAAAAGATGATTTCCTGTTGGGGATTAGAATTAAGGAAGTTTGATACTGATTTAGTCAATCAAACCCATTTAATTAGGAGTGAGATGAGCAGAAATAAGCTTGGATATAAGACTTTTGTTGGTTATTCATACAAAGATGTAAGCTTTGTGCCTTATATCTGCAATGAAAATAATAGGATTTATCCGCAGTTAGGAGAAATAAGGTTAAGCCAACCCTATGAAATACAGGAAATGGTGGAAGATTACCTTAAATCATTGATAAAATTAAAGAGAAGAAAGAAGATTAATGGAGAATCTCTAAGCAAATGGCTTAATAGTGAAGCTAATGGCTTAAGACCTTGTATTGAATTAATACTCTATGGAACACTTAATAGTGCTATGGATGGAACAAAAAGGTTAATGTTTATTCTAGCCAATGAGTTAAAGAGGGTTTATGGAAGCGATAAAGCTTTTGAAATGCTTAAGATTTGGAATAATAAGTTAGATAATCCTATACTAGAATCTGAATTAGAATACAGAATTTATAAGAATAAGGAATATACCTTGACTTGTGGGTTTATATCAAAATTATTAAAGGAATTAGGCTTTGGACATCTATGTAAAAATTGTAAGCATAAACCTTAACCACAAGCTATTTATATGAGTAAGTATATACTCTTAACAGAACAAAAAAATTTTATAATCCTTAAGTATAGCCAAAGAGCTAAACAATGGATGGAGGCCTACAATGGAACTACCCGTTAGTTCAAAAACAGCAACATTTGAAAAGAAGCCAAGAATAGAAAAAGGATATTATCTTGGACAGCTTTTGGAAGTCAAGCCAAGAGAAAAACAAGACGGAACACCAATAGAAGGGAAGTTTGGAAAACAGATAATTTTAATGTTTTCTGTGTATGATAAGAGTGCTAAAAAGCAGATAGTAATTGTAAAAGAACAGAATGTAACTGAAGATTTAGTTTTGCCAATGGTTCTTAACAGTGAATATAAAGATAAAGATGGAAGTTATAGAACAGCAGTTACACCAAACTCAAGAATAACAAAAGTATTCCAGGCTTTAGGATGGAAGTTTGATGCAACTAAACCGCTTAATATGGATGATTTCAAAGGAAATCAGGTTGAGTTAAACATTGACGACTATGAAGTAACAAGGACAGACAAGGATGGAAAAGAAGAAATATACAAAGCTTCTTGTATCAAAGATTTAAGTGCATTGGAAGAAGAGGGGGATAAAGCCCCTCCTAATAATGCTCAGGAGAAATATGAGAAAAGCAAACCACAGACAATTAAGAAAGAATTAAAGCACAAAGAAGTAAAGAAGGAATCTAAGAGTGAAGTCAAAGTTGATTATACCAATGAAAATAAAGACAAGAAATCAAAAGCTGATAAGATACAAGAGCTTGAAGATTTAAATGAAAGAGGGTTGCTTTCTGATGCTGGATTGAAGATGGCTAAAGAGCAGTTGAGCAAGGAGAAATAAAATGGATTTTGCTAAAAAAATAAATAATTATTTAGAATCTGATAGAGGAAAAGCTAAGGATTTTGATGATTTGGTTTATAATCTTAGGTATTGGTTAGGTGTAAAAGAAAAAAAGACAAAGACATTGAGTGATAAAATAATTAGAGTTGTAACTACTTCATTAGAGTTTCCTAATGATGGAAGGAGAACATGTGAAATGGTTTCCTCTTCAGAACTTCTTTGTAAAAGACTACAAGAAAATAAATGGCACTATGCTTTAGATTTTATTGACTTATTAGATATCAAAGAGCATTTGAAAGAGTTTATTGATTGGTGCAGAAATGATGCAGGATTAGCAAGAGGATTTTTTACTGAGAATATTTTACCAAAAGCAAAAGAAATCTTTGGAGAGAGGTTGATATAAATGGCAGATAGGCAAACATTTAATTTATTATCAAAATGGGGATGGAGAAATTGTATTGACAGAAAATTTGATAGTTGGGCAAGACAACATATACTAAAAGATACTTTTATTGGATTAAAGAGGTTGGTTTAAATGAATAACTTAATACCTGGCTTTAAGTTTGCATTAAAGCATAGCTTAACTCGAAGAGAGATAAATTTGTTTGTGTATTTTATTTATAATAAATCAGCAACTTTATTAGAGATAAGCAAACGAATGGATGTAAACCCAAAGTCATTGCATAAAGTAATAATGACATTGAGATTAAAAGGATTGATTGAAATAGCAGAGAAGGACTCAAAAGGGGTGCATACTTATGCAATCAAGAGGGATAAAGATGGGAATATTTTGTAGAATCTTAGAAAGCCAATTCAAAAGAAGCAAGAGAAGAGTTAAGAAATACAGAGCTTGGATTAAAAGAGAGAAAGAATATCAAGTAAGCCTAATAGAAAAAATTAATATGATAAGCCCTAAGAAATAATTAGTTAGGGCTTACCAATAAATTAGGGGGTGAACTTAAACCCAAAAGAAGTTTATTGTTATTCCTAACTTCCAGATTACTATTCTTACTGTTGGGTCTTTCTCACTTAGTTTGTATGTTATATGGACATACTTATTTACTAACTTCATAAAATCTTTCCATTTCATTTTGTCTCCACTATAGTTTCCTATAGATTTTCTTTTTGTTCTATTCTAACTTGTCTTTTGCATACATTACAAATAAATATGTTATGTTTCTTTAAATAAACAATCGTCCCATTATAACAAAATGGACAGTAAGGTCCTTTCATTTAAACAATAACCCTTATATGCCTTCCTTCTTTACAATAACCCTTATATGCCTTCCTTCTTTCCCACCTGTAAATGTTATTGTTGGACTGCCTTGTTTCTCTGGCATAATATTTTTCATCTCTGCATAACTATCTTCATAGTTTAAATAATGCCCTGTTAATACATAATATCTTTTGGTTTTCTCAACTGTCTTGTTTCTCATATTGACTTTCTTGTATTGTTGAGTATGGACTTGTAATGAATGAACATGGGCATATAATAATACATCTGAGTCT
>JAFCGI010000055.1 GCA_017608235.1 Candidatus Pacearchaeota archaeon
TTCACTGCAGCTCAATGCAACTAAATGAGCCTCAAAATCTCCATCTGCCTTCCTGTCATATATGCGCATTCCTTTTCTGCCGTTGAGAACAATATCAAGACCTTCCTCGACAAACCGCTTCTTAACGCGGTCAATCTTTTTCATGCTAATGTTCAGCACTCGGGCAATTTCTTTGTTCGTTGAACGCTTTTTTTGAAATTCTCCTTCATCGCAGCCAAGTAAAATCAACGCATTGATAATTTTTTGTGGTTTATGCTTTCCCTTGGAAGTAAGTGAGCCAAGGGCTTCGCGCTCATCCTTAGTAAGTGTCACGATGTATTTCTTCATATCAAATCCTCCCAGTTTGATTATGAAGAAAATATAACATGTTTTATACGACATTACAAGGTTGACATGACACTAGTGGTGCAATCCATAAATAATTATGCAGCATTTTTCTGCAAAATACCATCAGATTTCCAATTATATATGGATGGTTATAATATTTATTGTATGTATTTATAAAACTTCCGATTTTCTTTTCGAGTTCTTCCAACGACTTAACTGATAACCGCTTCATTGCATATGCAAGGTCTGAATATATAATTATAAAATTTTTCTATTTAAATTTAATTCTTCCTAAATAGATGTTATTGTTTCTTCCTACAATATAAATAAAACAATTTTCCTTTTCATAATATTCTATATCTAGAAAATATTCATAAGATTTTTCATATATTTTATTGTTAACTAGAATAAACAATTCATCATTTTTCAAAATAAAACAAGCATAGTTCTTACTATCAGAACTGAAAATTATACTAGATGCATTATCAAATCTAATTCCTTTCTGAATATTATTATTGTATACAATAAAAAGTGTTTCTCTATCATCACTAGCTAAATAAGCATAATTCTTACCATCTGGACTAAAAGTTAATTCTCCGACCCAAAAAAATCTAGTACTGGATATGTTCTTCTTCTTCCATAGATCTTGGTTCAACAGTGGCAATATAAGCAAAGCTCTTACTATCTGGACTAAAAGTTAATTCTTCCACTCTTTCAAGTGCAGGTCCTTTTTTGCCATTGTATACAACAAATACATCTCTACCAGCACCAACATAAGCATAATTCTTACTGTCTGGGCTAAACATTAATCCACCTACGTCACGGAACTCTTGTCCCATATTCTTGCCATTATATATAACTGTCCAATAATTGTATCGTGCAAAATAAGCAAAACTCTTGCTATCTGGACTAAATGTCAATTCTTTAACCTCACTATAATTTGGTCCTTTTTTACCATTGTACACAATGGTCCAGTCCCTTCCATCATATCCACAATAAGCAAAGTTCTTACCATCAGGACTAAATGTTAATTCTTTTATACTAGAGAATTCAAATCCCTCTTTGCTGTTATACACAACATGATATTGTCCATAAACTTTTTCAGCTATATAAGCAAAGTTCTTACTATCTGGGCTAAAAGTTAATTTTGTGACATTTCTATATTTTGGTCCTTCTTTGCCATTATATACAACAAATGATTTGTCTCCTTCTCTAGCAGTTTCTCTAACAATGTGAGCAAGACTCTTACCATTAGGGCTGAAAGTTAGTTCTTGAACATCATCAAAATCAGGTCCTTTCTCATCATTATGCATAACAAACCATTTATCACCCTTCCTAGCAATATACGCAAAATTCTTACCATCAGAGCTGAAAATCAATTCTTTTATTTCATCAAATTCAGGTTTTTTTTCACCATTTATGAAATAACTATATAATTTGTTGCCAACAATATCATGGCTCTCAATTAAAATAACCGGGTACATTTTTTCCTTTGTAATTTTAAGTGAACCCCCCTTCAACAATTCATTATCATCTAGACTAATAAGAATTTGCTCTTCTTGCTGAATTACATCTTCTGTAGAAGGTGTAAAAACTTCTTCTTCAGCCAATTGTTCTTCTTTAATGATTTCTTCAACTTTTTCTTTAGCCAATTGTTCTTCTTTAACTTCTACTTCTATCGGTTCTACCACCGCCTCTTCTATAGTTTGACAGCTCACAACAATTCCAGCTAACAAACTTAATGCTATTACTAATAAAATTAATATTTTCATTTTAACCCCCATAAATATTTTATTTTTTATTAACTATTTGCTTATTGACTTAGCTGACCCAAATTAATTTTGTAATATTTAACTCAATGTATTGAGAATTATAATTGATAGGCAAAATTATATCTTCAGCTTGCTGGGAATGCCCCGTAAGACACGATTTTTAGGCAAAACATAGAATAAAGAATCTCATCCATCCGAGCATCTTTCAAATATATGC
>JAFCGI010000025.1 GCA_017608235.1 Candidatus Pacearchaeota archaeon
CCACCAAGAACTTCATATTCTGGTTCTGTAATTATATGTCCTTTCTCTTTAAAATAGAATCTTTTTCTAGTTTCAAGCAAAGGAGTTTTTGGTGTTACTATTCCTTCAACTTCTGATTTTAACCTTGAAACATAAACATATCCCTTCTCTGCTTTTTCTCTTAAAAACTTACCTTTCACTTTTAATTGTTTAGCAGTTTTACCAACTCCTCCAGGAAGAGTTCTTAATCCTTTTGGAAAAATAACCATTGCTGTTGGTGATCCTAAACCTTTTGGTAATCCTAAACCAAATAAATTATATCCTTTTCCTCCTTGTATTCTAAGAAAATGTGGTGAGATAAATGGAGCAACAGAAGCACCAGGAACTTCATACGCACCAGCTCCAACCTCTGTTTTCTTAGCCCATTTTTCTTCTACTGCTTTATATACATGGAATCTTTTTTCTCCAGGTAATCTATACTTTTGTTCTTCAAATAATCTCCTATGTTCTTTGATTGGAGCTGTTGGAAATTGTTCTTTACCAGCCAAAGTCTTTGGTGGGATTGGTGGTTTAACTTCTTTCTTTCCTATTTTTTTAAAGAACCCAGTAACCTTTGGAGCTCCTTTATAATAAGTAGCTGCACCTAAACCCATTGGGGCTAATTCAGTGGATATTGCTCTACCAAAAACTTCTCCCTTTGCCTCTGGTGTTTCTGCTAATGAAACTCTCCTAGCTATTTCTCCAGTATATAATCCAGTCAATCCAACACCAACTCCTTTCTCTGCTATAGTACCAGTAGTCATTGCTGGAACTTTAAGTTTCTTTCCACCAATTGTTGTTAATTCAAATGGTTTTGTTGTTAAATATTTCTTTGGTATCTTACCAAATAATGCTGCAACACCAGTAACCTTAGCAACTTTCTTTGCACCCTTACCAACATATTTTAATCCAGGTGCTAATAAAAATCCAGCACCAAACATTATTGCTGCTTTCTCTGGTTCTTCTTTTATTCCCATATACTCTCCACGAATTAAACCATAACTAAATTTTTTAACCTTTGGAGCTCTTTCTCCAAGAGTTATAAAAGAAGCTTCTTTTGTATCTTTAGTAATGGTTGATTTTGCTTCAAAATGTATTCCCCAAGGAGTTTCTCTTTTAACTTTAATCTTAGTTGCTTCTTTATATGTTGGCATTGATGGTAGTTTCTTTAATGCTGCAAATGGAGTAACCCTTGGTCTTTCTTTGAACTCCTTTATCTTTTCCTTTGCTTTCTCTGCTCTTATCTTAAATTCTTCTTTGATTCTTTTAACATCATAAATTGGTTTAGTTAATATCTTTTCTCTCTTCTCTGCTGCTTCTGCATCTCTTCTCTTTTTTATATCTGTTAATCTAATCTCTTCTCTATATTCTCCTCTAAAAACTTTATCCCCTTTGTCTGTTTTTGGGAATGTCCAAAGAACTGTTCCTTCAGAACCAACCTGTATTCTTTCAGCACCAAAAGATGTTGCAAGTGTACCCTTCTCCTCCTTAGATAACTTACCCCACATACTTACTATCTTTTCAGATGGAAGTCCACCATAAACTAAATCTCCTTTCTGTATTGTTTGTCCTTCTTGTCCAGGTCTTGCAACATAAGTTCCAGCTATTGCTTGTCTTAGTATTTCTTTGTCTCCTGCTCTACCTTCTTGCATTCTAGTTGCCATTGCAGATGCTATCCTTTGTTTCTCTGCTACTTCCTTAGCTGCTTGTTGTGCTTCTGCAAGTTTAGCTGATGGTGATTTAGAAATAAGTTTTTCTCTTCTCTTTTCTGCTTCTGTTGCAACTCTTGCTTGATTATAAGCATCTATCTCTGCTTGAGAAACACCACCAGTTTTCATTCTTATTTTATCTTGTATACCTTTATAATGAACTGATTTAGTACCATACTTCTTTATTGATTCTGCTCTTTTCTTTTCTTGTTTAGCTTTAAAGGCAGCTGCTCCACCACCTCCAACAGCTCCTGAACTTCCACCAAATACTACTGGTGCATCTCCTCTTGCTTCTCTAACATCATGTAAACCCATCTTATATTCTCCTCACTATTGGTTCTTTATATTTTCTTAGAACAGAGATTTTAACATTACGATGACAATCTGGACATGTTGCATAGAATTTAGACTTACCTTTATAGTACCAAGTATTACTACATTTTGGGCAAGTGATTATCATTATAAAAATACTAATACTATTTTACTATTTATAAATGTATTTACTAACATATATATACTACAAGTTGTATTGAAAAAGTATGACAAATGTATCTATTGTGAGAATACCAAAATATCTTCATAAAAGAATTGATAAAATTCTTGAGAAATCAAATTTAAAATATAGGAGCAAACAACATTTTATTGAGGTTGCTATTCAGAAATTATTAGAGGTGGAAAACAAATGACACCTGAACAAGCAGGGGAATGGGTTGGAAGAAATATTTTATTCCCAGCAACATTTATGTATCTTGGTTATCTTACATACAAACATATATCTAAAAATAAAGGAAAGAAAAAAAATGAAAATTGTAGATGTTAATTATGGAACTGGAAGCAGGATGAATAATAATGGAGAAGAGTGGGTGGAGATAAACAAGAACCTTCCACCAGATTTAAGAAGAAAGGTTTTGGAACACGAGTTAAATCATAGGAGTGGAGTATCTGGTTTCTTTCATTCTCCAGAACTATCTCCAAAGATGTGGGTGTGGATGTTAAATAATCCAAAGAGCTTTAGAAACTTTGTACCATACAAAGATGGGTACTGGGATATTTCATTAATAGTATTTTATGCAATAATAATAGGGGTGGTGATACTATGGTTTCTTACAAGGTAATTATATTGGGTGGAATACTCCTAGTTGGTTTTGTATTTATGGTATGGGTGTGGATAGCAGATAAGAAGATGTCTAAACAAAAATTTAGGAAAGATAAAGATATTTGGAGAAGGAGGAAATAAAATGGGATTTGATATAAATTTTGTGTATGGTTTGGCAACAGGTTTGGCATTCTGTGTAGTGTTTTTATTCTTTATGTTACCAGGAATAAAGAAACAGAAAGAACAATCAGACCAACTTGATGAGATTATTAAAAGATTAAAGAAAACAGATGAGTAATAAAAAATTATATGGAGATGTAATAATAACTTTATTATTAGTTGGATTAGTTATACTCTTATTTGTAATGAGGAGTGAAGGTGGTAAGTGTGCAATGAATCCAGTAAAATATATAGAAGAAAGAAATCCAGATTGGGATATTACATTCTTCAATAAGAATATTATTATTTCATCAAATGAAACAGCAGAAGAGATGGAAGGTTTTGAATGGTTGGAGGGAATAGATGAAGGGTGATCACGAATCTGATATGCCAAGTCCTTGGAATATGAATGATGAGACTTGCAAAGCTATAAGATATATCCTTAACCAATGTAATTTATTTGCAATGGAACATAGATTTAAAGAGTGGTATGATTGCACAGATAGATTAGAGATGGAAGCTGTACCAATATTAAAAGAGAAAACAGTTAAGGCAAGAAAGATAACTGAAAAGAAAAACAAATTAGTAAAAGAATTTAATAATTATGAAGATGTTAAGAGTAAAAATAAAAGGGCAAAGCTTGATATATCTGAATTGAAGAAGGCATTAAAAGAATTTGAAATGTGTATAAGATGTGCATTAGCAGATGATGGAATATTAATGGCAAAGCCAGATGATCCAAGGTTTGCATTCGGAGGAAAGTTCTAATGGTTAAAGTAAAATGTGGTGACAAAGAAATTTATATTGATGGTTATTTAAAAAAGAATTTAGATGGTTGTAAACAATTAGTAAAGAAGGATTGGGATATGGTTTTAATAATTGATGGTGAGGAAAGATGTCAACCAAAAGGTTCAAAGGTATTAATGGCTAATGGTGAATGGAAAAACATTGAAGATATTAAAGTAAACGATTTGTTATTATCTCCTCAAAAAGATGGAACACATTTATTCTCTAAAGTAAAAAAAACAACACAATGGTTTTCAGATGATAATTATGATGTTGTTGAATTAAATAGAAATAAAAGGAAACTTTATTCTTGTTCACACAATCATTTGATTCCTTTAAATTATAAAGTAAGTCCTAGAAAAAATGGAAAAAGACTTGCTAAAGATAGATATTGGGACATTAGACATTACCAAGCAGATTATTATTCAAAGCTATCAACTAAAAGAACTAAGAAAGATTCTACAACATTGTCCTCTTTTACAATTCAATATTTTAAGGACAGAAAGAATTGTCAAATTGAACCTTATACTCTTGGAGTTTTATTGGGTGATGGTTCAATGACAAAAAACCATTTGAGTATTACAACTATGAATCCAGAAGTAATGGAAGAAGTATCTAAGTTCTACAAAGTAATGAGGGTTTCTAGGAAACAAGGAACTGAAGCAAAAGATTATCACTTTAGTAAAAGAATAGTAAATCCTCTTTATGGTAATCTAATAAAATATAATTTATATAAAGCAAATAGTGGAACTAAGTTTATTCCAAGAGAAGCTTTGTTATCTGATATAGAATATAGAAAAAAACTTTTAGCTGGATTAATAGATACAGATGGATATTTATCAAAGAAGAATGGTTATTCAATTTGTACAAAATCAGAAAGATTATCTAATGATATATTAAATCTTGTTTATTCTTTAGGTGGAAGAGGAACAATTAGGAAAGTTAAAAAAGGAATAAAAAAATTAAATTTTGTTGGTGAATATTATGATGTATCATTTTATTTAGGAAAGATTGAATTACCAATCAAAATTAAAAGAAAGATAAGAGATGATAAATTCTTTTACATATCTGCTAATCGTGTTTCAATAGATGTTAAGAAATCAAAACCTGAAATGGTTTATGGATTTGAAATTGATAGTCCAAGTAATTGGTATGTAACAGATAACTGGATGATTACACATAACTCTGGTAAATCTGTTCTTGCACAACAAGCTGCACTATATTGTGATCATACTTTCTGTTTAGATAGAGTTGTTTTTAATCCAGAGAAGTTTGAAGAAGCCATAGATAAATCAAAACCAGAACAAGCTATTGTTTATGACGAAGCTTACGGTGGATTGAACTCTAAATCAGTGTTAAGTGCAACAAGTCAGATACTTGTTAAGCGTATGACTGAAATTGGTATGAAAAGATTATTCATTTTTATTGTTATGCCCTGTTTCTTTGACATGAATAAGTATATTGCTATCTGGAGGAGCAGAGCTTTACTTCATGTATATCATTCCAATTATAATAGAGGAAGATTTGCTTGTTGGTCTGGTGAGAAGAAGAAAGAACTATATGTACTAGGAAAGAAGTTCTATAATTATAGAAAACCACATGCAGAATTCATTGGCAGGTTCACTGATGGTTACACAGTAGACAGGAAAGCCTATGAGGCTAAGAAAGAAAAGGATACTACTAATCTCAAGGACGAGGGTGGACTATCACATAAGTATAAGAATTTATACGAGCAAAGAGATGCAATGTTTTATTTAGTTAGGAAAAAATTTAAAAATGATTACAAAGAAATAACTAAAGAGTTGAATTTTTTATTGCCTGATAACAATCAGATAGACTATAATACACTGCGTAGGAGGGGGGGGAAGTTTGGCAGTGGTGTAGGAGTTCAATAGTTATTAAAACTTATGGTATTTTCTCCTTTTTTTGAGGAAAAAACACTAAACTACCAAGAAAATAACAATATAATGGGAGAAAAAAGAAAATGAATGGACAACAACCAGGACAAGAACAACAACCACAGCAGGGTAGCGTAATGGAAAGAGAAATCATGTCTGCACAACAAGACCAGATTAACTCTGAACTATTTAGATTAAAGTTAGTAACAGAAGAAACATTAAAAGACATTGAGAATAATTTAAGGGGAGTTGATTGGGATGCCCAAAGAAATAAGTGGCACAAGGTAAGAGAACCCTTGATGAATGATAAAGGAATCAATGCTATCATGACTAATATAGTAAAGCCAACTGTATGTAAAGAAATAATGCTTTCTCACTTAGAGAAACAGTATATAGATAATATGGCAGTTCAGTTTGAGGATAACTTAGCTGACTTAATGTTTGCAAACTTTGATGAGTTTGAATTAAAGTCAAAACAGAATATGAATAATATAACAGATTGGGTTGGGAATATGGTTTACTGTGCATTGCGTAGAGCATTGAAAGGTGGAGAGAGAACCTCATTGCGTGGTTCAGAAGTAAGAGAGATAATGACACAATCCTCTTATTCACCACAGAAAAGCCCTGGATTATTTGGAGGGTTATTTAAAAAATGAAAATGGAGATGATAAAATGATAGGAATGTTTTTTGCAGCACTTCCAGCAATGAGTGACATAGGTGCTAACTTTACAGGTATGGGAGCAAACTTATGGTTGGGAATGAAGATAATATTTTGGGGAGCAATAGCAGGAGGGATTGGATTTATCTTTATGTGGATGTTCAGTTACAAAGATAAGATAATAATTCTAAGACCAAGGTATGGAGAAGATAAAGGTAGGGTAATAAAGAAGAAAGATGGAACAACAGAGTACAAATTCTTTAGGAGAATGATGTTTAAGAAAGAAACAATACCACCACCACCGGATGAATTAGCAATGGTTGGTGCAAAAGGAAATAGGGTTTTCTTTTGTATAAAGAAAGGAGAAGGGCAGTATCATTTTATAAGAATGCCAAGTAAGTTCCAAGCAGAAATAGATCCACCATTAGCTCCAACATCTAAGAAAGATAAAAAGGATTATGTTGCACCTGTTTATACAGAAGACAATATCAGGGTTGTACCAAATGATATGTATAACTGGTTAATATGGAGAGCTAAGGCAACTAGACAAAAGATAATGAAACAATCTACTTGGCAACAGATAGCTCTTCCAGTAGCTATGATGGTATTTATTGT
>JAFCGI010000009.1 GCA_017608235.1 Candidatus Pacearchaeota archaeon
CCCACAAGAATAAGAAATATAATTGCAATAATTAACCATACAACAATACTAATCATAAGACTTCCACTTCCAAATGAGGGAATAAAATCTTTTGCTATCTCAATTGCTTCTGCCATTTAAATATTCTCCAATTCTTGATAAAGATTTAATTTAGAAATCATTTTTAACATTCTTTTTATTAGATTATTTAAAGATTTCTCTTTGTATTTTAGTTTTAATCTCATTAATTTCTCCCATACATGATCTTCAACCCTAACATTACCCATTTTTTGTAATAAAGTATAAACTAATACATTTATAAGTCTTTCCTTTTTATTTTTTATTGTATTCCATTCCTCTTATCGTAAAAAGCTCGTTGGTGAAGTTCAAATTCTTTATAATATTGATCATAATCTTGCTTTGATTTCAGATGGCGATTCAAAATTATTGTTCTTATATCTCCATTTGGATAAAATTCAACAGAGTTTATTACTTCTCCTTCAAGATTTGTTTTATGTTTCATTCTTGCACCCCTTTCTTTGCGAATGTTTTTGAGTGATGAACCCGATGATTTACATGACCACAGCCATCACATCTTTCTTCAGTATAAACTCTTTTTTCCATCTCTTTCTCTCCACATTCTGGACATTTATATTTTCTCATATTCTATCTTTTACGAAGTTTTAATTTAGCTTCAAGAAGATTCCTTATCAATAAAACATTAGACATCCTCCTAATTTTTATGTTGAAATCTCCGATTGCTTTCTCTATCACCTTATTAAGATGTTTACAATTTAATGAAATTCTTTTACTTTGTATGTCTGGATGTTCTACACATTTACATCTTTTATTTTTTATCCAATCATTAACAATCTTCAATTCTATTTTCAATGCTTTATTAAACTCTAAATCTAATAAAGCTAATAAGCTTACCTTCGGCATATTAAAAAACTTTAAATCTTCTTTGTTTATTTTATCTATCATTTTCTCAAATTGTGCCTTAACACGAACCTCCGAAAATTATCATCATTATTATTAAAACAATAACACCAATTATAAATAAAGATATTGGATTGAATAGAAAAACTACAAGAATTGCTAAAAGCTCAAAGAGATTCTCCCAAAAACTTGCCCAACCAGTATATATTTTCTTTACCATCTTTAAAACTTCTCCTTGTTCTTTGGTTTCTCCTTCAAAGTTTTTTTTATTTCTGGGAACTCTGATTTTTTTGAGTTTAATGTTTCATCTATTTCTTTAAGCAAATTCTGTCTTTTCTTATTTGGTTCAGCTTGGTCTGATGCGTGTCTCCATAATAAATATCTCAATGTTTCCAATATCAGTTTATCTTCTTTTCTTAACATCTTCCATCAACCTCTCTATGATGTTTAAAACAATAGAATTTGACTTCCAAGGGTTTAGAATAGTCTGAATGATGTTTTTCTCTTGCTAATTCAAAACAATTTGGAAATTCACAAACACTTGAATATTTACAATCATTCATTTTTCTTCCCCTCAGATATTAATTCTATAATTACTATAAAGAAAGTAATTAAGATTAAAAAAATCATAAACAACACACCTAAAAAACTCCAAAATGTGAATATCATTTATTCTCCCCCAAAATAACAACCCCTCTTGAAAAAAGAGAAGGATAAATTGCAGCTAAAAAGCTAATAAACATATCAATAACCCTAGCCCCCTTTCCTATAATTGTTGGATTATGGTGTCCTGTTCTTGATTCCCAAAAGAAATCCACTTTCTTAATTTCAAGATATTCAGAAAAAAATTCAAGTATATCTTTTACTCTCGGGGTGTGAATATGCATATGTTCAATTACAGTTTTAAATGGTTTTTGTATCGCTGTTTTCTTCCCAACCAAATAATAAAATCTTAATATAAAATTATAATCATTAGGCATAGACAACAAAAATATAGCATCTTTTTTCCCAATCCTTAATATTTCTTTCATTACCTTTTCAGGATATAAGAGATGTTCTAAGGTTTCTATACACACAACAATATCAAAAACCTTGTCTTTAATAGGCATCTTCCCTTTATCTAAATCAAAAATATAATCATGTTTTCCTTTATAATCTAAACTATAATAAGTTACATTTTTAGGGAGAAAATATTTTAGAAATTTTCCTAAGGCACCAATGTCAATAAGATTATATTTTCTATCTTTTGGTAAATTCTTAATTATCCTCAAAGCAAAGGCATACCTTTGTCTCATAAATTTACCCTTTATCTTATTTTCCATTTTATCTTCTCCATTTATTTATAAACAAACAAACTGAAAAAAAGACATAGACTAATCCCTATAATCTCCAATTCCAGTTCTATTTTAGTTATTTCTTTCATTTTTTATTCCTTATCAGTAAGCTTTAATTGATTGATTCTTCTTCATCTTTACTTGTTCTAACTCTGGGAGTGAAGTTCTACAAACATTACAAGTAAAACAAACTTGAGTTAAACAATTATGAAATGTACTAAAAGCTACTTGTTGTAAATGTTTATTCTTCTCGCAAGTCTTAATACATCCTTGAATGTATTTTTGTGTTTCATATTCTATTTTCATTTTCTTCTCCATTTATTTAAATTAAGTCTATTTCTCCTTAAAGTTTTTATCCTTATCTTCAAGATAATTAATAACTAACATATCTATATCTGATTTTAGCTCTATTGCTTCTTTGATATGCAATCTAAACAAATCCTTGCTATCTACTCCAGTCCAATCTTGAAAGATTATTATAGGGCATCCAAATTCATCTTTAGCCAACATCAAATTCAACTTCTTTATTTTTTTGTCATAGTTGATTACCTTTTCTGTTCCACAAATTTCTTTTGCTTTCATTTTTACGCCTCCTTCGTTTTTCTTTTAGATTGTGAATATAACTCATCAATTCTTGCCATTCCAATCAAACCTACTGCTTTTTTTAATGTTTTTACTACATTCTTTAATAATTTTCTCTGTGCTTGTAAGAGTTCTAATTCTATATGACATTCTCTACACAAAGGCATACATTCTCCACCAAATAAAAATGTTCCAAGTTCCATCCTTCTTTGTTTTGATTTTGGTTGGCATTTTAGATGATGAATTGTTAAATCCTCTTCACTTCCACATAGCCAACATAATTGCCCTTTTAATTTCTTTTCTCTTCTTTCTTTAGTTGTTTTATTTGACATTTTCTTGTTTTGCGCCGTTTTCTACTTCTTCCTTCTATTTTTAGAAGGTTTTTTATTTGTTAAAGAGATTGTTTTTAAAATCAAATCTGAATGATTAGCAATATAATCATTTTGGAAATACTTTTCAAGTTCTTTAAATACATCTTTAGTTTTCATTTTACTTTCGCCTCCGTTCTAAAATATGTCTGTTTAACCATCTTCAAAATATGAAAAATCTCCATTTTCATCTATACATTTACATTGCCATTGACTTCCCCACTCATCTACAAATTCCATTCCTTTTCTTAAGCAAACCTTTTCACATAATTCGTCTTTTGATTGAACATATCTATAAGCTACATAACACAATAAAAAAATGAGTAAGAGGACTATTCCAACTACACATAAAGTAGTCAGTGTTTCTTTTGTCTCATCTTTCATTTTTCTTCGCCTCCGTTTCAAGAGGTGTAAGTTTTTCTCCTAATCCCTCTCTAATCTCTTTTTTAATTTCAAAACAATTAGCACTTGTTCCTTTACATCTTCTTGTTATTATTTCTTCAACTTCTCCCATAAACTTCTTTACATCTAAGATATTTATAAACAAAGTTCCATATCCATCTGGAGCTTTTAGTATCTCTACAATCTTCTCATCTAAAGTCTTAAGTTCTTCTTTTGCCATTTTTAGTCCTTTTTCTTAAGCTCAAATTCCTCTGCTAACTGAGACATATGAGCCTCCTCTCTTTCTTCTGGTGTTCCAAATTCTTCTTCTTCTCTTTCTCTTAACCATTCTAAACATTTTTGGTTTTCCATTTGCATCTTTATTTCCCTCCTGATTTATTTATAGACGCCAAGGTCTCATTCTGGGAAAGTTCAGGCAAAACAATTTCTTCTATCTTTCCAAAAAACTTCTTAAACCATTTCCCCATCTTATTCAATTTAATTGTTTCATAATCTTGCCAATTTACTACATAAGTCAAATCATATAAATTTCCCAAATCCTCTGGTGTTAATTTAAAGTTCTTTGCTGATTCTTCTAAATGTTTGTTATATTCTTCCATTTCTTTTTTTGTTGGTTTGTTCATTTTACTTTCTCCTTATGTCTCGCTCTGGGAACATTTAATTTCTCGCCTAATAGTATAACATATTGAAAAAACTAAAACAATAAAAACCATTGTTGTTCCATTAATATTAGAACATCCTTTATTTATGATTTGACTTGCAAATGAAACAAGGGAAACTAACAAAGCAAAACCAGATACACAATATACCAAATCAATTATATTTCTCCACTTAATTCCTATCCTTTTTTTCTTACTCATTTTCATCTTTTTATGTTTATTTTTAAAGAGGGAGCATTTGAGTAAAAGAAGGGCTGGGAAGCCCTTGCTCCCTCTCCTTAGTCTTTCAACTAACTATGATAAATACATTGTTAAATCAATTCCTCCAACTTTTCCATCTTGATTTAAATCAGCACCATTACACCAATCAGGTTCAACACAATCTTCTCTGCCAAAATTGTCTTCAATTAAATCTCGTTGGCTGTTCCAGTTAGATATAATAATTGTTAAATCTACTCCACTAACATATCCATCTCCATCTAAATCTGCATTACCACAATTATCTGTTTCTGTTATTTCACAACCCCAGTTATCTTTGACAATTTTCTCATCAAATTCATCAACCCAACCATCTCCATTAATATCTCCTAAAACTTGTGTTGGTTCTTTTAGTTCTGGTGTTGAACTTGAACTTCCTCCACCTGGACATTCATAATTATCATAAGCATCATGCCACATATCTCTTTGAACTTCACAAGAAGCTAATTTATAAGATGTTATTTCATATAACTTAAACCAATCTATTTCTGCAACATCTGCAATTACTATTCCACTAACTAATAAAAGTGCAAATATGCTTCCTAATATTATTTTATTCATTTTTTCCTCCTGAATTTATTTTTACTCAATTTTTTGAACATTTCTCCTCCAAAGGTATTAAATCAAATCCAGAATAATTTCCATTAGCAAATTTAAGTTTTGGAAACTCTTGGTTTTGAACTAAATAGATTGCTAAATTATCAATACCAAACTGAGTTCCATTTACAAATGAGGAATTTATTGTGGAACTTATGTCAGTTAATTTTGATTCTTGGTATCTTTCATATTGTCCTAAACCTATAATCATTAAAGTAACAATTAATAATGCTACTAATAATATTATTATGATTTGACTTTTTGTTATTTTCATTTTATGATTTTAACCTCGGTCCCATTAAATAAATCACACCAATATCCTGTTTTTAACTCTGAACAAGGTGTTCCAAATGGAGTATTATAACATTCATAATAAACCAATTGTCCATTTAATTCATCACATTTTTTTGAATAATATTCATCAGCAGGAATTAAGGCTAAGAGAAGAAAACCTACAATTATAATTAATGTTGCAACAATTATTATTTCCCAAAATGTTTTATTTTTCATTTTGATTTAATTTAAATGAAAACTCTTCCACTTTTCCTGTTTTTTTATTTAAAATAAAGATATGGTAATCATAAAAACTCCAACATTCGTGAACCACAACAAAATTACCAAAATCTTTCTTTACTACATTTTCTTTATTTTCCATTTTGATTATAAAAGGCAGGAAATAAAGGAGGTAAAATGAGTTCGGGGGAACTCACAATACTTTTTCCTTTTCCTGCCTTAGGGATTTGACTCAAAAATTTAATAAGCTTTGAAACACAAATATCCTCTATCATCTTCTTCAGTCTCTACTTCTTTTCCTATAAGTTCTCTAATAGTCTTTGCTTCTGCGAGTTCTAAGAAAAGTGTCAGTGCTGAACCTTTCTGTAATTTCTTCTCATCATCTTCTTTATACCAAAGTCCAGTTGTCTTAATCTCTTTACCTTTCTTATAACTAACTGAAGATATTCTGATAGTCTCTTCTTGGTCAGGGTGCTTACAATAAGCAACTACTTTATCAGCTGATTTCTTTCCTTCCCCAACTGTTTTGATTTCCACATTTTCAATCTTCACTTTTGCAGGTTTCAGCTTTTGAATTTCTTTATCGCCTATTTCCTTATCTAGTTTTTCTTGTTCTTCCATTTTATTTTTTACCTCCTTGTATTTTAATTGCATAAAGATGCTGGATTAATCCAGCTTCCTTAATTATCCAAACTTGGAATCCGTGAATTAGTTTAAGGTTTATCATTTTTAATTTATTGGAAAGTATTTTAATGTTAAAAGAGGAACTCCAACCAAAATAGAAATTATGATTAACCAAATCCATGGGGAATTCCATATACTTCTTGAATCATCTAATCTCATTTTCCAACCTCCTTAATTTTTCTTGGATCTTTAGAAGCACTGCCA
The DNA here is from genome assembly GCA_017608235.1 of Candidatus Pacearchaeota archaeon. Classification (GTDB taxonomy): domain Archaea; phylum Nanobdellota; class Nanobdellia; order UBA10117; family JAFCGI01; genus JAFCGI01. The sequence continues at coordinate 6,520 of JAFCGI010000009.1, forward strand.
TCATCTAGAGAAGAATTAACTTCAGCTTTATCTGAAGTAGGAATTTTTGGTGTATAAGAAGTTTCTTTGGCAGTGCTGTCAGAAAGATTATTGTTTTTATATTTAGCTATGTTTTTTAAATCCTTTAGAGTTTTTTTCCAATTACACTCTATACATAATAATTGAAGATTATCCCTATCTTCTCCAGAATCTCCCCCAAGCCCTTTTGGTTTTATATGATCTAAAACATAAGGCCAATAAAGATTCTTCCCACAAATATTGCACTTTCCTTTTTGTCTTTTCATTAAATCATATCTTACATTATTTTTATTCATCATTTTTCAAATCAATTAATTTTCTTAAAACATCCTCAAAAGATTCTCCTTTCTTTTTTCTTTTATTTAGTTCTTCCCAGAGTTCATCTGAAATTTGTATTGTTGTTGCCATTTTAAAAATCAAAGGATGAAGTCCATTCTCCATCCTCTTTTTTTATCCCAGTTCCAGTCAAACTGTGGTGGGAATAACCAATTTTTGATTTTATTTATTAAGTTCATTTTGTTTACCTCTATAATACTATGATATTATAGTTTATAAACCTTTCGGTTGCAAAGGAAATTTTAATTTGGCTCCATTTCCTATAGAGACTTTGATGGTTTTGTTTTTTCCAATCATTATCTTTTCTTTATGAAGTTTTGAACCATTATAATACTTGCAATCCTTAAAGTCCTTATACTTGCATAGTTTAGATCCATTTTGTTTATTATCACAATATCTTCCTTTTAAATATGGACATTTCTCTTTTTGCATTTTAACATTGCCTCTTTAAATATGGTTTTCTGGCATTTCACACAATATCTCTGGAATTTTCCATTAGGAATATATTTTTCACCACATTTTTTGCAAAGTCTTCCTAATCTAGTGTTTTTTGGCATTTTTGTGTGTAAGTCGTCCGTACATATAATATATACATATACTTATTTTTTATCATTTATAGTACTATACCGGTGGACGTTTGATAGCTTTTACAAACTGATGTTCCTTATTAATTTCCCACCAATCTATAAATTTATCAGGATAATTTGTTTCCTCCTTTCTACAATTTACTATTCCAAGATTCCAAAAGACACCTAATTCTCTTTTAGCTGTTGATTTCCCAATATGTAATGTTTCGGCAATTTTAGAAGTAGTAAGTGAATTGTCTTGTGTAAGTAAAAACTCAAAGATTTTAATTCTTAAAGGAAAAGCAGAACTTCTAGCTATCTCCCATAAAATCTCAATAGCTCTTTCTTCTGGGTAATCCTCTGCTAAACTCATTAAGCATATATATAATCTCTTTAATTGTTTGGCAATTCTAGTTGGTTCTTCAGGATAAACAATATTTCTTAATTCATTAGAAAAACCATCAAATTCAGCAGAAGCTCTCATAAAAGTAATATATCTAGCAATCCTCATTATTTCATTAATTGTTTCTTCTGAAATAAAATCTCTTTTTATTTTTGTTTGTTTTAAGAAAGTTGTTGTAATATCTCTTAATTTTTCAGTAATGTCTTCTTCTAGTTCTTCATTCTCAAAACATTTCTTCATAACTTTTTCTTTATTCTTACTTCCTTTTGTTCTATAAATCAATTCTCGTGTTCCTAAGTCTTGATGTACTAAAATTTGTGCGTCAATAGCAGGGGTAGAACCAGCTAATAAAGTAGTCTTTAAACCCTCATATCTCGCCTGTGAACCCTGTCCAGACACTTTACCTGCATAACCATCATATAAGTCACGAAGTTGCCCCCATAACTCTCCTTTCTCTACTGGTGGCAATTTAAGTAATTGAGCCATATCTGGAATAACTATTAATTTCTTATCTAGTTCAGGAGCAAGATCAGGATGTTTTTCTTTATCTTTATAACCATTAACTAAAGTTTTAGAAGTAAGATTATGTAAAAGAAAGGTGTGTTCATCATTTCTAACAGCATGAAGTTGAACACTTTTCATATCTCCAGAAGCCCCAACAATAATCATCCAGATAGGTATTCCTTCTAACTTCCTTGAAAGTGCAACAGCAAGAACAACATCAATCCTATTTGTATCTTCAATATAAAGAAGTTCTTTATATCTATTATGCAAATCTACTAGTTTAATTTTCTTTTCCTTTATTTTTCTTTTTGCTTTTTCAACAAAATGTTCTTCACCCTTAATGGCTTTGTTAATTGTATCAGTTGTTCCCATTTTCCTCTTTTTTTGTGTCTGTCATTTTCTCTCCTTTCAAAATATTAAAATTAAATTTCATTCTCTTCTCTCCTCCTCCTTCCTACTTGGTTCAATAACTTCAATGGTTTCAAGAAGTATTGGAAATTCTCTTTTTAAAATAATATCATAGAATACAATCATATCTGTCATAACTTTAACAATATATCCATTATAGAAAGTTGAACGATTATTAATAACTTCTTTAATATAAGTAAATGTTTTAGATTTAGAATAAGCTCTAGCTAACTTCTCTTTCTCTGTCATAAATTTTTCTCGTGTCATTCTCATCTCCTTTTATGAATTAGGGGCATCCACTAAAACTAAAAACACAAAGAATATTTAAAACTTTCTTACTACTTTAAAATTACTTCGGCTGTCGTCTTGTTCCACGATTTCCAACACCTCTACCACTTCCATCTCTTCTGCGTTTTCCACCACAAGCTCCGCGACTTCCTCTGCCTGAATTTCCTCTTGCCATTTTAAATATTATTCTTTAAACCTCTACAGAGAACTAATCAAGAACTAGCTTTTTCGTTCTCTGTTGAGGATAAAAGAGGTGAATGTAATCTACGATAATTCTTTTTATAAACTTTCTTATACTTTTTCTTCTTGCGAACTTCACCAGATGGCATTTTAAATTCTCCCTATTAAATCAAAATAATCATCTTTTGGAGCAGTAACTTTTCTCTTCTTTCTTCTTGGTGCTTTCCTAGTTATAGTTCTTGTTCTATAAACAATTCTTGTTTTCCTTCGTTTGACTTTCTTTCTTTTAGGCTTAGTTCTGTAAACAACTCTAATTTTAGCTCTTCTTTTCCTTGGCTTCCTTCTGTAGATTATTCTTGTCTTCATTTTCCTTTTCTTTCTTCTCTTGATTTTAATAGGTTTTGGTTGGATTGTTTTATGGGCTTTTTTTATAAATGCACCAGTGGCTTTTGCTCCACTTACAAATTTCTTAAATGCTGTTGGTCTTTGTGCTTTAAGTTCTCTGATTCTCATTGCTGCCTTTTCTTCTCGTTCTCTAATCTGTTTTTCTTTTTCCAAGGCTCTCATAACCTTTTCTTCTTTCTTAACTTTAGTAAGCCTTTGTCCAAGTTCTTTCCCAAACTCTTTAGTAGTTCTTCTCTTTTTGAAAAATCCCATTTTACTTCCTGGTTACACTTACTCCATAACCTTTTTTCTTTTTAAATACTGAAGCTTTAAAACCTTTGTTTCGCATTCGTTTAGCTACAGCTAAAGCATTCTTCTTATTTTTTGCTCTTCTACTTGCCATTATTATTATTAACCTCCTTTCAGTAATACTCTAATCTAATTTTTGGTTTAATCTTTGTTCTCTTACCATATTTTTTTATGGCTTTCTTTCTAAGTTCCCTGTTTCTTTTAATAATCTTTTTTATCTTAGCAATGTCTCTTTGACTTCTTATTACCAAATATTTTTTTTTCATTTACGTTCTCCTAATTTAAAAAAAGGGAGTTTCAATTAAGTTTTCTCCCTTTTGAATATAAAATCCTCTCAAAAATAAAAAAGGAAATAAAAATAAAAAAAGTTTAAATTCCCATTACTGTATCGCTTCCAGATGAACTTCTTGATCTTCCTCTTAAATCTCCAGCACCAGCAGCTCCAAATCTACTTATGATTGCTATAACAATTCCAATAGCTGCAATTATTACTACTACAACTAAGATAGAGATTATTGTGGCATTTTCTTCAAAGAAGTCTACAACTGCTCCAGAATAGTTCTTTGCTATGTTTGTTGTTCGTGGATTTGTATAACTTGCTGTGTAAGTTACATTCCAAATAGAATTGTTATGTAGGGGATCATTCCCAGTAAATGCAAGTGTACAACCACTATTACTTGTGGTGTAATTACCTGATTCAATTGTTGCTGAAGTTGTTGAGTTCGTAACTATTGTAATAGTACAAGCAGATAATCTATATACATCAGATTCTACATAATCTAAATGTACTCCCCCAGTTTCATTAATATTTGAATCCAATGATTCATTATATATTGTAACTGATTCTAAATCAATGGTATCTGCAACATCTCTTACACTTATTGCTACTAAAGTTCCTGCTACTCCTAAAATTACTAGAATTATAAAAATTAGAAATACAGATTTAACCATATCTAATCCAAGAACTCCTTTTTTGTTTTTAAGTAAAGCTCTTAATTTCTTTTCCATTGTAGTAAGGGGAAAAGACTTACAATCCAGTTGTTGCTCTTCCGCCTCCTCCAAATCTACTTATGATTGCTATAACAATTCCAATAGCTGCAATTATTACTACTACAACTAAGATAGAGATTATTGTTCCTGCTTCTTCAAAGAAGTCTACAACTGCTCCAGAGTAATTAGCTACAATGTAGTTAGTATCATTATATTCTTGTGTTCCACTTGTAAATATGTTAGCATCTCTTAAACTTACTGTTGCTAAAATACCTGCAACACCTAGAACAACTAGAATAATAAATAATAAGAAAACTGATTTAACCATATCAAGTCCAAGAACTCCTCGCCTATCTTTTTTAAGTAAAGCTCTTAATTTCTTTTCCATGTTTTAAACCTCCTTTCAATAATGTAAAAAAGTAATAAAATTTTATATATAAAACTTTGTATACGTTGTATACAAGAGTGTATACACTATCTATTTCTGGATATTAAAAGCATTAAAGTTCCAATTACAGCAACACTAATTACAACAACCATTGTTAATGTATTGATTAAGTCAGGAATTAATGCCATAGCAAAAGTAAGAATAGTTGTAGCATAACCAGCAACTGCAAAAGCAGCAAAGATATTTGCTGTCCCCCTTAATCTTTGTTGTGAAAAATAAACTCCTAAAACAATTATAATATAAAATGTAAATAAAAGTAATGGGATAAAGATTGGAACTACTGTTGCTGGATAAGTTAAGAATCCTTCTAATCCTGTTGAATTAAACTCTCTGAATGTTTGATATGCCATTTTAAACTCCTGTCTTCCATAATTTCCAAATTAGTAAAACAATACTTATAACAAGTATTGCTGTGATAGTTGTTAGGATGATTGAAGGAATACCTAATTGCCCTCCTAATGATTTAAAGATTAAATTATACATACTTGTAGCTGCTTTCCAAAATGTATGTGCTGTACTTGGTGTTGATTCTAATGATGATTCTCCACCACTAGTTGTAGGAGTTGTATTTAATGAAACACTTAATTGTTCTTCTGCAGTAATTTGACTTCCTTCTAATTCTGTTTTCATATCTTCAAAGGTATCATTAAAAGTTGAATCGTTCATTAAAGGATTATTAACCCCATGAGTATTAGTTAATTCAATTCCATAAGATGTAAGAGCAACTACAAACAAAGTTGTTAGTAATGCAGCAATTATGAATGTAATCATTTTCATTTTATATGTCTCCTTTATGATTTATTTTCCAAATAATAATCCCACCAGCAATAAGAGCCCAGATAATGAAAGCTCCAACTCCTACACCACCTTCATAGATTAATAATAAACTTCCTAAGATTAATCCTATTATAACTCCAAAGACAACCCCAACTGGAGAAGAAATAAACATTAAAGGAATTGATAATAACAAAAGTATTAAGAATACATAACCCCCTAATCCAAAATTATCAAATGGAGTATCTCCAAAGTTATGATTAATAGTAGTTATTAATTTTCCATTACTCCATAATTTAGAAGTGGTTGTTATATTTCCAAAACCTATTGGAATTTCACAAGTTAATGTTCCTGATGAACTTGTTAATTGATCCGCACAAACTGTTTGATTTCCAAACCTATCAAACTTTGTTGTATTAACTGAAACTGTCTTTGCAGCCCCATCAGCAGAAGTAAATATTATTGTTATCTTCCTTTGTGTTTTATTAAAACTTGTTGTGTAAGTTAAACCTCCAACTTCATTCCAACTTTCAAAAGGAATAGTTGTTGAACCTGCATTTAAATTAATATCACAATCTCCTATAATTGAATCTTGACATATAACTGCAACATCATCAAAGGTTGCAAGGATTTCTCCTTCCTTTGAAATAATGATTGTATACTTAACTCCATTTAAATCAAAGTGTCCAATTGCCTGTCCTGAGATATCTGTCTTTGGAATTTCAATAGTTCTGAATAATCCCTCATCAACATATCTTCTGGTTATATCAATCAAAGCTCCTTTAACATGGAGAAATCTACTATTTTTAAATGTGATTAAGAACTCTGTTGAATCAGCAGATAATAGTCCATATAAACTTATATTCTGGTGCATATTTGATTCACTTAAACTATAATTTTGAATATGATAAAACTCTGAAACATAATCATCCCCTGAATATCTTGTTTCAACATCCATACGATAAACTGAATTTCCTAATGCTGTACTTAAACAAACTCCATGATATTGTCCACTATCATTTCGTTTCTCCCCAGAGTAATTTAATATTTGTTCCCCATTACTTATAGAAAAAATATCAACATCAACTTCTATTGAACTATTGTATGTTGATGAATTAATTATATCAGTTGTTTCTTCATCTCTTAAAGTAAAGTTAACTATTACATAAGTATTTGTTGAACAATCATCAATACTTAAATGGGTTGCTGATTGATTAGTAGACAAAGAACTTATTTTTTCTCCATTATCTAAAGTATAATTCCAATGCCAAGTAAAATTTGTATAAGAAGCAATATTAGGAATAGTTATTGTAGTTGATACAGAATAGTTTTGATCTGTTCTACTATCAATAGTTCCTGGAAAAACTGTGTTATTATAAATCAAATCTATTTCTGATAATTGTCTTCCATTTAATATACTAACATTTGCTGTGAATGTTTCTGCATTTCCTTCGGTTGTATTTAAATTATAACTATCTTCAAATTTAAATACATTATAATCCCAAGTTGTTGTATTACTTGAAACTCCACCACCTGAATCATTTGCCCAGAAGATTAATTCTTTTCCATAACCTAAAGTAAGGGTTGCATTGTTATCATCACAATTTACAGTAAAGTTTGTCATATTATATTCATACCAACAAGCTCCAGGATTAGTTTCTGTAACAGACCAGTTGATTGTTAGATTACCTAATAAAAAACTATAATTATAAGTTCCTGAAGGATTATCTAAATCAATCTTTGGTGGAGTTCCATCAACTGTAAGTGTATAATTATTTGTTGCAAAACTACAAACCCCTGTATCTGCACAAGCTTCACAGTTCCAAACATATATCCCATCTGGAAAAGTTGTATTGATTAATGTTGAATTAAATCCACCAAGAGTTGAATTTGTCTCATTTATATCCCAAGCAGTATTATTATGCCATAAAGATATATTAGATAAAATACTTGGGCTTACATCAGCAGAACAATTAAATTCTACTTCAGAAAGAGTTGAACCTCCATTATCTACAGGAGAATTTAAACTAACATTTGATAAAGTTGCACCAAAAATTTCAAATATTATATCTTTTGTTGGTCTCCATTCTTCTGTACATCCAGGATTTATTCCATCTGCACAACCTGAAGTTCTAATAATCTCTCCACCAGAATATTCATTGGATGAGTTAAGTCTATAAATAACACCATTACCTCCTCCACCACTACAATTAAGATATAATCCATATTGTGTTCCTTTTTGAAGTTCATAAGTTTTTGGAAAGGAAATATTTGATAAAGAATAGGCAGGACTTGCTGGGAAATCTCCTCCGCTTTTAGGATAAGATATAACTAAAGGATTTCCTGTTGGACCACCTGTAGAATTTGTAGCAAATATACTTGCCCAAATACTTTCAGTATTACCTGAACCTTGATACCCTCCTTTAATTGTTAAATTTTCTATATAAAATGATTCATTAATTCCAACTTCACCAACTGTAAATGTTTGAAACCAACCAATACCACTTTGAACTTCGTCTCCATCATTATCTTCTCCAGTAAAATATTCATATCTTGTTGTAGCTCCCCAAATTGCCCAATCATCAAGTTCAACACCTAATAAATTTGCTAACCAATCAACAGATTCATACCATTCTTTTTCTCCTGTAATCTTCCATTTATAAGTTCCTTTGTTTAGTTCTTGATTTTTATATAAAACCCAAGAACCTTTCTCTAAAATATAAATCTTGTAATCTTTAATGTTCCATTCAATCCATTTTCCATTAGTTAATTTTTCAAATCTTAAACCATTAAATAATTTTCTTTCAATATACAAAGTAGTTGTTCCTTCTGCTGAACAATCATAAGTACATACATCTGTATTTTTATCTAATGTGATTTCAGCTAGTGTAGAACCTAAACCAAAAGCATTTATTATTTCTATCTTACCATATTCTAAATTACCTTTATTAAAGTTCTTTGTATTATCAAATTCAAAAGAACTCACTGAAGGTATAACTAATAAAATTCCAATGATTAAAAGTATATAAAGTATATATAATCTTTTCATCCTATTCCTCCTCCTGCTCCCCGATCTCTTAAAATTCCCATTAGTAAAAAGATTGCTCCAAATAAACCAATGACTGTTACAAAGTATGGAAGATTTAAAATTATGAATGTTCCACCTTTCATTCTTGTTTGAAATGATTCTGCAAACTCAGGGTTTTGTATAAAAGTTTCATAATAATTTGAAAGATATACAGAAGCAATGATTGCCCCTATTGTAATTAGCACATAAACTATAAGAAATGCAGGATGAGCTTTGACTAAGAAATTACTAAACAAAATTGATAGTGCCATAGAAAATAACATCACATATCCTAATATAGGAATCCAAGTATTCTGTGCTGTATTGACTGGAACAAAGGTTTTAGAAACTGCATCTGAAATATTAACCTTTGAAGTAGATGGAAGATTAACCATTACATCTGTCATTTTATTCCACATATAAAGCATTAATCCAAAGAACATAATGATTCCGATTGCTATAACCATCCATACTAAAATATCTATAGCTGAACCTTTCTTATTCATTTCTCTTATTTGTATTTTTCTTAATTTCATTCTCTTAAATCTGATTGTATTATATCTTTTGCAATGTCAACTATCTTTGGGTGTCTTGCAAAAGCAAGAGTTATTCTTCTTGAACCTCTAAACTTTTTGTCTATTCCATTTGAAACTCTTTTTCTATCTATGTTTTTTATTAAGTCATCAAACTCTTTTGATATTCTTTTTGGAGATAAATTTCCTTTCATCTTGTAGGTACTCCTCGCATTATGGCTCTTTTTAATTTTTTACTATTTGCAAAATTAACTGCCGCAATCATTACTATAACTACACTTAATGGAAACATCATAACAAACATAAACCAGAATAAAAAGTAAAACACCTTTGCTGTTCCTTGAAGGAATAAAAAGTCATAAGTCATTGCTCTTGCTAATCCAAATATGAACATTAAAATAATATACGAGAAAAAGTAAAATACAATCTTTAAATATCTTGAGTCATTAATATCTATAATCCTATTTGTTATATCTCTTGGATGTTTCCAGGGGATTCTTAATGCACCATATAAACATCCAACAAAAGCAAAGATTAATATGATAAAGAAAACTAAATAAACAATTCCTTGAGATGTTGAAAGTATTGAACCCGTTTGAGTTATTTCAAAATCAATATTTTCACAAGCTACATCTCCATCTAAATCTCCACAAGTATTATATTTATAAGAACCTATTAAAGAAGTATCACAAAATGTATAATTATAATCTTCATCACTTCCTGTCATATCTTCATTAAGATTTCTTAATGTTCCATTAGGAAATTTTATAGAAGTTATATTAACATAAGTACAATTCCTACAAACTTGATGTAAAGAAACACAATGTCCTTGTTTAAATGTTCCTAAATTTCCTGCTGTAATTAATGGTAAGAGTCCAACTAATAAAACTCCTACCAATAATATAATTAAATATTTATTTTTCATTTATGGTTATTTCTCCTTCATCGACTTTATCTTCTTTGTTTGTTTCTCTTTCTGTTCTTTGTCTGATAGTATTAGCAATTCCTTCCCATCTTATTTTAAATGCTTCATCTCTGTTTGCTTTCAGTTCTGCATCTGTGTATTCTACTTCCAATAAGCACTCATTTGTTTCTTCATCATACTTGTCGCAATATTTCTGTACAATACTTATACAACCCATTCCATAGTCATTACTTACTTGTCTTGCACAAGCTCTACAAATTTCTCCATCACAAACAAGTTTTGAAATAGTTGGTGAAGTTACTCCGACTTTTGCTAATGTTGTTTTGTCTTCTCTGCTTAAACTTATTGTTGAAGTTCCAGATAATAAAGAACTACCGATTACAATTCCAACTACTAAAGTTAGAAAAAGTCCAGTAATCAATATTTTTAATTTATTTTTCATCATTAACATCCTGTTTCATTTAAAAACAGAGTTCCATTTGCATAAGCACACACATATTGTGAAGTTTCATCATAAGGAAGGGAAGACAAACCTGTAATATTCAAACCCTCAACAGAACCACTAATTGTTACTTCTTGTCCTGTTCCTAATGTTAAACCTAACTCATCACTATCAATAACAACTCCAAGACTCTGAACTGTAGCATCTGTAAAATCATCAATCCATATACCAAAATAATTTTCTATTCTTCCACTACCTTTAAAATTAATAGGTTGCATCAATCTTAATCCATAAGCAGTTACTATTGTCTGATAATATGGTTGAAATCTTCCTTGTAATGTTGATGCAACAAGTATAGTCCCATCAGAAGCTGCACTATCGTGTCCAACTACATCATATCTTCCTGCAACAGCATTATTTATAGTTCCATCTGATATTGCATATATTTGTGCATTTAATCCATTTCTATTCCCTGAATGTGTTCCACTACCAAAAATTTGATGGTCTGCTAAAATGCTATTTATTGTTTTTGAATTTGTTCCAGCTGTTGTTGAACGAACCCTAAAAAACCCTGCATAAGCAGTTGTAGTCCAATCTATTTGAGGAGTATTGACATAAAATTGTCTTCCTGCTACATTTATATCACCAATAGCTACTAATCCATTTGTGCTATCTACATTTAGAGCATTTGTCCCAACACTCAAATCTCCTATTGTTGTTAAATCTCCATTTACATCTAATGTAGAACTTGGAGTGTCTGTTCCTGATAATCCTATTCCTACACTTGTATTTGTTATTTTAAGAGCAGCATCATCATAAGCAGAACCTACAAACATATAAGTCCAATAAGGAGTTACACCAACATTTCCTGTATTTGCTAAAATTCCAAACTCTGCATATGGGCTGGTTGTAGTTTGGTCTGTATTTAAAACATGATATTGGAAAAAGAAACTTGCTATGCCATTATCATCGCTTTGTTTAGCCCTCATGTGTATACTTGGGTTTGCCTCAGATATATAAATCTTATTTGTATTAAGACCAGCACCCCAATATTCTGCATCTTTACCTATTTCAACAATCCCTGCAGGAATTTTAACTTGACTATATTGGGGTTCTATGGTTAAAAAGGTAGTTTGAACTCCATCATCATTAGCAGTAAAATAAATATTTTTATTTTCATTTAAATTCTTAATATATAAATGGTTTGAACTTGTTGAAATTTCATGGTCTATTGTTGCATCAACAAAAAGAGTTCCTCCAGTAATATCTCCTGTTGTTGTTAAATCTCCACCAACACTTGCATCATTTAAAATAGTTATATTATTAAAAGTTCCATTTCCTAAAGGCATATAAATATTATCTCCAAATGAAGCTCCTGTTGTATTTGAAACTAAATCTCCAAGAATATAAAGTTTTCCTAAACCTACTTCTTTTGGGTTGATTAACATATCTGAAGCATTATAATATATTGAAGCATCTAACTCATTTCCCAAAAAGATTTTTGAATTATCTGTTTTTATATGAAGATTGCCAGTTGCAGTAATTCTTCCATTAGTCAAACCATCAAGAACCGCATTATTATTTAAAAAAAGTGCTCTTCCATATATTGCATTCCATTGTTTTAGAGGTGCTCCTAAACTATCAGTTAAATCTGCTAAAGGATATAATGTAGCATCAACCTCAATATAAAAAAAATCATTACTTGAAATCTTATTTGTTATAATATTTTCAGAAGTTATATTTTTTGCTGTGATGTTTTGAAAATAAGAATTACCACCAACAATTAAATCTTCAAGATAACTTGTTCCTGTTATGTTTAAAGTAGTTGCTTGTGAATAACTAAGATTATTTATACTATATCCATTTCCACTAATATTACTTTTTAAACTTGCATTATGCAACCACTTATTAAAATCAGGGTCTACTTCTTCACCTGAAGGTAATCCAACCCCACTAATAAGAGCAATCCAATCAATATAATAATGATTTTGTGTATTACCAGAATCAGCTTTATAAATTCTCATTTGAGCAACACCATCTTGAATATGACTTGCACCATCAAAAACAGGCTGTGTCATTGTTGCAAATGTTTCACTTTCTACAACATAAGGATAATCTTCCCAAGCACTATCAGTATAACTCCACATCTGAACCAATGGAAAATCTCCTTTCAAAGAACTTGTTTTATATCTCATAATCCCTCTATTAAAAGTATCAACAGTTAAACCTGTAAAATTTAAATATAATTCTACTCCAGGACTTCCTGCTTCTTCTGAAAAATTAAATGTAGTTCCATCATATTGAGCATCAGAATGTTGAGTGTCTACTAATGTTCCTCCATCTATTGTTCCAACAACTGCTTCTGCTTCAGTTGCATTCCAATATACTGGGTTAAATTTTGAAGAATTAAATTCAACACCAGAACCATCCATAATAATCCAATCATCTGGTGAAGTTCCATTCCATTTTCCTTTTAAAGTATAACCATTAATATCAAAATCAGTATCAATAATATGTCCTGCAACACTCCATGCTAAATCAGATAACCAATCATGTTCAATATCAGAAACATCATTCATAACTCCTTCAGTTGTTATCCAGAAGTTTGAAGAGTTTGTATTAATTACTGAAAAGTTTTTTGGAACTTCTCTTGGTGGAGTTTCTAATCCATAAGAGGAAGGATCTGTACCTTCAAAATCAAATGCTAGAATCATTGGAATTAAAGTTATCATCATTATAATAATAATTAATCCTTTCATTTTCCTGCAGAGAAAGGATTCCACCAGTTCTGTTTCTTCTGTTGCATCATTTGTGGTGGGAAATTCATACCTCTTAATGGTTCTGATTGTGTAACCATCCTTGCTGTTCTCAAACTTTCTCTTTCACCTCCATTGAAAGCTCTTAAATATGCAGAATGAATTGTATCAACTAATTCTTTAATAATCATAGGATACATTTTAATCTTTTGAGATAAGTGGTCTTTAATTTGTTGTTCTGTTGAATTCTTTTTATCTATTGTAATCATCATGTCTTCATATCTATTGAAGATTAAATCAGCAAGTTCTAAACCAAAGTCATAAACTTTCCATTCAATCATTTTATCATCATAATTTGAAAGGATTGTATTTCTATTTAGATAGAAAGACATAATGTTCATAATGATTTGAACACCAAAGTTATTGAAAGGAATTACATTTTTATCACTTGGTTCAACATAAAGCACATTTCCAGTTTCTTTATCTTCTTTTATTTGATGTCCTTTTAATAAATGATATATTCTATCTAGGTCTTCTTTAAAATCTAATTGCCATTTAATTAAGTTATCATCATCTGGACCACCAAAGTAAGAAGGTTGTCCACTAAGTTGTTGAAGTCTTGCATCTTTATCTTGATTGTCTGCCATCAAATCGTTGATAGCAGTTTCATATTCTGTTGGTGTTGGCATTTTAATCAATTATAATTGGAATCCTCCTAATTCCTACTGGTTCTCCTGCAAGTTTCTCAAAGTCTTTTCTTTTTATCTTCATTGGTGTAGCATCAATTATTTTAGATGTGAAATCTTGGACTATTGCTATATCTTCAACTGCTCTTTTTGGTTTTCTTTTCTTTCTTGGTTTTCCTAATAAAGGTAATGGTGAAATAAATGTTTCAGTAATTCTTGTTGGTGTAATAGAAGAAGATATACTTCTTGAAATACTTGAACTTCCAGAACTAATTCCACTACTTCCACGAGAACTTGCTCTTGATATAATATCTTCTCCAAAACCAAACCCTCCTCTACTAACTCCTCTTCTTGATATTCTTCTTGAAACACTAGAAGGAACTGAACGAGTTACAACTCTTGAAACTCTTCTACTTGGTTTTACTCTTGATATTACTGATGCCCCAATATCTAAAGGAGTAACTAAAGAAGAAGGAGTAACTCTACTTGAACTTGAGATTGCTTTCCCTAATGTTGTAATACTTTTAGAAGATAAACCTGGAATCTGCTTTGCTCCAATAACTTCAAACTCTTGAATAGGAATCCTTCTTCCACCAAATTTAAAGAAGAATCTTTTAGCAGTTTGTCTTATTGCAGTATCAGCAGCAGTAATAGCTTCTTTCTCTGTTTTAGCACCAGGAACAAATGTTCTACCTGTTCCTTTAACCTTTTGAAAGAAACCTTTAAAGGTTGTCAAGGGATTTCTTCCAATCATCTTAGAAGTTCCTCTAGCCGTTCCTACAATCGTTTTTGCTGTGACTCTTTCTGGGAAACCTAATGTTTTGAATTTTAATCTAACTGTGGTTGGTGTTGTTCCACCAAGGAAACCTTTAGTACCCAATAATTTGGTTGGGGGTTCTCCTCCAGTTCTTAAAAAATGTGGAGAGATTTTTGGTGCTGCAAATGATCCTGGAACTTCAGATGTTCCTGGTTCTATAGTTGTTACTTTTTTAAATTGTCTTGCTGTTGCTGTAAATCCTCTTGGAACTCCTGCCTTTTCACCAGGCAAAACAGGTTCTAAAAACTCTTTTCTTAATTGTCCTACTCTCGTTCCTCTTCTAACAGAAGGAAATTTTTGTCCTCTTAAAAATTCTGGAGCAATTACCTTTTCAGTTGGAAGTTCTTTTAATCTTGCAGTTCTAAGAATATCAATTCCTTTTTCAATTCCTTTTCTTCCTACTTTAATTCCTCCACCAATTAATGCAATATCTTTAACAGCAACACCAGTAATTGCTCCTGCTTGTTCAGCAGATTTAGCAGATACAATTTCTGCACCTGTTTTAAATGCAAATAATCCACCTAATCCTATTCCTGCTGTTGTTGCTGCAATTTCTCCTGCTCTTAATGCTTTAGGACTTATTGCAGCTAAACCGCTTCCAGCTCCCACTGCTGCAGCACCTATAGCAGCACCTGCTCCAACTAATGCGACTTGTTTAATTGGCTTTTCTTTTATATCTTTAAATATACCAGCAGAAAATCCTGCAAAGAATTTTCTTTCTGTTGGAGCTAATCCAGGAGTTTTAAATATAGCTATCTTTTGTGATGGTGGAAAAAATACTTTTTGAAATTCAGGAGAAGTTAAATCAGCTCCTCTTCTTTCTAATAATCCAAAGACAGGTTTAGTTGTCTTAGCTGCAACCTTTTCTTCAGCTTTAAGATATGATCCAACAAATTTTTGAAGTCTTCCTGGAGCTTCAGATATTCTTACTCCACCTGGAATAAACTCAACTTTCTTTCCTTCTTCCATAAATTTTGCGATTTCTCCTTTAAACTCTCTTTCAGATAATGCTTTTTGTTCTGCTAATGTCTGTTTTGTAATAACCTCTTCTTTAAATCCTGCAAGTCTTCCTTTTTCTACACCCCTAACAGTAAATCCACTAACAACTCCACCAGCAACTCTTCCAACTTGATATTCTCCTCTAATTACTCCAAGTTCTCTTTGTAATCTTTCAGCTGCAAATTCTCTTTCTTTTCTAGTTCTTGCAAGAGATGCTCTTTGTCTAAATCTTTCAGCAGCTTCCCTAGATTTTTGTCTAGCTTGTTCTTCTAATCTTCTTTTCTCATCTGCTATTCTTCTTTTCCTTTCAGCTTCTAATTCTTCAAGTCTTAATCTTTCACCCATTCGCATTCTTTCTAATTTTGCTGGGGTGAGTGTTGGGACAAAACCACCTGGTGTTTTTCCTAATTCCTTTCCTCTTTCAACTGCTTCTTTAAAGGTTAACCCTTCAGCTTCACGTGGATCTGTAACACTACCAATTACAATTGGAACACCACTCCCAACAATAATCGGTTCTCTTGCCATTTAACAAACCTCTTTTATTAATTTACAAGCTTTTTCATTATATATTTTTTCACAATAATATTCTTCATTCATACATAAATCTTCGCGAGGGAGAATTTCATAATCTAATTTTGTGATTGAACCAAGAATAGTAACTCCTTCTGAATTAAAATTCAAAGAAGAATATTCATAAGCAGAATAAATATTTAAAATCACAGAAATAATTAATAAGAGAATTGCACAAAATAAAAGTTTATCTATGTTTTTCATTCTCATCCCCTTTGTATACAATGTATACAAACTTTTATAAAATAACAATCTTTATAAAGTTTAGCAACTTCTGTATTAACGAATATTAAACCGACTTTTAAAAAAGAGAGAATGGCTAAGGAACAAAACTTTATTGATACTTCTGAAGAAAATGTCTGGAATGTTGCAAAACCATTTTCATACTCGGTAATAATGTCTACAATTATGCAAATTAAAGAATATGATAATATTGTGAAGTTTGGAAGTATGGATTTTATGCAGGAGTTTATGATGAGTGAAGAAATGAAAAAAAGTATTAAAGTTAAAGCATTGCAAAGATTAATTTATGCAATCATTCAATTATTAAGATTTTCAAAATCTACAATTAAAAATAAAGTTAAGAAAGAAGAAAGAGGAAAAGTTGAAGAAGCTGAAAAAACTTTGCAACAATTACAAAAAGCAATTCCATCTTGTTACAGAAGAACTAAAGATAATAAAGGCAGAGGGAACATTGTAATCAACGAATCTAAATTTGATGGATTACATTCCTTAATAATGCAAATCTATGATGATGTTTTTGCACTTGTTTATAAAGCTCAACTTATATTCCCTGTAAGTGAAGAATGGGATCCAGATGAGATGATGAAAAAAGTAAAGGAGGATATGATATTTTCAGGTTAAGTATACTGAAGTATCCTTTGGTATACCACTATGAAACTAGTTTCATAAAACAAAATGGCATCAATACTTTGGAATGTAAAAACATTAGCAGAAGTTTGGAGAGCTTGGCAAGAAAATAAATTTGATGGGATTGTTGTCTTTGATGGAAATCGTGGTTTAGGAAAATCAACTGGTGCTGTAAAGTGTGCATTAAGATTTAAAGAATTTAAAATTAAAAGAGATGTTATTTTCTCCAGAGATGAAGTTATGAAAGCTATGGCTAAATATCATAAAGGAGTTATTGTTGCAGATGAAATGATTAATGTAACTTTCAATCGTGACTTCTATGGTGAAGAACAAAAGAAATTAATTAAGATGTTAAATATGTATCGTGATAGATATAATATTTTAATTGCTTGTGTCCCAAACTTTTATTCTTTGGATTCACAATTTAGAAGTTTAGTCAAGATGAGAATTAATGTTATCCGACGAGGATTAGCAGTTATTCATACTCCAAACCAATCTTCTTTCTCAACTGATAAATGGGATTCTAAATACAATGAAAAGATTGAAAGAAGTTGGATCAAGAAAAAATCTTTTAATTTTAATTATAAGAAGATGACTACTTTTCGTGGTGTCTTTAAGTATACTGACTTACCCCGACGACAAAGAGAACTTTATGAGAAGATTAAGGAAGAGAAGAGGAGTGTGTTAATGGATGGAGAATTAGATAATAAAGAAACTTCAAAAGATGTCTATGAAGATATCATAGAGAAACTCAAAGAAGGAATACTCAACAAAGAAAGATTACTAGGTTATTGTGTAATGAATGGATTAAAGTATACTAATGTAGTTTGTATGCTAAATAAAAAACTGAAAGATCAAGGGGTTCCTTATACTCTAAGTACCCTTCTTCTACAAGGGCAAAAAGAGACTGATAGTAGAACAATTAGTGGAAGGGATAGAAATCAAACACAAAATATACCCATATCGGTTTAAGTAAGGTTAAATGAGGACTTAAAAAAATGGCTATGGAACAAGATTTCATTGACTGGTTAAAAGCAAGGGAACTTAAAGATGAGACTGTAAAAGATTACCTATTCTATTATAATAAGTTTGATTCAAATGAGTTTACCCAGGAAAAAGTATTCAATTTCTTAGCTATAAGATATAAGAATAAT
Source organism: Candidatus Pacearchaeota archaeon (assembly GCA_017608235.1). Classification (GTDB taxonomy): domain Archaea; phylum Nanobdellota; class Nanobdellia; order UBA10117; family JAFCGI01; genus JAFCGI01. The sequence goes on from JAFCGI010000009.1 coordinate 24,947, forward strand.
GTAGCTAGAGCATTTATGAAGAACCTTAAAACATTTCTAATAGAGAATAGAGTTACTCTAGGAATAGATAATGAAAGAGCAAATGAAATCTCTTTGATTTCATTACCTAAAGTTACTGGTAGAAAAAAAACCAGGATTCAAAATATTTTAACAGAGGAACAAATTGAATCAATCCAACAATCAATGAGGAGAGAAAGAAATAAGATTATGTTATTATTAAGTTATTTTGGTGGATTAAGAATTGGAGAACTCATTAAGATAAAACCAAAGGATTTCAACTGGACTTCCTGGAGTAAAAATAAAAAGAAGATGGGAGAATTAAAAGTATTAGGAAAAGGAGATAAAGAAAGACTTGTTTTAATTCCTCCCAACTTAATGTTAAGGGTTGCTAGATGGATTAATGAAACACAAGTTGAAAAGTTCTATGCTAATAGTAAGTTATTTATTGGGAAAGATACTTGGAGAGGAATCTTATCAAGAGCAAGTATGAAAGCAATAAATAGAAAGATTAATCCTCATCTCCTTAGACATTCATTTGCAACTAATATGTTAAAAAAAGGTTTTAGAATTGAAGAAGTTCAAAATCTTTTAGGACATTCAGATATTAAATCAACAACAATTTATTTACATTTAAATAAAGAAGACTTAAAAAGTAAGTATATGGAATCTATGATAAAAGGTTCTGTGGAATAATTTTTATTTAAATCCTATCTTTAATTCCCCTGTCTTTGGTTTCTTAGAGAAGAAAAAATCTGCTCTCCACAAATATTGTTGGGGTTTCTTTTTCTTTTTAACATAATAATTAAAAGGATGTTCTATAATCTCAACTCTTTCTAGATACTTTGAAAATTCTTTTGTAGCTTTATAATCTAAACCAATATTAGAAAATAAAGGAAGAACAATTTTGTTATTTTGTATATCTTTTGATTTAAATTTAGCAATATAATAACGTCCTCCAAGAAAACGAAATTGAATTTTAGGCATTAAACTTAATAATTTTTTACTTCTCAAAAATATTAATGATACAATAGTAGGAATACCAAAAAAATAGAATGCTCCTAAATTAGCTAAAAAAATATTCTTCAAAAAATTATCAATCTCCAAATTTTGTATAGAATAAACAACCATTAAAAAAGTTGGAAGGAGGGCTAAATATAATCCTTTTGAAAACCAAATTCTAAACATAGCAATCCAAACAATCTTTAAAACATTATCTTGAGCTACATATTCAAATTTTACTTTGTCTTTTTGTTTCCTATAATCAATAAAAACTCTTGCATTATTTGGGTTTTCCAACTGATATTTTTCAACCATTTTTATTAAAAGAAAGAATTAATGGAGTTCTACTAAAGGATCCCCACGAGTCTTTGCTTTCTTAGGTTTTATTTCTTCTTTTATTTCTTCAGCAGATTCAATTATTTTATCTGCTTTCTTATTTATTTTTTCTTCATCCATTTTAATTATCAGGAATAAATCCCTCAAACTCTGAAAAATTAATCTGTTCTTGTATTGGATTACTTTCTTTCCTTCTTGTATATAATCCTGTAGTATTAAATTCTACAGTAGGCATTCCTGGTTTATCAACAATACAACTACAAGAAAATTCTGCATCATTTACCTCTGCTGCTTTCTTTGCTCCATAAACTAAAGGATTATTAATACATTTATATCCATCTGATTTTATAACCATATAGACATAAAATACTGAACCAACAACAATCAAGAGAAGAAAGATAAGGACTAAATCAATCTTCCTCATCTTCTTCAACCTCTTCTTCATCTAACTGTTGCAGCAAGACTTTCCCAATCGTTTTTAAGTCTATATCTATTTCTTTTAGGTTTGAGTTTAGTTCTTTTAGTTCTGCTAGTTTGTAATATCGGTAAATCCCCTGGTTTTGGAATAGTTGAATCCATTGTGCTTCTGTCAACTTCTCTGGTACTTTCTCTTCTGGCTTTTCTTTTTCCAAAGATTCCTCTTGAACTTTTTTCTTTTTCTTTAACTTCATTTTTAAAACCCCCTTTCAGTTTTTCTTCTCCTTTCTTTGCTATTTTCTTAGTCTTTCTTAACCACCATAACAAAATTATTGGTGTAGCTATCAAGATTGCAGCTAAGAATAATAATGTTATGATTAAAATATATTGAGACCATATTGCCATTTTTAATTAGTAATCCCACTTCCTCCTGAACAAAGATTATCCATTGCCCCAAGAATTGAATCAGCTCTATCTAATAATTTCGCAGTACTATCTGTTACTCCACTCAAAGCTCCTGCAAGATCCACAAACTTTCCTAAGGCTAACCAAAACATAACTCCAATAATTGTTATATAAACAATACTTAAAACAAGTAAACCATATTGTTTCCAAAATCCTGGTTTATCATATCTATCTTTTAAACCCCTTTGGACCTGTGTCCTAGCATATCTCATTTCTTTATCAAGCATACGAGCTTTCAATTCTTTAGCATCTTCATCAAAGTCTCCAGGACCAAAGTTAATCCATTCATCATCTTCCCTTACAAAATACCAATAAGTTCTTGCTCCAGTTTGAATTGTTGGATTAGGAAGATATTTTTTTCTTTTCCTTAAATAAAATATAGTATCTCCAGATGTTGAAAACTTAACAGGCATAGCTCTATCTTTTCCTGTTGGTTGAAACTGCCCATTAATTCTTTCAAAAATAACAATTTTCCTATTAAATTTTAAATGTCTAACAACTAAAAATGTTGCAATCCCCACAAGAATAAGAAATATAATTGCAATAATTAACCATACAACAATACTAATCATAAGACTTCCACTTCCAAATGAGGGAATAAAATCTTTTGCTATCTCAATTGCTTCTGCC
>JAFCGI010000010.1 GCA_017608235.1 Candidatus Pacearchaeota archaeon
CCACATATTTCTGTAATAAAGTCTTCTTCAAGAACTTCGGCTTTAATTATTTGCCTTGCTAATTTTACTCTTTTTAAAACTCCTTTTAATATAATATCTTTTAACATATAATTTATTGTTAATTAGAGGGGGTAGAATAGTTATCTAAACCACCCCCTTTGTTTTATTTTGCACCCCATTCTTTCAATTTTAGTTGCTCTTTGATACATTGTTTTCTGCCAATTATTCCACAGCGGTACTTACACAATGATATACCTACTCTTTTGCCCTTTTTAAGTATAATTATCTTGGTATATCTCCCACATTTTTCCTCTAATGGGAAACTACAACAAAGTGGTTCTAAAATCTCTGGGTAGAATAACAAGCAGTTATCTAATTTCCGTTTCTTTTTCTTAAATATTCTCATTTTTCTCCCTCCTTTAACCTGTGATAGCGGTTCTTAAATACTTTTGGCTTATCCCAGCCATTCTTCTTCATAAAACCAATACTTCTCATCTGTGGCGGTGCTTCTGTTTTCTGAAGTTGTTGAATAATATTCAGTAAAAAATCTATGTTGTCATCAAGCATTTCATCGTGGACTATTCTCTCACATCTTTTACATAGTATTGCTATATTTTCTTTAGCACCTGTTCCTCCTAATCTTCTCGGTTTTTTGTGATGTTTAACTAAATCTTTAGTAGTTCCACAGAATAAACATCTTCTCTCTTTCGCCATTTTCTTTAATACCTTGCCTTTGACTTTTCTTTTCTTTCGCTTCTTCATTTTTATCACCTCCTATTTAGTTTTTAATTTACTTAATAATTCTCTTTTGGGGAAATATAGGTAGAGATAATCGTCATTATCTCCTTACCGTGCTTCTGTTGCCTCACGGCAGGACTTGTTCTATTATTCCCCCAAAAAAGAACTATTTATATTTAATAAACTTTTTATATCTTCAAATGAAACAATTGCTCTATCTGCTAATTTTTTTAATTGTTCTTTTTCTTTGTTTGTTAAAAATCTCTCATATCCAATAGAATTAAATGGATATTGACTACGACACAATTGACTTCTTAAAAGATAGTTCTCCGTTTCCAATTGATTATTGCGAGATTTAACCATACCATAATCCCAATATGGACTTATTGGAGGAGGGGTTATTAAAGAAGATACATTAGTCTCAGGAATTTGACCCATAATAAAACCTATTATGAATACTACTATACCTATAATTATTCCTATAATTATTGTTGTCATATATTTATATTTTATTTAGGAGGGGCAGTCGTTTGTTAAACCACCCCTCATTAGTTTGGTTGCATTCCCTTCAATATTGTGTGAATATCGTTCCAATCGTTAGCCCGATAGCCGAATGGATATTTAAGATTATAATCCTGTGTATAGCAGATAGTTGCTAAGCATTGTTCTCTTAAAGCGAATAATACTCTGGATTCATCGTCGATTATTACATCGGGACATTCTAACACTGCTATTTCCAGCTTTCTTAAATGGGCATCTTTCCTATCCACAAAGATTAAGTCGCCGTAAGGCATTTTATTTAATCCCAGAGAATAGGCAGTTGCTTCTTCTAATGCTGGATTTCTTGCTGTGCAATACAATATCTCGTTCTTAGGATTTCTCATAAATATCCTCAAGACTTCTCTTGCTCCTTTATATGCTTTAAGTTCGGCATAAAATTGGTCGTTTTGGAACATTTGCATTGTCCACTTTCCTGATTTTGTCCTCCAGTAAGAGTCATCTTTATCTTTTAGTGCTTCCCAATCTAACTCTTTGCCGAATAGTGCTTTGTGTAATATATCTATTTCGTGATATGTTGGGAATAAAGTTCCATCAAGGTCAATCATTATCAGCATACTTTTCACCTCCTATTTAGTTTTTAATTTTCTCTCTCAAGAGTAGGGCTGAAAAAGTATGAGAAGAATCTTTAGTCGAGACCCAAAAAGGTCAGCCCTACACTTCAAAAAATAAATTATTAAAGTTTTAATTTTCTAATCTTTTTTACTGCTCCACAAGGGATAAATTCTAAGTGTAAAAATGGCATAGAATCTGGGTCATCTTGTTTTCCCATAGAAAGAATAATAAAATTCTTATCTTTTTTAATAAAATACCCTATTATTTCACAAGCAATATCATTTTTTAAACCATCTTTAATATCTTCTTCATTACTCCAACCACTCTTTCTAAAAGCATCAATCCAAGTTATTAAAATTTTGTCTCCTTTTTTCATATTTTTATTTTTTAAATTCCTATTTTTTCCCTAATTTATTATGTCTTCGTTGACGCTCTGCTTCTGTTCTTGGGCGACCTGCTCTCCTTTGTCCTGCATTGCCATTGCGAAGACCTGTTCCTTTTTTTGGTAATTTTGCCATATTTTTTATTTTAATATCTCGTAAAGGTATCCCATTGTATTGAATAGAATACCACATAATGCTTTTTCTTTTCCTTCTCGGCTTTTATATCCTCTATGTTCTAACCATAAATCCATAAAATGTCTTGTAAGGGACTTCATATAAACTTCTTTACTCATTCCCTTTTGCCAGTTATCACTTGCTCTTAACTTTCCATCTGCTTGTTGGCGATGAAAGTGCATATACTGGGCATACCTTTGTAATACTATTGGGCTTAAAAATCCTTCTAAATCATATTTTCCATCTTCTGTATCTCTTGTTGCTCCTGTTTTAAATTGACGGATTTTCATATATGCTTTATTATTTTTTTGAAATTCTTATTCATTTTTTCTATCTCCCCTATTATCTCTTTCTTAATCTCTTCTTTTTGCTCTTTTAAATACCTTCTACAATCATTGTTTTTTTTGGCAACTAATTGTTTTGTTAATTTTATATATTCCTTATTAGTCATAATGTATAGATTTATCTTTATTTTGTATAGATTTCAACCTGTTCCATTTTTGCACAGGTTCAGTATGTTCCATTTTTGCACATACTGATTTCGTCTAAATATCCTATGTGGCGTAACCTTTAGTTTATTGCTCATTAATATATAAACCACGAACTAATAATAACTGCAAACATAACTAAGATTAAACTTGCTAAGATATTTTGATTCATTACTACTTCTAAGGCCGATATTGTTCCTACTATTATTAGGGCAAAGATTAACATTCCTTTGTCCATATTCTCGTTTTTAAATATTGGTTTCATAAGTTTAGGTGAGAGAGCATAGAGGTCGTGGCTACGCTCTCTCTTTGTTTTAATATCTCTTACCACTTGGGGCAATAAACTTTCCATCAAATATAGAAATTACAGGGAACAAGCTAAAGATTTTTTTAGTAAAATAGAATACCAGAAAACCATTTACCCAAGAGTGAGGTCTATTTCTCATAAAGTCAGGATTCATCTCGCAACCACAGGGCAAGGACATTCCAGTATGGGGTTCATTTTCCACTGGTGTTATCTTGGCATATGTCTGAGGACTATGAACATGACCATATACTACATTCTTTTCGTAGACATTAACTGTCTTTTTGGCGTGTGCCTGATTTGTATATTGTCCGTGGATAAAATAAACCTTACCAACCTTGGCGTATTCGCCATATTTATATACTTCCCAGCCTCTTTCTTTTAGGTGCAGATTATTCTCAATCTCCCAGTATCCTTCTCCTCCTCGTTCTTTATCAATAGCAAGTTCTACCCAATCTTCGTGATTACCATTCAACCAAATTTTTCTACAATCTTTGGGAAGGGCTTTTTCTAATGGGTCAAGCATATCCTTTTTAAATTCAGTATATTCAGCGAGTATTCTTTTCCCCTCCATCTTCCTTTCTCTTTTCTTTTCTTTCATCCAATGGTCAATAGCATCAAAATTCATATTATCTCCACCAAAAACAAATACATCAGGTTTTTTCTTTCTAACAAGTTTCAGAAAGTTTTTCCAAAGAGGTCTATTGTGGTGAGGATGGTGTGCATCATAATATGCTAATCCTGTTTTTTGTAATACTGTCATTTCTTTCATCTCCTTTCCTTTTTTAATTTTTAATTTACCTTTCTTACGACCTTCTTCTTTTTCTTTTAGCATATTTTCTTTCAGCCTTTTCATTATTTACTATCTAAAAATTCTTCTAATTGTTCTTTTGTATTATTCCTACGACCATATATTTTATGGAATAAATCATGACATTTTTTGCAAAAAGTGATTCCATTATCTATAGCAAAGCGTAATTCTGGATATTCGGCAAAGTTTTTAATATGATGAGAATGTAAATAAATCGCTTTACCTTTCTCACTCATTGATCCACATTTTTGACAAGTCCAAGCATCTCTTGCAAACACTGCCTCTCTCCATAAACGGATTTCTATACTACTTCTTATTTTATGATTTTCTGGAGTAATTCCTCCTTTAAAATTAGGATTATCTTTACCTGTCGGAAAACTATAAGCATTTGCTGGTTTTGGATGTCCTATATGAGAATCCCTTAACTTCTGTATCATTTTTTCTGGTAAGTATTTATCTTGCCAATAATGAGCATTATTCTTTTTAATCTTCTTTTTATGTTCTTCGGATAAAGGTATCCCCTTGAGTTTCTTTCTTATTTTCTCTCTTGTTTCTTGAGAAGTTTTATGTCCCTTAACAAATCTTCCCTTTTTATCTCTTTCTTTTTCCATTTTACTCTATCAACTTATAATATACAATTTCTTCAGTTTGCCGACCAAACTCTTTGGCCTCCTCAATATCAAACATTAAAATATCAAAATGTTCACAACCATATCTCTTGTTCATTCTATCCTGAACCTCAAGAGATTTACCACCTATTTTAACTTCTGTGCCAAATGGTAAACAATTATTTGCTACATATCCCTCTTTAACCTTTTTACCCGAAGCAGTTATATCTGGCGTTGAATCACACTGCCACCAGACAGGATTGTATGCTGACAGACTTGCTAATACTTTATGTTCTGTGAACATATATGGTGGCGCTTGTGCTATTAAATAACTACTTAAATTATATTCAACCTTTTCTTCTGGCACTCTTGCAAAAGCTATAAACAATAATGACGCTATGATAATTAATATACAAGATACAATCCAGATAGCCATTGCTTTTTCTGGGTGTATCCATTCTAATGGCGGCTCTTCTTGTTTAGACATAAGTTTTTTATTTATCTTTTGCCTTTATCTTAAAACATTTTTAATAAAACTCTTTTCTTTTTCTTCTTCTCTAATTTTCATAATACGATTTTTTAATATAGCAGAATCTATTCTTTCTCTTTTAGCTTTTAGTTTGATTAAGTTTTTGCCTTCCCGGACTGAAAAATTAACCATTTTAGTATCTCCCCTTTGATTCTCTTTGGTGTCTTTTATCTCATTAGGATCAAACTTATAAAAGTATCCTGACTTCTGAATATACATTACAATGTATTTCTTTTCAAAAATGGCTTTGGTCCAAATCTTTTTAGATACACTTACCACATCACCATAGGTGTCTTTCTTTGCTACTAAATAGAAATCATCTATCCTATTACTAATTATACCATACTTATCGCTGATTTGTGTCAATATGTGTGGATAATGAAATACTTTTTCAAAGATTAGCATTGCCTCATCTAATATGCTTCTGCTTCCGAATTTTATCTTGGTATTTTTGAATGATTCTTTAAACATATATCAAACTAATGTTTTATATTCTCTAAATGCTTCTTGAAAGATATGTAAACCAAGTTCAGGTTCTACACAATTATTTAGCATTTGTTCTTTTGTTATACTCTTATTCTCTTTAAAATCTTCAAACCCTAATTTTACTTGTTTTGTTTCTAATTTAGCAGTAACAATAGTATCTTCTGCTTTCAAATTATTTATGTAGAAATTAGTCCAGAAATAATGTCTTCCACATTTTTGCGGTTGTATTAATGGTTTATAATAAGTAATTACATTTTCTACTACGAATTTTCCTCTGAATTTTGTTCCTGAAGTATGAAATATCTGATTTAAAAAAATAATCTCTTGCCATAGTTTCATATCTGGATAAATAGCTTTAGTGTTACCAGAACCAACTCCAGCTATATTTCTTATTCTACTATGGCTCTGACAAGGCGGAGATGTCCATATAAAATCATAATTGTCAAAATTTTCTAATAAATACTGATGAGCATCTGCTATTATAACTTGATCTTTTGGAAAAAAACTTTTATATACTTTTCCTACATCTGGATTAAATTCAACAGCAGTTATTTCGTGTTCATCTCCCCATAGTTTTCTATTGCCACCTATTCCACTATATAAATTAAGTATTTTCATATATCTACTTCATTAGGCAAGGGAATTACAACTTGGAAATCACTTAATTCATATACTCTTATTAACTCTAAATATCTTTCAAATTCAATAGTGTTTAAATCAGAAGTTTTTTTAACTGTTGGAAGATCACCACCTTTTCGTAAAAATTTCCATTTGAATGCGTTGTGCATCTCATCTGGAGTGTAGCCATGATAATCTCCTGCAATCCTAATAACTACACCCCAATAATACTTATTCTGATTAATACTTCTAATAGTTTTATACTTTCGAGCAATAATTTGTATAATCTTTCCTTCTAAATTTCTAATATGTTTTTTATATCCATCAGGATCATCAAGTATAACATCGCCATTATTAACTTTTCCTCTAAATGCAAAATCCATATTAAAATGGTATTTCATCTACATTAATTTCTCCTACATCCTCACCCGGCACCTTCCCATTAAAAAACTCTTCTGCTTCCTTATCTGAACCACCCGCTACAGGAACAACCTTTTTAGGTTCCTGTTTTGGTTTTGGATCTTCGTCTTCTTCTATAATAGGTATTTCACCTGTATTTTTAATTCCAACTTCCTGATTAACAGTTCTTTTGACATCAATAAAACCTGTCATACCATTCTTTTTATATTCAAGTATAACTACTTCTCCATGTGCTAATTCAGACATTCTTTGAACAAAATAGTGTAATTCGTCATTCTTATCCTTCACTGGAACATTATACCTTTTTTTCTGTCCTTTTTCTTCAAAGATATATTCTACTTCAGTTCTTTCTTGTTTAGTTATATAATCAGTTCCCTTAGCATATTTTTCTGAAATTAGCATAACTGTATGTGGGCCAGTTCCAACGACAACCATTTTGGGCTTACCATCATCGTTTAATTCTACTTCGCCATTAACTTTTTTTTCTACACGATTACATAATTGAAGACGAGGGATAGGCATTTTACCTGCTTTTGTCGCCCTCTTAACTAATTGTTGTGATATTGTTTCTTCTGACATATTTTTATTTGTTATTTTGACTTTTTAACCTTTTTAGTATGCGTTTCTGGCTAAATCATAAATATTATCAATAACACTTATCAAATTGTCTTTTTCCTCTTTTAACTCCTCTATCTGATCATCTCTATCTTCTACCACTTCATTGAGTTCATCTACTTCTTGTTGTAATTTTTCTTCATTAGTCATATTTTTATTAGTTATTTTTGTAAGACCTTTTTTGATTGATTTTTTGCCAAGTATAAACTCCTAAACAGCATCTAAATACCTTGATAAGATTATCAACTTCTTTTCTATCAACACTCTGAACTTCAAATGGAGTTATTTCTTTGTTTTCTTTTGATAATCTTAAAATCATTACTCCACCATCTATCTGTTCTCCAAGTTCTTCTTCTTTGGCTTGTAAATAAGCAGATGCTTGTAAAAACATTTCAGGATAAATTGCCTTGCTGGTTTTAAAATCTACTATGGTTTTCTTTCCATTAACTTCTGCTAATAAATCAAATGTTCCTGCATAATGATATTTCTTTGAGTAGATCTTCTGTTCGCTTGAAATTAACTTTACTTTGTTTTCTTTTGCCCATTTAAAGAATCCGTCAATCGCTTTCTGCATTTCTTTATTTATTGGTCTTTTAGGAATTTCTTTCTTATCTAATACTGCCTTAACATATTTTTCTAACCACTCGTGGATTTGAGTACCAATATCTCCTGCTTTACTTAATCTTTTTTTATGAGCAGATTTTGTTTCTTCTAATAATGTGCTTATTTCAATTTCGTCTAATGCTATGCCGGGTTTTAGATTTTTCTTTAAGTATTCTATTCCCATATTTACTGCCCAATACTTGAGAGCAGGTTTGTCAATTATTCCAGTAATAGATGTTACCCCATAAACAGTTTTTCCATTAACAGAATAAATATGTTTTGTATCATCGAATGAAAGTATTAAGTTGTCATCGTATAATTTGAATTCTTGTTTCATATAAGTAACTCTTTATTTTCATATATATTGCCAATGACTTCAATTATTGTATCAACAATAAACATTCCATCAGGATTCCATCTACCCCTTGCCATTTTCACTTCTTCATTACCATATGGCGTTTTTATTATATCTCCCTCATAAATCTCAACACCATTTTTATCTTTTAAACCTATGTATTGTCCAACTGTATTCCAATCTATTTCAACTTCGTGAGCAACCATATTTTGCCAACTACCACTAAAAGAATCTTTTAATATCCAATAGAAAAACTTACCATTTCTTTTATTTATTGCCCTAAATTTTATTTCTCTTTGTTTATTCATATTTATTTAGTCGGGGAGAGATTGTGTTGCCGCACCCTTCCCCCGACTGCAACCCAATAAACGACCTTTAAAATGTGATACTTCTACCTTCTTTTTTTCCTTCTTCTAATGCCTTATCAATATAACTTACATCTGCTATTGCTTCATCTTGTGCTTCTTGACATAATCTTTCTTGGTCCAAGTCTTCTCTTGGTGTATTTTCTTTTTCGTCAAAGTCCTGATCCTGTTCGCCCAGCTCCCAATAATCATTTGATTCTTTTCTCATGAATGTTGGGATTTGTTGGTATTCTTGTTTAGTCATGTTATTTTATTATGTTATTTTTTGCCGACCTTTTTATTAAGTATCAAGCATCCCCCAATCTTCACCTAATACCCATCTTAAAGTTTCTAATCTTCCATTCAACATTCCCCACTCCATTTCACTATAAGGGCCAAGATTCTTTTTTCCATATTCTTTCTCCATTTCTTTTGCCGCTTTAATTCCACCTTTTATATAACCAGATTTTTTTGATTTAGGATTTTCCTTTAATTCTTTTGGATATACTTTTTCCATTAAACATTGATGTCTGTCATACCAAACCTTGTCTTCAGTTATTTGTGCTTCTTTTTCTATTTGTTTTATTTTTCTCATAAATATAAATTGTTATTTTGTTTTGACCTTTAACTTTTCTTCTTTTAAAATTCTATAGAAAGTTGAAAGAGGAATATCAAAAATTTCTGCCATGTCATCCATATCAATTTCACTCTTAACATTTTCCCAAACTTTATACAATATTTTATTTCTTACTTTAATTAGTTTATAGTTCATATCTTTTTATTATTCTCATTCTATTATCATTTTAGCATTTTGGGATACCCTTGTCAACCCCCTGTGGATATTGACACAAGAGAGTTTTCCACAGGGTAGTTTTTATTTTTTCTGTTTTTAGTATTTAAATTAATCTCTATAAATTTTCGCCGATTTTTATTTTTTCTCCAATATTTCCAAGAAACGCCTTGTGGTCTTTTTGGTCTTCTTAATTTAATAAAGCAAAAACTATTTAGTCTTTCCATTATGTTTTGAACTTTGAAATCTAAATTTAATCCCGTTATCTCTTAATATTCTATAAGCAATTTTTTCAGCACTTGTTATATTTTTTTTAAGTGCCTTCTTATATTTTTCATTATTCTCGTTCTTTAGTTTTTGTAATTTTTGTGATTTTTTATTCATAGTAATTAAGTGCTACGGAAGGGTTGAGCTAATTACCGACTATTAGGTCAGAAAAATTAAGAAATTTTTAACCTAATAAAAATCGTAAATTCCTTATGACACAAAGAGTTAAAAAAAATAAATGTTGTGCTACGGATGGTATATCACCATATAACCGATCAGATAAGCAGTATTGTATTGATACCGGATATAGGACTCGTGCATTATATCCGTTTCTGCTGCTATAAAGTCCCTCCCATTAAAGCTATCTGACGACCTTAACGGTTGTGGAGTTGACAAGTCGGTAGAGTCATTGCTCCCTAATTTTTAACCTACTTTGATTTGTAGAAAAAACAAAAGAGCGCCTAATCAAAGACGCTCTCCATGTTTCCAATGACAGAAACAATATTTTGACACAAAAGTGCCAAAGCTTTTTCACTTTTTAATTGTAATATTATCTCTGTCATTCTTTTATTCTACTCTTTCTAAAATGTTTGTCAACCCCCCCCCTAATTAAAACAGCTCCAAGAAAGGCCGAAAACTTGAAGCTGTCTTATCTATATATAGTAAATTTATTCTAACTTCATCTGTAATTGGGGCAGATTTACTTTCAAGAATTTTGTAATTTCCCCAAATATCAATCCGACAATTGCAATTAGTTGTGGAGATAATTCTAAAAGATTTAAGACATCTAAAATAAGTGCTAAAAATCCCGCTATCGCATATCCGCCAATTCTCCAAAGAAGAGATTGGAATCTTTTGATTATTACTTCCTTTAATTCTGTTTGCATGATTTTGTATTAATTAATTTAAGAAACGACCTTTGTTTTCTAACATCCAATTATATAAATTTTGACCGGGACATAGAGTTGGATAATAATTTCTATGTCCTCTTAGCGATTTAATGCCTGACTTCTTTTTAATTCTATCTAATACCTTTGTTAAAGATTCTATTTGTTTATTTGACATTCTCTCTCGCATAAAATTTCCACAGAGACATATATCAATATGAAATCCCTTATAAGCACTTGTAGCGTGTCCCGACTCATCTAAGCTTCTGGCCCAGTGTTCTTCTCCATCACCAGTAATCAAACAATTATAAGCGCAATAAAATCCTAAACTACTCTGGGAGTACCCTCTATTTTTATGTCCTCTATTTATTGCTTCAAAACTTGTACGATCTCTATCTGTAGCTGTGTGATGAATTATTACATCAACTTTTTTATTAAGAATTTCTCTTAAAAGCATTTGATATAACTTAATCAATTTTGTAATTATCGCTATTTGTTTTTTTAATATTTCCACTGACATATTATTTTATTATTTAATGTTTAAACCTATTTCCCTTAGAACGATTTAGTTCTTTTTCTAATGGTTGTAAGTTTTTTAATGCCCAACACTCTTGGAATTTTGGATCTTCGGCAGTAGTATATTTAAACCATGATTTAGGTATTTTATGATCTATTTCCCAATAACTTCCATAATTATCCCATGTCATATTTTCATCAAAAAGATTCTCTAAATGTTTTACTAAATCCTCTATCGTATATTTAACTAATTCTTCCCAACTTCTTCTCGCTTTTCTTCCTTTTAATACGACCCTAATTACTTTTGCTATATTATTATCTAATTTTCCTCTTGGTGTTGAAAGTCTTTTCCGTGCACCTTTTCTACAATACTCTCTAACTTTTTCTATGTTATCTTTTCTCCACTTTCTATTAGTTTCTCTAACTCTTTCTGGATGTCTTTTGCGAAATGTCTTTTGTCTTTTTAAGAGAGATTTTTTATATCTTTCAGAATATATCTTTTTATATCTTTTTCTATATTCTTTCATTCTTTCTATATTGTTTTCCCGCCATTTTTTACCTTGTGCTTTTATTCTTTCCTTATTCTCTTGACGATATTTTTTATCATATTCCTTTATCTTTTCTTTATTATTCTGACGATATTCTTTACTCCATTTTATCCTTCTTTTTTTATTATTCTCCAACCATTTCTTATGAGTTTTTTCTACTCTTGTTTGGTTGTTCTTCTGCCATTTTTTTGAAGCATCACGACATTTTCTACGATTATTCTGATAGTATTTTTGTTGTCTTTTATATTTTTTATCCCACATAATCTTATAATACTACCTTTTGTAACGAAAAACAAGTTATTACGTTATCATTATAAAGAATAAAGTTTTTAACTTTTCGCCCATTTCCGAATAAAGGAATGGGTTTTTTAATTCTTGGTTAATCCGTCTTTGTTAAATTCTTCGTCACATATTTCCAAATGTATTTTTCTGACTCTGTTTTTCGGAGTTTTAATATTGAATACCTCTACTAAAGATTCATAGTCCATCAAACATTTCCCTTCTACTAATCTCAAGTCTGTGTGATATCCTAACTCGTCTCGTGGCTTTAAATACACCGTTATTGGTTTCCAAATATCTTTGTTGTTTATCATATTATTTTATTACTAATCCTAAAAGAGAATATAAAATTGCTGTGCCGACTATTCCAGCAGTTCCCCATACAATTTTTTCTATTGTTTTAGAGGCATATCTCTTTTCTGACTTCTCAAAAATTTCTTCTACTAACTTTTGATTAGCCAACTTCATACCCTCTATCGTTGGCATTTTCTCTAATGCTTCTTTAATATAATGAATATCTTGTTTCATTGCTATTATTTTTTCGTTAATTGTTTGTTTCATACGACTTTATTTTACTTGACAATGTTTTTTATTTAGTTTATTTTTAGTTAATGAATAAAGAAATTAAAAATGTTTTAGTTATTATCTTCTTTTGTTATCTCGCAATTTCTTTGTTAAATGGTGTTCGAATGACATGGATAGAACGAAGATGGATTTGTGAAGATTTTAATAACGCAGAATCAACGACTTTTTCAGAATGGATTACCAATTCAGGAACAGATTAATATCTTTCCTTTAATCTAACTTTTCTCATTAATACATTTTGTTGATGTGTCTTACTCCATTGATTTTTAACAGGATGTTCTTGCCAGTAATACTTAAGATGTTTTTCTAACTCTTCTGGAGTTACCTCAAAATTCTTGAGGTATTTTTTTATTCCCTCAATCTCTTTTTCCTTTTCTGCTGGAGTCAAAGTTGTCATTGGACCAGTCAACTGATAAACCTTATTACTTAATAACTTATCTATATCAATTAGTAATTTAGATTCCCATTCATCTCTCATAGATTGGGGAACTAATTTAGCACCTAATATATCATTTACTGTTTTGTTGTAATTCTCAATTGCTTTTTTGGGATCTTTAATACTTCCTAAATAGTAATACAATTGTTCTTGCTGATCCCTTAAAGAGAATAATCGATTAGTTATTACTTGTTGTCGTTTATCTGCCTCTGTCTTTGTCGACCTAATCCCTAACATTGCTGCTATACTTGCGAATACAGCATCTACATCCTTCTCTCTTAATTGTTTATATACACTAACTGAAATTGGTTCTAATCTTTTAACTTCATGAGTAGCAAGTTTCTGCACCTTTAATAAGAATGGATCAGTGATCTCAAATACTTTGTCCTCTTTCCAATCGTAAATGGCTTGTCCTTGAAGCATCTGGCCAAAGTCAACCAACATACCAAATGTAGATGCTTTCATTCCACCAACCCTTTTAATGCTTTCAGTAACTGCTATATCTGGTCTTCCTCGTAAAACATTAAAATAGATATTCCAATAATCCTTATCATAAGTCATTAAATCTATCATAATTTTTCTACCTTTATCATCTTTTTTGCCAGTATCAATTTTAAACAAATCTCTAATATCTTCTAATTTTTCTGGTTTGTCTGGTGATTTACCTGTTAGTATAAGTGTCCCAACTGTGGCCATTATTCCTGTAAGAAGAAGTGAATTGACTACATTAAATCTTGATCTACCAGCTCCATAGGTTCCCTTAACTCCCCATTGAGAAAATCCTTTTAGAATAGTTCTATAATTACCTTCGGCATAACCCGGAGCCATAAACACAAACCTCAATAAAGTAGTAGCTGTAGCTCCTCTACCAAATAATCTTTCATTCATCATACCATAAAAGTTTTGACCTTCCTTTATAATCTCTATTTTTTCTAAATCAGTTAGCATTCTGCCTAACTTGTTTTCTTTAGCAGATACAAAATCTAAATACTTAGTATATTTGACTTTTGGAATATAATTATTAAACATCCAATTAACAAATCCAAGAGGGATTTTAGTAGGTATGATACCAAACTTTGTAAATGCTCCTAAATAATTTCCTCTATAAACTTTATCCATAGCATCAGATAAAGCTCTTTTGGCTTGAAACTCAATACTATATTTATGACTACCACCAAGTTCTACATATTCTTTAAATTCTTTTGTTTGAAAAATAGGATCATTAGTTTTAAATCCAAATGTTGCTCCCCTAACTGCTGTTTTTTTATAAGCAAATCCCAACCAGCCACTATCTGCTAACGATTGCTTAGCAATAACAAGAGCATGAAAACCACTACCAACAAACTTAATAGTTCTCAAAAAGTTATTTACTTTTCTCAAGGCGTTTAATATTGGTATTCTTGATATTTGATTAGTTTTAATTAGGTTGTTAATAAGTCGAGCCAAGTTTGGTTCAACTCTTAATTCTTTGAAAACAGGATCATTTATCTTGTCCCATGTTGCCGGAGCAGGAGTTATTTGGTCTATATATATTCCTTTTCCAGTTCGTAATAGTTCTTCTCGCATCCAAACCATGCCTTCTAATTTGGCAATAGCTCTGAACTCTGCTCTCAAATTAGCAACTGGGTTTTTATGTTTAAGTTTTAATCCATAATCAGCAGCATCAGCAACTGTAGGAATGTTTTTTGTTTTAATAAATCTTTCCGTACTTCTCCAATAATCTAAAAACTTATCAACCATTTGAGCATTCTCATACATTCCATAAAAGTAATCTTCAACTTTATGTATATCCTTACCAGCAACTTTCTGTAAAAACTTATAGTTAAAATCGGCTATTTCCTGAATAACCTTTTGTTGAATGGGTAATTTTAATTCTTTGGGCAATGACTTAATAGCATCTGCTTGAATACGCAACGCATTAGCTGAGGCAGGATTTCCTCTTGATAACATTAAGTTTTCTAAATCTGCATCTGAAAAATTGTTGTTATACCATTTTTCAAGTTCGCTGATATTGGTATCAAGCGTTGTTAATCTCTTTTGATCAAACTCTACTAATCTGGCTTCCGGGTGATGAATACCTCTAATAACTGCTGAATAAGGTTTTCCAGATACTAATTTAGCAGGTTCAATTATCCTCATTATTATTTCAGGAATATACCTTCCTATTTTCCATAGATATTTTCCAGCTTCCATTGCTTTATTAAGAGTAGGTCTTAATTCTTCTACAATAAACTTATCAACTCCGGGATCAGGTAGTCCAGCATATAGTTTAACTTCTTTCTTTATAGGTGGTTTTTCTATTTCTGGTAATGGTTTAACTTCTTTTACTGGTAATCCCTCAATAAAGTCATCTAATTGTTTTATTATTCCACCACTAATTCTATCGTATCCATAAACCATCTCTCCTGTTTCTAAATCCCGAACACTTTGAGTAGCAAGAAATTCTTGAGTATCTTTTGGAAGTTCTTTAATATATTTATCAGCTATACGAGCTAATTTTCTGCCCATATCCTCTCTTTGAATAATATCACCAACCTTGCCTTCTTTTAGTTTTTTGTTATACAAGTCTTCTATATCACTTAATGCTTTTTTTGCCTCTTGTGCTGCTGGTTCTAATTCTTTGGGGATAGCTTCTTTTATACCTAATTCAGTCTCAAAATACTTCGCCATCTCTTTTATTTTTTGTTCTGTTGTTGCAGTTTGTTCTTTTAAATACATTGCTTTATCTGCAATATCCTCTAAAACAACCTGATTAATATTTGGAAAAGTCTTTTTAATATTTTTAATAAATTGTATTGAAGTTATATCATTCTCTACATATTTTTTAGAGAACCTCTTAGCGATTGTAATTTGTTCTGGTGTGATAGCTCGTTTTTCGGGTATAAGTTGTTTAGAGATAGGTTTCTGTTCAGATGGAGTGATTTTAGGAGTGGGTTTAATAATAGGTTTAACTACTTCTTTCTTAAAAAGTCCTTCAAACATCTTAGGTTTAATTATTGGAATTTCTGGTTTGATATCTTTCTTTTCTATTTTTTGCAGTACAGTGGCAGATATTCCACCTATTCCTCCAAAAGCACCGATCCCCAATGTTTCAGTTAGCAATCTTTCTAATCCTTCGGGAGTATTAATTCCATGATATTCTCTTTCTTCTATTGGTGCTTGAAATGTCTCTGCAAGTTCTTCTTCAAATACTTCTCCGATAATACCATTCCAACCAACCTGTCTGGCCAATCTTTCTAATCCAGCAGGTGCTTTAGTTAATCCTATTTTTGTAATCCATTTGCCAAATGTTGCCTTGCCTAATAAAGACATAGGATTTTCTACAAACACACCAGCATATTCTGTAATATAATCTACTGCTGTTGTTCCTATGGCCATTTTTAATGCTTTTTCAAAAGAAACCTTTTCTTCTAACTGGCCATACATTTTTGTATAAATAGGAGATGTTAGTTTTTCATAATTTGGTATCAAATATTCTGCTGTCCTCTCAGATATTTCAATCGGATTTGAAAATCCATGAGCCACTATTCCGATTGATTTTCCCAGCGCATCACTAACAGATATTTTAGCAGGAAGTTGCCAAGTTTTTTGAACAACCTTAGGAAGAGAAATCATGGCTTTTTCCCCTATTAATTTTGTTATTCCCTTCGTAGCAATTTTTGATACTGGTTCTGCTACTAATGATTTTAATGCTCCCCATTCTGCTATATAAGTAGGCATACTTGCAATAATTGATCCTACTCCATATCCAACACTTCCCTTTACTGGTAAATTCTTTGCTTGATATTTTTCAATTAAACTTTTATCAAAATCTGTCCATTCTTTCTCTGGTTTTTTTGATAGTTCGATTGCATAAATTGCTTCACCAAGATTACCTGCTGATCCCAAAAATGGAACAAGTTTTTCAGGTTCTTTAATTGTGTCCTGAAACCCCCTTTTAACTTCTAATAAAAATTGGGGATCAGTATCTATTTGATCTAAAAATGTTTTATATTTATCTCTTGCTATTTCTAAGTTTCTTGTCTCTTGAGCTTTTTCTGCTTGAGCAGGAGTTCTCATAGCAAGAGCAGATATTCCAAATGGTTTGAAAGAAGGAATTTTTTCTTCTTCCTCTTTAGACAATCTTACTTTTTCTTCTAACTCTGATATTTCTGTTCCAACCATTTCTTTCATTTTTGTTTTTGCTCTCACATTCATCATTTCTTCTTCTACTATAGTGTGCTGTCGTGGAGAAAACCCTGCTTCTTTCAACTTTTCCATAGCAGGTGTCATTTCTACTCCCTCCCATGTAGGTTGAGTAAAAACATCACTCCACTTTTTTTGTGTAGGTTCTAATTCTTTTACTGGTTTTTTTTCAAAAATACCTTCAAACATTCCTTTTTTCTGTTCCTTTGCACTTGGAACTTTTGTATCAAATAGGTTTTTAAACATAATTAAATACCTTCAAGTCCATAATCTTGAGGATGTGTTGGGTTTACAAACATCTCAAAGTATTCATCAAATTTTCTTCTACTCAATCCTTGTTGATGCCAAGCTTCTTTAGCTTTTTTATAATCATTAGGAGAAATATATCCATCAGTTCCTCTGATAGACATTATTTGTGTTTTCATATCTGCTTTAGCTATTTTTAATTGTTCTGCTTCTGTAGTTATTTTTTCACCTTTTGCAAATCTTCCCTCATCTCCCACTACCTGCATTTCTCCTTCATCAGTATAAAACAAAGCTGTTCCATTTGGAGCTATCATAAACTTCCAATCTTTAGGTTCAGATGGCATTTCAAAATCTACATCATAAGATTCTTGAGTCAATTTTCCTGTTTTAGGATCTACTCCATAAGCCAATATTTTCATTCCTGTTGGAGTAGTTATTGATTGATAGTTCCATTTAACCTGACTTTCCTCAGATAAGCTATTATTATAAACTGCATCAAATTGAAGTTCTGACCAATCTGTTTCTTCTAAAAACTGATTATAGTATTCTTCATTTGCTTTCAATCGTTCTAAAGAAACTCCTGATTTTGCTAATTCTTTTATGTCTTCCCTCGTTTCATCTCTTGTTTCTTTAAGATAACCTAAATATGCTTCTTGTCCAGCTAACGCTTCAGCTTTCTTTAATTGAATTTCCTTATCTGCCCTTTCATCTGCCTTAACTAAAATAGATTGTATTTTGACATTTCTTTCCTCTTGTAATAACTGAATATTTTCTTTGGTAAGTCCTTTTGTTTTTTCCATTTGAGCTTGTCCTATATCAGAAGTTAATATTCCGCCTCTGGCTCCCATTGCTCTTGTTTGTCCCAATCTTTCTTCTCCTCGCTGTTCTTCTTTTTGAACCATACCAGTAAACATTTTATTTATACTATCTAAATATGATTGGATACTTTCTCTTTTCTGTTCTCTAATTGTTGCTTCGTCTTCTGATGTTACTGGTTTAAACTGGCTTAAGTATCCTTCAGCTTCTGTTCCATATCTACTGACTCTTGGTTTTATTTCTTCTTTTATTTCTGGTTCTATTTCTGGTTTTATTTTTGGTTTTATTGTTTCTTGAGCTTTTGGATCATACCATTTTTCACCAACCTTAGTTGGAGCAATGTATCCTTTCTTTTTCCATTGTGTCATTTCTTTCTCTGATTGGGGATATTTGTCTATATATTTTATTGCCATATGTTTAATTTGTTTTATACCAACTTATAATTACTACTCCACCTGCGCCTGCTCCTCCATCACAATCATTTGATGAACTATCGCATCCACCCCCACCTCCTCCGTAAACACCTCCAGCTTCTCCATTTGCATTACTACGACCTCCTTTCCCGCCACCTCCAAGAACACTCGATCCACCAGTACCACCTAAAATATCAACTGGTGGTGTTCCTCCTCCACCTTTAATATTTATATCTCCACCAGATCCTATTCCTCCTGCTCCCCCATCAGCTCCACTTCCATTACTACCACCAGTAGCTGATAAATAAGATCCAAAATTAGTAGGATTTCCAACAACAACAACCACAGTTGATGTTCCACTTAAATCAAGTATTTCTCTTGCATATCCACCTCCTCCTCCTCCTCCAGTAGTTCCGCCAGCAGCAGCTACATTTCCTCCACTCCCACCTCCTCCAACAACTTCTACTGTAAAATATTTTACTCCCGTCGGTACAGTAAAAGTAGCATTGGCAGTATAAACTTGGTTATATTGTATTATGTCAAGAGTAGTAGTTCCGCTAAATGTAGTTTCTCCTGTAAAAGTAGCATTTCCACTCCAGCTATAATTTTCAGTTAGATCTAAAAATCCTTGACTTAATTTTCCATCAGTTCCTGTTATTGGTACTAAATTAGTAGCTGAACTTGTGGTATTACAAAATAAATTAGGTATTGCTAAATAAGCTGCACTGCTTCCTGTAGCTGTCCCTGCTATTAATTCAGAAGTAGTTGCTAATTCTACTAAACCCTTTGTAGAAAACAGAGCATCAGCTGTTCCACTAAACGATAAATCATCAGCATATTTTTTATCTATAATATGCGTATTTTCTGTAAAAGTAGGATGACTTGCATACTCTAATTCATTAGGAAATGTTTCATCTCCATTAATAATTCTGGAGATAATTGCTAATTGAGGATAATTAGAAACCTTGACAGACGCTCCCCTACGATGAGATTCTTGCAGAGCTGTGACTTCTAAATCACCATCAATAGGATCTATACCTCTAATCATTGAACTAATTGCTGTACTCGAAGCAGTTCCACAAACAAATTCTTCTGAAGCTGAACCTTCATCGATAACGAAACAAACATAACCACTTAAGGCATCTCCTGATTTATCTGTTCCCGACACAAGCGTCATTGATGTTGCGCTGGAAGTTATTTTACTTGCTAAACTGGTTTCAAATAAAGCAACCGTGACAGGCACGACGGCACCTAATGAATCTGATTGAGGTTCTTGATAAAATCCTAAAATTCCTCCTATTGAGATAGCAATAGCCATAATTACTGCTACTGCTTTTTCTATTATTGTTGTAAACATATTTTTTTCTTTATATTAATTTTTCGACTTTGAAAATACTTTGTCCAATAATCTCTATTTTTATTAACTTTTGAGTTACAACTATGACAAAGAGTAATTAGATTATCGGAATTACAATTCTTTTTGTTATAATCTTGATGGTGAACATCGTGGGCAATATCTCCTTGTGGTTTTCCACATAACTGACAGATATAATGGTCTCGTTCTCTGATACTTCGTCTTAATGTTTCTGTCCAATCCATTGAATAGGGTTCAAAAGAACTTCCATTGTTCCAACCATGATTTCTACTTCCTTCCATCCACGGACATTTTCTTCCTTTTAATGCTTTACTTATTTTTTTTCTGACATCTAATCTTTTTGATGGATTTTTATCTCCAGTAAGCATTCCCATTTTTGATTTACTCATTCTTTTCCTAACTTCTTCGGAAAATTTTTTTCCTTTATTTATTGGATGTAATTTCTGCCATTTAAGAAAACATTTTCGACATCTATTTTGTTTCTTAAAATACTTTCCAGTTCTTTGGTTCTTTTTAAATTCACCATAACCACTTAATTCTTTTCCACAATCAATACACTTAGGTTTTCCTCCTTTCCAATGATTTGATTTCTTTCCAATTAATCTTTTATAAATTCCCTTTGGCATACTTTAATACTTATACATACTTTGTAGGTTGTTTTCGACTTTTAATTCTAATGTCTTTATAATGTACTTCTGTGACTGATACATATCCGAGTGCCAATGCTTCAAATCTTAATGTTATTAAATTAAACTTACTCGTTGGCATAGTCATTTCTCTTACATATCTATAGGCCACAGCTCCTCCAGTTCCACCTCCAACTTCTTTAGATCCTATTGTAGTTCTCCCTATCGATATTTCTTGTCCAGTATCTACATAGCTTCCAGTTCCCAATATCTGCCCTACTTCTACAAATCCTCCATTGTCAACTTGAACTGAAACTTTTAATATCTGATCTTTCATTATATCTCCGATAACAACTAATTTCTTACATTTCTTTAATCCTTCAAAATCTAAGTTATCCTCATTTAATTTTCTATAATTAGAAATTATTGAATCATCATCATCCCATCCTGAAAATAAAGTATAAACATTATCTGTCATAGAATCACCTGCTATTAGAGTTCCACTATATTCAGCCAAACAACTTGCATAATAATCCATTACATCTATTGATTTTTTAACCTTATCATATACTATCATTCTATTGTTTTCTGTTGAAATAGATGTCCGGCAAGTACAAAGGATATAATCACCCCATTCAAACATAAATGCTTTATTAAATTCATATACTGATAAATCTATGCCTACTTTTTTCTTTCTATAAATATGTTGTTTAGAAATTGATTTAGGCAATACCTTTTCACTACCCTCTTGGTATCCAATTAATTGAAGTTCGTAATCTCTATCATCTCCTCTATTTATAATATAAATTCCATCACCCGTTGCTACTCCAGCATTCTTATTTGGTATCCCTACTTTTTCTCTATAAATTAAATTTGTAGCATTAGTATCATCAGATGTTAAAGTTAATACCCAAGTTTTATTTTCGTGGATACAATACTCCTGATTTCCTAAACTTAATATGTTTTGTAAAATGCCACCATCATCTTGTCTCATAACAAATCCTTCGCTGGCTACTCTGGTAGCTGACTTAGTAAAATCAGCAATTCCTCCTACTGTTGAATCTTCCCATTGATAATCACAAGTTATGGCTTGGCTATTAGAAGGAGCAGTATTAAATGTTACTGAAATCGCACCAGACATATAATTGATTGTCCCAGTACCTCCCTTATCTCCTGTTAAAGTGCCATCATTGTTATCTTTAAATGTTTCTGTTCCATCTGTAGCTACTATTCCAAAACAAGTTCTTTTAGCTCCTCCAGCTTTGAATGCTAAGGTATCTGAAAATGTTTTTTCACTTCCATCACCTGTTCCTATATTTTCAACACTAACTGTAGTATAAGTTTGATTATCTATTTTAGATCCATAAACCCCTGTCTTGTCATCATTCCTTCCCCATAAGAAAGTTCTATTTTGTTTAATTAAAATATGTCCTTTATAATTTTTACTTGAATCATAAATCACAACATAAGAAGTAGGATTAGCCATCATTATCTTAATATAAGGTCCATTAGGACTATTTATAAAGAGCTGATCTCCGGCTAAAGAATGATATTCGGCAAAAGATATTTCCTCTCCATCAGCATCATCTCCTAATATATCACTTCCTACTTCTCCCCATGTTTCAGCAGTTGAGTCATAATACTCAAGTTTTTTCCCTCTGGTTCTATAAAGTAGTTCTGTACCATCTGCCATCTTGGCTTTTATCTCGGCAGTAATCTTTCCTGACCCAGTATTTTCATCTCCTAAAATAAAATATCCTCGTCTTAGCTCTATTTTGTCTGACAAGGTTAGCCAATTTGAAGAGCTTGAGGCCACACCTCTTGGCAAACTTCTCGATTCTAAAGTATCTATCACTCCTAAAATAAAATCTGTGATCTTTATTATATTCATAAGTCGATAGCGTTATCTCTATTATATACTCTTGGACTCGCAAATCCTGCCCTGCTATCCATTGACTTAAGCCACAATCTTGTATCCCATCTAACCATTCCCTTATAAAGTAAATCTCCTGTCTTTTTATGAGAAGGCCATTGTATTCTGGTCAAAGTATCAGCATCGATTCCTTCAAGCCACATTTCAGCCATTCTATATGCCATTAGTTTATGAAATCTTGCTGGCCAAGATGGCGATTCAGCTGTAGCTATTAATTCATCTGTTACTGCAAAATAGAATAAATAAATTGTTTTATCCTTTCCAACTGTTCCACAAACATATAAATTATTATTAGCATAATCAATCGCATACCTTCCTGAAACATCTTTGTATTGCAATAAATCCACATAATCAACCGGATGATATTCATCTTCATTATTACTACTATCTACTAATTTAACATTATGTTCTACTGAAAAACCTGATGGTAATGATTTAGCATCTGTATAGTTTTCACTTGTAGAAAAAGACAAAGAAGTATCTCTGGTTAAAAGCATTTTCCAGTTTCTTTCTTCCTCTACTATTGTTTTAATAGAATTGAGTAGATTTAAACCAAGTTCATCTGAAATTGATTCATCGTCTACAAGTTGTCTAAAAAATGTAATTATTTCTGCACCTGTCATGATATTGTTATTTTTTTAAGAAATATGTTTTTAATATATTCCCAGATTCTTCTCCAAAACGACCAAGCAAATACCTTTGCTTCTTCCGGAGATAAATCTATAAATTGATATGCTCCATACTCTTTATATTTAAAATACTTATTTATTATATCTTGGCTAAAAAAGAATAGTCCATCTTTGCCCATACTCTTTCCATTACTTAATTGTCCCACTAAAAACCATTTTCCATCTATTTTTTTCTGACCACAGATTTTTAAAGCATGTCCAAACAAAGAAGTCCCTTCAAAGTCAATTATACCATCTTTTGCATTATTCCACCCTGTTTGCCATATCACTCCTGTTAGGATACTCGATTTACTCTCTCTGTGTTGCCACAGGTTAGCCCTAAAACAGTTAAAAGTGTCATATGGGCCATCTACCTTAAAATAGCTCTTTTTTCTGTGTATGAGGGCATTACTGTCTAATTTAGATGGCCAGTTCTCCCAGTCAGCAATAAAGTTTCTACCATCAGAAATATCGAATGGTGCGTCTGCTTTTTCTAAAAAACCTACTTTTATTGCTACCTTACAAGCATCTCTTAAGTTAGCACCCCAAGTTTCCCAATTTCCTTGAGCTTTCTTAACTTGGCTAAAAAACCATTCCATCGAAAGTGGTACATTTTCCTGATCCTCTGATACTGCACAACTGGCAGCAGCTACACAAATATCAGAAGTTCCTTGATCTTTTATATTTACTCTATCACAAACCATGAAATCCTTATCAGGGATAGCTTTAACATCAATAGTTCCAAATACTTTATTTAAACTAAAATCTCTACTATCTTTTGGTAGCTTTTGCAACCCTTCTATGATTTGTATTTCTTTTTTCATACTATTGATTAGGCACAAATAGGATTATACCCTCTGGATAAGTTATTTTAATTCCATTTTTTATTTGATTTGTGATATTTATTGCTCCATCATTTGCTCCTTTCCTGTAAATATTATCTCTTACTTTTTCCCAACCTATATAGAGATTAAATCCTATTGAGGCGATTATTAAGATTACTCCGATTATTGTTAGTATTTTTTTTAATTTTTTCATAAATTTTATTTAATAAATTACCTTCCAAGAATCTCCTATATTAACCCAAGCACCTGATACATCTTTCCAAACATCTCCTATATTTATTTTCATTAATTCTACTGCTTTCCAAGCATCTCCTATGTTGATTTGCATATCTGTTCCTACTGATATAGGGTCTTCAGCAATATAATCAATGTAATGAGTTTGACCTGATGCTACAATATAAAAGCTAATCCATAATTCGTCTAAAGTAGTCCAAGTTCCATTATTGGTAACCCAATCTGTCCAAGTATCTTCATCCATTCTAAATCTGGCTTTATCATCTGAAGCCCGCCACTCTATCTCAAAAGAATGCCAAGCATTAAGGGTATAATCAAAGATTCCAGTCTGCCAAGCAGAGCCATTGTGATACCTGAAAGACCCATTTAAGAAACCCATAAATACCTTAGCCGCACCGCCTGAAACTAAATAGAATGATAGATTATGGTCTCCCGAACCTGCTATCTGAAAATAAAAGGTCAGTTTCCCATCAGCCAATGCACTCCCTGATTTTTTCATTTCTTCAGTCCCTGTATGAGCATTTGAATCCCTTATTGCTTTTGTTCCCTCTTTAACCTCTGTTCCTTGAACATCAATATTGGCATGAGCTGTCCAACTTCCTTGCCCGTTTAAATCTCCATCATTATAAGAATTAAAGTTGTCTGTAACAATGGTAGGGTCTAACAAACCATACCCGCCTTCACTTCCGACTACTTCCAGAAAAAACTCTTCCTTGCTAATCACAGATGAAATATTAACCTTTATTTTAAAATAAGCAGTCTCACTTTTAATAAGATTTACCTGTGTCTTTTTATCTGCTCTTTGGTTGGGTTTATCCTTCTCTAATAGATTACTTTTAGTGAGAAAGCTATCAAACTCTTCTTTTGAATAATCAGATATTTCCGACAAATCCCAATTGCCTGTTCTTCTCTTTTCTAAATGTGTTCCAATTTCTTCTTGTTTAATACAGGTTTTTTTTATTAATTCCTTTGTAGTTGTGCTTTCATAACTACAATCATATTTAACATCTTGATAATCGGAAATAATAGCATCATACGAACCAGTGATATTTAATCTTTCAATACTTTCAACAGTTATGTCTTCTCTCGGAGAAAAGAATTGCAGATTAGATAATTGTCCTTTTCCACTTTTGTTTTTAACTGCTACATAAACCGTAACATAATCCCAACTAAATAGATTAGAATAGAATTCCTTATCAGTATAAATTAGCAGATTTTCATTGGAATTCTCGTCTGTATAAGGAAACTCAATTACTTGTTCATCAACTTCTATTGGAATAATGGTGGTTGGGGGTGCGATAACCGTAGAAGCAACAGCAACCCCTATAATACCAAGAACAACAGCAATTTCTTTTACTTTCTTTTTACACCAACGACCAAAGGTTTTAATTTTGTCCCAGATATTAACTCCAAATTGTTTTATTTGTTTAATCATTTTTCTTTTTAATTATTATCCAATCAGGGGTAAAAGTATAAGACAAGAAATCCTTTCTTTTAATAAAACCAGCAAATGCCAATAAGACATCCTTCGCACCGATATCGTGTCCTGCAAAAACCCCTCCTTCCTTTACTAAAGGATAGTAATTTTTCATATCTTCTTTGACAAATTCATACTTATGGTCCCCATCTATATAAACGAAATCTAATCCCTTCGGGATTTTCTTATAGGCTTCGTTTGATGATTCTTTTATCCATACTATTTTGTCTTTGAATTTAGATAATCTCCGATGAGCTTGATTCTCAGCATCATCCACCTCCTTCTGGGTGCATACGATAATAGGATTATTCTCTATATTATGTCCCTCATATTCTTTATAAGGGTCTATAAGATATAACTTTTTAATGGGTAAATACTCCAATATATGTAAAGCATTCTCTCCTCCACATACCCCAACCTCTACACCAACCAAATCTTTCCTTCCCGGATAACATTTTCGGATAGATTTCATAAAGGGTCTGGGATAGCAATACCGGATATCAAGTCCAATATAATGAAAAATATCGTGGATTAATTTATGTAGTTTTTCTTTAATCATTATGGTGTATATTTAATAAAGATTGAACCTATTGTTGTTGAAGCCGCAGTAGGTGGTTCTCCTGTTCCATAAGATACATTTATAATTTGGTCTGTTGACGCAGTTCCATGGTCAGCAGCTTCCCATTCTCCAGTAAGTGTTTCACTTGCTGATAAATCTAATAAATTAGCCTCTGTTATTCCACCAATGGTTGTTGCTGTAAATGCTCCTGTAATATCAACAGTTCCTACAATCGTAGTAGTAGCCAAAGTAGATATGCCTGAGGCATTTAGATTAGTAGTAGTAGCATCTCCAGAAACTATTATATCTCCAGCATCAATGGTTTCGTGAGTATCTAAATTAGTAAACCAACCCTTTGATATTCTGCTTCCTGACTCTGCTAAAGCACCTGTCATTGTTAAATTCCCAGCTCCTAATGCTAATCCTCCGAAAGTAGGAGTAGAAGCTTGAGCTATGTCTTGCGGGAGAGAAAAAGTTATTGTTTGAGAAGAAGAAGCTATTATGATTTGGTTTGCTGTTCCAGTAAGAATAACAGAACCTGTTATACTATTTACATCATCAACTCCTGCTCCAGTTCCAGCTGGAGTGTCCCAAGAAACAGCCGATACTCCTGATTTTAGATATTTATCAGCATCTGCGGCTAATCTAATCCAATTAGAACCATTAAAATATATAATATCTCCTTGTGTTTCTCCTGTAATTGTTAAATCTTCTACATTCCAAATTCCTGAACTTATATTTATATCTCCTTTGTCATCATCAGAAACTATTGAACAAGTAAGAGTATTTGTAATATCTGTATCAACTACATTTGTCCAACTCCAATTATGTAAATCAGTATCTACTTCAATCGTAGCATTAGATAAAATTGCCGAAGTTCCTCCTGTAATAGTAAGAACACTTGAAGTTACTTCTGTTAAATTTCCTTTGTTTATATTTATATCAAAACTATCTGTTGGGTCTTCTACTATACTAAAAGTAGTCCCGTCAAAATCAAGATTTATCGCATTTGTGCTTTGGTCTGCTCCATCTATTTCAAGATTGGCAAAAGTGTTTGTGTCTGTATAATTTCCCGAATGTATATTAGTTTCTCCCTGATCAGATGTCCAATCAATATGCTCATTGGCTACATAATTCTCCAAAGCATCGTGGTCGCAGGTAATTGCTCCATTAGAAGCAATAGTGCAGTCATTACTCATAGCCACTCCTACTGGGTCATTAGAAGCATCTCCTACATAAATATAATTATCTGTCAAAACCATATCTGTATCATTATCTGCCAGATATTCTGT
This sequence comes from Candidatus Pacearchaeota archaeon, assembly GCA_017608235.1. Classification (GTDB taxonomy): domain Archaea; phylum Nanobdellota; class Nanobdellia; order UBA10117; family JAFCGI01; genus JAFCGI01. Next base: position 27,567 of record JAFCGI010000010.1, read on the forward strand.
TGAAGAAGCGATATAAGCGTCTAATAAAGGACTATCTAAAATCAAGGAAGTAAAATCTGCATTTCCATCACTATCAATATATCCCACTTCGGCATTGGCATAATCTTTAAAATAAAGTTTATTAGCACCAGCACTATCTCCCATACGAATCATAGTATCCTCTCCTGAAGGGACAGTTATAGCGTGAGGAGAATGATGCATTATTACCATTTTTCCCTGATTGGCGTGGGAATAAGAAACATACCCGACTCTGGAAACAGCACCAGTTGTCGGAGTGGTAGTTACCATATCTCCATTAGTAGAAAGATATAAAGCATCTCCGTCACTCCAATCCGAAGTATCCAATGTGTTTAATTCTCCTCTAACCCTGACTAAAATTGTCTGTCCTGTGGTTTTTGTTTCCGCAGCCACACCTACAAAAGCATGTTTTGCAGAATTTGTATTGTCAGCTAAACTTACTTGTGGAAATTGTCCAGTTGCTCCTGAAATATAAACCACTTGTCCTTTTGTTATATCTTCAGCTGCTTTACAAGATAAAGTTAGTGCAGAAGCAGCAGCAGTTCCTATTCCTGTTAAATTAGAACCATCTCCACTAAAAGAGTTAGCAGTTACGGTTCCAGTAACATCTAAGGTCCCTGTCGCAGTTGTAGTTGCTAAACTCGTAATACCCTCAACAGTTAAAGCACCCGATATAGTCCCACCTGTTAATTCTAAATAAGAAGTGTCTAACGAACAACCCTCATCTGTTCCATCACAAGAAAAAGCACCAAAATCATCACTTGCCATATTAGTTGAAGTAACTGAAGTTAAATATCCAAAAGCATCTATTTCAAGAGAAGTATAATAAGAACTTGAAGCGGCTAACCAAATCGGGTCGGATTCAGAAGTTAGAAAACTATCAGCCGAGTTTAGATTCCCAGTAATAACTAAATCTCCAGTAGATACATCTATCCAGAATGGAGCAGTTGCTGTAGCGTTATCTCCTAATACTAAATCAGAAGTAGTGGCAGTTAAATATGTAAATCCGGTTGAAGTTGAAAATAGAGAACCACCTGTACCGCTAATTCCAGTTAGATTACTTCCATCTCCATAATAAACAGTTGTTGAAGTTCCTATATCCCAGCTGGAATCTCTGGGTACTAAATAAGTTCCATCTAAAGTAAAGAATGGAAGCTGTTGAATAGTAGATCCAAATACTGCAGACCCACAAAACAATAAGATTATTGCTGTTATAATTAAATTTTTATTCATAAAAACTTTCTCTTATTTTCTTTTGATTCTTCGACCATTCCTGTTGGGAATTGTATATTAACTGGTCTTTTTAAATCTTTTCTTAATTCTTCTATTTTTTCATCAATAATTTTTCTGACTTCTTCTAACTCCTTATTTAAAGCACTTCCTGAACTTTTAGATAATTTATTAACTAAATCACTAATCTTTTGCAATTCTCCAGATATTCTGGAATAATCAACTTTTTCCGGCTTAGGAATATAAATATCTTGAATAGCGTTTAGTACAGGAGATAAATCAATCTTCTCTTGCTCGGGAATATGAATATTTTTTATAGCCCTTAAAACAGAATTAATATCTACTTTTTCTGGTTTAGGAAATTTTACAGATGGAATCTTTACTTCTGGTATTCTTTTGATTTCATCTTGGACTATTTTTCTAACCTTTTTATAATCAATTTCTCCTCCTCCACCTCCATAAACAGGATTATATCTCTTCTGTACTAAAAACTCTTCTTGATTGACAGAATATAAAGCACTTTCAGTAGTATATCCTGAATCAGTATAAACCCGAGTAGTTATAACAACATAAAAACCTTCTCCCGAAGGATCAGCTGGAACTTGCCACTTTTCTGTAAATCTTTGATTGCCTTGATCAGTAAGATTAACTGTATCTAAAAGCACATCAGTTTTAGCATTTCTAATTTTTGCTTGAACATAATAAGTATTTGTATCTTTCGGATCACTAATCTGCCGGCAGATAACAAAATACTCTCTGGGATCTAATTGTATTGGCATATTTTTTAACTCTTAACTTATTTTTCTATTGTGCTCACAACAACTTCACCTCCTGAAGCAAGTCCGTAAATCTGGCCTATATAAAGATTGTCTGGCCCTATTGTATAACATTCTCCTGCTTGAAGATGATACCCTTCGTTAACTGCTACACTGGTAGTTGCTCCTACTAAATGCAACCAGACAGCATTTGTACTATCATTATTACAAAGCTCTGCATAAACTCTCCCTGAATTAGCTGAAAGAATTGATGTCGCAGAACTCGTAGCCACAGTAGTGCTTGAATTTGTCACCCCGCTTTGAATCCTATTAAAATCTCCACTTCCAAAAAGATAGGGATTTGCAGGAAGAGATTTAATTACTAAGTATCCAAAAAGGACAATACAAATAAGCAATATTCCTGATAATAAATTTAATTTGTTTTCCATAATTTTAAATTTTAGGTCCTCTCTACCCTGCGCCTCTTTTAGAAACGCAGAGTAGAAAAAACGATTAGTCAGCGACTTGAAATGAAGTTACTATGACAGCAAATTCTGCCGCCCTTACACGAGTGATTTGTATCCAAGCCCACTCATTCTGCTCAATAACTACATCTCCACCTGAGGGTTCAAGTAATTCATTGCCAGTCCCAGCCGCAATAGTTGTAGATGTGGCTGCTGTAGCAGCATTCTCAAACAATACCACTTTTGAATCTCCAACAGTTGTTAAACAATCAGCTGCTAAAGTAGTAGTTGAAGGTAATGTTAAAGTATATGCTCCTTTAGCAGGAGTCAAACTTAAAACAGCACTATTACAAAACTCAGCTGCTGTCAAAGTTGATGTAGTATCTCCGGGAGTAAGAGTAGTTACATCCCCACCATAAATTAGATTATCAACATTTGTCTCTCCTGTTACATCTAAAGTTGATGAAAAAGCACCACTGGTAAAACTAACTCCACCAGTTCCACTAATTACTTCCGTACCATCGACTGCAATGCCCTCGTCAAAGGATTCTTGAATATTGTGAATCAAGCCACCCATTTGAACCTGAGATCCTCCACTTCCAACTACTCCAATAATTAAACCTATTAAAAGAATAGCTGCACCACTGAGTAACGATAATGAATTAAGTTCTTTATTCATAAGGTTTTTAGTAGGGAGTGAGAATTAACCCACTCCCTAAGTTAATTAGAAAGCGTCAGATCTAATCTGAACATCGACCAATTGATCGGCACCCTCTTCGAATGTCTTAATTCCGAATAATGTCCAAGTGACAAAATCCTTTCCAATATAACCACTTCTATCTTTGGCTTTAAAATTGGAAAACTTTTGAATTACTAAATCGATAGGTTTGCCTTGACCAAATAACACATGCTGAATTTGTTTGGTAGTTGTCCAAATATCAGCTTCAGCTGCAATAGCTTCTGAAACTTCGATATAACTCTTACCAGTTGTCTTAAGAGTCATATAGGTACCTCCATCAGTAGCAACAACATTCTTTAGAAGTGCCTGATTAGCAGCACTTACCTTAACATATCCTGCGTCTGTATCAGAATCTACTGAAGTTCCCGGAGTGTTGATAGCAGCAACTAATGAATCCAATGTTTTAGCTTGATCAGAACAAATATGGATTGTTCCTGCAACTGCACCAAGAGTTCCCTTAAAATTGAATTCAACACCATTAATGGTAACTGTATCTCCTTCAGCAAAGATAGTTCCATTCTCTAATCTGCAACTGTGGCCCAATGAATTGGATTTATAGAGGTTAAACCCCATAAATTTGCCAATATGTCCATTCTTGCCAGTAGAATCACCTAATGAACTTTCCTTTCCACCTAAGTATTCTAAGAGCTTTTCTCTAAACTCTGGTGAAAGAACTGCCCATCTGTTGTTGTCTTCAACATCCAAATGACTTAACTTTCTATTAGCGATAGTAAAGATTTTCATGACATTTGAGGTAGTAAGCGTTAGCCCATTACCATCTGTGCCACCAAGATCACCATCGTCAATAGACGAGGTAGCATTATCATACTCACCGAAGAATTGTCCATCAATTTGGTTTCCCATTTTGACAGCACCATCATCGGCCCATAGATTAGCTTCCTTATAATTACTTTGAATTACATCAGGTTCTCTAATATAAAAAGTAACTTCTTTCTCTTGATTAATAGTTAAGGATGAATCAGTAGCAGTAATATCCTGACGGGTATAACCACCTTCTGAACCAAGATCATTAACTACAAGAGAGGATCGATATGGTCTATGAACCGTATCACCCCTTACAAGTAACGATTTCTCTTCAAAGTTGGCGATTGCACGATAAACATCTGTTTTCTCATGTTTTCTCTGCATACGCCGAGACCAATACTCTGGAAAGTTATCGCTTAATGAATTAGCCATAAAGCGTTTTGTAGCCATTATGAGCTAATCAAGAATTTCGAGATTGACTTATAATGACTATATTATTTTACGATTTTACCATCTCGATGAATGGTAAATTTGGGTTGCTTTTTCTCCATGTACTCACAATACTTATCAAAGTCTGCACCAGAAGCATTTTTAATGTCATCTTTAGTCCAGTTATCATAGTTTGTGAGCTTGCCCTTTGCTCCACCCGCAGAAGATTCTGCACTCTTTTTCCCTTTGGATTCACCTCGAAATTTGTCGAACTCTTCAAATCTCCAGATTCTCTTCAAAGGTACTTTGGCAAACTCTTCTGTAAAAGCAAGGTCTTTTAGAAGTTTTTTAACTTCTGCTTGATCACCTTCTTTGACATCATCTAAGGAAAGAATATCTTTTTTAAACTCTTGATCAAAGATTCTGTCCTCTTTAGTATCGGCAAGATCCTTTTCAAGTTTAGAAATTCTATCTTTGCTATCTTTGTCTAATCCTTTCTGTCCTCCTACAATACCAATAAGATCTTTAATCATACCTTCTTCCAGTCCATATTTATCACTTATTTCTTTTATCTTATCTGCTTGAACAGGAGTAGATTTTTTTGTTGCTTCCTCCAACTCTAATTGGAGTTTATCAATCTTCTCCTCATATTTCTTTTCAGCGATCTTATGTTTCCAGATAGGCATTGTTTTTGGAACCCTGCCTTCCTTCTCTTCCTTCTCTTCTTCCTTTTTTTCTTTCTCCTCTTCTTCTTTCTCTTCTTTCTCTTCTTCTTCCTTAGGTTTGTCCTCTTCCTTTTTTTGGGATTCCTCCTTTGGTTTTTCTTCAACCTCCGGCTTATCCTCTTCAGAATCTTTTTCAGATTCTATCTCATCCATGATCTTTTTTGACTCTTCGTCAGGGGCATCTTGGATTCCCTCTTTTTTTTCTTCAGGCATGTTATTTATGTACTTGCTCAAGTACAAGTTATTTTTTATGGGTGACTAACCTCATAGGTGATTTTGATAAGTTGCTCACTCCACAACACTATTGATAGCACTACTATTGCTCCAAAAGATTCCTGCTAACTCTCAGAGCAATGATAGTGCTATCAAAACAGGATTTTATTCTCTTGATTTTGAAGGTACTATTTTTCTTCCCTTAACTTTACTGACAAAACTTTTAGCAAACTTCTTAAAGCTCTTTCCATGAACCTTCTCGCTAAAAGTTCGGATATACTTATCTCCTTCAATTACATCAACCGCTTTTGATACTTTTATTTTTGGTTTGTTTATCTTTTTAGCCATAAAATTTATATTAGATTCTTTGTAAAACGACTTTTTAAGAATATCTTCTTTGTTTAGTTTTTATTTCTCCCCAAACAGCTTTCTTACTGCCGGGCAATTTACATCCATGAACATACTTATTATCAGGTAAAGACTTAGTAAATTTCTTACTCCCTTTGGTTGCCACACATTTTAAAAATTTTGCAGGCATATTATTCTAAGTTATCATCAATCTCTTTTTCTATATTTGAAAGAGATTTTTCTGCTCCATTAAAGATGTTAATAAACCATCTCCAGCATTCTCTCTCCCTGCGAATTGCTTTTCTCTCTTCGGAATCACTATCTAATTTTTTATCTTCTGATAAAGATGATGTACATCTCTTCTCTTTTCTTTTCATTTCTTCAATTATTCCCTGTACCCCTAAATTATCTTTTAACTTAGTAATGGCAAGGTTTTTTCTAATATCCTTTCCCCATTCTCTAATGGTCATTTTGTCATCATCGAAAGCGCTGGGGTTAGAAAATTCCTTTTCAAGTTGTTCTAATTTTTCTAATATCTGTGGAGTTTTCATACATTTGTACCCATTCCTCTAAAAACACCTGAGATTTTTTGACTCATACTCATTGTTTCTTCGGGGGTTTCGGGCGATGGTTCTCTAACATCGACTTTCTCAGATACGCCTAATTTTCCTTCTTCTGGTTTTTCTTCTTTTGGTGGTCTATTTAAGGCCATCATATTAGCCATTCTGGCCATGTTTTCAGCAGCAATTATCACATGGGCTTCGGCATATTCCATTAGTTTCATATACCATTCCTTTTTCTGCATTTCTTTTTTGTCTGACTCGTTTTTACCAAAATCAATCTTATCCAGTGCAAAATCCATTATATATTTGATAAACGCTGTATTGGCGCCTCTATTGATCTGTGGTTCTCTACCTTGTAAAATATCTTGGATTGCTTGTTCTGCTTCTGAAAACAACTCAAGATTACCTTCATTCTCTTTGTCTGCTGCCATTTTAATATCTGCTTCATCATATCCTCCAACCATTAATATCTGTGTCCTGAGCCAGTTAAGATTAGTTGTCATCTTCAAGTCCGGATCTTTCTGGATAAGCATAAGAGATTCTTTCTTTTCTCTTTTTTGTACTTCATTTAATCTTTCTTCTGAACTCCCACCAGTAATAGTAATATCAAACTCAGTTATGGGCCTTAAATCCTCCTTAGTTAGATCATCCCATTCAATTCCTCGAGAGCCAATCATCTTGACTGCCATATTCTCAGTCAAATGTTCTTTTAATCCATGCCAATATCTTAATCCTTTTTCAGCCCATGCTTCTTTATATGATTTATTAAATAGTCCTAATCTATCTGCTACCTGTTGAAGATTGCCAAAATATACTCCTACTTTCATATCTTCATCAGCAGATCCCTGAATATCAGAAGTTATTCCTGTCTTTCTGCCCAATAAACTATCAACTATTCCCATTAAATCAATCGTTCCATCAAGTCCTTCTGTTTTAAACTCATAAACAGCATCTTGTATTCTTCTACCTTGTGCGAGTTTAAATTCTACTAATCCATCGGGTCTATATTCTAATTGAGATGGATCCGGTATTGCTTCAAAATCATATCCCCTCATTCCTGCATTTATCTTCTGGCGATTGTTTATTGTCTGCGTAAATAAAACATCCATTATTTCACATAATGGTCTGGCATCATCTGCCGGTGCTTTGCTCCAAAAGTTGAAAGCGTCAGGGTTAGTGGCCCAAGAAACATAGGGCCATTCATTGGACTCAAACACATCACTTAATTTATGTGCTCTTACCCATATTCCAGTGCTATATTCAAATAATAAATAATACCTTTCGCCTTCATGAGTCATATACCACTCAATAAATCTTACGGTTGGTACACCAACATAGGTATTACTTTCAATATCAAGCCCTAAAGAGTCAAATCTTTCAGTTGCTTCTTTGTATAATTGCTCGTTCTTTTTAAAGTCATCTGTATTAAGAGCATTAAATAATTTATTAACTTGTGTTTGATCATAAATATCACCTTCAAGTTGAGTTTTAGTTTTCCAGATATTCTGTTCACCCATAAAGCTATGGTTGCTCAAATGTCCACCACCTTTTGGCTCGCAAAGAAAATTGTTGTGATCAATGACATCTAAATTAGATTTATATTTTGGATCAGACTCTGCAAAGTATTTAGTTATTCCTCTGCCTGAAAAGATAGCTAACTTCTTTTCACATCTATCCTTAAAGTTCCAGTTGCCATGATTAGTATCACTATCTATTTTCCAAGCGCTGGAAACCTTGAGAGATCTCTTAAGGTCCGCTAAATCAGTATATCCGAAATTAACAATAGGCGGATCATCTATTTTAGAAAGTAGAGTATCAACAAAACCAGACATGACAGGCAGGTTAATTGAAAACTTACCTTTTAATGTCTTTCGCTTTTTGCCATAGTAATATTCCTCATTCTTGGCAATATCATCCATCCTCTTTTGTTTGAACTTAGCTGCTGTCTGCACTTGCAAAACAGCTATACTTGTGAGTTTATCGGCCAATGTTTGATTAAGATGTTCCATAGTATTTAAAAACAGGCAAATCATCTCTTTAAGAGATACGATTTACCTGCTGTGGTTGACCACTAAGTAAGGTTATTAGTTTATTTTATTGTTTATTTTAATGTTTGTCAATAGCAATGTTCCCATCAAAGATTTTCTCAGGTTCTTTGACAATAACTTTATGAGGTTGTCCTGCGTGAACTATCAACTCTACCTTGCCGAATCTAAACTCATTCCTTATAAACTTTATAAGCTGGATTTCTTTCTTCGTTAATTCGAATTGTATTTTTTTATCCTTCACTTTCAAATGTTGACTCATATGGTTTTTGTTTATAAGGTTTTCTTGACTCTGGTTGCTGTGCTATCTGAAGTTGATAAGCAGCAGAATCAAGCGTATCATCATTTACTCCCTTAGGAAACCTTGCTTCTTCTTCTTCTAAATCACTACATTCTTTTTCTATATGAAAGATCGACCCTGCGCTATATCTTGGAATCAATCCTCTTATTCTAAGATTCTTGGCTTTCCCTTTAGTTTTTAATGGTTCGACTGTAAAGAATTTATTTCTCTTTTTCATTTCCTCATCTAAAAATGGTTTGATAGCAGATGTATATGCTCCCTCTTCTATTCCAAACTTCTCCGGGCTTACTTCTTCATTTAACTTAAACATCAGATTAATAAGCTCTACTGAGTCAAACTTTATTCTGAAAGATCTAAAGTTCCATTTGTTTTCTTTATCTACATAGTTGATTGTGATACCAATAAAATCTGATTTGTCTGTTAAAGCCCAAGCAGGATCGATAGTTATAAAGCGCCGGGTTTCTAATTTCAATACTTCTTCTAAATTTCTGGAATGGAACCAATCTTTCTTAAATTCCCTGCTTTCTTCATCTACCGGATTCTGTTGATAGAGTGCAGACCATTCATATGGACCTAAATCTTGTTTTCTTTTGTTTAATATCTCTAATGGAAATCTATATGGCCATAATGCTTCTCCTTTACTTCTACACTCTTCATCTTCTTCTGCTATCGCTGGAAACTTAATAACTTCCCACTCATCTAATCTGCCTTGCTCTTTTGCTTGTTTTAATATTCTACCAATTAAATCATCATCGTGCCATCTTGTTGCAATTACTATAATTGCTCCATTCCCTTCTTCTCGAGTTAAGAAAGTTGATAACCACCACTTCCAATGTTTTTCCCTGATAACTTCACTATCTGCTTCTTCTCTATTTTTAATAGGATCATCAACTATTCCTATTTTAAAACCCTTACCTGTTATCGGCCCTCCAATTCCTACAGCATTATATCCTCCACCTGACTTAGTTAACCACTTTGCTTTTGCTTGAGTGTCTGCTCTTAATCTTGTATTAAAGATTGCCTGATAATTAGCGCTGTTCATCAGATCTCTGGTAGCTAAACCAAAGTCAGTTGATAAGTCCTGAGAATAACTGGTAACAATAATTGGAAAGTCAGGATCCTTGCCTAATACCCAAGCGGGAAACTTAATAGATGCTTCTTCGCTCTTCCCATGTCTTGGCGGTAATTCTAATATAATTCTGGCTCTCTCTCCTCTCTTAACTTTTTCATAAGCATTCTGAAGTTTCTCAGCAATAATTTCATGATGCCAATTCGCTTGGTATTTTTTATCTGTAACTATAGCAAAATCAATCAAATTATCCTTTGCTGCTTTTGTTGCTATTAGTTCCTTTTGTTCTTCTTCTGATAAGTTGTTCAAATTGTTCGTCATTTAATTCAAACTTATTTATTACCTCTCCTTCAATTTGATGACTTTGTTTAGGCATGCCATCCACATAATTCCATATCGTTTTAATAGTATCCCACTTTTTCTTTTTAACTAATCCCCAGATGATTTCTCTAAACTCTTTTATCTTTGCATCTTTTTCATTGGTTCCTGACAACATTCTTTTAATCTCTGTAGTAATAGATAAAGAACCCTTAGGCCTACCATTAGGATTACCTGATTGTCCCTTCTTAAATAGATGTGGCATTGTCTTTCTCTTATCTACCACTTGTTTTTTTTCTGTTTTATCAGTTTTCTTTTTCATAACAATTTTTCTTAATTCCTCTTTGGTATATTTTTTATCTTATCTTTTTAATTTATAGAACTCCAGTGCTAATGAGTCTATCCCCAACTTCTTTCTTAACCACCTAAATATCCAGTGCCTCTTTCTTAATTCTATATACACTTTCCTACTTTTTTTTATTTGTTTCATCTTCTTTTCTTAAGTTTCTTTTTAACCTTTTTAACTACGCTCTTAACTTTTGGAAAGAACCACTTCATATGTATTTCATCTTTATCTTCATCATAAACTAAGGATTCTGCGGTTCCCCAAATATCATCTAAATGTTCCCATCTAAACATATGCCAAGTATATCTTATAAAAATATCTTTAGCATTAAGTAAAAACCTCATCTTTTCTTTATCCTTTTCTGTCCAACCTTTCTTATCGGCATAACCAGCTACAATTTCATTAAATTGTTTATTGCTTTTCTTTTCCTGTTCTCTGTACCAATGAACACTAACCCCGAGAGAATGAGCAATCTTCTGATCTATTTTATTTATTTCCTCATTTGATTTCTTAAAATAAGATGGCGCTTTGATTGACTTCTTCATGTTTTTATATAACGAGAATATTGACATAATTTTATAATTTATTTTCTGATGGATAAAGCGCTTCTTTTAATTTTATAAAAGCATCACTACCCGCAGCTTTAATATAACTATCGCCACTCTTTTCTACATCAGATATATAAGCAACAATGATCTTGCCACCAACTTTTTCAACCTCGTCTAATTTCTTAATTCGTTTTTTAGTAGCAGTTTTGTTATTTTTTGACCTTTTAAATCGCTTGTATGCCCTCTCTAAAATAAGAGTTGACATATACTATAACTCATTTTTATAAAATTCAATTAAATCTTCAAGTTCTTTAACTTTCCACTTTTTAATCTGATCTCCTTTTCTCTTTAGTTCCTCTATTATACCATGTCCATAAATTCTTTCAAGTTTGATTGCATAGTTTATTAGGTTCCCATGTAACCATTTATTACAATGAACACATTGGCAGTGAATATTTCTTAAGTCAAAATCTACACTATCTCTATGAACAAAATGTCCTGCTTGTTGTTCTTTCCAATCTCTCTGATCACCGCAAGTAAAACATTTTCCTTTTTCTTTCTGTCTAATATACATTGATTGAAGTTTCCACGCTTTCTTTCTTAGTTTGGTTATTGATTTTTCTTTAATCTTTGGTTTCTTCTTCATATCTTCTTTATTTCTTTGATAAGCTTGTCTATATCTTTAAATATCTCTGGTTCTTTTCCTTCATCGTATATGTCTCCCCAATACATAGTAAGATCTTCTAACTTTTTTATTATTATCTTTTTTAATTCTTTATTTTTCATATAAATTTAATTGTTAGATTTTGCTTATTTTATCAATAATAATACCTGTTATCTTTGATTTCATTCTTTCTTCACCTTCCAAAATTCCTTCTCTTTTTTCTTTCTGAAATAAATGACTTGCCATTTCTACAAATTCTTTTGTCCCTTTAAACTCTATCCTATTGTCTTTGTTTATAATTATACTATTCTCCATATAATTTAATTGTTAGTTAATCTTTTAACCCAATAATTTTTGTCTAATAGAAAATCCATCAACTTTCCTTTCGCACTTTTTTCTCTAAAAGCAGTATCGTTAAAACCAAGTTTGCCACATATTTCTGTAATAAAGTCTTCTTCAAGAACTTCGGCTTTAATTATTTGCCTTGCTAATTTTACTCTTTTTAAAACTCCTTTTAATATAATATCTTTTAACATATAATTT
>JAFCGI010000005.1 GCA_017608235.1 Candidatus Pacearchaeota archaeon
GTCCTTGTTTTTCTTCAAAGACAAGGTACTTCCAAATGTCACTTTATGATCCTGACTGCCTTATTATCAATAGACTGCGCTAATATTTAATAATTTCTAAGAGGGTTTCTACAAAGCCCCCATCTCCATTAGCTTTTTAAATCTACTAACATTTTGATAGGTATGGCTAAAGCTAAGATTTGCTTAAAGACATATGGGTGCTCTGCTAATCTAGCTGATTCAGAAGCTATGTTAGCTTTGCTTCAAGAAAAAGGATTTAAAATCTCATCTGAGAAAGAGGCAGATTTGATAGTTATAAATTCTTGCACTGTCAAGGGACCTTCAGAATCAAGTGTTTTTAGAGATATTAAAAAATTTAGGGCTGCTGGGAAGAAGATTATAGTTAGTGGATGTGTTCCTCAAGCAGATTCTGATCTTGTAGAGAGTAAATTAAAGAAAGTTAGCATAGTTGGAGTGTTTAATATTAGCAAGATTGGAGAAGCGGTTTCTAAGACTTTGGATGGAGAAAGAGTTGTTTTTCTAGATAGAAGAAATGAAATAAAAGTAGGTTTGAAAAGGCAGAGAAAAAATAAAGTTATAGCAGTGATTCCAATATCTGAAGGATGTATAGGAGCATGTACTTATTGTAAGACCAAACATGCTAGAGGAGATTTGTTTTCTTTTCCTATAGAAGAGATTAGGAAAGAATTTCAAGCAGCAATAGATGGGGGTTGTAAAGAGATATGGATTACTTCTCAAGATACTGCTGCTTATGGCTTAGATTCTGGAACTACCTTAGTTGAGCTTTTGAAAGAGCTTCTTAAGATAAAAGGAAACTATAAAATTAGAATTGGGATGGGAAATCCTGAACATTTTGCTAAGATCATAGACGACTTATTTAAATTAATGAAAAAAGATGCTAGGCTTTTTTGGTTCTTACATATTCCAGTTCAGTCTGGATCAGATGCTATTCTTAAGAAGATGAATCGGAAATATAATGTGGGAGATTTTAAATGTTTATTACATGTAATAAGACATGGATTTGCAATATCTACAGATATTATTTGTGGGTTTCCTGGAGAGACTGAAGACCAATTTCAAGAATCTATAGATTTAGTTGAGTGGATTAAGCCAGATTTCTTGAATATTAGTATGTTCTGGCCAAGGCCAGGAACTGCTGCTGCTAAAATGAAGCAAGGATTTCATCCTAGGGAAGCAAGAAGAAGAACTAGAATTCTTACTAAAGTTTATGATGAGATTGCATTAGAGAAGAATAAAGAATTCATTGGGAAAGTTGTTGATATATTGATTGATGAAAAAGGAAAAAAACCTGTATCTTGGATTGGAAGAACTCAAGAATATAAGCCTGTTGTAATAAAATCTAAAGAAAATTTGTTAGGGAAGACTGTTAAGGTTAATATAGAATCTGCAGAGAGAAATTACTTGGTTGGAAAAATTATTTAAAGTTCTGCTTTGTATTTGTTAGTATGAGTTCAGAATATATGTGTATGATCTGTAAGGAAGATGCTACTCTTGGTGAAGTTAAGACTAAAGAATTAATAAATGATAGGTTATGGGCTGTAGACAAGGAATCTGATTTCCATGAATGTAAGCATTTAAGTGTATTTGAGAACTCTGGAACAGTGTATAGGGCATTTATTTGCAGGAAATCTGATAATGCTATGACTCTGATTTCTAAGTATGGAATGAGTAAATGGAAAGATAAAGTTTGGTTTCATGGCGTAGAGGAAGGAGCAACAGAAGAGCAATTTATTAAGATAATAAAAGAACTAGCTGATGAAATATATCAAATTCTAAACACTCCAGATCTTATAGATAGAGATCATAAAATACAACTTCTTGTTATTGATAAATTAGAAGGTTATAAAGAAGTTGTTCGTGAGGAAGAGTATGAAACTCACTTCATGAAATATATGACTCCCTAATATGGTTAATAAAAAGATAATTTGCTTTGATCTTGATGGAACAATCATAAATTCTATAGAAGCTCAAGTGTTATCATATAAGCTTGTATTTGAGAAATATAAACTAGCTAAGAAGACTAGAAAAAAAATAATATCTTTATTCGGGAAGACTGCTGATGAAGTTGTAAAGGGTTGCTTTCCAGAGCTGTCTGATAAAAAAGTAAAGAAGATTGTGAAAGATTTCTATAAAATTCTTAGCACTAAAACCCCTATAATGACTAAAAAAATTAAAAATGTAGTTCCAGCTCTAAGGAAACTTAAGAAAGATTATAACTTAGCACTGATTTCTAATAATCCTACTACAAAAATAAAAACCATGCTTACACAAACTAAAGTTCCAGCAGAGTTATTTGATATAATATTAGGAGATGATGAGATTAAAAATCCAAAGCCTGCACCAGATGCTATTCTTAGAATAGAAGAACTTGCTAAAGGCAAAGTAGAATTTATGGTAGGAGATACAATTTTTGATGTTAAAGCTGGAAATGCTGCTAAAGTGAAAACAATAGCTGTTCTTTCTGGAGTAGATAAGTTTGATGAACTGTACAAAGAACATCCGACAGTTATATTAAGCAGCGTTGCGTTAATTCCAGAATATCTAGCTCTAACTTAAAGAATGAAAAGTAAATTAAGGAGGAAAAAATGAAACTTAAATATATTGATTTAAAATATAAACCAACAGATAATGATTTAGTTTGTGAATATTATATTGAACCTACTGATGGTTATACTTTAGAAGAGGTTTCTGAGCATGTTGCAGGAGAAAGTTCTATTGGAACTTGGACTAGTATTTCTACTATGAAGCCAAGAATTGCTGAAAAACTTAAGCCACATGTTTATAGTATAGATAAACAAACCAATGAAATAAAAGTAGCATATAATTCTGAGCTATTTGAAGCTGGAAACATGCCTGAGATAATGTCTAGTATTGGGGGAAATATCTATGGAATGAAGGCTGTTAGAAACTTAAGATTGCAAGATATAAGTTTTCCTAAAAGTATTCTAAGATCCTTTAAAGGACCTTTATTCGGAATTTATGGGATCAGAAGGATGCTAAAAGTTAAAGATAGGCCTTTAACAGGCACTATAGTTAAGCCTAAAGTAGGATTAAACGAGAAAGAACATGCTAAGGTAGCCTATGATTCTTGGGTTGGCGGATTAGATGCTGTTAAAGATGATGAGAATCTCAGTTCTATGAAATTTAATAAATTTGATAAAAGAGCTAAAGAAACCCTAAAAATGAGAGATCTTGCTGAGCAAGAAACTGGAGAAAAGAAAGTTTATTTTGCAAATGTTACTGCTGAGACTAAAGAAGCTCTAAGAAGAGCTAGATTAGTTAAGAGCTTAGGTGGAGAATATATAATGTTTGATATTGTAACTGGTGGTTGGGGTACTCTTCAAGCACTAAGAGAAGCAGATTTAGGGTTAGCAATACATGCTCATAGGGCAGGACATGGAATGTTTACAGAAAATCCATATCATGGCATGTCAATGCTTACATTAGCTAAGATATCCAGACTTATAGGCGTAGATCAGATTCATATTGGAGCTATCGTAGGCAAGATGAAAGGTTCTGAAGAAGATGTAAAAAACATTGCTAAAGAAATCTCAGATATGTATATCTCTGAAGACAAAGAAGCTAAAATGCTAAAGCAAGACTGGGGAAAGATTAAGCCAATATTTCCTGTATGTTCTGGAGGAATGCATCCTGGCTTGATTCCTGCTCTGATGAATATTCTAGAAACTGATATAATAATTCAATGTGGTGGCGGTGTACATGGACATAAGAAAGGTACTCAGCAAGGAGCAACTGCTGTAAGGCAAGCTGTAGACGCTGCTCTTAAAGAGATTCCTTTGGATAAATATGCTAAAGATCATAAAGAATTAAAAATTGCAATAGATCAGTGGGGCTTTGAGCCTGTCAAAAAAGGAGAGCGTTAAAAGAAAAATTATTTAAAACGCTAGCTTTTGAATTTATAGTATGAAGACTGATTATAAATATATTGTATATTTAATTACTATTCTAGGATTCTTAATCCTGTCTTTCATGCTTTTACAACCATATTTTACAGTTATAATATTTTCAGCGATTGTAGCATATTTACTGTCTCCAGTGTATAAAAAATTAGCACATAGGCTGTCAATGAATGTGTCTGCGGTACTGATTACTTTATTATTATTTGGTATTTCTATTATTGCTTTAAGATATGGTTTAGAGTTCTTGCTAAATGAAACAGTTAGGATTTATATGTTGGTTAGCAAACTTCCTCCAACATTAATAAATACAGAATCTGCTGTTGCGTTTAATGCAAAGGATATTATAAGTTTTATAATTAATGAAATGATCATAAGACTATCAAATCAATTACATAAACTTCCTGGAATAATGCTATCTTTTGTGGTATTCTTTATTTCTTTCTTTTACTTCTTAAGAGATGGACATAAATTATCTATACAGCTAAAGAAAATGTTGCCTCTTCCATCTGATAAGAAAAGTATGATGTTTAAAGAGATAAAAATTACTGTTAATGCTTATGTTTATGTACAATTAGTTGTTGGATTGATACAAGGACTAGTAGGTGGAATTGGTTTCTATATATTTGGATTACCATATCCATTGATAGCAGGTATAGCTATGGGTATATTATCTTTCCTCCCGATAATCGGTCCATATCTTATTTATTTACCTGTAGGAGTTATAAGTATACTACAAGATAATTGGCTTACTGGTATTGGAATTATAATTTATGGTGTAACTATTATGGGTTTCTTAGATTATGTAGTAAGGCCGCAATACATGAGTAGAAGAGCAAACATACACCCATTAATAGTTCTTTTAGGTTTCCTAGGTGGAATGCATGTTATGGGTGCTATGGGAATCATAATTGGTCCTATATTGCTATCTATAGCAGCAATCACAATTAAAGATATAGGAAAACATACTTGGGCAGAGGTCCTTAAATTAGGTCCTTCTGAAAAGGAGAAAGGCAATGAAACTAAAGAGCCGAATATATAACATAGATGCTCGAGGAAGCTATATTGTTGTTCTTAATCCAAAGCTAATAGAGTTATTTGATCTTAAACCTATGGATAAAGTAAGGATTATGAGTTCTAATAAATATTTAGTAGCAGTAGCAAATTCTTCTGAAGAACTTAAAGATGATGAAATTGGCATATTTGTAGATGTTAAAGAGAAATTAAAGATAGTAGATGGTGAATTAGTTACTGTGCTTCCAGAGGAAAGATTATCTTCAATAACAGCAATACGGAAGAAAATGGATAATAAAGCATTGAATCAGAAAGAATTCTATGATATTGTTACTGATATTGTTGATAGAAGACTTACAAAGGCAGAGATCGCATACTTTATTGCTTCTGCATATATGAGAAAATTTTCTATGGAAGAGGTTGAATATATGGTTAGATCAATGTCAGAAACAGGAGATGTTATAACTTGGGATGAAAAACCAATCATAGACAAACATTGTATTGGTGGAATTGGTGGTAATAGAACTACTATGTTAGTTGTGCCTATTGTTGTTGCATCTGGATTAAAGATGCCAAAAACATCTTCTAGATCTATTACAAGTCCAGCAGGTACTGCAGACACAATGGAAGTGCTAACAAGAGTTAGTTTTGATGATGTTGCTGAGATCAAAACAATAGTTAACAAAACTGGTGGATGTATGGTATGGGGCGGATCTTTAGATTTAGCTCCTGCAGATGATGATATTATAAAAATAGAACATCCATTAAGTTTAGATCCTACTCCTATGTTGCTTTCTAGCATTATGGCTAAAAAATATGTTGCTGGAGCAACTCATGTTTTGATTGATATTCCTGTTGGTGAATTTTCAAAGGTTAAAACACTTAAAGAATATAATGATCTAAGGAAAAAGTTTATTGATCTTGGTAAGAGGTTGAATATAAAAGTAGAGGTTATAAAGACTCCAGGAAACCAGCCAATAGGTAATGGATTAGGTCCAGCATTAGAAGCAAGAGATGTTTTATGGACATTAGAAAGAGACAAACGCGCACCTCAGGATTTAAGAGAAAAATCTATTTATATGGCTGGAATTTTGTTGGAGATGGGTGGAAAGGCTAAAAAAGGGCAAGGTAAAAAATTAGCTAAGAAAATTTTAGATTCTGGAAAAGCCTTGAAGAAATTTAAAGAAATAATTTCTGCACAAGATGGTGCTTCTAAATCAATTTCTGGAGATAAAATTAAGCTTGGAAAAATAGTTTATGAAGTAAGATCTACAAGACATGGGAAAATTTCTGTGGTTAATGATGATATATTATCAAAAGCTGCCAGACTCGCTGGAGCACCTTATGATAAGAAAGCAGGACTTTATTTGAATGTGCATATTGGAGACAAAGTAAAGGTTGGAGATATTTTGTTTACTATATATTCTGAAACTGAAAATCATTTAGATGATGCTGCAACTTATGTGCAGAGAAACAAACCTATAACAATTAGTTAAATGAAAAAAAAATTACTTTATATTATATTAGATGGAGCAGGAGATGTAGAATATAGAGAGTTTGATTGGGCTACTCCTTTAGAGATAGCAGAAATTCCAAATATGGATAAGTTGATTTCTTTAGGACAGGGAGGGATAATGTATCCTATTGCAGAAAATATTGCTCCTGAGTCTGATGAATCTATGATTAGCTTGCTTGGAAATGATCCTTTTAAAGTACATAGAGGTAGAGGCCCTTTAGAAGCTTATGGTGCTGATGTTAAATTTAATCCTGGAGAAATAGTACTAAGATGTAATTTTGCGTATGTTAAAGATAATGAGGCTGTAGATGTGCAAGCAGGAGCAGATCTTAAACCTATTGAAGTAAAACATATCGTTAAAAAACTCTCTGAGATTAAAGAAGTGCTAGGATATAGAGTTAGATTTGTGCCTACTATAGGTTATAGGGCTGTATTTATAATTTCTGGAAAGAATTTATCTCCAAAGATTTCCAATACACATCCTGGATATGAAGTTGTAAAAAATTATATTAGCTCTGCAAATCCAAGAAATAAACCTCTCAAGGTTAATAAAGCAGTTCCATTAGATGGCTCCAGGGAAGCATTCATTACTGCTGCAGTTGTTAATGAATTTACTGAACTTAGTAAAAGAATTTTAGGTGACCTTGAGATAAATCTTAAGAGGAAACAAGAAGGATTATCTCCAGTTAATTATATTCTTATGAGGGGAGCAGGAAATGCTTTGCCTCCTTTGAAAAAATTGAGAGGAAAATGGGCAATAATAGGCCACATGCCTGTTGAAAAGGCTATAGCTACTCTATCTGGAATGACTGTGTTAAAAAGGCCAAAAACAAATAAGGCTTTGCTTAATACTCTCTTAAAAAATTGGAATAAATTTAATGAGTTTTATTTTGAGATAAAAAGTCCAGATAAGTATGCTCACAGAGGAGACTTACATGGAAAAAAGAAAGCTCTTGAGGACATAGATAGAGAATTTATTGGGCCATTGCTAGACAAGATTGATTTGAAGGACGTGGTTATTTGTATTACTGCTGACCATTCAACACCATGCAGGATTCATGCACATTCTAAGGATCCTGTTCCTGTACTGATTTATTCTTCAAGACTTAAAGCAGATGCAGTGGTTAAATTTGGAGAAAAATTTTGTATAAATGGAAAACATCACTTTATTAAAGGAGGAGTGGAACTATTTAATATATTAATGAAGGAGCTTGGAAGATGAAAATAAATAAATTAAAAATAAAAAAATCAAAATTAGCAACATTTGAATCTTCAAAGATTCATAGAGTAGCAGATAAACTATATTATGCATTGCTTGTATTTTCAGTTATTATTTCTGTATTTTTTATGTATTTGACATATATTACTTATAATGCTGCAAAAGGTACTAAGTATATGGTATATACATATATAATCGGATCACCAATAGCTATCTCTATATTTTTGATAGGCTTCTTATTGTATCTTGGTAAGAAAAAATTTTTTAGAGAGTTAACTAGAAAATAATTTTTAAAGGTGTTTTAGAGATTTTTAATTAAATTTTTTTAATTAAATTGCTTGTTTTAATTAAACTGCTTGTATATGCCAATTAAAGTATAAGATTTTAGAGTAGCTAAAACTGTTTTTAAATTTGTGCCTCAAAAATATTAAGTTCTTTATCTTTCAAAAATAACCATCTAGAACTATATTTTATTTTTATCTTATACCTTCAAAGATAACTGGTCTATAATTTATTTCTATTTTAGAACATAAACTTTGAATATCATAGTCATCAGTTACAATAGTTACTTCTTCTTTCTTAGCAAACTCTAAAGCTAGTGCTAAAACTGAAATATCTGCTTCTGAGAAAAGGCTAAGTTTAAGTTTATGTTCTTTAATCAGTTCTTTAATTGTTTCTAGAGAATCTTTGCTTGGTTCAAAGATCTTAATCTGGCCAGATTCTAGAAGAAGTTTTGATTCATGATCTTTGATTTCATTTCTTACTAATTCTGTTGTAAGCAGTTTGCCTTCTGGCAAGAACGATGCATTAATTATTGCAGAAGCATCTAATATATATATTTCAGATTTCATTTTTCAAATCCAATAGAAATTTTCCTTTTGAAGCATCTTTTCTTTTGATAACTAAATTATGTGAGGGAGTTTTTTCTAAGTCTTCTGGACTAAAAAAGAACCAACCCTTATTTGTGAATTTAACTGCGAGAATGGGGGTTGCTTTAAATTGCTCTGCAAATCCAATAAGCTGAGAAATCTGTTCAGGATGAAAATATTGATGATCTTTAAGTGTAGTTTTACATTCTATTGCAAGAATTCTAGAACCATTGCTAGCAACTATATCAGGACTTGGATATTTACTTACTCCTGAACCTGCCACCCTTACAGCTGCGAATCCAGAACCCCAGAGCATTTGTACTAACTCACGTTCTGCATTCGAGCCCTTCTGTTTCCCCATCTGCAAAAATCTCCCCTAATTTAACATTAAAACTTCCAAGTCTGGTTTGCGCCTTATCTAAAGTTATTTCTTTATCTTTTATTATAAGTGGTTTTTCTTTTATTGGTTCTCTAAACCTACAAGAATTATGTTTGTCTATAGGACAGCGATATTCTGGTTCTTTATAATCAAATACCATTCCACATGGTTTTTGAT
The DNA here is from genome assembly GCA_017608235.1 of Candidatus Pacearchaeota archaeon. Classification (GTDB taxonomy): domain Archaea; phylum Nanobdellota; class Nanobdellia; order UBA10117; family JAFCGI01; genus JAFCGI01. Next base: position 9,113 of record JAFCGI010000005.1, read on the forward strand.
GCTTTGATATTTTTGTAATATCCAAATTATATTTATCTATTATACATATGGTTTCGTACATTATGCTTTGTCCAGCTGCTGGACAAAGTAGATAGCCTTTATTTATATATGTACTAGCTGGGAGATACTGCAAAAGATTACTTTGTGTTTTCATATGGCAGGCTTAAAAATAGAATTACTAAGCCAATACACCTCCTTAAATATTATAATTAAAGAACTCTTAATATAAAAAACTTATGTAAATTTTAAAAAGAAATCTCAATATCTTGGTTTGTTGACTTTAAGATTTGTTGTTTTAGCTCTGATATATTGTCTTGGAGCTCAGTTTGATTCTTTTCAAGAGTTCTGTGTTTGTTTTTAAGTTCTCTAGAAATTATGTCCAGCTTAGATTCTAATTCATTTAGTTCTTTCTTTAATAGAGATTCTTTATCTTTTATTGGAGCAATCTTTTCATCTAGAAGTTTTTCTTTGGCTTCTAATGCTTTAATAATTGCTTGATATTCTTCCCTTAGAGTTTTTAGTCTTTCTTCTGTTAGATTTGTTTTAGATTCTAAAAATTTTGATTTTTGTTTATTATCTAAGTTAATGTTTCCTAAGTTTATACTTTCTTCTAGGCTTTTTAGAAGAGTTAATATTGTTAAAGAAGAATCTTCAAATATGAATGCTTTATTTGGGGATTTTAAATAGGAATTTAGAATATCATTATTTTTTGTATCTGATGCATATTTAAATTTTTTAAATAATCTTTTGAATGGGCTAAATAAATTATCTATTTTCTGATCATATAATATTTTTTGATCCCTTAGAAAATTAGCCTGTTGTTCTATTTCTTTAATATCTTCAGGAACTAAGGTTTTTAGTTGTTCAAAGATATTATTCTTTTTAAGTTCATGTTCTTTTATTTTCTGATTTGAAAGCTGGATGAATTCTTGCGCTTCAGAAATATTTTTTCTAATTTCTTGTATAAGATTAAATCTATCTATGATTTCAGAATATTCCTTAAGAATTGATCCTTTCTTTTTAAAAAGATTACTAAGTTCTTTAAGATTTCTTTTTAGAACTTGGATTTGTTTGTCTAGTTGTTCCATAGATTCTCCAAAACACATTATTAGTATACTAGCTTTTTGTGGCGGTAGGTCTAGTTTTAGTAAGATTTTTGCAGTATTATCAATAAATTTCTCTATTTCATTATAAGTTAACTCTGGAGAAGATATATCGGATTTGTTTTCTATATCTTTATAGTATTGTTCTCTCAGAGATATTGAAATGTTTAGAAGCTTAGCAGGATAGTCTCCATCTGGTTTAAGTTTAGATTGTTTTAGTAATTTGGCTTTGTCCTTTAATATGCTAAATTGAGAAATTAATTCTTGGATCTTTTCTGAGCATTCTGCCTTGAATTCTTTTATGTTCTGGCTGGCTTTATTGTCTAGAAATTTTGGTAATTCGGAAAAGCTAATACTATATATCTCTGGTTCTGGTTCTTGCGGTTTCTTTCTTTTGAAGATATCAAAAAAACCCATATAGATCACTTTTTCTTAGAAGCAATATAAATTTAAAGTTAACTGGTGCTAGTTTGTGAAGATTTCTATGATATCATTATCTTTTAACTTATGATCTAGACCTACTTGCTGACCCTTAAACTTTGCAGAAGGTCCCCAGATTTTTGCGTATCTAAACTTCTTTACAAAGTCTTTATGTATTATTTTGGCTGCATATCTTACAGTAGAGTTTATGTCTAAGATTATTGGTTTCTTTGCAATTCCCTTACCTTTTGTTTTTGTGGAAATACGAATCTTTCCTAATTTTTTCCAGACTTTATTTAGCAACTCAGGATCTTCAAACATATCTTTTTGAATTATTATGTATGGCATGTAAAATATAAAATTCTCATAATGTTTTTCTTTAGAGGTCAATTCTATTCCTCCTTTTTTAAGTTCTTGTTTTATAATATTAAGATCTTCTTTATCTTTTATTATGATTAAAATCATGTCTGTGTTTTTTATTAAACTTAGAAGTTGCCCAGAATTTTTGCTTTCACTAAATCCTTGATAGATAGCAGGGATTTCTATGCCTTGAAGTTTAATATTTTCAAATGGAATCATTCTCTGCTCAGGGTTTTTAGTAGTGAATTCATATTCTCCTATTGGAACTGACTTTCCTGAGAGTTTTGAGAGCAGCGTGGACTTTCCAGAATTTGGAAATCCTATTATTGCAAGAGTGCCTGCTCCTTCTTTTTTAATTGTTAAAGATTTAGTTTTCTTTTGTTGTTTTGCTTTATTAATATTTTGTTTTAACTGAGATATTTTCTTTTTGATATCATTTCTAAGTTTTTCAGCACCTTTATGCGTTGGTGCTGTTGATAGCATTTTCTTAAGAGCTTCAAACTTCTCTTTAGGAGTTTTAGCTTCATGAAACTTCTTTTCAGCCTCTATATACTCATAATCAACATTGGTTGGCATTCTAATCCTTAGCTGCTGGACATTTAAAAAGATTTATAAATATTATATCCTTCAGAAAACATATGGTAAAAGCATATTTATTAATTATGTCAAAATCTGGAACTGAGAAAGAAATAATTAACGCATTACTAAATAAGGTAAACATAAAAGATGCACATATTGTTTATGGTGAATATGATTTAATTGCTAAAATTGAAGTTGATGATGTTTCACAATTAAATGATTTTCTTTTAGAAGAAATTAGAGTACTAAAGGATGTAGAAAGAACTTCAACATTGATCGTAGCAGAATAAAATCATATAAAATGGCCTATAATTATTTAGAATTAGTATTGCAATCTATGAATATTTTGCTAGCACTAGTAGTTAGTTTAGGATATTTAATGGGATATGTACTCTATAAATTAACTAAAGAAGAATTAGATCCTTTTCTTAAAAAATATAAACATTTGCAAATGTTTGCACATAAGTTAGATATTCGAGCAGGAATAGTTGGAGCAATTCTTGGATTTTTTATTAATTATATATTCTTATGGGATTTAGAAATTATTTTTGGAATATTTTTTGGCTTGTATATAATACAAGGAAGTATATTTTCAAGCATTAATAAGAAGCCTGCAAAAAAGCCAGCTTTGATTTTCTTTGCTAGTTTTGTTATCTTTTATTTATTAGGATTTCTTATAAGGTTTTAGATTTTCAGATTTAAAAAAGAAAGGAGGAAGAAATGGACTTAAGCTGCGGCTTTCAGCTCAGTTTCTAATTCTTCTATCTCTGAATTAAGATTATTAATAAAAGAGTTATTACTGATTTCTTTTAATAGATGACCACATTCATCACATTTGAAATCAAAATCAAGTGCTTCATTGTATTCTAGCTTCTTGGCACAATTCTTGCACTGAAATGCAAATTTTTGCTCAGATTCAAGTGCTTTTTTCTTTAAGGCTAGTTCTTTTTTTCTGTATGCTAGATATTTTTCTAGAATTTTATCCTTATCTAATTTCCAGAAGTAAAGATACCACCATTTTCTATCTTCATCTTTTATCTTAGAATATGTAGCAAACCCTAAATTTCCTAATTTATACAATGATTTTCTAACTGCATTTATCTTAGTACCAATAGCTTCAGCTAGTTTATTTTCAGAAACATTACCTTCTTCTTCTAGAATATTAACTACTTTGGTTGTTTGTTCATCTACTTCTATTCCAAGGTGCCTTAATATAGATAGCACTGACTTTGCGGTCTCCATAGCTGCACTGATATAGAGTGCATACATCATTTATAAGCGTTTTGGTTTAAATTTTGAAAAATTCTAAAAAAAGAAAATTATCTTATATAAATAATTTAGCTATATATGGGCCTATTATGTTTAAAATCAAAAGCACTAAAGTAAAAATTGAGATTGCTTTAAAGATTTTAGCAGCTTTCTTTTTATTTTTCATATATTTATTTAGAGTTATGCTAAGCATTCTTCCACCATCTATTGGCCCTAATGGAAGAAGATTAACTGCACCTATACCTATGTTTAGTATGAATATCCAATTTAAAAGCTTTAACAAATAAATTAAGCTATAGGGTATTGTTTCGCCGAATTTTTCACTAATATGGGATTTTATGCCTATGTTTTGACTAAATTTAACTCCCATATATGCAAGAGAATTATTGTTAGGATTTTCTATGGTTTTTATTAATATATCTTGAGACTGCGTTTTAATAAAAATTTCATCTCCAGGAGTGATATTATCCATGATCGCAGCAAATTCTTCATAAGTTGTGGTAGGTTTTCCATTTATACTATGGATTATATCTCCAGATGCTAAGCCTGCTTTTTCAGCAGGAAATCCTGGAATTGTATCATCAATATATATTCCTTGATAATCCAGAATATTAGCTGCTGCGGGTGCTACAACTAATGTAGTTAAAAGTAAAACTATAGCTGCTGTGCATAAATTTGAAAATGCTCCTGCGCTGAAAATTGATAATTGCGCTTTATGAGAACTATTATTTAGTTGTTTTTCATCTGGTTCTACAAACGCTAATGGAAATATAGCAAATAATCCTAATCCTGTAGATCTTATTTTAAGATTATAAGCTCTTGATAGTATTCCATGGGCTCCTTCATGTACTATTATTACTACAAACAAGCTAATAAAAAAATATCCTATAGGCACATATATTACTGGGCCTGCTAACTTAAATGGCAGGACAAATGCTACACCAGAAGATACAGCAGGCTTTAAAAAGATTTGAACAAGATTGTGTATTAGTAATCCTAGAACCGCAACCATTACTATAAAACCTATAGGAACTCCTATTAAGCCCCAAGCTTTCCAGGCTTTTTTATATTTTTTAGCGAGTCTATCCATAAACTTTATACCTCGCTTTGTTCTATAGATCAAGAATGGAAGTATAAATAAAAATTGAAGACTTATCTTTTTACGTCTCCGATAGAAAAAGACTGCAAGTAGAGAGTATAGAATGATTGCAAATATCAGATTTATATTAATATTCATTCTATGCGTGCTTAAATCTTGCGGTTAAATCAATTAGTTCTATGTGGCTCAGAAACATTGCTCTGCAGCAATATCTGCTTAATTTTAGATCGTCTAAAACTGTCTTTTTATCTTCGCCAGAATCTACTCTTTCTTTATACTGTTCCCATAATTGGGCTATTGGTTTTCCGCATGAAAAGCATCTTATTGGAATTATCATTTCTTGTTTTTTTCCTCCTTTATCTCTTACTCTTTTGTCTCTTTGCTCTGGCTCTAGAATGTGTACCAGGCTTTTTTTGTTCTTTTCTTCTTGTATCTGCAATAAGTAAAAGACGATCATACTCTAAATACTTTTTCTTTAGTTCTTCATCTTCTGTATAAGCTATGATTGCTTTTGCAATAGCTAATCTTGCTGCTTCAGACTGAGAACTCCAGCCACCACCCGTTACTGTTATATTAATATTTAATTTATCTGTTATAGCTTGACCAGCGATCATTAGCGGCTCTCTAATTCTTAATCTTGCCAGTTCTGGCTTAACTAGGTCTAGATTAACTTTATTTACTCTAACAATGCCTTTGCCTTCTTTAATTGTAGCTTTAGCTATGGATGTTTTTCTTTTTCCACTTGCATGTGCTATTTTTACTTTTGATTTTGCTTTTTCCTTTGTGGTTTTCTTTTTGGCAGGCATCTTATAACTTAGCTCCTAATAATTTTGAAATTTCTCCCACGTAAATAAATTTTGCTGTAGTTTTAGAGATTGATGCTCTTTTTATGGTTTCTGATTTAGCATCTTTTAAATTTAGTGGTATTCCTATATAACATTTAATGTTTTTATATGCTTTCTTACCTCTTTCTTTTTTATATGGAAGCATTCCTCTGATAGCTCTTTTTACTATTCTGTCTGGCATTCTAGGATAGAAAGGTCCATGGAAAGGATCTCCTTTTTCTCTAATATCTTTAAATCTGGCTAAAACCATTTTTTTCTTACCAGAAATTACTGCTTTTTCAGAGTTTATTATAGATATTTTTTCTCCTTCTAATGCTAGTTTTGCAACTTTTGTTGCAAGCCTTCCTAGTATGAGATTTGTAGCATCTATAACTTTCATTTTAACCTATTATCCTAATCTTTGAACCTTTTGGATTTTTTTCCATTAAGTCCCTGATTTGCATAACCTCTGAACCTGTAGTTTTAAGTTTTTTATAAGCAGTATCTGAGAACTGATATGCTGCAATTATAAGCTTATGATTTAGATTACCAGTAGCTAAAACTTTTCCAGGAACTATGACTTGTTCGTTGTCTTTAGTATATCTGTTTAGTTTTGTGAGGTTAATTGCTCGTCTGATTCTTGTAGGTTTTTCGAGATCCCTAGCTATTCTTACCCATATTGGAGTTTTTTTCTTTTTCAAATCCTGAATAAGTTTCTTCAGGTGTATGTTTGTTTTTTTTGTTTTCTTCATTTTTGAATGCAGGGAACGAGATTCGAACTCGCGGACCCACTAAGGGACAAGGCCCTCAACCTTGCGCATTTGACCACTCTGCCATCCCTGCATAAGCATAAGCGATGACAAGAGCTTACTTGAGTTTTACTTCTTTGAGTTTTTTTGTTACTAACTCTGTAGCTTTACTTAATATTTCTTTAGGACTTAATTGTCCCCAGCTCTCTAATATGAAAATATATTTTGATTTATCTCCAGTGATTGCTACTGCATTGTTTGTTCTATCCTGACAGGATTTACATAGATTACATGCTAAGTTATTTTTGACAACTAATTTCTTATCTTTTAATTCAAAAACATTTCTTGGACAGTGTTTAATACAAATCTGAGAATCTTTCGGCGAGATTCCTGAAGATATATTTATTTCTGGAACTTCTTGATAGTATGCTAATCCTGCACACCATTTAGCATGGTTTGCTCCTCGTCCTAGAACTGCAACTGCATCTAAAGAAATTTCTTGATCTTTTAGTAACTTGATTATAATCATGTCTGGATATATTGGAATTACAGATGGATCACTACTAACTATATCTTTAGCATATACATTGCAAGGTCCTACTACATTTAGACTTAGCTTTACTTGACATTTTGCACAGCCTTTTCCCTTACAAGAGCATTCTTCTTGTAGATTATAGGACTTTAGATCTGTTTTTAGTGGGATTAATCCTAATCTTAGAGCAAGCATCTCATCATATAGTGCACTTTTATTTTTAAGAAAATATACATCTTCTATTGCCAAAACAGGTACTTCTGAAACTATTGCCCTTCTTAAACTATTAACAAACTCTGGATTTGTATCTTCAATTAATATTTTTAATATATTATCCTCAGAACTTAATTTTGATATTTTCATTTTAATTTATGGCCTTCGGCCTCTTCTTCCCCCTTTCTTTTTACAACCACCATGTGGAATTGGTGTTACATCTTCAATTGATAATATTCTGATTCCAGATCTTGTTAACGCTCTGATTGCTGGTTGTGCACCAGGTCCTGGATATTTAGCTCCATTATGTCCTCCCTGTGCTCTAATTTTAACAAATAACCTTCCTATATTTTTTTCTTTTGCTGCTAGAGCTGCTTTCTTTGCAGCTTTCATTGCTGCAGTAGGACTTGATTCTAATCTGTCAGATCTTTCTACTTGTCCGCCTGAAGCTAGCGTAATTGTTTCTGCTCCAGTCAGATCTGTAATGTGAATAATGGTATTATTATATGATGCATAAATGTGTGCTATTCCGGTTCTAATTTCTTTAGCCATTTGTTTTTACCTTCTTAACTTCTTTAGTTTTTTTAGCAGGAGTTTTTGATTTTTTATTTGATGCTTGTATTTTAGAAGCTTCAGCTTGCTGTTCTGCTTCTTCTATTGCATTCTTAGGAGCTTCTACTTCTTGTGGTTTTTTGGTAAGAATAACTGGTTTGAATCCTGGAACAAATTCTACTTTATCACCTTTATTAACTAAAAAAGAGGGGGAATTTATTCTCTTACCATTAACCATTGCTTTATTATGTACAATAAATTGTCTTGATTGCTTTATTGTTGCTGCTAATCCCATCTTATAAATTATTGTTTGCAATCTTTTGTCTAGAACATCTCTAAGCTGTAGAGCAAGAATATCATCTAAATGTGCATCTTCTTTTAGTATTCCGAGTTTAGAAATAGTGCTCATTAAGATTTTAGTTTCTTCTTCTTGTTTTTCTGGAGGCAATCCTATAATCTTCCTAGCACGGGTTTGCCAGCTTCTTAGATAATTTTCTATCTTCCAGATTTCTTTTTTATTTGAGAGCCCATATTCTCTAAGTAATGCTATCTCTTCTTTAATTCTAGATGCCTGCCATGGGTGTAGCGGCGTCTTGTATTTTTTTCTTAATCTTCTTGGGTCTCCCATTGTATAAAAACCACAGAAACTTGTGCCAACCTCTTGACTAGAGGAAAACTGTTTTTGTGGCTAACATATGCTATATTTAAGCAATTTATAAATGTTTCTAATCACCTAAATAAGGATTAATAATTCTTATTTCTTTATCTAAATTTGTTAAGTTTACAAGCGCAGGAAACTCAGTTCTACTTCCCCAAGAGCCCATTATTACTGCGATATTATATTCCTTTAAAGAATATTCATTAATAGCTACATATAACTTTCTTAATTTCTCTGTATGTTCTCTATCTATTAATCCTAGATCTTGATAATCTTCTAGTAGATTTACTAAAAAATCTTCTACAGATCTTATATAAGAAGTAGTATCATGTTTTCTTGATACACTTGCTGGATCACTTATTATATGATTTATTGTGGCTTCTAATCTTTTTACTGGAGAATAATAATATATATTTTCACGAATTCCGCTTGGAATATAATAATCTATATGTAATCTTGTATTATATGTCATTTTATCACCTTAAGAAATGTTCTTGTTAATTTTGATTTTATAAAAGTTTCTACTAAAACTTATTTAGGATTAAGTTCAATAACTGTATGTATTTGTTCAGTTTTGCATTTGTCATCTAAAGTACAATGTCCTGCTAATTTTCCATTTTCAAATATAATATTTATTTCTTTAATTCTAGATTTATAAAGAGATACTCTTTTTCCATCATTAGTTAGGGCTCTACCTGCCAGCCTGATAATTTTATGTGACTCTAGATATTTAACTTTTCTATAGACTGACGCCATACTTTCTCCTATTATCTGGGACATTTCTTTTACAGTAGAAGGCTTACAATATGTTAGAAAAATTATTTCTCTTAGTGATTTCTTACTTGCTATTTTTGCAAGTTCTAAAGGATTCATTACAAGATATTCTTTATCCATAAAAAATTTCTAATTAATAAGTAATTTAAATTTATTGGTAACCTAGAAAATAAAAGAAATTTACTTCTTGCCTGATTTTTTCTTTCTTGCAACACCTAATGTAGCGCCTCTTCTGCCTGTGCTGCGAGTTCTTTGGCCTCTAACTCTTAGACCACGAGCATGTCTCATTCCCCTATAGCTTTTGATTTTCTTCATATTTCTTATATCAAATTCTTTTCTTAGAGTTAGATCTGAGGAGCTTAGATGTAGATCCTCTCCAGTGTCTGAGTCTCCTCGTCTATTAAAAAGCCATGAAGGAATACCTGCTTTCTTAGGATCTTTTATTACTTCTTCAATTTGTTCTATTTCAGGAACAGAAAAATCTCCTGCTTTTCTGGATTTGTTTATTCCTAGAACATTACAGACAGCATTAGAAAACATGAAGCTAACTCCTTTAGCTTTAGCTATTGCTAAATAAATAGAATTATTTCCGCTAACATCTTTATCTCTGATTCTGACTATATCTCTGAAATCTTTTGATTTCTTAACTGAAGCTTCTTTTAATTCTTCCTTTACAAGTTTAGTTGCTTCAGTTTCGAATTTTGTTTCAGTGATTCCTTTTTGTTCTTCTGCCATCTTAATTTAATTTTAATCTGTTTAGCTCCTTTTTAAATGTTTGGTTTAGCTAAACTCTAATTTAGCATTAGAAGTTAGTGCTGCTAGTATCTTTTTTCCTATTTTGGTTTTCTTAAAAATTTTGATTTCGTTTTTTCTAGATACTGGCAGACTAGAAATTCTTTCTCCATTAATATAAAGATCTGCAAGCTTTCTTGGCTTAGATAGCTGGAACACAAGATACTTTTTGCTTTCTCTAAGATTATATTTTAAATTGCTAGGAATATATCTTTCCTCTTCAACTAGAGGACGAACATCAATTCCTATTCCTAGATCTTCTTCTATAGATTTAATTCTAGAGCCTTTAGTTCCAAGAACTTGCGGAATATGTTCTTCTGATACAAATAATGCATATTTGTTTGGAGCCAACTCTTCTACTTCCAGAGGAATGTTTAACATTTTTCCTAAATGTTCTTTGATTGCTCTTTCAAGTATTAATGTGGTCTTGCTTTTCTTTTGTTTTCTTACAGGAATTATTACTGTTTGTTCTCCATATGTATAAGCTTCATATTTTAGTTCATTTGTTATGAAGTCTGTTATATCTATAACTGGACGAGCTAGATCTGCTTCTGTCATTCCACTAGGAACTTTAACTGTTATTTTCAAAGAAAGTACTTGTGATATTAATCCCTTTTCTATGAATATTATAGTATCAATTATAGATGGAATCATCCCTAGTTCTATTCTTCCTATAAATCTTTGCATTGCTTCTATTGGTGCAGTTGCATGTATTACTCCTACCATTCCTACTCCTGCTAGTCTTAGATCTGAATATAGTCTAAAGTCATTAGTGTTTCTCATTTCATCAAAAATTGCATAGTCTGGACGAGTGAGAAGCATTATATCATGTAGCTCTTGTGGAGTCCCTTTTGAAATTGCATATTGTGTAATGTTACTAGGAAGATATAAGTCACGAGGAGCTTCTAGAGTTTTTACGATTTTGTTTTTAGAAGCATAATTTATTGCAACTGCCTGAGCAAAAGTAGTTTTTCCATTTCCTGGTGCACCTGCAATTAAGATTCCTTCTGCTTTTTCTTCTATTCTGTGCAGTAATTTTGGATCTAAACCATATTCTTTTATGGATAATTTTTTTACAGGACGAACTATAGTTATTTCCCAACCGTCTGAAAATGGGGGCTTAGTTATTACAATTCTATAATTTTTCAGCTGAGCTATTATGCTGCCTTTACGTTCTATTTCTAGAAACGATTCAGAATCTGATTTAGCTATTTCAACTATTTCTTCTGCAAGTTTTTCTATACTTTCTGCAGTAGCTGCCCTTTTATTGATTTTTACAAATTTCCAATTTCCTGGAGAACCTGCTTTTGCAAACATCTGCTCTTTTTCTCTTATGTGAACAGACATAAAATTTGGTTTAAATAATTTAACAAAACTCCATTCTCTTTCTGGAAGTATGTATTCATGGAAGAGCACATTCATACCCATTGCTTCTGCTACTTCTGCTTGAACTTTATCAGAAGTTAATAATGCAGAATCATGGTCCCAAGCAGATTGTCTTATAATTGCATCAATTTCTCCTTTCTTTGCATGCTTTATTTCTATTGGTTTAGGACGAGAACCCTCAAATTTTAATTGAAATAGATTTTGTTTTTCAAGTTCTGATAATTTTTTTAGTTCATCTAATCCAAGAAATCCTACTTCTCGATTTTGATTAGCTTGATTTTCTAATTCTGCTATGATTGCATTATGTATTATAATTGTAGAAACTGAGATTTTTTTATTTTCTATATCTCTTGAAAGAACTCCATTAATTATTGCAGATGTGTCTGGAACTATTGACTTGTATTTTGCCATTCTTTTTCCTCTTTTACATAATTTAGAAATGCTTTAACTTTTTCTAAAGCATCTCTGACTTGATTTTTACTTATTTGGTTACTTGCATTCATCTTTAATAAATCTAAGTAAAATACTGAAAATGTATTTATTTCTGGAGAATCAAATTTTGCTAATGCTTCTGATATTATTTGTGGGCTTCCTGCTGAATTGTTATCTAGGTTAGTTAAAGATAGGATGCCTATGTTAGCTGCTTTTAATATATGAGATAAAGTAGCTCTTGTATATTCCTGACTTTCTTCTCTACTTAACAAATAGTCTGCAAATGCTAATTTTTTATGGGCTTCTTCTATGTTCATCTTATCTAAAACCTAGTGAAAATCTTGGTTTTTCTGGACGTTCTTGATTAAATACTCTAGGTTCTTTCTTCATAGTATCTTCAATAAGATCTATAAATTCTTTGGTTAGCTTCAAATAAAGCTTAACTATATCAATTTTTAGAGTTTTCATTTTATAATTATGTTTAGCTAATATATAAGCATCTCCGCGCTTAAAGCGCATTACTGATTCTTTATTGTATGTGTCAAGTTCTTTTAATTTTTTTAAGAGCCTATAATACTTTTCATTGAAATTATATTGGGGGATTAGAGTTTCTTTGAATATTTGAAGTTCCATTTCAAATTTTTGCAAATAAGGATCTATTCTTTTATAATATCTTTCAAATTCTAGAAAAGATCTTAATGCTAACCTTGATGCATTTATTATATGTTCTGTGATTGAAAGCAAAAATTTTGAATCTTTAACTACTGGATATGTTACATATAAAAGGTGATCTGCAAGATCTATTTCTTTTCTAGCTAGCTGAAAATGCTTTTGATGATTTTCCATTGTTAAAATTTTGGGCTAGGCACTACTTAAATTTAAAACCATACATATTTAAGTTAATTTTGTTATTTTGAATTTTGATACCTTCTTCTCTTAATAAAGAAATTTTCTTAGATTTTCCCAATTTATAATTACCAAGACTTCCATTTGATCTAATAACCCTATGGCAAGGAATTTTTATTGGATTTGGATTTCTTCTTAGAGCAGAACCGACTGCTCTATAAGCTTTTGAATCTAAAGTATTAGAAATTTCTAAATATGTAGTCACTTTTCCCTTAGGAATCTTTCTGACTAGTGCTAGGACTCTCTGAGAAAAATTCATAATATTTTTAAGTTAGTTTAGAGATTTAAATTTTGCTTTTCTGCCTCGGTAGCTCAGTGGTAGAGTACTGGTCTCGTAAACCAGATGTCGAGAGTTCGATCCTCTCCCGGGGCTTATATTTCTCATATACTCGTAAGTATAAATTAAAGAATATTTTATGATTCTAAATAATAAAGTAATCTAAAGATTTTTATTTCTAATCTATTTCTCTTGCACTATGATTTATGATGTAATTATTGTAGGTGGGAATATAGCTGGGTTATGGTTAGGGCACTTGCTTAATAGATCAGATCTTAAAGTACTTGTACTTGAGAGAAATAAATCTGTGCTAGATACTTTCCTTGGAGCTTTATTCTATACTGAGAAAGAATCTAAAGAGTATAATATTGAAAAATTTATATTAAATAAAACTAGAAAAGTAGAAATAAGATTTATTGATAGTAATTGTAAAGAATATTCTAGAGTTTTTGTTCGTGATGATAAAGAAAATCCAATTATTATGTTGGATGAGCATAAATTAAAATTAGACCTTTTAGATGAGCTTAAGAAAAGTTCTAATGTAGACATAAAATTAAATTCATTAGTTACTATTATAACTGAAAAAAGGAATAGAGTTGAAGTCGAACTTAAAAATAAAACCAAATATTCTGGAAAAGTTATAGTTGGGGCTGATGGTTGTAATTCTATAGTTGCTAAGATTTTTAATTTTCCAGAAATAAAAATATGTAATGCTTATAGATATATTTTGGAAAATTGTGATATTGATTCTAATAATAATTTATTTTATATAAATCTTAAACAATTAGGGATAGGTTATGCTTGGTTATATCCAAGATCAAAGACTACTTGTAATTTTGGAATTGGTAGTATTGATCGAGTAAAAGGAATGACAAAATATTTAATGAAATTAAAAGCTAATCTTCCAGGACTCAAAAACTCCAAGATTAAAAACTTAAATGGTGGTCAATTGCCTGTGAGTTATAGAAGAAATATAGTTAAGGGCAGAGTTATGCTTTTAGGTAATGCTGCCGGACAGATTAATCCTCTTATTGGTGGAGGAGTAAAAACCACAATGGATGCTGCTGCAATAATTGCAGATGTTCTTAAGAAATCTAAAAAGCAAGAATTTGATTTAAATTTACTAAAAGAATATGAAAAAAAATATTTTAATTCAGATTTTGGAAAAGATATTATAAAAACATGTGAGCGCGTTTCGATCGTTCTCAAATTAAATACTCATCCCTGGTTTGCTGATGTAGGAGAGAAGTTTATTAAATTTGGTAATTATGAAATTCGTACTTGGTCATTAGGAAAAAAAGGTAATGTGTTAAAATTTGTAATAAGACATCTTATTTTAAGTTTGAAACTTCTCTGGATTTATTTAAGAACTAGAAACAAAAAAATTTGATTTTAATTAAATAAAATTGAACCATCTGTTCCTGGAATAGGAATTATATTTGTTATTGCTGAAATTATAGATATTACAATCATTACTAAAAAAATCCTTTTCATTTCTTTTTCTGGAATCATAAAATAGAATAGTCCTATGAACAATGCAAGCTGAATATTCATGAATGGTCCCATAAATGCAATAAATTTATCTTGATCTAAATTAGAAGATCCATTATAGATAACCTGTGCTATCTCTGGATTAAAGAAACTTGTTTGAGAATTTGGAGCAATTGGATTTGCCAGCATTATTCTTGGGTTTAAGTTTAGCTTTTCTGCTGCGATATAATGTCCCAATTCATGCATATAGATATTTGTAAATACAGCCACTATTACTAATGCTATGAATATTACTTTATATTCTGTGTTATTCATGGTTAATTTAGGGTGATTAGAAAAGAATTAAAAACTTGTTATTTGCTGCACTAAATTCTTTGACTTGTATAGTCCAAAAAATAAAGGCTAATTTTACATAACAGTATTGGTGATTATTTGTGGATAATAAAAATAAATACAAAGAAGATTTTAAAAATGTTTTTTAGTTTTCTTTTCTTTTTTATTTGTTTTAATATAATAAGCTATAAAAACACTTATAAATATATTTTGATTTCTTTGGCTCTCAATGCGATTACTAAATGGAAAATACATAGATATGAGATTAGTAAATGGAAGCTATAAAGAATATGTTCTTGATAATGGACTAGTTGTTGCACTTAAAGAAAGGGATAGTTTGCTAATTTCTGTATCTTTGTGTGTAAACCAAGGTACATTAGCAGATAGAAAACCAGAAACTGCACATTTGTTAGATCATGCGTTAACATGTGTTAAATCTAGAAATTATGTTCTTGAAGAACTAAACTCTCAGGCCTACTTAGGCAATTTAGAAGCTGAAACTCATTTAACTAAAACTGACTTTCAATCAACTATGTTGGCTGAAAATTTAGAAACCTATCTTAAATATATTTCCAAATTGATATTTGAACCAAGTTTTACTGAAGAAGTAATTAATTTAGAGAGGAGAAGAATGTCTAGAGAAGTAGCAGAAATGAGAGGAGAGGCTGATTTCAGAGATATGCTTGCATATTCTAAGGCTTTGTTTGGAATTGATTCTCCATATTTGAAAATAATAACTAGAGATCCAAATGCTATTTGTGATTTATCCATTGAAGATATAATAGAATTTCATAATTCTTGGTATCATCCTAATAATGCAAATTTAATTTTAGTTGGAGCATTACCTGAGAATATTGAAAAATTAATAAAAGATTCTTTTGGTTATTTAATTCCTGAAGATATAGCTAAAATTGAATTTCCTCAAATACAACCATTAGATAAGCAATTTATTTTTCATACATCTGCATTTGATTTACTTGATCAAGAAAATCCAGAAGAAAGCAATGCTTTCTTACAACTAGGATTTAGAGTTCCTCCTATTAATTCAGAAGACTCTTATGCATTAGATATGTTATCTGCTATACTTGGTGCTTATGAATTAGATTCTAGATTACATAGGGCAATGAGTGAAAATTCTGGAATAACTTATAGTATTGGTTGTAAGTATGATGGGACAGATAACATTGGTCTTTTTATAATACAAGGCAATATTTTAGCTAAAAAATATCAGATTGCTATAGATGAAATTTTTACACAATTATCATTTTTGCAAACAGAACCATTAATTCCTTTTGAAATGGGTTTATTAAGAGAAAGTGCAAAGTGCAAAATTGCAAGAGTATTAGATGATAATGAATCATGTGTTATGCTTATTCAAGAAAAAATAGATTCTGGAATACTACCAGAAGAATACCTTGAGATTATAAATAACATTACTCCAGAAGATATTTTAGAAGTAGCAAATAAATATTTTCCAGATCAGGAAAACGGAAAATATGTTCTATTAGTAAGAGATCCTTTAAAGAATAAGGATAGTAAATAGATAATTTATTTTTCTAAAGAATAAGTCAGTGCATCTATTATTTTTTTAGAATTATCTTTAAAATTAATTGCATAGAATGGAATATATGCTTGTTTTTTGTTTGTTACTTTAATACTTAGATCATTTAACATATTAATTATTGTTTGCTCTTCAATGTTTTGAGAAACTTTTTGAGCTTCTATACTTATATATTCTGGTTTATCTAAGAAGTTAAGTTTAGAAATATTCCCAAATATATTTAGAGTCTGTAATGGATAAACTTCTTTATCTTTTAATTCTATAACTCCTCTAGCTACTAATGAATCTACTACCCCTGTAACCTCTCCAAAGCTTAGATTGGTTTCAACAAATAATTCTGAAAGTGTGCTTTTGGGCTTTTTACTAATTGCTACTAGTACTTTTTTTTGCATTGGAGATAAATTATTTAGTCCTGAAAATAGATTTATTTTTTTTAGATTATCATCTAAATCATATAAAGAATTTGAAGTTAGATCAAATACAAGTTGAGCAGTTTCAGACCCGCTTTCACAATGAACAACTAAGCATGGAGATAATACAAGTCCAACAGAATCAATTTCTTTTTCTTCCATATTTTTTACTTCTTTGATTGCAATTCTTGGTTTAAAAATTAGATCTAAGGTTGCATCCTGACTTACTTCTGATTTAATTGGCTCTTCATTAAAATTAAATGTCTCTGCTCGTCCACCATGTTTTGATTTTCTTACTCTTACATCTACAAAAATAGGATAGTCTGAAACACCTATTACTAGGGCTTTACCAGTTGGAAGGCTTCTTATTTCATTTTCTGTTTCTGATGTTACTCCTTCAAATGATGTTGATATTGCTTTTAGATCATTAGGATTAGTTACTTGCAAAGAGATTTGGCTTGTACACTGAGAGAGAACATTTTTATCTGCTCTTGCAGGGCGCTGAGAGACTATCGCCATCCCTAATCCAAATTTTCTTCCTTCAGAAGCAATTGTTCTAAGAATTCTTGAAGACTTTGCTTCTCCAAATCCTCTCTCTGGAAGAAAATTATGTGCTTCTTCTATAATTAAGAAAAAAGGAGGTATGTTATTAAGCTTTCTTTGCTCAAAAAGATTGCTTGCAAGAGAATGTACTGCAATTTGTTGAAGTTCTATTGGTGCACCTTTTAGATTTATTATTGATAGTTGATTTGGTCTTATTAAATCTAATGGAGTGGTTGGTTGAATTGAAAACAAATTTGTTTTTTCTAGATTCTCTATAGCATTTATTAGACTCCATTTAGCATTTGTATCTATCATTTCCAGTATGCTAATTATATCTTGAAAGTCAAACTTAGACTTTCTTTCTTTTAATTCAGTTACTGCACTGTAAAGTAAGCCTTTTTGTGCATTTGTTATCTTAAATGGTAGGCTTTCTACTATATCAAAAGGATTTCCAGGAATCTCAAGTTTTAGTTGCTCACATTCTGGATTTAATGATGTGTTTAGAGCATATTCCTTTACTTTTTCTCTAAATCCTTGAGGATTTATGTCATAGAGTTTAAAGTATTTTTTATCTTCTGGATCTTCATTTGAATATTTAATTGATGAATACTCTCCATGAGGATCAATAATTATTACAGGAACTCCAAGATTAGCTAATTCTTCAAGAATTACACCTATTGTATATGATTTTCCTGCGCCGCTTTTTGCTAATATTGCAAGATGTTTTGTGATTAGCTTTTCTGGATCTATGAATGCTTTAAGAGTTTCTTTACCTTCAAGAAGGCCAAGATAGATTCCCTTTTTCATTAAACCAAGAGTAGATTCAATAAAAGAATCATCTGCTGCGAGAACATCTGCTCCTGGTTCTAATGGTGTTCTAGGTTTTCTTAAGAAGCCTCGCTCTGTTCTATAACCTATTATATTAGAATCTGCTATAGTGTCATGAGATTTCTCTATTTCTGTAACTTGTGCAAGAACCCAACTTTCAGAAGGATGTTTTACTTTGATATAATCCCATTTCTTTACTTTACGATCTACTATAAATCTGAATTTTGAAGTGGAGGTTTTATCTGCAACTCTTCCTAGGGCTTGCATGCTTTCCATGCATTATTTTTTAGGAGCCAATATATATAAAGTTATGTGGAATTAAGAATAGATTAATTAGTTATTCAAAATTGATTGGAATATGTGTCCTATTCATTATTATATCTAAATAATTATTTGGTGCTTGTCCTAAGAAAAGTCTTCGTAAATATCTATCTTGTATTCTATCATTAACTAATATTTTTGGTAGCTCACTAATTGAACCTTCTTTTAGGTTTCCCTTCATGTTTCTTTTTATACCAAAAAATCTTTCTAAATAATAGTCTTTATCAATTTCGCCATTCATGAAATCTTCTCTATTTACAATTATACTTTCTCCATCTTCAATAATACGTCCTGCTTCTATAAAAGCTCCTTTATCCATTTCATATCTGTACCTTTTTCTTAGCTCTAGTGCTATTTTATATCTACTAGAATGTCTATCTTTATATTCGTGCAATGGTCTTCTGAGAGTATATCTAAATAATAATTCTTCTTTATTTTCAAATATATTTTTAGTTTCTTGTTCAAGATATTCAAATGCAGGTTCTTTACCTTGTGTAATTAATATATTATAAAAATTATATTTGACTCTTTTTTCATAAGGTATCAAGCTTAGCTTGCCGAAAATATCAACTCCTTCTGTGAATCTGCGAGCTCCTTTAGCTGATATCGCTTTACCAATAACTCTTCCTCTTTCTAAGCTTATTGCATATTCTAATCTTTCTTGTAATTTTAAATGAGGTGCATTATCCAATAAGTTTTGTGTTTCTTCTACTGAATTTGGAGACTGAATAAATAAATACCTTGGTGTTGCATTTATTATTTCAAGATTGTTTGCTTCTAAGAAATTTAATGTTTCTGCTGCTGTGTCTTTAATTCGTGATATTATATCTTCTATTTTCTTGATGGTTGTATTTTCCAAAAATTCAGAAATTGCATCTTTGCAACTATATAGTTGTTTAGTATATTTTCTTTCATAATAACGTCTTCCTAATCTAGGACGAGTCATGGTTTCTTTTGTATATGCATAGCTTTTAGTCCAAAAAACAATTTCCTCACATAAAAAATCAAGATACTTTTGACAAATTAAATCATACAATGAATTTTTAGCTTGTCTTGTTTTATCTATTAGCCATGAAACTCTTTGGTCTTTTCTTAATATTTCTTCTAATGCATCACTTAAAAAGGTAGTACTAAGCAGATATATATTTTCAAATTCTCCTGTTTTGACTTTAGAAGGGATATTATTTGGAGTATCTAATGATCTCTGAGCTTGATCATAATACTCTATTTCTTTTGTTATAGCACTATACCCTTTACTTGCTAACAATTTTAATTTCTCTTTCCATAAATCAAACTTTTCTAAAATAAGTTCTGGTTTTTTTGGTCTAGAATAATCAATCACTCTATATCTAGATCTATTTTTTCTAAAATATTTATTTTTCTCAAAAAATGCACGATCTAAAGTTTTTCTTGCTATTACAGATACTGAATTCATTGATGCTTCAGAAATACTAGCTCCCGAAACTAATGCAATATCTATTATTGCTTCTCCTACTTGCTCCCAAAGATCTATTGTTGCTCTAACATCTTCTAATCCATATTTAATAACTGCTTCTATAGCTTGTTGACGTTCTTCTTGAGAATTTTGGAATTCTAATAAATTCTCTAGATCATCATAGCTTTCTAATCTAATTCCCTGAAGTTCCTTAGTGAAATTAATTAAAGCTCTTTCGGTGCAACCTTCTAATTTATTGTTTAAACTATCAATATAATTTACAAAAATTCCTACAGTATCAAAACCATGCAATGCAGAAGTCCAAACTCTCTTATAGAATCCACCGCTTAACCTTCTAATATGTGAGAAGTCATATCCAGGTGTAAAAACTCCATATTTATTAAATAATTGGGTCATTCTAACTTTATATCTATCTAATAATTCTTGTCTAAAAAATTGTCTTAGTTTTGATCTTGTTTCTTCAGATAGAGTATTTTCATTGATTGCATATTTTAATTGTTTAAATTTGCTTTGAATATCTGGATAAAGCTTGTTTAATTCTGTAATTAAAAAATCTGGAAATTCAGAGCTTTTTAATTTTTTAAATTGTATATTTTCTTGGCTTTCTATCTCTTGTCTGAAATGTTCCAGATATGGTGGTATTCCTTCTAATATTTCTTCTGCTAATTCTTTAAGATATTCTGATTTTCTCCATCTAAATATATTAACTTCTTCTTCTAACCTGTTTCTTCTGGTTTCACTTGATTCAGATATTAGTTGAAGTTCTCTATCATCAAAGTTGTGTTTATTATGTCCTACATCAAAAGGAGATCTTATTTGATTATATAGCCAAGAAGTAACTAATACTTCTATTAATTCGTTTTTACAAGAAATAACTCCTCCAGTCTCTAAACTCTTATCACAATTCTTTGCATCAAAAACTTTGAATACTGAACCATCTTCTTGTGTTATATCTTGAATATTTTGAATATCTGTTATAGCCCATTTCCTATTATCAGAAGATGTACGATATTCTATAGAATTAAGATAAATATTTGGATCTCTAGGATCTTCTGGTTTCCAATATTGAAGTTCAATATCTTCTCCGAGGATTCCTTTTTCCAATAAAGCTGAAACATCTAAGTTTTGAGAGAATTTAATAGGTCCTTCTACTGAAGCTTTAGAAAAAGGAAATTGAGCTGTCCATTTTGCAACAGTCTTTATTGGTATAAGATTTTTTAGTTTTTTATCATTATTAGTTTCAAAAAAACCTATCAATTTTTTTTCAGGGTCTTCTATTATTTTCTTAAAGAAATATGGTGCACTTATTTGATAAATAACACCTGCTTTAGTAGTTCTTATTCTTTTTGGAGATCTGTGATGCGTTTTCATTCGCTCTAGAAAAATTATTTCTTCTGTTGAGCTAAGAGGTTCTGTGAAAAAAGGATATTGCAATTGTCTTTTTCTTTCAACTATTTTGTTATCTAGCCATATATAATAAGTTATATTTAAAGGATCTTTATGATTTACACCAACATCAATTAATATTCCTTCAAGACCTTCTTGATTTTTCATAAAGATAAGTCTAGTGCAAATGCTTTTAAGCTTTTTTTTTCAGGTAAATGTAAAATGATAGCAGATATTCTTTCATATCTAAAAATATCTGATCCTTTGATTAGTCCTGCTAGAATAGAAAAACTTCATAGAAATTGGGAAGAAAGGGAATGGCAAGCATCTGGTCACTTGGAAGAAATTTTGCAATTTGAAGAAGCTAGATTAGATGTTCCTTATGCTAACACAATGTTTGGTTCTTATAGAACATATCATGAAGAAATTAAATCTAGACTTAGAGAACTTAGAGGTAAAACAATTCTATTTATTGATGGAATCTCGGAAACAAAAGGAGGAAGAATTACAACAGGATATTCTATGTTTTCTCATTTGTTTGAATTAACTAATAAAATTTTAGAACGGCAAAAGAAAATATATGATAAATATAAAAATAATTTTCCATATCCTAGAGAGATGTTTAAAGATTTTTATATTGTTTCAATAGCTCCAGTTCTATTTGTTTCTCATACTATTATAGATAATAATAGAATTCCTTGGTTAATACATCCATTTCAAGATACTATAGATGCTGTAAATGATCATATGGATATTATTGTAGGTAGACTTTCTATTTGGGGAAAATTAAAAAAGAAATATGTTAATCCAAATCAGGCATATTTTAGTATTGATGATTTAAAAGAATTTAGTGAAATAAAACAAGCATTCTTTAGGAGATCTTTATTTATTCCCAGCGAAGCAAAGAAAATCTTCGCTAGGAAGGTTGCATATCTATATAAAAAAGCTGCAGAAGAAATTGGACAAGAATTAAATTATGATAGTGCATTAGAACAAGCAAATGATGAAATTGATTTATATTGTAAGCTTTGCCGTAGAGTGTTAGCTGAAGAATATAAGCCAATATTTTCTGAACTTGGCCTTGAACAAGACAATTATATTTGGTTTTATGGAAATAGAAATTCATTTGTTACAAAAATGTTTGAAGAAGACAAAGAGATTAGAGTAGTAAGTAATGAATTACTTCCCCCTTACAGACTAACTAGTAGAGAAAAATATGTAATTAGACATATTGATATTGCAAGAGGACAGGGATATAGGTCTATTCAAGAAACATCTCTTAATATAATTGAAACTCTACTCGAGACTTATTTATTAGATAGAGAAGACTATAAAGACTATAATCCACAAACAAGGTTAGAAATATGAGAAAGCAATGCATATATGAAAAATTTATTCCTTGCAGAGGACCTGGATGTGCACATAGTTCTAGAACTAGACTTAGAAATGAAAATATTGGATGTATGCTAGATTTATTCTTAGAAAAGGAACCCTATGCAGAAGAGTTTGAAAGATCTATCCAAGAACTGGTTAGAGAAGATACTTTTGATAATCAATTTAGTTTAATGCCTATAGAATTTGTTGAGAATGCTATTAAGTTCTGGAAAAATCTTGATACTGATATTTTTTTTACTGGGTTTACAGACGCAAATAACAATCCGGAAATGCGTAATCTTCTTTGGACATATCTTAGAAAAGGTTTTGAATTAGAAAGATTGGTTGATATTCCTCTTCCTAAAAATACAGACCATCAGATAAGATCTAGTTCTTTATATTCTAGTTGTGCTATTCAACAATTACTTTCTAATCTTGATGATAGAAAAGTTGCAGAACATTTTAATGAAAAATACATAGAAAATGAATTATCTAGAATAGGTACTTGGGAGCATCATATTTGTTTAGATCAGGGAGATTTTCCAAGTTTATTTCATAATAATAATTGGAGTCCTCCTGGATCTAGAAATAATACAGAAAAAACAATTCTTTATCGCCAGAAAATATATGCAAATAATTATATTGGAGTTAAGGGACATGCAGATGCCTCTTGGATCTTAAAAAGAGGAGATCATGTTAGAGCTATTTTAATATATGATCAAAAACATAGGATGGCTTCACAAACAGAAGTTCCTGGAATTTTATGGCAACTACTTTCTTATGCAATTGGTATCTCCCAATGCCTTTCGATTGATCCAGATTTCTATGTGCTTATATCTGGCAAGAGGCCTTTTAAAGATCCAAATGAGTTAAATTATGATCTAGAAAATTATAGAAGTCCTGTACTTAAATTTACTATTATACAAGCAGACAGACATAATGAAAAATTAAGAGAGTTTTATGAACAAGTATATAGAAGTTATATATCACAATCAAAAATACTGTATGATTATGATGCTGTAATGGAATATAAAGCTAGAATGGAAAAAACTAAAGAGAATGGTTGTACTAGTTGTGGGTATAATCGAGATAGAGATTGCTTTTCAAAGCAAATTTGTGATTTGATATTTGCTAATATGCAGCCAGAACAATTACTAAGCACAAAACTCTTAGAATTAATTGGTGCTAGAAGTCCAGATTATCATTTACCTGTTTAAGTTATTTAAGTTTAAGTTATTTAATTAATAAAATAGAATAAGACTATTTATGATTATTTATTTATTGCTGCGGTTTGTTTCTTTGTAGGTTTTGCTTGTTTCTTTAATTCTTTTTTCCTTTCTTTCTCTTCTTTTTCTTTTTCCTTTGGTTCTTCTTTCCTTTCTTTCTCTTCTTTTTCTTTTGGTTCTTCTAGGTTCTTTGCTTCAGTTTTTTTCTTTAGTTTCTCTGCTTCTTTCTTTGCTCTTTCTTCTTTTCTTTTAACTCTTTCAGGAAGTTCTGGAAGTTCTGCTCTTATAACCTCTCCTTCTCTTTCTATCTTTACTCTGATTTTTTGTGGAGGTCTTTTAGCTCCATCCTTCCAGATTTCTTCATTAATCCATTTACTTAGAATTATTTTTTTAGCTTTAGTATGTTTCGCAAGAAATGCTTTTACTTCATCCATAGCTCGCTTACTTCTTCTCCAAATTGGAACTTTGCTGTATTCTTTCTTTAATGGAATTGTGTATGTTTCTACCATTTTATGCTCTTATTTTGTCTCTCTTCCAGTTCCTTTTTTTGGCGGTGATTCTTGCTGGATGAAGTCTTCTTCCTTTTCCAAATATTTTGGGAATTAACCAGAATGGTGCCCATCTAGTGTGCTTTTTAGCACTGATGAGTCTTTTTTTCTTAACCGCTGATTTTATACTTCCCATTTTATTTTTTTATATTAAATTGTTTTTTTCCTTGGTTGATCTCAAGGAGCAATTCCTTGAGTTTTTGATCATCTATAACTTCTTTGAGTTGCCCATATTGTGCTGCTTGAAGCAGCAACATTTCAATTTGTTCTGCAAGTTCGGGATGTCCTATTCTTAAATTATTTAGCCGTTCTCTTGCTTCTTTAGTTAGATATTTTTGTAACACCTTTGATTTCAGATGTTCTATTTGTTGTATAGTTGCTTGTTCTTGAACATTATTTTGTTGTTCAAGCACTTTTTTTTGTAGTTCTTCAAGCCTCCTTTGTTTTGCTTCTTCAAGAGTCATTTCTTTTTAATCATACCTGAATCAACAGCAACTTTATTTGCTGCATTGTTTAATAGTGATTGTCCTTTTGAAGTTATTATTCTGCCTTTGTTAATTTGAGTTTCTTCAACTTTTTTAATTAATCCTGATGTTTCTAATTGTTGCATTATTTTTCTGATTATAGATCCAGATCCTTTCTTGAATTTTTCTGGTCGTCTACCACGGTTTTTTCTTCCGCCATATTTTGATCTTAATTTTGAAACACCTATTGGTCCATTCTTATAGATTGTTCTAAGTATTGATGCAGATCTTATATACCACCAATCTTTCTCCATAGGAGGTCTTTCATTATGATTTCCTGTTTTAACAAAATTAGCCCATTCTGGAGGCTGAACTAAATCTGCAGATTTGAGTTCTTCTGCTATCTGTTTTGCTAATTTTTCTGCTGGTACATCATATATTGAAACCATGTTAGCTTGCTATAAATCTGCTTTTAAAAAGGTTTCTTTTTCGATAAACTTATAAGAGAGATATTTGCTTTTTAGGTTATGATAACATTATTAGTTGGTTTAGCAGGCATGTTTATTATTTTATTTGCTTTTATTATGAATCAAATCCATAAATGGAAAGATGATTTTCTTATATATGATGGATTTAATGTATTTGGTAGTTTGTTATTGATTGTTTATGCGGTTTTGATTAATAGCTATCCTTTTCTTATTTTAAACGGAGTTTGGTTTGCAGTTTCTATTAGAGATGTCATTTTAGATATGGAGAAAGGGAAAGGAACTAAAAAAACTCATGCTAGATATAAGAAAAAATAGAATTATTTTCTTTTTATTAATTTTTTAATATTTTCTAGTTCTTCCATTACGTCTTGTATTTCTTTTTCAGCTTTTTTATTGACTTTGTGATCATATTCTGCAAAGGATCTATCTCTTTTTGCAGATCTATTTTGACTCATAAGGATTATTGGTGCTTGCACGGCTGCCAAGGTTGAAAGTACAAAATTTAGTAAAATAAATGGATATGGGTCCCAGGTAGTTCTTACTAAATAAAGATTAGTTGCTATCCAAGCAGTCATGAATATTGCAAGAGCAAATATGAAATACCAACTTCCTACTATCTTAGTAAGTCTATCTGCAGCTAATTCTCCTAATTCTTTTTCTTTTTTAAGGAGCGGATGATGTGGATATTTTTTTCTTTTGCGTTTAGCTTCGGCCATTGTTTTACAATAATATTTAACAATATGTAATTTTATAATAATATTTAACAATATATAAATATTAAGTTTTTTATTAATTTGATTATGAAAAAACTAATTAAGAGCTTGTTGAATGAGAAAAAGCTAACTAGAAAAAAAATTGAAAGTCTGAAAAAAGAGTATGCTAAAAAAAATAAATTAAGAAAAATTCCTTTAAATTCTGAGATATTAGCAGCCTGCAATTCTGAAGAAAAAGATAAACTTAAACATTTGCTTAGGACTAAACCTACAAGAACTATTTCTGGAGTTTCTGTGATTGCTGTAATGGCTAAACCTGCAGAATGTCCAGGATCTTGTATTTATTGCCCTAGGGGAAGTAAAGCTCCTCAGAGTTATACTGGATATGAGCCTGCTGCTATGAGGGCTATTGCAAACAAGTATGATTCTTATTCCCAAGTTAAAAACAGGCTTTCTCAGCTAAAATCTGTGGGACATGCTACTGATAAGAATGAATTAATTATTATGGGTGGTACTTTTCCTGCTTTGCCAGATGAATATCAAAAGGAATTTGTGCAAAGAGCATTTGATGCATTCAATAACAAGAAGTCTAAAACTCTTAAAGAAGCACATAAAATAAATGAGACTGCTAAAAATAGGGTTGTTGGTTTAACTATTGAGACTCGTCCAGATTTTGTATATCCAGAAAAATTTCTAGAATTGGGAGCAACTCGTGTAGAGTTAGGGGTTCAGACAACATATGATAGCATCTTAAAGAAAATAAATAGAGGCCATACTGTTAAAGACATAGTTGATGCAACTAAAAAACTAAAGAATTCTGGATTTAAAGTGCTGTATCATATTATGCCTGGCTTGCCTGGAAGTTCTTATAAAAAAGATCTAGAAGTATTTAGAAAACTTTTTTCAGACCCTAACTTTAAGCCAGATATGTTAAAGATATATCCTACACTTGTCATTAAAAATACAGATTTATATGATCTTTGGATGCAGGAGAAGTTTATGGCAATAGATGAAAATTATATGCTAAAGCTTCTTTTTGATATTTACAAAATAATTCCAAAATGGATTAGAATAATGAGAGTTCAGAGAGATATTCCTTCTAAGTATATTAAAGCAGGTCCTATCAAGAGCAATCTTAGAGAATTAGTTGTTAGAGAGCTTATAAGAGAAGGGATTTCCTCAAAGGAAATAAGATTTAGAGAGGCTGGACATGTATTTCAAAGAACAGGCAAAATTTCAAAGGACCTAGAAATTTTAGTTGAGAAGTATAAAGCATCTAGTGGAGATGAGTATTTTATTTCTATGGAAGATGTAAAGCAAGATATTCTTCTTGGATTTTTAAGACTTAGAATTTCTAGAAGAAAAGAAGCTCTAGTTAGAGAGCTACATGTTTATGGTGAGGCTGCTAAGATTGGTGAAGAAGCTGACATCCAACATAGAGGATTTGGTAGAAAACTTTTAGCTAGAGCTGAGGAGGTTGCTCTAGAAAGAGGTAAGAAAGAAGTGCTAGTTATCTCTGGAATTGGTGTTAGGGAATACTATAAAAAGCTAGGTTATAAGCTAAAAGGATATTATATGTGGAAAAAATTAAAAAATGCTTGAGAGAATAGATCAAAAGTTTCCTGGATTAAGAAAGAAAATACTGTCTAGATTAATATTTAAAATAAATCCTAATATAATTAGTTTTTTAGCATTATTAACAGCAGTAATTGCAGGAATCTGTTTCTATAACAGCTATTTTTTAATAGGTAGTTTATTTGTACTATTAAATGGGATATTAGATATATTAGATGGTGGAATTGCTAAGAAATATGGTACAAGCAAGCTAGGAGATTTCTTAGATCATACGTTTGACAGGCTGGCAGATGCATTTATTCTTTTAGGATTTGCACTTAATCCAAGAATCTCTGGAGAGATTGCTTTTATTGCTATAATCATGATATTGTTAGTATCTTACTTAGGAACTCAGGCTCAAGCAATAACTGGATATAGGCTTTATCAGGGATTTTTAGGAAGAGCAGATAGACTTGTTATATTAATTATAATAGGAATTATTGGAGAATTTTATTCTATGTGGATAGTTTATGGATTGTTTATAATTTTAATATTATCTGGATTAACGTTTATTGAAAGATTTTACATGATTTACAGAAGACTTAAGTAGTCTGGAAATAAAATATGTGCTTAGTGTTTCAAAACTTATTTTTTGCCCTTCAATCTTAGTTCTTCTGTGTTTTATATCTTTTAAAATTTGATCTATATCTTTGGAATCTTGATTAAAAACTGTGGTAGCATTACCTACTTCTTTTAGCAAGTGTGCATCACTGCCTGCAGTCATTCCAAGCCTTCTTTTATTTGCAATGTTTAATGCAGGTTTATCACCAATCAAATTTCTTGAATTATATACTTCAATGCCATCTACATCTATTTCTTTTATTAAATTTCTAAGACAATGTGGATGGATTAGCATAGCAAAAGGATGAGCTACTACTGCAATTCCTCCTTGAGCTCTAATTAAATCAATAGTTTCTTCTACTGATAATCCTTGTTTAATGTTTTCTTGAACTCCCAACCCTAGAATATCTCCTTTTTCAGATCTTACTTCTATTCCAGGAATTATTATTATATCTTGAATTTTAGGAATTCTTTTTAGAGCAGAGGTTGTGTTATGATCTGTTATTGCTATACCATCTAAATCAGATCTTCTTATATAATTTATTAGATCTTGGATTCTAATAAAAGAATCTTGTGAATGATTTGTGTGTATATGTAAGTCAAGTTTCATTTTTTTATTTCTATAGCAACATAGCTAAATATATAAAGAATCCAACTGCAATAGGCACAGTAATATTATCATTTACTAATGGAAGTGATTCTATTAGTGATCCTATAATTGCTGTGATTGCAGCTATCATCCAAAAATCTATGAATGCAAGTTCTGAAAAATATATTAAAAATATAGATGCAAAAGCAAATGTTGCCAGTATGAATGCTATGCTTCCTTCTAATGATTTATTATCATTATATAATAATTTATGATTTCCAAATTTAAGCCCTACTAAAGTTGAGAGTGAGTCTCCAATAGCTATAGCAATTATTCCCATTAGTGCAGGAGTTGTTCCAAAAAGCACTAGTGCAATTAGTGATGCAAAAGCAACATTAAATCCTGCTACAAAAGGTCTTCTTTCTCTAGCTCTTCTCATCTGGTTGATATATTTGTCTAAGAACTTTCTTTCAAATTTGAGGAATTCTTCATAGCCAGAAGTTATTTCTTTTTTCTTTTCTTCACTTAGATGAGCTAGATTTTTAACAGTTTTTTCTATTTGTTCTTTACGTTGTTTCCAGCTTAAATAATACCAATCTCCAAACATAAAAAGTAAAGCTAATACTGCAATCACTTTAGCTGCATCTATTAGCTCAAGAAAATAAATTGGAATTATAAATACTAAAGACACTATATGAAATAATTGCCTTTTGAGTTCTAAATTTATGCTCTCTTTGTTTTTGTTATCATTACTCATCCTAAAACAAAAAGTTAAAATTAAGGTTTTTATGTGTTTTGATGTTTAAATTTTTAGAAAATTTTAAAAAAGCGTTTAACCTCGAATAAATATATGTGGGAAAAAACTGAAGGAGGATATAATTATTTGTTTGATCTTGGAATTTGTAGCTATTGTAATGCCAATAATGATATTTATTCTAAGAATCTTAGATGCATATATCATAGATGTGTAAAAGAAAAATATAAATTAATTACAATTGAAGACAATGGTTCTTTAGATATATCATTATTTTCTGCTATACTTGGAAAGGATAGTAAACATGGATTAGAAAAAATTGTTATTAATTTTAAAGAAAATAATTTTCTAACAAGAGTCGCTGATTTGGGTTTATATAATGATAAGGGTTTGATTGCAAATCAAACAATAAGATGGAATAAGGCTAAATATTTAATGATGTGTATACCATTTATTTCTGAGAATGGAATACAACCTATAATAAGGAAAGAATTTAATTTAGAATTAGGTGTATTTGCTTTAGATAAACGACTATGGATTAAAAAATATCAAAAAAGTTTTGAAATTATTAGAGAAGGATTAAAAAGTGGCAAAAGGAATTTTATGAGTGATTTATATGATATACGTTTTCAGATACTCAAGTTAATTGAAAATGGATAAGATCTTATTCTTAGGTAGAGAATATGAGGTTGTACATACTAAAGGATTTACAAATGGTGCAAGATTTAATAATGGTAAATTAGAAGTAATAACTAGAATAAAAAGTAAGGCTGAGCTTAAGCGAGTTCTTAAGAATTGGTATAGGAAACAAGCTAAAGATATACTTGAATGCCAGGTAGCTAGATTAAACAAAGAACATGGATATAATATTAACAGAGTTTGTATAAAAAATCAAAAAAGTCTTTGGGGATCTTGTTCCTCAGAAAGAAATTTGAATTTTAATATGAAGCTTGTGATGGTACCTTTAGAAGTTATTGATTATATAATTATTCATGAGCTTACTCATATAGATCATTTGAATCATTCAAAGAGATTTTGGGCTAAGGTTGCAGAGAGATGTCCTGATTATAAAATGCATGAGAAATACTTAAAAGATAAAAATTTGATGAGTAAATTTAGAGAATTTCTTTAAGTTTATTCTTGCAAGTGTTTCTAGCTAAATCCTGATTATGTATCATTACTTAGTCTTACTTAGTTAGCTGATTATATACTATTATTTAGCCTTACTTTCTCAGCTATTTAAGAGATTTTATATAAAAATTTAAAATTTTAGCATATAAACTTTTAATAAGAAAAAGATATAGCCCCGCCCGGATTCGAACCGAGGTCTCAGGCTTTCTTCAGCTTTGACTGATAAGCCAGGGAACTATAGTTTCCGCTGCCAAAGGCCTGAATGCTTGGCCACTACACTACGGGGCTATATGATTTAAGATCAAATTTTTGTTTAAAAGCTTTTTCTATGATGAGATTATAGCAAAATAATAAGCTTTATATTAATCCTGGTATAGATAATTCATATGAAAGGGAGGCATAAATTTAATTTCTATGCAATTCTCGCAGTATCATTTGTAATTTTAGCTATAGTACTCTTGTTAGCAGCATATATATCCATAGCAGATCATAAAGACTTAATTAGACATCAAATTGCATTGATTCCTATTCGTGGAGAGATAAGCTCATATGGTGGAGATGGATTTTATTATGAGATGAGTGCTTCTGATGTAATTATGGATCAAATAAAAACAGCAACTAAAGATAATAATGTGAAAGCAATAATTCTAGAAATTAATAGCCCTGGCGGAAGTGTTGTGGCTTCTAAAGAAATTGCTGATATTGTTAAGAAATCTAATAAGCCAGTTGTAGCATGGATAAGAGAAGTTGGAGCATCTGGAGCATACTGGATTGCTTCTGCATCAGATTTAATTGTGGCTGATGCTGCTACAATAACTGGAAGTATTGGAGTTACTGGATCCTACCTAGAGTTTTCTGAGTTAATGGAAAAATATGGAATTGGTTATGAAGAACTAACTAGTGGAAAGTATAAGGATTCTGGATCACAATTCAAAGATTTATCTGAAGAAGAAAGAACTCTGATGTTATCTAAGATAAATAAACTAAAAGTTTTATTTGTTAGAGAAATTGCTGAAAACAGAAATCTTGATATTTCATATGTAAATAATTTAGCAACTGGAGAAATCTTCTTGGGAGAGGAAGCTAAGGATCTTGGATTAGTGGATGTTTTAGGGAATAGAGATACTGCTCAAAAGGAAGCAGAAAAATTAGCTGGAATTAAACACTCTGAGATTGTAGTATTCAAGAAAGAAGCAACTTTTTCTGATTTACTTAGCAAATTGTTTACTAAGCAATCATATGATATTGGAAGAGGTATTGGAGACTCTCTTGTATTAAAATCAAAAAGTAAAATATTAGCAGTTTAATTTAGCATGATAATATGAAAACAAAAATAATAATATGAAAATAAAAGATTTTTTTGTTAAAACAAAAATTGCATTAGATCGTGGAAGAAATTGGTTAGCATATTTAAGCTTCTTAATGATAGTATTTGTTACTGTATCTAGTATGACCAAGTATCCTATATTTAGTATGTTTAATGGTCCAGAATGGATTGTTGTTATATTGATTAGTACTTTAATTGGTGTTACAATTATTGGATATTTTGACATTGTTTCTGGAGTTTATGGCAAGGAAGCAGAGATTGTAGCTAGAATAAATCCTGTTCAGAGTAAGCTTTTGAAAAATCAAGAAGATATTATAAAAAGAATAGAAAATCTTGAGAGGAAATTGAAATAGGTGAAAAATAGTGGTATTTGAACGAGAGCTAAGTATCAAAGAAAAAAAGATAATTGCAAAAATAATTGCATTTGTTCAAGATAAACATAATAGATGTGAAGGCCATGATTATTCGCATATCTTGGAAGTTACAAGATTGTCTGCTATGATTGGTAAGAGAATTAAAGAACGCGCTGATCCTTTTGTAACTATATGTGGGGCTTTGCTACATGATATAGGTAGAATAAATGCACCAAATGGTATGTTTCATGGTATAGATGGTGGTTCTAGAACTGAAGAATTTCTTGAATCTTTTATAGAAGATGATTATGTAATAAAGCAAATAACTAAAGTAGTGGTTAGGCATACACCAACATCTATGATTCCACCCCAGACAGCGAATGAAAAAATTGTGTTTGATGCAGATACAATAGAAAGATTAGCCTTAATGGGAATGATAAGAGGAATTATGGGTAAGACAGGAACTATGGAATTTATTATTGTTAATAAGATTGGAAAACGTCTTGCAGATTATAATAAATTATATTTTGCAGAAAGCAAGAAGATTGCAAAACCTTTATTTGAAGAGACAAAAAAGTTTGCTCAAAGGCTAAAGATTGCATTAGATAAAAGAAAGCGCGAAATAAGTGAAGTTACAATGGGTGATATAAATCAGCCGCAAATTAAAATAAAGAGTTTCATGAAAAAGCTAGATAATTTAACTGGGTAAAAAATAAATAAAACAAGATGGCTTATGAGAAAGAAGATTTCTATACAAAAAAAGCAAGAGAACTTGGATATAGAAGTAGATCTGCATTTAAGCTGAAAGAACTTAATGATAAATTCAAGATCATAAAAAAAGGAGATAGAGTTCTTGATCTTGGATCTGCTCCTGGTGGCTGGATGCAAGTTATCAGAGAAATTATTGGATCTAAAGGATATCTTCTTGGAATAGATATTCAATTTTTTGAACAATTTTCAGAGAGAAATGTTGATATTCTTATTAGAGATATCACTGACACAAGAACTCTTGAGAAGATAAAAAAGAAAAAGAAGTTTGATGTTGTGACATCTGATCTTGCTCCAAAAACTTCTGGAATTAAAACTATAGACAAAGAGAAATCTTTAGAACTTAGCAATATAGCATTTGATATTGCTATTAATGTGCTTAAAGAAAAAGGAAATCTATTGATAAAAGTATTCGATAGTGAGAAAGTTAAAAATTTGAAAGCAGATCTTAAAAAGAATTTCAAAGAAGTAAAACAATATAGACCTAGAGCTACTAGAAAATCAAGTTATGAAGTTTATTTAATGGGTTTTAGAAAATTGAATTAAAAGAAATTAAAAAGAAATATAAATTAAAAGGACTTTAGTCCTTTCCAAGTATTATCAAACATCTTGTTTATTGCTGTTGCAAAAAATGGTGTATTAACCCACATTCCAATATCATATGCTGGGTGTACGTCTTCGTCATCCATTAACATAAATACTATTTGTTTTCCATCAACAATACAGAATCTTCCTTTATTATTAGAACTATCTTTTATTTCTGCAATGTTTTTAAACTTAGCTAGTATATCTTTTGTTTTATCTGTAACTGGTGCTGCAATCTTTATTGAAACTTTTCTTGCTTTTGCTTTTTCTAGTAATGGTTTCAAGGATCTTGCTTTTCTGATTATACCTTCTTCAGTTGTCATTAAAGAAATTGTTTTTTCTGCTTCTTTTATTATTAAAGATAAGTGATCATATAAGTTGTGTCTGCCTTTTAGCGCTCCTGAGAAATCTGTTGGCTGCATTGGTTCTATACCTTGCTTATAGAGTAATGCTAATTCATTCAGAATTTCAGAACTGTGTAGATCTTCTAATCTTTTAGATTGTGTTTCTGCTTTCTCATGTAATCTTTTCTTTACTCTATCTAGAACTTCATGTGGAGATATAGCCATATATTTAATTGGTTTTTCTGGTTTAACAATTACAAATCCTTTTCTTTCTAAACTTTCAAGAACATCATATGTTCTTGATCTTGGAACATCAGCAATATCACTGAGCTCGCCTGCAGTTGAAACTCCTCTGGAGAGTAGCGCGGTCCATAATTTTACTTCGTAAAGGTTCAAAGAAAAAGACCTTCTCAATTTACTTAAAAACTCTTCATCAACAATCATTTTGCCTTTCGCCCCCATCAGGTAAGTGTTATGTAACTGTTATCTTTACTACTTAATATATGTTACGGTTTTAAAACTACTTATGAGGGGTTTTTCGCGTCTACCTCCATCGTTTTTCATTGAAAAAAATAGATTTTTATTTTCCATGTGTTTATAAAGGCTAGACTTATCCCTATATAAATGTTACGCTTTGTTACTATTATTTAGTAAATACTATATTCTACAGGATATATAATATAAAATATAGAATCTAAAATACAAAAAAGAAAAATAGCTTACAATGTCCTTATTAGTTTCAGCCATTCTTCAATTCCTGTTTCTGCTACCATTAAATGGCTTACTAATAATCTATTTTTTTCATAGTTAGGAACTGCTTCTACAATTTTTTTAATATTCTTATATGAAGCTAATACTTTTTTTGCTATGACTGCATGACCTGCTGGTGGGGTTCTAGCAGTTTGCATTTCATATCCAGAAATCTTTGTGAATTCTTCACTAATTTTTTTTAAAGCGGTTTTAATATCCATTTTATTATAATTAATAGAATTTATCTTTTTTAAATATTACTATGTCTTATTGTATATATGAATGTATATTTTGTTCTTCTTTAGCTAATTCTAATTTTGATTTTTCTTTATCAGCTTCTTTGCTATCATTTGCAGTTCTTAATTCTAAGTCTAGATTTTCTTCTATCATATAAGATCTAGAATATAATTTTTTATCCTCAGAAAGCTTACTTTTAGATCCATATAAGATTTTATATTCTTGCCTGTTTAAATCAACCATAGAGGCCATATTTTCTGTAGTGTGCATGTAAAATATTTCATCTACAGTAACTTCAAGATCATCTTCTTCTTTAAAAATATCTAAAAATTTATCCCATAAGTGTTGTTTATCAAGAATATCATAGCCATGCGCTTCTAAGGTTCTGTAATATCTTTCTTCATCTCCTCTTGTAATTGCTATTTCTTTAGCTAATTCATAAGCTACCTCTAAATTTTCTGATTTAACTGCTATTTTCCAAGCATCCAAAAGAATACTATGTCTTTTAAGAGCTTTGTTCCAATGATTTAATGCATTCTTATACTCATCTAAAGTATAATTTTCTAAGATATCCATATCATAACTATCAATATTCATTTTATTACTGTTTAGTATTAAATATTTAAAGCTTTCTACCTCCTAATTCTTTGGCACTAAACCCATTTGTTGCATCTGATCAAACTGAGCTTTAGTAACAACCATATAATCT
The DNA here is from genome assembly GCA_017608235.1 of Candidatus Pacearchaeota archaeon. Taxonomy (GTDB): domain Archaea; phylum Nanobdellota; class Nanobdellia; order UBA10117; family JAFCGI01; genus JAFCGI01. The sequence goes on from JAFCGI010000005.1 coordinate 44,902, forward strand.
AAAACTTCTGAGGTTTGTTCTTTAATGTTTTTTATGACTTCAGAAGCAAATTTTGAGTCAATAAAATCTGAAATAATGAAGATTTTCTTCTTTTTTCCTTTCAGTACATAGATTTCATACATTCCTAAGTATTTTTCATTAAGTCCTTGTCTTAGAAGAGCTAGAGGATCCTGTGCAGATGCTCCTAAGACTAAAGTTGAGATTTGATTATGGATTTCAGAATTTTTATTTAAAATATAATATACTAACTTTCCTTTGGTTTCTTTCTTAACTAAATCTAATTTCAAGAGTTTTTGGACTATTCTATAAGTTGTTGCTAAGCTAACCTTAGTTTCTCTTGATAGATCTCTAAGATAGAAAATGTCTTCTTTGATCAGGAGAACTTTTAATAATTCTACAGTTTTCTTATCAAATAAATTTGATAGTATCTCAGGAGTATCCATAGCTAATTTTTAGAGAAAGAGCCTTGCTTTTAAAGTTTTCGAAAATGAAACATTGTTTGTGTAATGGAACAATGGTAAATGAAACATTATTTCAAATATGAAACGTCTTTGCGCATTGTTATTTTATCTTAAATTTTTGATTTTTGGAAAAATAAAAGAAAAATCAGCCAATATATGTGATTGGCTCTGTTGTAGTATTGGTTTTAGATTTTGCTGGCTTTTGAGGTTGTTTTTGTTTTTTCTCGATATTTTTTACTAGCTTATCTAAGGCTTTCTTAAGATCTGGGTGGTCATCAATATATTTTTGATCAACAACTGTAAAACCACCTTTGTGTGCATAGAACAAAGGAATTCTATGGGTTGCTAGCCAGCTTCCAATTTCCTCATATTTTATTTGCACTATTGATTTTTTAATTAAATCATGTAAATTAACCTTTATTTCTGGCATTTTTTCACCTCGTTTTATAATTTCTTATTTTCTCATTCTTTGATTTTTATAGAGCTCTTTTATTCTTTCTAGAGTGTCTGCTTCTTCAGGTAATCTATCATCTCTTAATCTGATAAGTCTAGGGAATCTTAGAGCATATCCAGATGAGTATGTGGGAGATTTTTGGATTTCTTCATAGGCTACTTCTAATACTATTTTAGGTTTAAGCTTTACAGACTTACCTTTTTCTGAGATTATATGTTTTTTGAGTAATTTTGTAAGTTGTTTAAATGTGAGACCTTGTTCTTCTTTTTCTTTTATGCCTGTACCCATTTTTCCTATTGATAAAAATTTGTCTGTATTTGGATCAATGCAGGCTAATTTGAAAGAACTCATCCAATTAGCTCTCTTGCCTGTACCCCAATCTGCTCCTACTATAACAAGATCTAGAGATTCCATTATTGGTTTGATCTTAACACCATAACCTACTCTTGATCCTGGTTTATATCTGGCTTCCAGATTTTTAGCCATAACTCCTTCATTTCCTTTGGCTAGAGATTTTTTATAGAATTTTTCTGCTTCTTTAAGATCTGAAGTTATTATCTCCTCTGCTAAAACTATTTTGTCTTTTTTTTCTTTGACAATCTTCTGGAGTTTTTCTCTTCTAGCTTGAAATGGCTCAGAAATTAAGCTTTTTCCATTCAGATATAATATATCAAAAATATTTATTTGTAGTGGGATTTCTTTGATTATTTTCTGTATATCATATTTTCTTTTGATTCTTTGTGAGATTCGCTGGAATGGAAGCCATTTTTTAGTTTTTGGATCTATGCCAATAATCTCGCAGTCAACAACATATTCTTTAGATTTGATATTATGTCTAGCTACTTTAACTATATCTGGAAATTGATTAGTTACATTTTCTAAACGTCTTGTAAATAACACAACCTTATCTTTATCTCTATGAATTTGACAATTATGCAATGTTGCCATTGTAGTACAGTAGCTTTCATCATCTTCTACTTGAAGATTATAAATCTTTGTTCTTGGATCTGGTTTGATCTCGCGAATATTTTTTATTTTCAATAAAACTCCATCCTCTTCTATAGAATATGCTCGCTTAGACTTTGGAATAATTAATCGGTAATATGTATATTTACAATTTTTACATTTAGTTCTGATTTTTTTTACACCTATAATTCTTCCAAATTTTAGCCCAAGAAGTTGTGCAAACATTGCTAGAGTTTTTTCTTTTGTAATTATTACTGTCCTATTTTGATTATCAACATATCCATCTGATTCTATCCAGCCCTTTAAGAACTCCTCAAACTGATATTTATTCAATCCTAAGAACCATGTTGGCAGGGTTTTACCATGCTTGTTATCATGTCTAAAATGTTTAGTTAGCCATTGTCTAAATGGTCTATCTCTCCAATATAGATTTAATGCTCCATTATGTTCATATTCTGCTATCTTTTCTACTCTAAAGAGTTCTGATATTATAAACTTATAGTAATTAGGAATTGTTCTTTCTTTTTTAGCATTAAATACTAATCCTATTCTCTCGTTGCTACGATAATTATTTGTAAAGCCGTCTCCTATCCAATATCCTATAAATCTAAAGAACTTATTATCTAAAATAATTCTTTTTGAATATCCAGATGCATCTTTTAATATAATTTCCTTAGGTAACTTTGTGGAGATTTTTAATTTTGGAAAAAAAAGCATGTCATCTTTGGATAAGTCTTCTACATTAGTCCATTGTTTTTTTGTATTTCTTTTAATTAATATTGGATGTTTCTCAGTTATTCGGAATATATTGCCAAAGTAGCTTTGTAGTTCAAAAAGTTTTTCATAAGGATCAATAGTTCTAGAATTAATTGCCATAATTTTCTTAAATTTTCCTGTGTGTGTTAAGACAGAATCTCCTACTTTTACATCTTTAACTGAGATTAAACCTTTAGATTTTACATATATTGGGGTGCGACCTGTAACACAACGAAATCCATCATATTTATATTCGAGAGCTGCTGGTTTTCCTACGATTTTGAAAGCATCTTCTAGATCCTTAGTTTTCTGATAGAGCATAACTCTGATAGGTTTTCCTATAGTGATTGAGGCTTTTTTTAAACCTGAGTCTCCTTTTTCTTTAGCTAGTTTAATTACTTCAGAGAAATCTGTTGTGAGATTATATGCATACTCTACTAAATCCTTGTCTACTTCAAAGGCTTTAGAAATTGCATCTCTTATTATTCCTGTGCCTACACCTATTCTTAGTTCTTCCAGAACGGTTCTTATGATATATTTAGCAGATTTAGAGTCTGCTGCAGATAATAATTCTGAAACCAAAGATATTTTCTTGTTAACAGTACCTGCACCTTCCAAATCAGCCAGAGTTCTAAAGTTCTTTAGAACCTTGTTTATTGTTAGCTCTTCTTTAAAGAGTGTGGATTGTTTTTTGGATTTTGTTAACTTCTGAGCAACTTCACCTAGGTCACCGATTTCTTTCCATTTTTTTTCTACTTTTTCGGGAGAAGTTCCTGTGGTCTTGGAGATAGCTTTTATTGCTAGTCTAGAAGCCATTCCTAATACTCTTGAATCATAATCTGGAAATACTTTGCCTCTTACAAGAATAACAACCTCTTGTAATTCATCTGTTTTTAACTTCTTAAAGAAGTCTGCAAGAATTTTTGTTTTTTCTAGTTGACTTGAGGTAGAATCCAGATCTTCATAAAGCTCAGCTAGCTTAGAGTATTTCATGGTTAAGTTTTTATACATTAAGTGATTAAAAACCTTTGTAATAATCTTTAGAAAAAGATTAATCAAAAAATACTGGTTAGAAAAATGGAAACTTTCAAGGCTATTAAATTAAGAAGATCTATAAGAAAATTTAAAGATCAAGAGATTGATGATGAAGATTTACTAAAGATATTAGATGCTGCTACATATGCACCTGCTAGCGGAAATATAAAACATATTAAATTTGTGGTTATAGAAGATAAAGAAACAAAAAAAAATATTGCCAAAGCAGCGCTTGATCAAAACTGGATTACTACCGCACCAATAATAATAATTGCTTGTTCTGAGAGTGTATTTATAGAACAACATTATGGCAAACGAGGCAAGGAATTATATGCTATACAAAATGTAGCTGCTGCTATTGAAAATATGTTGATAGCTGCTTCAGATTTAGGAATTAGTGGTTGTTGGGTTGGTGCTTTTACTGAACCTATGCTGAGAAGTGTTCTAGGAATTCCTGATGATGTTGAAATTCATGCTATAATCCCTTTAGGTTATGCTGATGAAAGTCCTAAATTTAGGCATAAACTACATGCTACAGATATTACATTTTATGAAAAATGGGGTACTCATAAGCGACCTGGACTTCTGCCTCTAGGAGAAAGCCCTATTGTTGAAAAAAAAATCTCTGAAGTAAAGAAAAAGCTCAAGAATCATGCAAGTAAACTTAAAAAACTAATTAAGAATTCCAAGTAAATTTTTTATTTATTATTTAAATTAGAATTTTGATATATTAGGTATAATTGATGAATATTGAATATTATAAATATTGAATAATTTATGAATATAAGGGAGGTATGCCCGAAGAAATTTGGAGTGGGCACACCTGTAGCAGCTTTCGAAACCAATCAAGGTTCCGTGGACCACAAAGACAACTTTGGAGGTGCTTTTAGAAAGCTGTGTCGTCTTTGAGCTTAATTAATTAATTCTATGCCAAGCTCTTTGTTCATAGCAACTGATTCTGGAGATGGCATATTTGTATTTACTTTTCCTAATACATAAGGAGAGTTAACTCCTGTAACGATAGTCATTATTCTTAGCTTGCCTTGCATATCATTATCTATGCGGGCTCCCCAGATTACATTTGCATCTGCATCTAGGCTAGCTGTTACAAGCTCGCCAATTTGGCTTACTTCGTCAAGAGTTAAGTCTGAGCCACCTGAAATATGTATTAATGCTCCGGTTGCTCCTTGGTAGTCTACATCTAGTAATGGATTGGATAGAGCACGCTTTACTGCTTCTTTTACTCTTTCTTCAGTATCTGATTCTCCAATACCAATTACAGATACGCCTCCATTAGTCATTATTGACTTTACGTCAGCATAGTCCAAGTTGACTAAACTTGGAACTGCAATAGTTTCTACTATGCCCTTAATCATTGTAGAGATTAGCTCATTTGCTACAGCAAATGCTTGGGCAATAGGTAGGTTTCCGGCTAGGTCTACTAAACGATTATTATCTATAACAATAACTGTATCAGAAACTTGTCTTAGTTGCTTTAGGCCAAATTCAGCTTTGTCTATCCTTGCTCTTTCAATGCTAAAAGGCATTGTTACAACACCAATTACAATGGCTCCAGCTTCTTTTGCTACTTCAGCAAGTATTGGTGCTGATCCAGTACCAGTACCTCCGCCAAGGCCAGCAGTAATAAAGACCATATCTGTATTTTTGAGCATTTCTTTTATTTCTGAAATACTTTCTTTAGCTGCTTCTGCTCCCTTATTTGGATACCCACCACAACCTAGACCTTTTGTTAATTCTGAACCAATCAAGAATTTTTTATCAGATTCAACAATATCTAAATGTTGCTTATCTGTATTAACGGCAACAATCTCAGCGCCTTTGATCCCTTTTTTATATAGCCAATTAACCATGTTGGATCCAGCACCGCCTGCGCCGATGACTTTTATATTCGCCTGTCCTACGACTATGTCGTTATTTAATCCGTTTTCATCAGCGGATTCCAATGCGTTTTGTACAATAAACTCCATTTCCATGCACCTCCCACTCTCTGGCGCATACCCAACCTCGCGCCAAAAACGCGATACGTCAAGCTAAGCTGTCATAAGTGGAAATATGTTCAATATATGAAACAGATCCTTTATATATATTTATTTACTCCAGTATATATGTTTACTAAAGTAAACAAATTAAATTTGAATTTTTCGAATTCTTTGGATGAAAAGTATTTATATTAGCAAATATAATAAAAACATATGGCTAAGATTGGAGACAAAGTTTCTGTTGAGCATAAAGATAAAAGATATGATGGTATCCTTATGCCTTCTGAAGAAGATTCTAAAGATATCTTGATTTTGAAGCTAGTTAATGGATATAATATTGGTTTTGATAAGAAAGAAACTAAAGTTAAAGTTCTAGAATCAGCAAGAGAGTATAAGTTTCCTAGTGCTAAGCTGACGAAAGACAAGAAGCTTCCTAAAATTGTGATCATTACTACTGGTGGCACAATTACGTCTAAAGTAGATTATAAAACAGGAGCAGTGCATCCTCTAATAAGACCTGAAGAACTTCTTGCTCAAGTACCAGAGTTAAGTAAGATTGCTAATATTGAAATTAAGAATCCTTTTGCAGTACTTAGTGAAGATATGACTTCTAAGAACTGGAGAGATCTTGCTAAAGAAGTTATGAAAGCTTTAAACTCTGATGCTATTGGAGTTATAGTAACACATGGTACTGATACTTTAGCATATACTGCCTCTGCATTAAGTTTTATGATTAAAGATCTAAATAAGCCAGTTGCATTAGTTGGAGGTCAAAGATCTTCAGATCGGGGAAGTTTTGATGGTGCGCTTAATTTGATATGTGCTGCTTACTATTGCTGTTCTGATATTGCAGAAGTTTCTGTTGTAATGCATGGAACTAGTTCTGATGATTATTGCTTAGCAATCCCAGGAACTAAAGCTAGAAAAATGCATACATCAAGACGGGATGCTTTTCGTCCTGTAAATAGTTTACCTTTTGCAAAAATCTATAACAAAGGTATGATTGAATTAATAAGAAAAGATTTCAATAAGCGTTCTACTGGAAAGGTAAAACTTGATAATAAATTTGAGAAAAAAGTAGCATTAGTTAAGTTTGCTCCTGGACAGGGTCCTGGTGTGGTAGATTATTATGCTAAACAAGGATATAAAGGAATTATTTTAGAAGGAACTGGTTTAGGACATGTGGCTATTACTGGTTTGAATTCTTGGATAAAAAGCATACAGCAGGCTGTGAAGAAAGGAATCTTTGTTGGGATTACTTCTCAGTGTTTATATGGAAGAACAGATTTGTTTGTCTATAGCAATGGACGGAAACTGCTGGATGCTGGCTGTATCCAGTTGGGAGATATGCTTCCTGAGACTGCCTATATAAAATTAGGATGGGCTCTTGCTCATGTTAAGAATTCTGAAGATGTTAAAAAATTGATGCTTGAGAATATTTCCAAAGAAATCTCTGAAAAGGAAGACCCAAAATCCTATTTATATTAATAATTCTTAGACTTTCTCTAGATTTTTAAACTAACTATTTAATTGTTTGTTCCAATATATAGTTTCTAATATATAGATTCGAAAGGTTTATATATAGTTAATTACTGTTAAGTAGTACTATGATAAGTAAAACTAAGGTAAAATCAGATAGACCTTTTGGTGTACACACAATCCTTGAAACTGTAAGATATTGTCCATTAGCAGGACTAGCAATTATACAGGGATTTAAGGGAAAAGAAAGTCCTTTAAATAAATATAAGCAGGCTATAGGCAATGAAGTACACAGATTATTTGAAATTAATCCTTTGCTTGCTCCTGAAATTTTAGAAAGGAATATGTCTAGTATGAGTTTAGAAGATAGATTTAATCTTAATACTGAACAAGAAATACTTACTCCTGAAGGAGACTTTATTATTCCTGAAAAAACAAAACTTCATACTAATCTATGCAGTATTAGATCTTCATTAACAACAAGTAGACAAAGCAGAACACTTAGAATAAATCCTAGATTAAGTTTAGTTAACATTCCATTTAGAACTGCCTATAATAATTATAGTGCTTTACCTCATTTAGGAAAGCTTGGTAGAGATGGTTGTGCTGAGTTGCTTTCTTATTGGGGAGCTAACGGAATTGAAGATAGAAATAAAAAAATCGTTAGCAGCGGATTTGTAGGAGCTCCAGATCATGTTTTCAGTTTTAGACATCCAAAAATTCCTGAAATGGGAAAACAAGTTGTAGCTGAGTTTAAAACTTATGGTCCTGGATTTAATCATGATATTAATAGATTACAGGTAGAGTTATATATGCATATGCTTGATGAAAAAAACAAATCAGAAGGTAATCTAAATATTAGTGTAGAAGGATGTTTACTTTATCAAGGATTAACTATGCCTAAAACAGCTAGTGGTAGTAAAAGTCAATCTCAAGAACATAGTAAATTGTTTCCTATTTATCCAAATAAAAAAAATATAGAGCTTGCGATAAAAGCAAGAAGTGATCTTATTAAAGTTATTAATAATGATTATGATACAAACTTCTTTGAAAGAGATTGCAAAAAAGATGAAAGCTATTGTAAAAAAATAAGATGTCCTCATGCTGAAGCTTGTTATGGAGATAAAAGCTTAGAATATATAAAAAGATGTAAATCTAGCAGATCTAAGTTATATAATACCAAAATTATAGCTTAATCTAAATAACTTGAAAAAGAAATAATTATATTTAACTAATTTTCTTTTATTTTTATGACAGATTTTGATTATACTAAATTAGGATTTAAATCTGGGTTAGAGATTCATCAGAGACTAAAATCTCACAAATTGTTTTGTGATTGTAGTTCTGATATGGCTAAGACTGATTTTAGTATTGAAGCTATGAGAAAGCTTAGAGCAACTCCTGGAGAATTGGGAAAGATAGATATTGCTGCTGCGTTTGAGGCAGCAAAGGAACAAGAGTTTATTTATCATGGTTATAAAGATGAATCTTGTCTAGTGGAGTGGGATGAAGAACCACCGCATCTAATTAATCAAGAAGCTCTGAATATTGCAATTAAGATTGCTATGCTTTTGAATTGTAATATTGTTAAAAATATACAGGTTATGAGAAAAACTGTTCTTGATGGTTCTAATACAAGTGGTTTTCAGAGAACCATGCTGATAGGAACAGATGGGTTTATTGATACTAGTTTTGGCAAGGTTGGAATTAAATATATGATTCTTGAAGAGGAAGCAGCAAAGAATCTTGGCGAGGAAAAAGGAAGGAAAGTTTGGGGATTGAACAGATTAGGAATTCCATTAGTTGAGATTGTAACAGATCCTGATATGAAAAATCCTGAACAAGTAAAAGAAGTCGCTGAAAAAATTGGCTTGATGTTAAGATCTACTGGCTTGGTTCTTAGGGGCTTAGGTACAATTAGACAAGATATTAATGTTTCAATAAAAAAAGGAGATAGAACTGAGATAAAAGGTGTACAAGATATAAGGTTAGTTAAAAAAGTCATAGATTCTGAAATTCAAAGACAGCTTGATCTTATCTTTAAAAAGAAAAAAATAGAGAGAACAGTAAGAAGTGCATTAGCTGATGGTTCTACAAAATTTATGAGGCCCTTACCTGGTGGAGCAAGACTTTATCCTGAAACAGATCATCCTTTGATTATATTAGATAATAAGAAACTTGCAAAAATAAAGAAAGAACTTCCTGAACCTTTAGAAAAGAAAAAAGCTAGACTTGAAAAATTAAATATAAGTAAAGATCTTGTTAAGCAGATTTTACATTCTACTTATTTAGAGTTTTTTGAATTCTTAGTTAAGAATTATAAGAATGTAAGGCCTAGTATAATTGCTAAGCTTTTGTTCTCAATTCCTAAAGAAGTTGAAAAGAAACTAGGAATCATTAAGGGGGAATTTTCAGAAGAACATTTTTTAGAAATTCTAGAACTACTAGACAAAGGAAGGGTAGCTAAAGAATCAGTATTAGATATTATGGTTGAGGTTGCTAAAGGTAATCAAATTAGTAAGATTTGGAAGGATTACAAAATGCTTTCTGATTCTGAAATCAAGAAAAAAGTAGAGGAGATAAAAAAGAAAAACAAGGATGCTCCTGAAAATAAGATTATTGGAATAATAATGGGTGAACTTCGTGGGAAAGCTGATGCTCAGAAGATCTTAAAAATAGTGAAAAGCAAATAAAAAATATATGATAAATAATGGCTATGATTTTTGTGAATGTAAGAACTAAAATAAAAAAGAAAAAGAAGAATCGGAAGAATAAATGGCTAAAGTAATTATAAGTAAGGGAGGATGTCCTTATAAGAACACTTTAGATGTATTAGAGTATCTTTCTAAAGATATAAAAAAATCTCTGAAAAAGAAAAAACCAAAAACTATTTTGATAAAACCAAATCTTCTTTCTGAAAAGGAAAATAAAGCAGCTAATACAGATGTGAGAGCTGTAATGGCAGTGGTTGATTTTTTTAATATACTTGGAAACTTTGATTTTATTGTAGCTGAAAATACTACTGGTGGTGCTACAAGGGCTTTTAGAAACAATCATTACTATGCAAAACTAGAGAAATATGAGAATGTTAAATTACATAGCATGCGCTGGGATAAATTTGGAAAATATTTCCAGATTAAAACTGCATATAGAAAAATAAAAGTGGGAATTTGTGAGACTGCTACTAAAGCAAAATACATTATAGATATTGCTAAAATAAAATCACATAATCATGCAGTTGCTACATTTACAATCAAAAATATGATGGGTTTTTGTAAACGGTCTGCAAGAAGTAAATTTCATGGGACTGCAGATCCTTATGTTTATCATGGAATCATGAAATTTCTTAGAGCTCATCATCTATTTAAAACTGGAGCTCCATTATTGAATTATAATCTTATTAAGCTTTATAATGCAATAAAACCAGATCTTGCTTTAATAGATGGAGAGTATGGTATGGAAGGCGAAGGTCCTGGACATGGGGATGCTGTTAAACTTGGAATAGCAATGGGAAGCATGGATGCACTTAGTATAGATTTAGTAGCTGCAAAAATTATGAAACTTCCTAAACTTCCTGGATATTTACAAATTCTGAAAGAAAGAGAAAGTCCGAATATCAAAGTTATTGGAGTTCAAGTTCAAGAAGTGGCTCGCAAGTTTAGGCTACATCATGATTATCAAGATATGGATTTTCCAATAATATTACTTAAAAAGCTATTAAGGGATAGATAAGAAACCTTTATTTAGTATTAATACATTAGTGAAAAGGGAAAGGATGGAATTAATTAGCTGGATTGGAAAAGGAATTGGTGGATTTTTATTAACTACATTTCTAGCATTCTTGATATTAGATATTGGAATGATAGAGCTAACTACAGAGAGCAATATTAAACCAATTATCTCTGATTCCATACAAGAACAATTAGATGAGCAATTAACTGCGGAACAGCTTCCCTATGTTCATCAGGATTTTATAGATAAATGTGAAAGTAGTGCTTCTAATGAACTTACTTTAACTAGTGATGAAATTGGTATGCCTGTGGATATTAATCTTAATTGTAATAGAATAAAGAGTTCTAGTCCTGAAACCATAACTATAGTGCTAGCAGAGAGTGCTGCAAATGACTTATATAATAAAGAATATGATTGTAGTGTATTAGAGTGTGTTAAAGATCCAGAAAAAGCAAGTGTCTTAATTTCTAAAAAAGGTCATAATTTCTTTGCAAACATTAAAAATTATTTAATATATGGTTGTTTACTTGGAGCTGGCTTGATTATCTTATTCTCAAGAAAGAGTCTTTACATAATTTCTAAAAATCTTGGATATAGTTTGTTTGTTACTGGATTACCTTTTGTGCTTATGGGTTATATTACCAGTGCAATTAAAGAGAAATTACCTGCAGAACTACCTGCTGGATTTTCTAGTTTATTTGATAATATGATTGCTAGTATGTCTTATAATTATAAGCTTGTTTTTTCTATTGGAATAGTGCTTCTAGTATTTGGTTTCTTAGGAAGCATGATTGCTGAAAAAGTTAAAAAATCAATGAAGAAGAGCGAAAAAAAAGCAAAAAAGAAAAAATAGGTGTTATTTCTATTAAGTAGATTATTCGAAAGCTTTTTAAATATAACTCTATCTTAACTATTGAATAGTAATAATATATTGTAGAAAACAAATGGGCAATCGATTAAAAAGAGCTGGATATGTTTTAGGAAGCGGTACTTTAGGTCTTGCTGCATTAATTGTGGCTGCTAAAGCTACTGCTGAAGGTCAGTTTTTAATTACTGGACAAAGTGTAGATTATCATCTTGGTAATATGTATCATAATTTTCAAAGCGCGCTTAATAGTGTTTATAATTGGTTAATAAGTGACAATCATAGTCTTGATAGAATTGGTAGAGATTATGATGGAAAGACTCCTTGGAATAGAACTGAAAATTCTGAGCAGATTACTGAAACAAAACCTGATGTTCGATCAAATCCTAATGAATATATTGTTGAAAGGGAAATAAAAACTGATAGATCATTAGTGATGCATCATAATGGTGAAGGTAGTTCTTTAACATTTGATCCTGATCAAGGGTCTCAGGAAACCTATATTCCTAGAGAACAATTTATTTCTAAAATCCAAGTAGGCATTGGAGACTATGCAACAGGGCAAGAAGGTACTGGTCATTACAAAGGAGAACTTCTTGCTGGAGATGCTAATGGTGATGGTAAATATGATCTTGAAATCGCAAATGGTGAAACCAAGACTGTTTGGGAAATTAGAAACCATTCTGAAGTTAATGATGATTTAGAAGGAAAAATATTCGAAAATAAAGAAGATGCTGTTGGTGCAGTTGAGTCTACTGCTGTTACAGGTCCTGCAGAAAAAGAATATACTTTCTGGGAAAGATTTAATGGAGCAGGCGGAAATATAGGATTTGGTGGAGCATTCATAAAGAATCTTGGTTTAAGATTAGCTGGATCTTGGGGTATGTTTATTGGATTAGTAGGATTACAATATAAACTTCACAAGAGCAAAAAAGAATGGAAGAAAAAAACTTACATAAATGATACTCTGGAATATATAGCTAAAGATCTAAAAAATCGGGCAGAAATGATTGGAATAAATATTCCATCTTCAAACCAAAGAATATCAGATAAAGAATTAGAACTTTGTATTGCTATTGTAGATGATGGTGATCAAATAGAAACTTCTACAAACCAATCATTAGAGCAAGAAGTTCAAAAAATTCCTAAAATTCAAGAAATTCAACAAATTTTATCCAAAGATAAATTAAACAGAGCAAAAATGAATGAATTAACAAAGCTTTCTGAAGATGCTAGTCTGCCTGTAGAAGGATTAAAAAGAAATGACTTGTTAGAACAACTTCGTATATATTATCGTCGTATATATTATCGTTATGATGATCCAGAAGAATCGCAAATAGAAACTCAAAATGTTGCTCAAAATGTTGAGCAAGAAAAATTAAATAAAGAAATTAGAGAATTAGTTGTTAAAGAATTAAGTGATTTAAGAATTGGAGCACTTAAAGATATTCTTAAAACATTAAGAGAAGAATATGCTAGTAATGTTTCCATACCTTATGTATATTCAGAAGAAGAAGCTAATGCAGATGTCCATGCAAGTATTATAGATGCAATAAGGAAAGGAATCTATTCTGAAGATTTCAAAACAGATATTAAAAAACGAAAAGCGTTAATTAATAGCTTTGAAGCTAAAACATTTACAATTGAGGACGTAGAAAAAAATCTTAATAACAAAAATCTTAGTAAATATGAACTTAAGAAATTAGAAAAATTAATAAATAAAAAAATTAATGCTAAAGAACTCAATATTGATTACTGGCATTCTATAAGAACTAATAATATTAGAAAATTAATTAGAGAGCATAATTTAAGTGATGAAGAAATAGTGGAATATTTGAATATTTCAAAAGATTATGTTGGTTCTGATATACTTAATGATCTTAGAGATGAAGTAGAAAGAGAAAAATTTGAAGAAGATATGATTGCTCCACTTATTAAAATATATCCTGATATCGCTGCAGAATTAGGATATGAGCTTATAGATAAAGAACTTTCAGATGGTTATGGATCTATATCTAATGATCCTCATTTAATTGGAGGCTATTATTGGAAAAAATTCATAGAATGGGATATGGATACTCTTAATGAGAAATTAAACATAGCAAAAAAAATCTTTAAACAAATTAACAAACACACAGATATTCAATCAATTAAAACTATACTTAGACAAAATGGTGGATTTGAATTATTGGTTGATATAGTTAATGAGATGAGAGAAGAACTATCTAATTCAAAAAAAAATGAATTAATAAAGCGTTCCGAAGAATTGGGATTGCCTACAAAGAATAAAAAACATAAAGAATTGATAGAACAACTTTATAACTATTATAATTATGACAAATTAGAATCAACAATACCGGCAGAACAACCTACTCAGGCTATTACTCAATCCCAACCAGAAGTATCTATAGAACAACCTACTCGACCATATAAAGTCGTAAAACGTGAAATTAAAGAAAAAATAAGAAACTTAAGATCAGAAAAGAAAAATATAGAAAGACTATTACGTGATAAAGAAAAGCAAATCAAGGAATATCATGCTTCAAATAATAAATCATATGCAGATTCATTTTTAAGAGATGCTACGAATGTACGCCAATCTTATACAGTCCAAATACAAGAAAAAAATATAAAAATTGAATCTCTAAAATATCAATTGCAAAAAGCAAAAAAGAATAAGAAAAAAAATCAAACTGATCAGCAAGTATCATCACAAAATGAATCAGTACAAACTCCTGATCAACCAGAACAAGAAGCTTCTAGTAGGGTAGCTATCTCTTATACTAACTTATCAGCAGAAGAGTCTATAACTAGTTCTGATAGCTCAAGCTTAGTAGATGAGGTTGATCAAAAAATTCCTGACTTAGATAATAGTGATGGTGATCAAAAAGAAACTCAAGAAACTAGCTACCAAGAGAATATTGAAGATAATGGTTATGAAACCCAGCCACAAATAGAAACTCAAGAAACTAGCTACCAAGAGAATATTGAAGATAATGGTTATGAAACCCAGCCACAAATAGAAACTCAAGAAACTAGCTACCAAGAAGATACTGAAGATACTCAAGCTAGTACTCAATCCCAACCACAAATAGAAACTCAAGAAACTAGCTACCAAGAAGATACTGAAGATAATGAATGGAGCTTCCTGCTAACACTTTAATATAGAAGAGCAATATAACTTGATAGTGTGGTTATCTGATAAAGAAGATATGGCTGAAAAATAAAATCTAAAATGAATATCTCTGATAAGTATTTAGAATGTGTTAAAATTTATTTTAAGGGGATGATGATACTGAATATCTATTATCACATAGGTCAAAATATGTTTTTCTGAACCTTCACAAGAAGATATTGCTGAACTTATTGAGGGATATGTTAAAAAAGGATTAAATATTGATCAGGCGGTCATTATATTTAAAGACATACCAAAAGGAGTTATCCAGAAGAGATTAAATAAAAGTCGTGATTTTGGTGGAGATATTAAAGTAATTCCTATAGATTCAAAATAAGAAAATTATATTTCAGTAAAACAACAAATATAAAAACTTAGATTTCTATTTTAAGTTTATGGCTGCAAACTTTAGCAAAATAGATAATGTTCTTAATAAGAAATTTGATAAAAAGAAAGTTAAGATTCGTGGCTGGGTTTATAGGAAGCGAACTTTGAAAGATAAAATTTTCCTAGTGATTAGGGACTCTAGTGATATTATCCAAGTTCTGGCTTCTAAAGGATCTAAGGCCTGGAAAGATGCCCAAAAGATTACTATTGAAAGCTCTCTTGAGCTAGAGGGCAAGTTGAGAGAAGATAAAAGAGCTCCAACTGGATTTGAGATTAATGCTACTAAAATAAACATAGTAGGACTTGCTGAAGATTTTCCTATAGCTAGAGACACCAGTCCTGAATTCTTAATGGATGTAAGACATTTGGCTATTAGATCTAGAAAGCTAAGTGCGGTTTTTAGAATAAGAAGTAAGATTTTTTACTTGCTTCATAGATATATGCATGAACATGGATTCTATGAGATGGATCCACCAATGTTAAGTTCTGCTGGAAGTGAGGGCGGAGCTGAAATGTTTAAGCTTAAGTATTTTGATACCAAGACTGCAGTGCTTAATCAAAGCTGGCAGTTTTATGCTGAGGCTTTTGCTAATGTTTTAGAAAAGGTATATTGTATAGCTCCAAGTTTTAGGGCTGAAAAATCTAAAACTGCAAGGCATGTAACAGAGTATTGGCATTTTGAAGTTGAAGCAGCTTGGATGAAGATGAATGATATGATGAAACTAGCTGAGGATATTATCTCATATGTATGCTTAAATATTGTAAAAGAAAATAAAAAAGACTTAGATATTCTTGGCAAGGATCCTAAAGAGCTTCTAAATATAAAAGCACCATTTCCAAGAATAACTTATAAAGAAGCTGCTAAAAAGCTTAAAATAAAGTATGGAAATGATTTTGGAATTAAAGAAGAGCGGGCTTTGATGAAAGCTTATAAGAAACCTTTATTTATAACTCATTATCCAAGTAGTTTAATGCATTTCTATAAGAAACGGGATCCTAAAAATCCTAAAGTATGTTTAAATTTTAATATGATTTCTCCATTTGTGGGAGATGAGATTATAGATGGGTCTGAAAGGGAGTCTGACTTAAATAAAATTATTGAAATCTTAAAAAAAGAAGGGAAAGATCCAAAACAGGTAGACTGGTATCTTGATTCTAGAAGATATGGTGCTGTACCTCATTCTGGATTTGGATTAGGAATAGCTAGGTTGATAATGTGGATCTGCGGCTTAGATCATATTAGAGATACAATTCCTTTCCCAAGAACTGTTAATAGGATTAGTCCTTAAAGTAATTAATCCTTAAAATAAAAGAATCTTCTAAAGATAATCTTTTTAAATCAATAAAAAGCAGTAGTTAATGGGCCTGTAGCATAATCTGGATAGTGCGGGCGGCTTCGGACCGTTTGATGCGGGTTCAAATCCTGTCAGGCCCTTTTGCTCCTGTAGTCTAGTCCGGTCTCTTATCTCGAGACATTCGAGATTTGACGGAAAAGGATACCAGCCTCTCGAGCAACCTTTCTTAGAAAGAAAGCTTGACCAAAGAAAGTGCAGAGAAAGCTGGGGACGCGGGTTCAAATCCCGCCGGGAGCACTTATATTTCTCTTAAATTAATAGAAAAAAGTGATAAGGACTCATTAGTAGTCAGTTCCGCTTTTAAGGCTTCTCTGCGCATATTATACTGATAACCATGGTAGACGGAGAAGTTCCGTATGCTAAGATGTTAAACTTAGTATATGCACAATATAAAGGAATAATGGATCGTACCCATCTAGATAGTTGGCTAAGCTACCAGATAAAACTAGCTGGTGGAGAAATCAGAGAGTATGAAGGAAGGCGTATGGTATATTTGAACGGATCTAGGCAAACCTTCTTAGAAAATCTAGAAAGTAATAGCACAATGCAGATGGGAAAAAGCAGAACTAGATTCCTTATGGCTAATATGAATACATTGCTAAGTATCTTAGACGGAAATACAATGAATACCTAGCTAGTTTTCTTTTTTTTTCTTTTTTCTAATTAAAATTAGATACAAATTTTCTGAGAAGAGATATATAAAATAATCTTAGTACCATAAAGTTATAGGTTTTGTTTAAAAATGCAGAAATCTAGTTATCTGATAAAATGAAGACAAATACAAAAGCAAGCAAATGAGACCATTACCCTGCTGCTGATGCAGCATCCTTTGAGACCTAGGGTACCCTGGTCTCTTGTTTGTCTTTAAGGCTTTTCTTTGTCTTTGGTATCTTTTATCTTTTAAATTTTATTCTTGCATGCGATAAGTATTTTTTCCTAAGTATTTGCTTATTTATTCTGTTTTGTTAGTTTCTATTATGGCTTGTGATTTTCTAAAATACTATCTAATTCTTCTATGTTTCCAGAATCAAAAATATATACTGCAGGATGGGTGTGTATCTTCATAATATATGCTATGCCCTTTTCTTTCTCTGTATCATATATACCAAAAGCAAGCCCATTCCTGGTACTAGCTATAATTGTTTGGTTCTCAGTAGTATATTTTTTACAGATTTTATCTAACAGTTCTTTAGTTTCATCTACATTTGGCTGTGCTAAGCTAGTAGTTATTATTTTAGCAAGACAAATACTATAATTTTCTTCCAGATCTATTATACCTGTATTAAATTCCATATCTTTCTGCCTTATTTTATTATTCAAGTTATTTACATAATCAGAAATAATATCTTTAAATAAAGGAAATAATAAAGAATATTCCCACATAGTAGGGGGATCTGGCATTTCACCATTCCATATCACATTAGTTAATACATCTTTAAACATCATTATTAATTTCACCTCTCTTCTTTAAGATATCCATAATATTTAAAAATTTTTCCAATAAAAGTAATAGACTATTTTTTATTTTTATAGAAATTATATGCTTCATATAAACCTAGTCCAGCTAACAATAATATTGAGCCTGCAATTATAGCCGTAAATTCTAAATGGAATATAAAATATATGTTAAGGATTATTCCTAAGAAAGCAATTACTGAAAAACTCCCAATATTTAATGGAACTTTGAATGCACGCTTTACTTTTGGTTTTTTGTATCTTAATGCTATCAATGATGCATTAACTAAAATAAATGTTACAAAAATTGCAAAATCAGTCATTGATGCTATTAAAGTTATATCGTCAATTAATATAAATAATGATGTTAAGATAAACATTAAAGCTACTGCTAAGTGTGGAGTTCTTCTTGTTTTATGTACCAAAGCAAGTTTTTCTGGAAGAGCTTTCATGTCTGCCATTCCATATATAATTCTAGAGGTTGCAATAAGAATTATCAAAACTGTATTAGTTGTAGAAAATAAAGCTATAGCACTAAGCATTAAGAATCCTTGAGAGCCCATTGCAATTTTTGCTACATCTGCTAAAGGTGCTGGGGATGCTGCTAATGCCTGCCAGTTCATTATACTTACTGCAGAGATAGCTACTAAGATATAGATAATTGTAGACACTATAATTGAAATAATTAATGCTTTAGGCAGAATTTCTCTTGGTTTCTTAGTTTCTTCTGCTAGTTTTACTATATCTTCAAACCCAATGAATGCAAAGAATATTAATGAAGTTGCTCCTAGCACTCCAACAAATCCTGTTGGTGGAAGTTCAAAATAATCTATTGTCCCAATATATTTCATACCCATTGCAATAATTATTAGAAGTCCGCCTGCTTCTATTAATGTGAACACAATATTAAACCAAGCTGATTCTTTTATGCCCCAATAACTAAGCAAGGATAATACAAATATGAGTGTTATTGCTGCTGGAATCTGGGGAGTATGAAACAATGCTGAGAAATATCCTGCAAACCCTAAAGCTACTGCTGCAGAACTTACTACTCCTGCTATAATCAGAAGCCAACCAACTATAAACGCAAGACGTTTGTTAAATGCATTTTCTGCATAAGCGTACTCAGAAGCATCTTTTGGAAACATTGAACTTAGTTCTGCATAACTAAGTCCTGTAAATGCTGCAATAATTGCTGCTAGCGCAAAAGAAACCCAAACCATAGGTCCTCCTATGCCAGCAGCTTTTCCTATTAAAGCATAAATTCCTGCTCCTAAAATTACACCAATACCATAGAAAGTACACTCTAATAATCCTAGTTCTCGTTTAAGTTTATGTTTTTTCTTTGGAATCAATTCTAATTTAAGTTTCTTAGTTAGATTTGGTGCGGTCATTATTTTTAAGAAAAACATTGGAGTATTTAAGAGTTGCGGGATTCTTCTCAGGAAAGACTTTCCAAACTAAAAGTTAATTATAGTATTTCTACTTTATTCTGAAGGAAGTCTCTCAAAAATTGTTTTATAGTCTTTTCCTAATTTAGTCATTTTTTTAACATAGCTAAAGTAAATTAGTGCACCAAATAACATTATAGCTAAAGACTGTATTGTAGCCATATTCAATAAAGACTTACCTGATGTGAAGTCAAAGTACACTAAAGATAATAAAAGCAATGATGAAAAAATTATGGTAAGTATTGAAACTATTATTTGGGCAAACCTATTTTTCATAAAAGAGATTTTATTAAAGATTTCTGGATTTTTTGATTTAATAATTATAAGCGATGCTGCCATCATAATATAAACTATAAATCTTGACATTACTACAACATTTATCTCCGTGAAAAATCCGCCTAATGCACTTTCTATTGCTACTAAAGACGCTACAACAGCTACAGCAGTTAGAGAATGAATTGGGACCTTGTACTTATTGGTTTTAACAAAGAATTTTGGAATAATATTGTCTTTTGCCCAGCTATAAAATAGTCTTGACTTGGTATATAACATTGGCGGGATGTCGTTTGCTAAGGCAATAAACACAAAGACAGTTATAAACAATGCAAAGCTTTGAGGCAAAAGATGTCCAATAAGTTCTGGAACATTAAGCCCTGATTTTCCAACTATATATTGCCATGGTACTGCATGATAGAATGAGAATGAATACAAAAGATAATATAACATCACAATTAAAGATGAAAAGATAAATGCTTTTGGAAGATTTTTCTTTGGATTTTTTATTTCTCCTCCCGCCTGAGATATTGAAGTGAAACCTATATAAGCCCAAAACAAAATAGCTATTGCTTGAAAGAACAACATAAAAGAACTGGCTTGTTGAATACTCTGAATTGCTGGTTGGGATTGAAATGTTGCTTGAAGTGAATTAAGGAAATCTGCTTGGCTATGGCTCAAGCCAACATAAATAATGAGTGCTCCTCCTGCAAACATAATTGTTGCCAAAGCTACAACAGTTCTTGCGAAAGAGATAACTCCAAAATAATTTACAACCCAAAAAATCCATATAATAAGCAAGGAAAAAAGAATTGTGCCTTGGGGGGTGCTCAAGAAATTTTCTAACCTGGTAAAGTTTGCATAATGTGCCATTGTGGATGCTATTATTGTATCCATATAAGCTATGGTTCCTAAAGCAATTACGCTCCCTGACCATTTTAAAAATGCTGCAATAAATCCAAGAAAAGGAGAAAGCCCTCTAGATATATAAATATAGCCTCCTCCTGCCCTTGGCATTGCTGTGCTTAGAGATGCATAGAGCAATGCTATAACAAGAGCAATAAGTCCACCACAAAGAATAGCTAAAGGAACAAGACTTCCTATGCCTTTCAGCTCATTTTGAATTTCTACGAGTAAAACATTAATTCCTCCACCAATAACGCTGCTTAATGCAGCAGCAATCACTGCAATTAATGGAAGTTGTCTAGATAACTTAGCCATTCTAAAAGAATTAATGAGTACTTCAATATTAAAATGTTTATTTTCTCTGAACAGTAAGATATTTATTTGAATATAAACAAATCTTTCAAACTTAAATTCTTTCAAACTTAAATTCTTTCAAACTTAAACTCTTTCAAACTTAAACTCTTTCAAACTTAAACTCTTTTAAGACACTTTTAGAATCTAAAAAGAAAGAAAATACTGATTATTATAAACTAGATAACATTTTTTAAAGCCTGTTCAAAGAAAACCTTTAAAAACATAAACAATGAAGATAAATCATGCTGGGGTGTCCGAGAAGCAGTTTAGAAATATACTGTTCGGGAACGGTCAAAGGAGCAGGTTCCAGTTAGATTCTTTAATTGGATGCTAAACTTAAGATCTCCTTGATTGGATAAGAAATCCTGTGGCTTAGTGCCTTCGCAGGTTCGAACCCTGTCCCCAGCATATCTTATTTTAGCATATCCTGTATAACGCCAGCCAATTTATTATCCAAATATTTATATATAATTAATTATAGCTAATTATAGGTGATATATAATGTCTAACATGACTACAATTCAATTAGATAAGCGACTTGTAAAATCTTTAAAAGATATAAGAGAGTATCCTAAGCAAACATATAATGAATTGATAACACATATGGCTAAATTGTTTAAAGCTGTGAAAAAAAAGAACCAATATGATGAGTTTTTACATAAAATACAACAAGCTAAAATGAAAGAAATCTGGGATAACAAAGAAGATGAGGCTTGGGAAAATGCTTAAAGCTGGAGATGTAGTTCTTACTAGAGTTCAGTTCACAGATACTTTTGAAATTAAGACACGGCCAGCACTTGTCTTATTTGAAGAATTCGATAATATAATTGTTGCAGGTATAACAAGTAATCTTAAGATGGAAGGTATAACTCTATCAAAAAAGGAAGGCGCTATAAAAGATAGCATTATCAAATTAAATTATATATTTACAGTATCTAAAGCTATGATTTCTAAAACTTTATTTCATTTAAGTAAAAAAAAGAAACATAAAGTTTTTGAAGAGCTAATAAATAGGTTAAGTAATTTAGAATCATAATCAAAATCATATTTTCCAGGATAAGGATCAATGAATTTGTCCTTTATTAGATTCCCATCTTTATCATAATGACCAATATATAATCTCTCTAAACTATTAGTATTTGTTGCATCAGAACCAACTATCCAAAAAGAATCATCTGGCATTACTACCATATTTTTGCCTGTAATTTCACTTAAATAATAAGTTCCATATAGAAATTTTGCCCAAAGCTTATTGGCTGTTGAATCATACTTAGCTAAATACATATCTGTAAAATAATGGCCACTATATCCAGAGCCTGCAAGTATAACATTGTCTTGAGAGTCTACTCCAATGCTATATGCTCTATCATAATATATAGTTCCATGTACTATTGTATTAATTCTTTGTAGACCTTTATTATATATTATTGCAATCATATCATCTCTACCTTTTCCACCATACCCTTTTCCACCTACTATAATATTCTCTTGAGAATTAAAATCTACAGAATATGCTATATCTACTCTGATGTTCTGAAAGTATCAGTTGCTACTGCAATAGCTGGATTTTCCATTGTGGTTGACCAGCGTGAGGTAGTGGAAGATAATGGATTACCATAATACATATACAAAGATAACTCTTGTACTGGAAGATCTGTTTTAACCCATACTTTTGCTGAAATTCCTGCAACATAACTTTCAATCCAATAAGAAAGTTCTGTTTCGCCGTCTTCCATAGTAAATCTTAAATCTGAGAAATCTTGCTTCATATCAGGTACATAAGTTATATTTAGTAAAATTTGATAATCTGATAATGGTAATTGTTCTAAATTTGTAATATTAATTTGTTTACGATATTTCCAAGCAGGATAAGCCAGCCTGTGAGTTTGTTACAATCATTTAGAACTCCATCACAAATTTCTGAAGCACCTGGATAAACATTTGCATTGTATCATCACAATCAGTTTCCACATAGAAACCATCGTTATCTTCATCAATACAATTTGCAGTACTTACTGCAAAGCCAGTTATGATAACTAGCACAAAAATTGCGGCCAAAGCTATTTTTTTTCATCAGCAACTCCTTGATATAATAAATATAATATTAATAATAATTTTCTTTAATATATAACTTGCATTATTTAAGCAAGTTAGAAAAATTTTGTCATAACTCAATTTTGTCTAAGCTACAAAAATATGCAAGATGCATATGTATATATTATTATACAATAACTAATGCTGTCTATAGAATATAATGTTGCTGAATAAATATGCTATCTATATAGGCTATAATGCTGCTGAATAAATAGATTTTTATAGAAGAAATACAAAAAATAAATGGAGGGAGAATATGAAAAAAAGTATAATTTATTTTTTTATACTCATAATGCTTGTATTAATTCCTTGTACTATAGCAGAAGATAATGCTAATTCTAATCCTACTAATGGTAATGGTCAAGGACAGATAGTTAGCATACAGCAAGTAAGTACAGATGTAAATAATTCTAATGAGTTAACAATTTCTAATGAGTTAATAAATTCTAATAGATTAATAGATGCCATCCAAAACAGAACTAAATTACAGATAAAAAATGGAGCTAAACAACTCATTAAGGAACAAATAAAAGCAAGAAATGTTTCAGAACTTAAAAAAATTATAAAAGAAAAACAATCAAAATTAGGAAATATTTCAAGAAATCAAAATAGAATTAGATTAGCAGTGCATGCTTTATTAGCTATGGAAAATATAACTGGTGGCATAGGACCTCAAGTTTCAGAAATAGCTAGAGAGTTTAATAACTCTATGCAAGCCACAATAAAAAGTGAAGAAAAAATTCAAGCAAGAAACCAAATAGTAAGATTCTTTGCTGGTGGAGATTATAAAGCAGCTCAAGAAATAGAACAAGAAATTAATCAAAGCAGAGTAAAAGTTCAGGAATTAAAAAGACTTAGAGAAGAATGTAATTGTACTGACGAAGTAAAAGCTATGATGCAAGAACAAATTCAAAATATGGAACAAGAACAATCTCGCTTAAGTGAGTTAGCTGAACAAGAGAAACAAAACAAAGGATTATTTGGCTGGCTTTGGAAATAATTAATACTATCATAAATAGTTAGAAAAAATAAATGGTTAGAAAGAAAAGGAGAAAACCTAGTAAGCTTGAATATAGATTAGCAATTATATGTTCTGGAATTTTAATTGGTTTGATTGGAATTTTAGTTAAGATGATTGGAGATAAAATTCCAATTACTAGTTTGAATTTTTTTAGAATGTTATTTGCATTGATCTTTGCGGCAGCAGTCGTGCCTTTTATTGATAAAAATGTTTTCAAGCCTAGTAAACAAGATTTGAAAGATTATGCAGTTGTTGGTTTTTTAATGGCATCTGCATTTTCATTATATGCATTAGCACTACTTAATGCTCCAGTTGCAAATGTTGCTTTGATCACTTCTGGATATATTGTATTAGTACCAATATTTGCTCTTTTTATTCTCAAAGAAAAAATTCAAAAAAATGTTGCAATTGCTATCCCTGTGGCTTTACTTGGTGTATGGATATTAAATCCATTTACAACAACTTATGCTAAAGGAAATATAATTGCATTTATTCAATCTGCAATATTTGCATTATTTATTATTTATTTAAGACGTGAGGAGAAAACAGAAACGCTGGGATCTGTATTTTGGTTTTTCTTTTTTGCAACTATATTCTTAAGTCCAGGACTTTTAGTATATGGAATTGGAGATCTGATTAGTGTATTGCCATTAATATTAATCTTGGGAATATTATCTACTGGATTAGCATATTTATTATTAGCTCATGGGCTAGAGGGAGTTAGTGCAAATACTGGAGCAATACTTACATTAGTAACATTTCCATTATCATCTATAATATTTGCATATTTATTTATTAATGAGTCTGCTTCAATTAATACCTTAATTGGGGGTAGTTTATTGGTAGTTGCAAGTTTTATTACATTAGTAGAATTTAAACATAAGAAGCATTTTTTACTTCATTAAAAATTTATGAAAAAGTATTTAAATTATTAAATGGTATAATATATTATAAAAAAAATTATAATTAAGGAGGAGGAAAGAAAATGGCCATTTTAAGAAAAAAAGCAAAGAGGAAGACTACAAGAAAGACAACGAAAAAGAAACCTGTTAAAAAGAAGAAAGTTATTAGAAAGAAGAAAGTAGTACGAAAGAAAAAACCTGTGAAGAGAAAAGTCGTACGAAAGAAAAAAGTTGTTAAAAAGAAGAAACCTATAAAGAAAAAAGCAACTAGAAGAAAAGTAGTCCGAAGGAAAAAAAAGTAAATTCCTATTTCTTAACAATTTTTATTTTTAATTTTCTCATTCTTCAAAAATTATTTAAAGGCAATTAGTAGTTTATTTCTTATGGTAGAGAAGCCAAAATCAATGTCAGAACTAACCTATTATACATTTAGATCCCTTAAGGGTAAGAAAGATGGTAAAGCTAAGGTTTGGGTATTCAAAGCAACCTGCTCAAAATGTAAAAAAGGAAAAATGAGTAAGCCTGTAGATCCTAAAACTGGAAAGCCTAAGACACGAGCAAAAGAATTAGTTTGTGAGAACTGTGGATTTACTGAAGATAAAAATATAATTGAAGATCAGCTAATAGCAGGAATAGAATATACTTGTCCTGAGTGTGGCCATCAAGCAGAAAAGGAAGTTCCATTCAAGAGAAAGAAAGTTCAACTTCTTGATCCTAAGACTGGAAAGAAAAAATCAGCTGATGCACTTGTATTTGAATGTGATAATTGTGGATTTTCAATTAAAATCACAAAGAAGATGAAGCAATAAATAATATTTTACTTATTTTTTGCTTATTACTTTTGCCTCGGTGGCTTAGTGGTATAGCGTTCGCTTGGTAAGCGAAAGGTCGCGAGTTCAATTCTCGCCCGGGGCTTAATAGATAAACAAAGATATTAAATACCTCTAATGTATGGTGGAATATATGGGTCAAAAACCAAATCAAAGACGAAAAAGCAATCAAGCTAAGAAAAACAAAAGAGCAAAAAAAAGAAAGAGTAAAAAGTAATTGATATACTTAGACTGCTTTGCTATCTCGAGGCTTTTTTATATCTATAGTTTTTTCTGATTTTTATGAAAGTAGTATTTATTATTCCTACACTTAATGAAGATAAAGGGATAGCCAAAGTTATAGATCATTGTAGGTCCCTAAATATTAGAAACTCCTCTATCTTAGTAGTAGATGGTAATTCCAGTGACAGAACTGTGAATATTGCTAGACAGAAAAACGCAAGAGTCTTAATTCAGAAAGGTAGAGGAAAAGGGGCAGGATTAAGGCAAGCAGTAAATAGTCTTAAAGATCAAGATATAGTAGTTATGGTTGATGCAGATGGAACTTATTCTTTAGATAATGTTAGCAAAATGATTAGCTTTGTTGAGGAAAATAATTTGGTTCTTGGTAATAGGATTTTTGATAAAAACTCTATAACTTTACTGAATAGGTTTGGTAATTGTATATTTAATTTGCTGGCAACGATATTATATAAAAAACAAATCCATGATTTGTTAACTGGATTAAGAGTTTTTAAAGCAAAGACTTTCAAATCATTAAAATTAGAGTCTAATGGTTTTGATATTGAGGCAGAGATGACTTTGAAAGCTTTAAAGCAAGGAGTAAAAATAATAGAGGTTCCTTGCAAATATAAAAAAAGATTAGGCGAGACAAAGCTTAACCCTCTGAAAGATGGGTTTCTTATACTTAAAAGATTATTAAGTATATTATAATTTAAATATATACTATAATAAAATATTATAATAAAATATTGATTAGCTATAATAAATTAATAAATAATAAAGTAAATATTATATAATATATGTAAATAATCTAATTATGTGATAGAAATGGAAGAAGATAAATTAGCTAAAATAAAAAAGAATTATGAGGTCGCTAAGAAAAAATATGATTTGCCTGATTTTGAGGCAATAGACAAAGAGTTTTATATTAGAAAAACTAACCCAGAGGGATTTATTATTTTAGAAGTTGTTTATGCTATTTCAAACAAACTCAGAAATATGATTGGTGATATTGATCCTGCTCTTAGTCCAAATCCAGGAAACCTTCATATGATGGTAGAAATGAATGCCTTTGGCAAAGAAGAAAAGGCAGGCGCGTTTGCTTTCTATAAAAAATTAGGATATCAGTTTCATAAAGCATTAGCATCTGAATTAATACCTGAAGAAGAACAAGTAAAATTTATAAAAGAGTTTTGGAAAGATTGGGGATCTTTAAAAAAACAATATCTGAAATATATGGATAAGATAATTGCAGAATGGGGCAAAGAAGAGGAAAAGAAATCTGATAGTACAGAATATTTAGGTTAGAATGAAAATAATTCTTTTTGGTCCTCAAGGTGCAGGAAAAGGTACTTATGCAAGGATGCTTGTAAAAGAGTTTAATTTAGAATATATAGAATCTGGGAGATTACTAAGAGAGATCAAAGAGCAAAATACTATTTTGGGAAAAAAGGTAAAATCTTTGGTAGATAAAGGCCAGCTAGTTCCTGATGAGTTAATTGGAGATATTATTAGATCTAAATTTCATGAATTAGAGAACAAAGATTTTGTGTTAGATGGATTTCCCAGAAATTTAACTCAGGCAAAGATTCTTGATTCTATATTAGCTGAAAAACACACTAAAGTTGATCATGTTATAGAAATTACCTTACCTGAAGAAGAGACAATTAGAAGACTTACTGCAAGACGGACATGTAGTAATTGTGGACAGATCTATAATCTTTTAATTAAAAATCTTACTCCAAAAAAAGAAGAAATTTGTGATATATGTGGTAAAAAATTGCAAATAAGAAAAGACGATAATCCAGACGCTATAAAAAAGCGCTTGGAAATATATCATAAAGAAACTGAACCAATTTCTAAATACTATGAAGAACAAGGAATTTTGAATATTGTGGATGGAGTAGGATTAGTGGATGAAGTCTTTAATAGGATTCTAAAAATCATTAAAGCTGAATAAAAAATCACAAAGTTTAAAATAAGTAAAGTTTTCAAATTGCTAGTAAAATGAATGGCCAAAAAAATTTTTTATGCCTGGTTAGCATAATTATATTTGGAATTTTTTCTCTAAATTTAGTTTCCATGCCAGTAGAGGCTGTTCAAGATATTATTTTAGACCATACTGTAATTGATAATGATATTTATTCAAATGAAAGTGCAAAATTTTCTATATTGCTTGAAAACAAACAAGATTCTATTGAACAAGTACAGATCTCTGTATCAGGAATTGCCTGGACTTTAAGTGCAGATTCTTTTGTATATGATTTGTCTCCTAGAGAATCTGTGGAATTTGATATTGAATTATTCCCACCAAAATCAGTTACTTTAGGATCTTATGCTTTGAAGTTGTTAGCTACAACTGCAGATGGAGAAGTTACTGAAGAGATCATATTAGTAAATGTAAACAAAATAATTGAAGAACCAGTATTAAGTTTAGATTTAGATATTCCTGAAGAAGTTAGTCCTGGTGAAAAATTTAATGTGGTTATAGATGTAACAAACAATGGAAGAGATGCAGTACCTAATGTTGAAGCATATGTTAAATCTGAATTGTTTGATGAAGTAGGAATTGAAAGACTCGGAACTCTGGAATTAGGAACAACAGAGAATGCATTCAATATTGAAGTTGACATTCCTAAAGATAAAGAACCTAGAGATTATGATGTTGAAATTGGTGTAGCTCAAGGTTATGATATATTAATAAAAACTACAGAGCAAATCAAAGTATTGCCTGCTTCAGATATTGCAATCAGTGAAAATATTGAAAAAGGATTCCTAAAAAGGAGCTATGTTGTTACTTTAGTAAACCAAGGTAATACAATAGTAAAAGATGAATATATTGTTAATCTTAAATCTTTTGAGAATAATTTCTTTAAAGGGGAGCCAGCACCAGATAGAAAGGAACTTATTGATGGCAAAAGAGAAGTAGCTTGGATGTATAATTTAGCTCCTAATGAGATACTTACCATTAGATATAGTATTTCTTATTGGCCATTGTTATTAATTATTTTATTGTTAGTAGGATCTTTTAGTGCAGTATTTTTCTATATTAACACAAGCATTAGCATAGATAAGAGAATTTTATTTGCTGAAGAGAAAGGACTAAAATTTGTAAAAATACAGCTACATATTAAGAATAAAAGTGGAAGCAGGCTAAAAAATGTAAATTTAGTTGATACTATTCCTAGTCCTTTAAAACTTCTTAAGGAATTTGGAACCATAGTACCAGATGATGTACATAAAGAAGAAAGTAAAACTAAACTAAGGTGGAAGTTTGAAGCCTTAGAATCTAATGAAGAGAGAGTTATATCTTATGGCATTAGATCTGGATTAAGCATAATTGGAAAAATAAATCTTCCAGAAGCAAAAATGAGATTCCAAAAGTCTGGAGTATGGAAAGCAACTAAATCTAATAAGCTTACTTTACAAGGTAAGACAGATGTTAATGTTGAAGAAGAGTAGTTTAGAATACTTTTATAGCTATTTTTAGGAGAACGTAACTTTTTTAAGGAGGTATTTAGGTGTTCTATATATTCCCGCCTTAGCTCAACCTGGCAGAGCGATCGGCTGTAGTTTGTTACTCGCTTAACGAAGCGAGCAGAACCCGATGTGTTCCTGGTTCAAATCCGGGAGGCGGGACTTTTTCTTAACTTAGAAGTTTAAGTACATTGTTACCTTAATTGGTCTTTTGAGAGTAGTGTTTGACCCGCATTATATGATTAAAATGGTCTCTAAATTTCTAAGAAAACCGATGTAAAACAAAAGGACAAATCGCTATGCTTAGACCAAGTTAGCACCGAAAAGCTTTTAAAGTTACTATTACAAAGTAAAACATGAACTTAAGAGAAGCTATATCTCAAAAATTGAACTGCGTGTTCAATCGAATATTAGTACCTGGAAACGATAGCTCGTACTCTCTTGATATGCTTTTAGAAGGAATTCCTAAGTTAGAGAATAGCAACTTCTTAGAAATAGGTTGCGGAGATAATCCGCTGTTCTCCGACGCATTTTATCACACGCTTTTTTATATGGGACTAAAGAAAGAAGATATTCTAAAGAAAATGACTTTGTCAGATAAGGAAAATCGGGTTAAAGACATGAATGGAAATAGACATTACGAACCCTCTTGGCCAAAAGAGTTTTCCGATAGATTTGTAATTGAAGATGCAACAAACTTAGATTTTGGTAACGGACAATTTAATATTGTCGCTGCAGGTCGGCTTTTAAATAATTTAGAGTTTGATGACGACAACGATGAGGTTAGTCAAGTACTTGGAGAAATACACCGAATTCTAACTCCGCATGGTTATTTTGTTGGAGATATCCCTTTTTGTAGAGGTAAGCGAATACGAGAAATACCTAGGGCGCTAAAAAGCGATATGGGTAAACTCAAAAATTACACAAAAGCAATTGAAGATGCGGGCTTTGAATTTGTAATAAGAGGACTCGGGCAAAATAGTTGTATCTATAGAGAACCATTTATTAGAAGTTTATACTTCCAAGCTAAGAAGATTTAGTATTTTCTGCTAATTCTATAAGACTTAACCACTTGTTATGACCTAAATTTAGGTGAATTTTAGCTTCTTCCGATGGCGTTTTATCAATTCCTTGATGTCGAGTAATATAATTGTAGTAAATTTCCCAACCTTTTAGTATAGATCTTGCACTCTCCACGGAGCCATGAAAACCACGCATAGTTTTTGTTCTTGCTCTTTGACCATTATGCAATCTCTCGATAGGATAATTAAAGCCTTCACCTTGACGCGCATTTACTTGGTTATGAAAAACCTTGTAGCGACCAAGTTTGTTGCTATATCCAAACGTCTTTTTAACTACGTTCGTATACGCCATAAATCCATCTGTTGTAATAATTTTAATGTTATCTTCACCCTTCTTTTTGATATCAACTAGAACTTTCTTAATCTCTTCTTTGGTGCGAGATTCGGCGTACTGCGCCGCTACTAAGAACCGCGTTTTAGTATCGATACTATCGATAAACCAATTCTTAGCCACCCCTAAATGCTTTTTAGGATGTTTCCTTCTGTGGTACTCTACTTCATCTACTTGAACTTCTTGTCCGAGTTCTGGTTTTAAATTATTAGTAAACTTTGCTATAACTTGAGAATATTTTATAACCCACAAATAGATTGATTTGTGACTTGATTTGTGAGGATAGAAAGCTTGTAAATGTTCCTGAACTTTCCTTGTAGATATCCCTCTGAAGAATAAATCTAAACAGAGTGTTATTTTCTGTGGGGAATTTCGCATACGATAGAATGCATCTCTCGGAATAAACTTTTTATCACAGCTTTTGCAATAATATCTCTGTTGCTTTCCATGTGCTTGAGTATGAAAATATCCTCTCTTGACTGTGTTTTGTTTCTTACAGTGAGGACATTGTAATTTGCTCTTCATACATATTCATGTACATGAAACTATATAAACCTTTCGGTACATGAATTATAACTAAATCACTACGCGTAGCACCTATGTTTAAAATAGAAAACTAGTCTTTTTCTATAACTATCTTTCCATTATCATTGCTAGCTCTAAGGTCTTTTCCTAAAAGGTCGGACTCTTTAACGATATTTTTAGGTAAAATGATGATATAGCGAGTGTATTTTGTATCACCTACTTTTTTATCAAGGACTTCTCGGATCTTCATATCAAGGTTATTACTTAGAACTATTTAAAATTATCGGTACATGAAAAGCCCAATTAAGGTAACAGTGTAAAGTTTAAGTTAACTTTAAAAACTCTAAAAATTAGTAAAAAATCAGAATAAATCAAATAAATTTAGTAAAATTCATTTAAAAACAAAACATTTAAAAGCAAAGAATCAAAAAAGACCGAAAGATTATTAAAGCTGTGCCTTGGTGGTGTAGTTTGGTCTATCATATGAGCCTGTCGAAAATATAAATATTTATTTGATATTTATAGTAAGCTCGTGACCCGGGTTCAAATCCCGGCCAAGGCGTTTGATAAAAAAGGGGTGTGCTAGTTTGTCTGAAGAAAAAGAATCTGACTTTTCAAAACATGTTTTGATTCCCACACATAAAATTATGAAGGAAGAAGCTGTTAATAAGCTCCTTGAAAAATATAATATATCATTACTTCAATTGCCATCAATCTTAAAATCTGATCCAATGATTAAATTATTAAATGCTAAAGTAAATGATGTTATTGAGATTATTAGAGCAGGATCTACTGGCAAATATAAATATTATAGACGAGTTACAGAATGAATAAACTATTAATAGATAAATATTTTGAGAAACACAGCCTTGTAGAAAAGAACCTAGATTCTTTTAATGATTTTATAGAGTGGAGATTGCAAAAAATTATTGATAGTATTGGATCTGCAACTCCAGCAGTTATTCCTCCTGATGTTGAAGAAGTTAAATTTGTTTTTGGAAAAGTAAAGATTGACCGTCCTTATATAATTGAAGCTGATGGTGCTGAAAGAGCTATATTACCTACAGAAGCAAGATTAAGAAATCTAACATATGCTTCTCCTGTTTTTTTAGAAATTTCTACTATAGTTGATGGGAAGGAAAGAGAAAGAGCAGAAGTTCAAATAACAGAACTTCCTATCATGATTAAATCTAAGTTATGTTATTTAAGTAATATGGATAAAGAAGAATTAATTAAAAGCGGAGAAGATCCTTTAGACTTTGGTGGATATTTCATTATAAATGGTACTGAAAGAGTTCTTGTATTGTTAGAGGATCTTGCACAAAATAGAATATTTGTAAATGAAGAAAAAATTGGTCCGTCAACACATACTGCAAAAATATTTTCTGCTAATAATACTTATAAAATCCCTCATATATTAGAAAGAAGTAAAGATGGTTTATATCTTACTAGTTTTACAAATATTAACAAACTACCTTTAGTTGTGCTTATGAAAGCACTTGGCTTAACTAATGATTCTGAAATCATAAAAGCAATTGGTTTAGATGATATAGATGAGGATATGTATATTAACTTATATGAGTTTGTAGATATTAAAAACAAAGATGATGCTAAGGAATTTATTGGAAGGTTAATGAAGATTCCACAACCAAAAGAACAAAAAATTCAAAGAGTAGATTATATGATAGATAATTTCTTATTGCCACATGTTGGTTCTGACCCAAAAAGCAGATTAGAAAAAGCATTTTTCCTGGGACGAATAGCTAAAAAGATTCTTTTGTTAAAACAAGGAAAGATAAAAGCAGATGATAAAGACCATTATTCAAACAAGAGAATAAGATTAGCTGGAGATTTACTTGAAGATTTATTTAGAACAAATATAAAAATCCTTGTGAGTGATATGCTTTATATTTTTCAAAGAAGTGTGAGAAGGGGTAAGATGCCTTCTTTGCATACTATTGTAAGAACAAAACTTCTAACATCAAGAATTAAAAGTGCTATGGCTACTGGAAATTGGACTGGTAACAGGCAGGGTGTAAGCCAAAGATTGCAAAGAGATAATCAGCTAGAATCATTATCTCAACTTCAAAGAGTTGTTTCTTTGTTAGTGTCATCTCAGGAAAACTTTGAAGCCAGAGCATTGCATCCCACACATTGGGGAAAATTATGTCCTATTGAATCCCCAGAAGGAAAAAATATAGGATTAAGAAAAAATCTGTCTTTATTATCTGAAATTACTCCTTTGTTAGGAGATAAAGAAATTAATAGAAATATGGAATATTTCAAATCTATAGGTTTAAAAGATATTAAAAATGAGTGATGTATTTTTAGATGGCAAGCTAATTGGGACTATAGAAAATCCTAAGGTATTTGTAGATTCATTAATTACTGCTAGAAGAGAAGGCAAAATATCTAATTTCCTTAATGTAAATTATGATAAAAATTTAGATTCTATAGATATTTTCTTAGAAAAAAATAGGATCAGGCGTCCATTGATTATTGTAAATAAAGGAATTCCTTTACTTACTAATGATATTAAAGAGAGACTAAAAAATGGAGAATTGTCTTGGGATGATTTAGTTATGCAAGGAATAATTGAATATCTTGATACTTCTGAAGAAGAAAGAGTTCTCATTGCACTTAATGAAAAAGATCTTACTGAAAAACATACACATCTTGAAATTAATCCTGTTGCAATATTCAGTATATGTAGTTCTTTGGTACCTTATTCTAATTTTACACCAAGTGCAAGGTTTAATATTGGTTCTAAATCACAGAAACAATCTGTTGGTATTTATGCTTTAAACTATCTAAATAGATTAGATACTAGCACTAATTTGCTTCATTATCCACAAATTCCAATTACTCATAGTTTTACAGAAGAAATTTTTGGAGATAAGAAAAATTCTGGCCAGAATGTAGTTATTGCTATAATGAACTATGATGGATATAATATTGAGGATTCTATTGTGATTAGCAAGGCTTCTATTGATAGAGGATTTGGAAGAATCTCACATTACAGACCTTATTCTGCTGAAAGATTAAGATATCCTGGCGGCCAGGTTGATCAAGTATGTATTCCTGATAAAGAAACTGAAGGTTATGGAACTGAACAAGATTATAGATTTTTAAATGAGGATGGAATTATCTATCCTGAAGCAGAGGTTACTGGTGGAGATGTTCTAATAGGTAAGACTAGCCCTCCAAGATTCTTAGGAAAATTAGAATCATTTAGTGCTGCAGCAAATGTTAGAAAGGATACTTCTGTAAAAATTAGAAGTGGAGAAAAAGGATTAGTTACTGATGTCTTCTTAACAGAAAGTATTGATGGTAATGCATTAATAAAAATCAATACTAGAGATACTAGATCTCCTGAGATTGGAGATAAATTTTCTTCAAGACATGGTCAGAAAGGAATCTTAGGATATATAGTTCCTGTTGAAGATATGCCTTTCACAGCAAGTGGAATAGTTCCAGATATTATATTCTCACCAAATGGTTTGCCAAAAAGAATGACAGTAAATCAGCTGATTGAAGCTTTGTGTGGGAAAGTAGGAAGTTTAGCTGGAAGAAGAATTAATGGTACTGCTTTCCAAGGAGAAAAACCTGAAGATCTTAGAAAAGAATTGCTTGAATTAGGATTTAGAGAAGATGGAACTGAAACTATGTATGATGGCAGGACTGGAAAGCAATATGAGGCTAGAATTTTTGTTGGAAATATATATTATATGAGATTAAAATATCAGGTTGCAGATAAGGTTCAAGCAAGAGCTCGTGGACCTGTACAGCTACTTACAAGACAGCCTACAGAAGGTAAAGCTAAAGAAGGCGGTTTAAGGCTCGGAGAGATGGAGAAGGAATCTCTTATAGGTCATGGTGCATCATTATTAGTTAAAGAAAGGTTTAGTTCAGATAAAACTATTGAATATGTTTGTGAAAAATGTGGAGATTTAGCAATATTTGATAGATATAAGAATAAGCCTTTTTGTTTAGTATGTGGAGAAAAAAGTACTATATCTCCAATAGAGTTATCTTATGCTTTTAAGTTATTTCTTGATGAATTAAAAAGTCTGGGAATAAAAACAAAATTAGAACTAAAGGATAAATATTAGAATGGATGGAGAAAGAATTACAAAAAAAATAGGTAGAATAAAGTTTGGATTAGTATCTCCAGGCTTAGTTAAAAAAATAGGAACTGTAAATATAATTACTCCTGAACTTTATGATGCTGATGGATATCCTGTAGAAAAAGGATTAATGGATCCATCTATGGGAATTATTGATCCTGGATTAAGATGTAAAACTTGTGGTGGTGGTT
Source organism: Candidatus Pacearchaeota archaeon (assembly GCA_017608235.1). Classification (GTDB taxonomy): domain Archaea; phylum Nanobdellota; class Nanobdellia; order UBA10117; family JAFCGI01; genus JAFCGI01. Next base: position 80,808 of record JAFCGI010000005.1, read on the forward strand.
TGAAAACCTGTCCAGGACATTTTGGATATATTCAGTTGTCTAAACCTGTTATTCTAACAACTTATGCTAGTTATGTTTATGATTTCTTAAGATCTTTTTGTGGTGGATGTGGAAGAATTTTATTACCACAAAATAAAATTGATAGTTTCTCAGAAAAAGTAAGTAAAGCAAAAAGAGAGAATAATTTAAGTGAGCTTAGAGGTCTAACAAAAACTATTTTTACTGCTGCTAGAAAAGCAAAGGTATGCCCTTATTGTGAATCAAATATAGATACTATAAAGTTAGAGAAACCAACTACTTTCTTTGCAGGAGATAAAAGACTCTGGCCAATAGAGATCAGAGAAAGATTAGAAAAAATTCCTGATGATGATCTTGAAATTATTGGTTTTGATCCTAATGAAGCTCGTCCAGAATGGATGATTCTAACAATGCTTTTAGTTCCACCAATTACTATGCGTCCTAGCATCACCCTTGAAAGTGGAGAAAGATCAGAAGATGATCTGACTCATAAGTTAAGTGATATTGTAAGAGTTAACCAAAGATTACTTGAAAACATAAATGCTGGTGCTCCTGAAATTATTATTGAGGATTTATGGGATTTACTTCAATATCATATTTCTACATTCTTTGATAATTCTATAGCTCAGGTTCCAGTTGCAAGACATAAATCTAATCGTCCTTTGAAAACCCTTGCTGAAAGATTAAAAGGAAAAGAAGGAAGATTTAGATATAATTTAGCTGGAAAGAGAGTTAACTTCTGCGCAAGATCTGTTATTTCTCCAGACCCATTTATTGAAATTGATGAAATTGGAGTACCAAAATCAGTTGCATTAGAAGTTACTATTCCTGAAACTGTTACAGAATGGAATATTAAATGGCTAAAAAATTTTATAATGAATGGTGGAAAATATCCTGGAGCAAATTATGTTTACACTGAAGATGGAAAAAGAAAGAAGATAACTGAAGAAACTAAAGAGCAAATTTTAGAAGAATTAGCTCCTGGTTGGGTTGTTGAAAGGCATTTATTGGATAATGATATTGCTTTATTTAATAGACAGCCATCATTACATAGACTTTCTATGATGGCTCATAGAGTTAAATTACTTCCAGGAAAAACATTCAGAATAAATCCTGCTGTTGTAACTCCTTATAATGCAGATTTCGATGGAGATGAGATGAATTTGCATATTGCTCAAACAGAGGAATCAAGAGCTGAGGCTGAAAAACTACTTTTACTTACAAATCAATTAATCACACCAAGATATGGCTTGTCTATTATTGGATTAAAACAAGATCCTATTTTTGGACTTTATCTGCTTACAAAAGAATTATTATTTACTAAAGATGATGCAACAGATATTCTTCTTGCTGCAGGTATTGAAGAAAAATTACCTTCCCCTCTTAAAAAGGATAAAGGATTAGAATATTATGATGGTAAACAAATATTTAGTATGATCTTACCTAAGGATATGAATTTCATTTCTGAGCAAGTGATTAGTGGTAAAAAAGTAGACTTTGTGATTAAAGATGGAATTTTAAAAGAAGGATATCTAACTAAAAAATATATTGGTGCTGAAGGTGGATTATTGATTCACCATATGTTTAAACATTATGGATCTAAAGAAGCTAAAAAATTAATAGATACTTTAAATCTTCTAGGCTTGGCTACAATCAGAAAATTAGGATATAGTTTATCTTTTTATAATTTAGATCTTCCTGACAGAGTAAAAGAGAAAATAAATAGCATAACTGATGAAAGCCTAAAAGAAGTAGATAAAATTTTAAAATCCTATGAGACTGGAAAGATTGCTCCTTTGCCTGGAAAATCTCTATTAGATACTGCAGAAGCAAAGATTTTACAAGCATTAAATAATGCAAGAAATGAGGTTGGAAAGATTGTTGAGAAGGAAGCACTTGATTCTAATGAATTAGTAGCTATGGCAAGGTCTGGAACTCAGGGACAAGTTCTGAATTTAGCATTAATGTCTGGTTTTGTTGGACAACAGGCATTAAGAGGAGAAAGAATTTCTTTAGGATATACAAATAGAACTTTGCCTCATTTTGAAAAAGGAGATTTAGGAGCTAGAGCACATGGATTTGTTGGAAATGGATATGCTCGTGGATTAGATCCTATTGAATTATTCTTTAATGCTATGGTAGGAAGAGATTCTCTAATGGATACTGCTATGAGAACTCCTAAGAGCGGATATATGCAGCGTAGATTAATTAATGCTCTACAAGATTTAAAAGTAAATTATGATGCTACTGTAAGAGATTCTGGTGGCAAAATAGTACAGTTTAGATTTGGCGGAGATAATGTTGATGTTTCAAAAAGTGATAGAGGAGATATTAATATAAAATAAAATGGAAAGCTGGATAAAAAGTAAGCTTCCTGAGGAAATAGAAAAGAAGATATTTCGTTCTAGTCTAAGTGCTGCTAAGAAACAAGAAATTAAAAAAGAAACTATAGATCAATATAAAAAAGCTCAGCTTAATCCTGGTGAAGCCATTGGAATTGTATCTGCTCAGTCTTTGGGCGAGCCTGGTACACAAATGACAATGAGAACTTTCCACTTTGTTGGAGTTGCTGAACTTAATGTTACTCTAGGATTGCCAAGAATTATTGAAATTCTTGATGCAAGAAAAGAACCTAAAACTCCTGCAATGATGGTTGCTGTTAAGAAAAAATATTCTCAAAATAAAGCTAAAGTAGATAAGATTGCAAACAAAATTCAACAAGTTAGTCTTGGAGAAATTGCTGAGGAGATATTTCTAGATTTAGCAAATCTTAGTGTTATTATTAATTTTAATGAGAAAGCAATAAAGGATCGCGAATTAAATTATGAAGGAATTACTGAATCCTTATTAAAAGAAATAAAAGGTATAGATGTAAAGGAGCGTAAAAAGGGTATTACTGTGTTCATGAAAGTTCCAGAGATGAAAAAACTATACAGACTTAAAGAAAAGTTAAAATCTGTATATGTTGGTGGTATTAAAGGAGTAACTCATACACTTCCTGTAATAAGAGATGGAGAATATATAATACAAACTTATGGATCTAACTTAAAAGATATTATGGAAATTAAAGAAGTTGATTTCTTAAAGACTACCTCAAATAATATTCATGAAGTTGCTAGTGTACTTGGAATAGAAGCTGCTAGACAAACAGTTGTAAATGAAATAATGGCTGTATTAAATGAGCAAGGAATTCCTGTAGATATTAGACATGTAACATTAATAGCAGATACTATGTGTAAAACTGGAAATTTGCTTGGAATAACAAGATTTGGTATTGCTTCTCAAAAGAGCAGCATATTAGCTAGAGCTTCATTTGAAATTCCATTAAGACACTTGATTGAAGCTAGTACTGTTGGTGAAACAGATCAATTAACCAGTGTTGTTGAAAATATTATGATTAATCAGCCAGTTCCTGTTGGTACTGGACTGCCTGGATTGGTTGTAAAAATAGATAAGACTAAGAAGAAGACAAAAAAGGTGAAAAAGAAATGACAAATGAAATAAATAATATATTAAAAGCAGAAGCTGAAGGTAAAACTATATTTGGTATTGATAAAATAATTTTGCTTATTAAAAATAAAAAAATTGATCAGATATATATAACATCAAACCTTCCAGCTGAACTTAAACAAGATCTATTAGAAATATCTAAGATAAATGATATTAAAGTTATACAATTAAAATATAATAATGAGGAGCTCGGAACCTTATGCAAGAAACCCTTTTCAATTGGAGTTATTGGTATAGCTAAGAGCAAAATAAAGAAAGAATGACTATAAGAAAATATGATTCTAGTATTTTAGGATATATGAGTTTATTTAAGAAAATTACAAAAGTTAATGCTAAAGATTGTTTAGTAATAGATGGAAGTCTTATTTTCTTTACTAATCCTGGACAGGCTGGATTAGCGGTTGGAAAGGCTGGAAAGAATATCAAATCCCTTAAGACTTCTTTGAATAAAGATATAAAAATCGCTGAATGGTCTGATGATCCTTCAAAACTGATTAGTAATTTAATATTTCCATTAATTCCAGAAAGTGTGGAGCTTTCTGAAGATGGGTCTACTATTAACATTAAATTTAAGAGCAGTAAAGAACGAAGAATTTTATTAGCAGATAATCAGAAAAAACTTAAAGATCTTAAAGAAATCATAATAAAATATTTCCCGAACATAAAAAGCATTATAGTTCTTCAGTAAGCTTATGCTTATGAAAACCTTTATAAACAAACAAATTAGCTGTATCTTATCATAAAATGAGTAAGAAATCAAGAGGACTTGGATCCGCTAAAAAATTAAAAAGCAGAAGAAGTAAATTTAGATGGAATAATAAATGGTTTGTAAAGAGAGTTCTAAAACTAAAAGAAAAAAGTGATCCATTACAAGGTTCTCCACAAGCTTCTGGAATTGTACTAGAAAAAAGACAATTAGAAGCTAAGCAGCCTAACTCTGCTATGAGAAAATGTGTTAGAGTTCAATTGATTAAGAATGGAAAGCAAATTACTGCTTTTGTTCCAGGATATAATGCTATCAAGCAAATAAATGAACATGATGAAGTTCTTGTTGAAGGGATTGGTGGCAAAATGGGAAGATCTAAAGGAGATATTCCTGTTGTTAGATGGCAAGTAATTAAAGTTAATGGACAATCATTAGACCAGTTATGGAGAGGAAAGAAAGAAAAAACAGTAGGTAGATAAAATGCCAAGACCAAGAAAAACAGAGATAGTTAAGAAAGGAGGAAAGAAATTTTTAGAAAAGGATTCATTAAAGGCTGAAGAAAAAGATTCTGGAATTAAGATTAAAATAAAAAAAAAGAAACCAGTTTATGATTTTAAATTATTCAATAAATGGAACGTTTCTGAAGTAAATGTTTCAGATGTTAGCTTACAACCATATATTAATTTAAGTCCTGTACTAGTACCAAGATCTCATGGAAGAAATATTGAGAAACAATTCTGGAAATCTAAAAAAAATATTGTAGAAAGACTGTTAAACAAATTAATGGTTGCAGGGCATAAAGGAAAAAAACATTGGAGAACTTCTAATATAAATACTGGTAAAACCACAACTATCTATAAAATTATAATAAATAGTTTTAATATTATTGAAAGCAAGACAAAAAAGAATCCTGTGCAAGTTTTTGTGGATGCTTTATGTAAGGCATGTCCTAAAGAAGGGATTGCTACTATTGAATATGGTGGTGTAAGATATCCAAAAGCTGTAGATATAAGCCCGCAAAGAAGAATTGATCTTGCTCTAAGATGGATCTCACAAGGAGCATATGCTTCATCTGCAAATGCTAAAACAAAAAAGACAATTCAACAAGCATTAGCTGATGAAATTATGTTGGCTGCTCAAAGGGATCAAAAATCTAATTGCGTAACTAAAACAATTGAACTAGAAAGACAAGCAGCAGCTTCTAGATAAAAGTTAATGTTTAATTGTATGAGGTTTTAAGAAAATGGCAAAAACTATAACTGAAAAAGTACTTGAGCTTATGAATAAGCCAGATAACATTAGAAATATTGGAATCTGTGCACATATTGATCATGGTAAAACAACTTTAAGTGATAATATTCTAGCTGGAGCAGGAATGATCTCAGAAGAATTAGCTGGAAAACAACTTTATCTTGACTTTGATGAACAAGAACAAGCTCGAGGAATTACAATTAATTCTGCAAATGTATCTATGGTTCATCAGGTTGGAGATGAAGAGTTCTTGATTAACTTAATTGATACTCCTGGACATGTAGATTTTGGTGGAGACGTAACCAGAGCTATGAGAGCTGTAGATGGAGCGGTAGTAGTAGCTTGCGCTGTAGAGGGGGTTATGCCTCAAACAGAAACTGTTCTTAGACAGGCCTTGAAAGAAGGTGTAAAGCCAGTCCTATTTATCAATAAAGTAGATAGAATGATTAGAGAATTAAAATTAACTCCTGAGAAAATGCAAGAGCAATTTATCAAAATTATCAATGAAGTAAATAGATTAATTGATAGTATAGCTCCAGCAGAATTTAAAGATAAATGGAAAATTAATGTTCAAGAAGGAAGTGTTGCATTTGGATCTGCATTCCATAACTGGGCTCTAAGTATTCCGATTATGAATAAGAAAAAAATGACTTTTAAAGAAATTATTGATGCTTATGAACAAGATACTTGGAAAGAGCTAATCAAGAAAGCTCCGCTACATGAAGCATTTTTAGATATGGTAATTAAGCATATTCCAAGCCCTGTTATGGCACAGAAATATAGAATTCCAATTATTTGGCATGGTGATTTAGAAAGTAATGCTGGACAAAGTTTAGTAACATGTAATAAAGATGGACCTATGATTTTTGTAGTTACAAGAATTACAATAGACCCTCAAGCAGGAGAAATTGCTGCTGGAAGATTATTTTCTGGAAAGCTAAGCAAAGGGCAGGAAACTGTGTTAAGTACAGGACAACCACAAAGAATACAGCAAGTATCTATTTATAAAGGAGCTCAAAGAATTATTATAGATAATGTTCCTGCAGGTAATATTATTGGTGTTTCAGGATTAAAAGCAGCTTCATCTGGAGAAACTGTCTCAAGCGAAGAGGTAGAGCCTTTTGAAGCTATTAAACATTTATTTGATCCTGTTGTTACTAAGGCTTTAGAAGCAAAGAATCCTAAAGATCTTCCAAAATTAATTGAAACTTTAAATCAAATAGCTAAGGAAGACACAACTTTAAAAATTGAGATTAATGAAGAAACAGGAGAAAACTTGATTTCTGGTTTAGGTGAACTACATTTAGAGATTTGGGAGTTTAGAATTAGAAAAGATAAAGGAATTGATATTGTAACTTCTGAACCTATTGTTGTATTTAGAGAAACTGTTAGAAGTCAAGCTGGGCCAGTGGAAGGAAAATCTCCAAACAAACATAATAAGTTATATGTTACTGTTGAGCCTTTAGAAGACTCTGTTTTTGAAGCAATTCAGGCTGGAAAAATTCATGAAATGAAGATTAAAAAAAGAAAGCCTGAAGTGGAAGAAACTTTAGTCGAAGCTGGGCTAGATAAAGATGATGCTAAAAAAGTAAGAGATATTTGTAAAGGAAATCTTCTAATTGATAACACAAGAGGTATTGTTCATATAGGTGAGATCATAGAAATGGTTATGGAAGCTTTTGAAGAAATCTGTAATTCTGGACCTCTTGCCAAAGAACCTACTACTAAATTAAAAGTAAGATTAATGGATGCAAAGCTTCATGAGGATGCTATTCATAGAGGGCCTGCACAGGTAATTCCTGCTATGAGAAAATCTATTATGAATGCTATGTTGACTGCAGGAACTTTACTTTATGAGCCAAAACAAACGATCAGGATTGATTCTCCAGTAGAATATCTTGGAGCAGTATCTAAGTTGATTCAAAGTAGAAGAGGCCAATTGCTAGATACAGAGCAAAAAGGTGAACAATTAGTTGTAAGAGCAAAGCTACCTGTAGCAGACATGTTTGGATTTACTTCTGCTTTAAGATCTAGTACAGCTGGAAGAGGTGCTTGGTTCTTAGTGGATCAGACTTTTGAGAAACTTCCTGAAGAACTACAAAATCAAACTATTATGAGAATTAGAAAGCGAAAAGGTTTGAAGGAAGAAATTCCACAGCCAGATCTTGAATAATTATAAAATTAGCAACCGAAAGGCTTTAAAAGGGCTTATTTTTGATATTATTTATTAAATTATACTAAAAAATAATTGAATGAGGTAAAACGAAAATGGCAGAAAAACCACATATGAATTTGGTATTTATTGGTCATGTTGACCATGGAAAAAGTACAACAGTAGGTAGAGTTCTCTTTGATTCTGGAAATATTTCAGAAGTAGAGATGAAGAAATTGAAAGAAAAAGCACAAGAATTAGGAAAAGCAGGTTTTGAATTTGCTTTTGTCATGGATACAATTAAGGAAGAGCAAGAGAGAGGAGTAACAATTGATTTATGTTATAAAAAATTCGAAACTGGTAAGTATTATTATACTATTATTGATGCTCCTGGGCATAAAGACTTTATTAAGAACATGATTACAGGAACATCTCAAGCAGATGCTGCTATAGTAGTAGTTGCTGCATCTGAAGGTGTTATGGAGCAAACTAAAGAACATATTTTCTTGGCAAAGACTCTAGGTGTACCACAAATTGCAATTGCAGTTAATAAGATGGATGCTGTAAACTATGAAGAAGCAAAATTTAACCAAATTAAAGATGAAGTTGGTAAATTACTTCAAACTGTAGGTTTCAAACCAGAAGATGTTAAATTTATTCCAATTTCTGCTTTGAAAGGTGATAATGTTGTTAAGAAATCTGAAAACCTTGCATGGTATAAGGGTGGAACATTAACTGAAGAACTAGACAATTTTACTGCTCCAGAAAAACCAACAAGCCTACCATTAAGAATGCCTGTACAAGATGTATATACAATTACAGGTATAGGTACTGTTCCAGTAGGTAGAATTGAAACTGGAGAAATGAAAGTTGGAGATAAGTTAATTGTTCAACCAAGTGGAAAGGTTGGAGAACTAAAGAGCATAGAGATGCATCATGAACAAATGCAGAAAGCTGGACCTGGAGATAATGTTGGAATTAATATTAGAGGTCTGGGTAAAGATGATATTAGAAGAGGAGATGTACTTGGTTTAGAAAGCAATCCTCCAACTGTTGTAAAAGAATTTACTGCGCAAATAATTGTTCTAAATCATCCAACTGTTGTTACAGTAGGATATGCACCTGTATTTCATGTAAATACAGCACAGGTGTCATGTAGAGTTACAGAACTAGTAAAAACCATTGATCCAAGAACTGGAGAAACTCTAAAAGAAAAGCCAGACTTCTTGAAGAATGGTGATGTAGCAATTGTTAAGGTTGAACCAACACAACCAATGTGTTTGGAAAAAACCTCAGACATCCCACAAGTATCTAGATTTGCTATCAGAGATATGGGAAAGACTGTTGCTGCAGGCATGTGCATAGATTTAGTTAAGAAAGAGTAAATCTTTTTTCTTATTTTCTTTTATATTTTTTGATTATTTTTTCTAAATATTTAATTTCAAAGAATTTCTGATATCTTCTTACAAATGCCATTACAAATATTCCTATAAATATCCATCCTAAAATCCATATTAATGGAATTCCTAAAATTATTGGTCTTAGATATATATTTGTAGGATATGACCATATTCCAAATACCTGACTTCCTAGATATTCTAAAAAGAAACCTATACTAGATGCAGTTAAAACATCATAAAATAAGCAGTTTTTCTTATTATTCTTTGAGATTTTATGGTTTTTTTGAAAATAATCTGAAATTAGAGCAAATCCTCCTATTGTGATTCCCCATATCAATATTATAACTAAAGGTATATCTTTCCATAAATATATAGTAAATCCTGTATAATCAAATAGACTTTCTGCTGAAAATTCCCAAATTAATCCATATAAGCAGCCTATAAAGAATTCTCCCATATATGAAGTTCTAAGCTTCCAGCCTAACAACAAAAATCCAAATATAAATATAAAAGTTATTATTTCCCAAAACATATTTTGAAATTGGAAATTTTAATATATAAATATAGTTAATTACTAAAGAATTAATAGTTAATTACAGAAGGATTAATAGTTAATTACTAAAGAATTAATAGTTAATTACAGAAGGATTAATAGTTAATTACTAAAGAATTACTCGATAACTTGTATTTCTATATTAACATCTTTTGGAATTGGTACTCTCATAACTAAATGCAAGGCTCGTTCATCAGCAGCTAAATCAATCATACGCTTATGAATTCTCATTTCGTATCTTTCCCAGGTTTCTGTACCTTCACCATCTGGGGCTTTTCTTACTGGAATTCTAAGGATTTTTGTAGGAAGATTTATTGGACCTGAATAGTTTACTCCTACATTCTTAGCAATATCAGTAATCTGATTAGCTATGCTATTCAATTTGTTTATGTCTGTGCTGTAAAGCTTAATTCTTGCTTTTGGCATTCTAAATAGCTTGGTTTATGGGTTTAAAAAGGTTTTCTTTGCAAGTTTTTTTCTAAGGAACTTTCCTTTTATTACTAATCTTTTGGATAAAAAAATAAAAAAGAATGGGCCCGGGCGGATTCGAACCGCCGATCCCCGCCTTGTAAGGGCGGTGTCATAACCAGACTAGACCACAAGCCCATAAGCCCCGAGTGGGAGTCGAACCCACGACCTGCGGTTATCTTGCCTTTGCTGGTTTCCTTCACCAGCGTTTCTTTCTTGAAGAAAGGCTATGTTACAAGACCGCCGCTCTACCAGACTGAGCTATCGAGGCATATGAGGAAATGACTTTTTATGGTTTATAACTATTTTGTTTATTAACAGTAGATAGGAAAGTGCAAAAGTGGGAACTGAATGAAAAATTCCTTCATTAGAAAGCTTGAGACCATCATTCTTGAGGTATTGTAGTGCGAGAGCTTTTTGTTTGCTTCTATAGTGCTGGATCATTCCATAAACTCTCATAATATCTCTATTCTCTTTTCTGTATTTATTCTGTCTTTGCCTCTCTATCTCTGGATTATTAAGTATCCATTCTTTAGATTTGGCTCTAATAGCCTTTTTATTTCTTTGGTAGTATTCTCGCTTTTTCTTTAGATTATATTCTCTATTTTTTAACTTCCATTCTCTGCTTAATTTTAGTATTTCTCTTTATTTTTCTCATAATACTCTTTTCTGTATTCTTTGGGTGTTTTAGAAAATCCATTAAATAACAGTTTTAAACTCTTTTTAATCTCTTTAATCCTTGCTAAATGTTCTTTATATTCTTTATCAAATCTTTCCGCATCCTCAATTCTTCTTCTTTTGTTAAATTCCTGAAATTCCTTGACTTCTATCTCTTTTTGAGGAAACAATCTAGAACATAAAGCACATTTGTATTTAGGTCTAGAAGAAAGCAATACAAGTTTGTATGAGTAGTTTGGACATCGTGGCATTATTTCTTCTCCTTTTTCTTTAAAGCTTCTTTATTTTCTCTCGCATATTTTATATTCTGAAGTTGTCTTTTCCCATTTTCAATGAGTTCATTAAAAGTAACTATTTTAATATGAGGTCTTAATTGAAAATTCCAATTTTTTATAAGTCTCTGTTCCCCATCACTTATATTGTAACCCATAACAATTATTCCGGAAGGGGCTTGTATTTTATAAGTGCCCTCTTCAGATAAACCACTATACAAATCTGTTCTACGCAAGTAGAGAATCAATTGATTAATCCCTTGTGCTAGTTCATCAGAAATATATAATCTTGAGTCATCTTTTTTCTTGAAAAATGGATTAAGATTTGGGCTTTTGAATTCAAAAACTTTATCTTCCCCAATTTCAGTTTTTATGTGAAGATCTACTGCTAATTGTGGATCAACTGCTTTTTCAGAAGCCTTAACCTCACAATCTATGCCTAATATCCATTTACTTTCCTTAAGTTTCGTTTTTACTAAATGCTCTTCTCTTTTAGTACCCTTACTAATTCTTTTTACTTCATTTTCAAATTCAGTTAGTTTAGATTCATAATCTTCTATTTTATCAATTACTTCCTTAGCAAGTGTTATCTCAATTTGTTGTTTACTTAAACGTTCCTCAGCATCCTTGAGTTTTATTTTTGCTTCTACAAGTTCATTGTTTAACAATTCAACTTTTTCTTTATATATTGAAACTTCTTCTGAAACATCTTCTATTTGTTTACCCCAAATTTTATATGCGAATCCTTTAACTGTTTTAGAAAACCATTTGAACCATTCTGAGAGATTAATTCTATTAGGAATCCAAAAACCAGATTTATGTGTTTTAAAATAAGGTTTTGTTGATGCAGATTGAACTCTTATACCTTCATATCCTTGTGTATTTTTTTCAGAAGAGATTTTTGATTTATAAGTTCCTTCTTCAAAACTGTCTGATTTAATCTCTTTAATATGCTCTGATTTATAAAAATCATTTGTTCTCTTCTTTTTAGTTTTCTTTTTTGTCACTTTATTTTTCTCCTCTTATTTTACAAAACCCACACTCTTTACTTGCCTTTGGCTCTTTTCCTTGTAAAATTTTAATGGCTTGTTTGAAAACTTTTTCCCCTCTTTTAGGATCTGTTTTAATTTTAATCAATTTGGTATCAAATATTACTTCTCCTGTTTCTGTAACATGATTAGGATAATAAAACAATAGATAAGTATAGTCTTCTGTTTGATAACCATTTTCTCTTAATAAGAAATTATAAAGATCCATTTGATTGATATAATGCTCATGAGTATCTTCTTTTAGAGGAAATCCTCTTGTTTTGTAATCTAAAACAATTAGTTTCTTTCCTTTCTTTAGAATATTATCTACTGCTCCATGTAATAAAATATTTGATTTTTTGTCTAGTAATTCTATACCCTTAAAATTGCTTCTCCAGATTTTTAGTTTTTCTTTATCATTGAATAATTTACATCCATCATTTGCACATTCTTGTTCTTTTAGTTCTGGTGGAAGTTCTCCTTTTTCCATAAACCTATCAAAATGCTCTTTTAGAACTTTATCCATCCCTGAAGGTAAACTTGGGAATGGTGTGTCTGGTCTTCTTTCTTTTTTAACTAATTGAAGCCAGAAACATCTAGGACATTCTAGCATTAAATTCAATGAACTTGGTGATATTTTGTATGTTGATTTATTCATTTGAATATTATCTCCTTTAATTTTTTAATTTCATTTTCATTTAATAGATTTATTCCTTTTGGATTTTGAATTATATCTCCTTTTAATTTAATAAATGGCTTATTTTTTTTATCAAATGTCAATTCTTGTTTAAAATAGATAACTCCTGAGATAATATCTGTATTTGGATTTGTTTTATGTATTGAATCGTCTTTTCTCGAAGGATATTGATCTATTGTTTTGCCAGTTTTTTTATCCATAACTAAGGTTAAAGATAAACTTCCAAAGAAGGTATTGATTATTTCATGTTCATCAATAGTTGAACCACTTTTATCTATAACTATAAAAATAATATCACTCCTTTTTTTATTTAACATTTCTTTTAGAGTTACATCTGATTTAATCTGTTTTTTAAATTTATTTTTTATTTTTTTAAGAGCTTCATTAGGCATGGCTACAGCACTATTACTTAATCTTAAATTCTTATTAATTTCAGGTCTTGTAATCTCAAAGTAAATATCTTTATTGAATAAATTTACCTTAAGATCAAGATTATTGTTTTTTTTATTTGGTGGAAGGGGCTCTATAACCTCAATATGATTATTATCAAACTTATTTATAAAAATAAGTTCACTAAAATAATTCCAAAATTTATTTTCATTAAACAAGTTTTGTTTTATATCCTTGACTATATGTTCTTTTTTCTTGAATTTTTCATTTGCTTTTGTCTCAATTATTTTAATGTTCTTATTCAATTCATAAAGATAAGCTTTTGGCCAAAATCTACTTCTAACAAAATCTATCTTAAATGCCTTATTTAATTCAGAATCTTTTTCTGAAATTTTAATATCTTCAAGAGTTGGTTGTTCATTTTCTCCAAGCCAAATAAGAGGAGTGTATCGCTTTTTGTTTTCTGCTTCTATAATTACCTCTTTTGCAAATTTATACAAGTTAGTGTATTTTTTGAGATTTTTTTTAATTATATCAAAGTTGTATTTTTCTTTCCTATTTCTCAATTGAGTTAAAAGATTTTCAGCAAAGTTAATTAAATAGTCATAATCGTCTTTAGAAAAAGGTTTTTTGTTTTTCCTTTCATTGTATTTATTTTTATTAAACTCGATGAAATTTTTTTCCTTAGATATTTTAATTAGATTGTCTATAAGTTTAATAATAACATCTTTATTTTTAATATCCTTAAAAATATTTCCAATTAAGACATTATTTAACTCAAAAAATAAATATTTTTCATCTTTATTCTTTAGATTAAATTTTAGTATCTGATCCAAAGCATAGCTTATATGGAATTTTGAGAGTGTTTTAAATAAATGAGGTAATGTAACAATATATAATTTTGATTTTTTATTTTGGATTCTCTTGTAATTTTCAAGGATATATCTAATAAAAAGTCTATTCTTTTTTACTAATTCCTCAAGTGCCCAGTCAAAATGTCTTAATTTAAATTCCATATCTTTATTTAACCAATAAATAAACAAATCAGATATTTGTTTATATGGCTGAGGAAACTTCCTTAATACTTCAACGATTTTGTCTATTATGATATAATCCATATCTTTAGAATATTTAATAAGTTCAAAGATTTGTTTTTGGTTTAATAAGTCTTTATATGTTAACCTATCAAACAATAAATAAGTAATATTTTTGTCCTTTAGTTTTATTAAATCAAAGAGTTTATTATAAAAATAGTCTTTATTTTTATTAAAAAATATTAAACAAACATTAATGAATTCTTGCAGTATTTTTTTATCTTGGTTTTTAGATATTTTATCAAAATAAGAATAAGCTTCTTTACTTAGTCTTTGGGATTCATATTTATACAAAATAGCTTTTAATATAGAATTAGTTTGTGGATATTCAAGCTTTTTATTTAAAAATTCCTCCAGGATTGAATCATTTTTTACTGAATATCCTCCAAGGATTAAACCAGCCACTACCTTAAAATCACTATCTTTAGATTTAGTTATTATCTTCTTATAAAATTGTAGAGCAAATGGTTTATTTTTTCCAATATCTTTTAGTATATTTAGGAAAGGCCCTTGAGCCATATCTCTTTTTATTTTATTGTTTATTTTTTCTAATAATTCAAGGTATTTATCTGTGTTATCTGCTAACTCATATGTAACAGTAGTAATCAATTCAAAATATCCCCAAAAGTCAGAACTAAAGAGAAAATCATCAATTAATTTATATTTATCCTTTTCAGATAGCTTAGATTTATGACTATTGTAAACTTTGATTTGTTCTTCAAATTTGTAATATTTACCTTTTAAGTCTTCTTCAAGGCTCATATTCTTGGCACCATCTTCCATTTTTCTTGATTGCATCGGTATAAATACCCATTTGGGATTATTTCAAAATTTTTTGTACTATTTTTTTTGCAAATTACAACGTCACATCCATAAATGTATGGACTTCCTGTAAACTGAAAATCAATCAAAGAGATGTTATTTAAAGTATTAACTGAGTGTCTAATTATTTGTTTAAAATTTCTTTTTAGTTCATAGGATTTTAATTCATTTAATTGAGATAAAATATAATTTCCTCTTCGCAAATCATTATTTGAATCAAGACAAGTCTCTTTACCAGATCCTATGAATCCTTTTTCAATAGATTTGATCTCATAGTCTTTTATGTTATTGGAAACCATTTTCGAGAAATCAATTTTGTAACACTTAAATGAAGCGATATTAAGTAGAATACAAGAAACATCAATTTTTGAGAGTCGGGGATATGTTTTTTTAATGATAGCATATATTTTTTTGAATTGTAGCCTGTTGTTGATATTTGCGTAAAACATATCTTTTATTTTTATTATATTAGAACTATTCCCTGCAAAACCCAATATCCAATTTTTTCTTATTTCTACTTTTTTTGCAAAATTATGTGGAAAGACTTCATATCCTTCAGTCGCCCGGATAGTATCATGTATATCAGTTTCCAACCTATCTGCAACAAGTACCCACGCATTCTTCAATGGAAAGGCAAAAATAGAAGTCATTTTTCATTAACCCCTCAACAAAATTGTAATTTCTTCTTTGACCAACCCATATAATTCATGAACCATTTTATTTTTTATATTCCCTAAAATTTCTCTCTAATTCTTTAAAAGAGGATGGGTGATATTTATCAAAACTCTCTTCGTCCACATAAATAAAGTCATATTTAGCCTTTTTCTGAGACTTGTTTAGATCTTCACACCATTGTTTTAATCTCTGCATTTTTAGTGGAACATCTAAGTCTTCCTTACCTTTAGTTTCAATTATGAAGATTTCTTTATCTGATTTTTTAACAATAAAATCTGGATAATACTCTGAAATATTTCCATCTTTATTTTTATAATCTATTTTAAAATGGACACCAAAATAATTTTTGACGTAAGATACTATCTCCCCTTCTGGACAATTTTCTAAAAAATTAGCAAATCTTAATTCTAAATCGCTATCTCCTATAATCTTATTAAAGATGCTTTTTTTAGGAACAAGATATCCTTGCTGTTTTACAACAAAAGACCTACATTGACTGAGTTTTATGTAATTTCTAATTTCTGCTTCTCCTTTATCTTGAACTGTTAAATCATTAATTTCTTTCTTAAAAGTTTCAATTATTGTTCTTGTTGCTTCTATCTCAGATAGATTTCTTAAAATATTCAAATCTTCTAAGTTAACCTTTTCTTTGAACAATTCATTTTGAATAAAATTCTTGACTTTTTCATATAGAATGTCATAACCACTAATTAATCTTAATTCCTTCATTATACTTTGAGTAAAAAAACCAATTGCTCCCTGATAATTGATAATGGCATTGCTGTCTAATACTGTTTTATGGTGTGCTTCTTCCTTAGAATCTTCTTTGTTCACTACATATTTAAAAACAATTTCTTTCTTTTCTTCTTCTGAAAATTTTTGAATGTTTATTTTTTTATGTTTAAATTTAGAAACTTCTAACTCAGAAAGATTTTTGTATTCTCTGAATATTCTTGGAGTTAAAACAGGAATTTCTATATCTAATTTTTTAAGATTTTTCTTTTTATTCTCTTTGTCTATTTCAACAACAAGAGGTGTTTTGGCAGGAGTCCTATCTCCCATTTTTCTTTTTTCCAGTTCAACACCTTCATTTTTTATAGACTCAACAAATTCCATAAAAGCAGGAGTTCCAACAACACTAACATACTCTTCCACATCTTCTCCCCTGTACATTCTTCTTAATCCTCTTCCTAATGTCTGCTCAGGTAAGATATTGCTTTTTGCTGAATATGCTCTTAATCCAACAATTGTTGTAACATTTTTTACATCCCATCCTTCTTTTAGCATTAAAACAGAAACAATAGCTTTGTATTTGCTATCCGGATTATCAATATCATTAGCTGCTTTTCTTAATTCTTTTAGTTCTTTTTCTTTTTTTCCAGTCACTGATTCAGAGATTTCTCCATTATTTTTAGTATGAATTACTAAAACAGCATCTTTTAGATCTGAATATGTTTCTTCCAAATATTTTTTCACTTCATCACAATTTTTAGTATCATCAGTCATAACAAACAGAACTGCTTTTTTCCCAGCCTTTATCTGCTCATTATAAACTTTCTTCCATTCTTCATATCCAAGATGAATAAAGTCCCTATATTTCTCTGTAAAGTTTGAACTCTTTATTTCATTTAATTTTGCTCTACTTGCTTCATCTGGAACAAGAGGTTTTTTGACTACATCTTGATATATGGCCTCTACCAAAGGATAATCAGAAATAGTTTGAACAAAAATTGCTCCATTAACCTGCTTTGGTGTAGCTGTTGTGTCTACTTGTAAAGATACCTTGCTTCCCTTTTGTAAAAGTTTATTATGAATATCTTGAAGTGATTTAAACCAAGCCATTCTTTCATCATGTATATGGTGCGCTTCATCATTTAGAATTACTAACTCGTCAACATCTCTCACAATCTCACTTAAATCAACTTTAGATTCATTTGTTGGTCCAACTGGTTTTTCTCCTAAAAAATAATCCATAGTATTATCATCTTCAGAAGAAGGAGTTTTTGTTCTGCTATCAAAAACTCTGTGGATATTTGTTAAAAATATATTTCCTACACTTTTTACAACGTTTGCATCATCCTGAATATATAAAGATAATTGAAAATCATCTTGCCAGTTTTGGCCATCAAAACCATTTGGCGGAAGAACTGGATCTTCATAGAATACTCTCAACCCATCGAAGTCAGCTCTTATTCTGTCTAAGACAATAATATTTGGAGTAATTATTAAGAAATTTCTTGCTAAATCTGAATCTTCTTCATATAATTTATGAAAATAACTCCATGCTAAGACTAGACTTAGAACTTTTGTTTTTCCAGAACCAGTAGCCATCTTGATAACAAATCTTCTCCATGTTTCTGCAAACATTCCGGTAGACACTGCACCAGAACTATCATATCTCATTAAATCATGTTTATCCTCAACTTTAGCTACTTCATACAAGTAAATTATTGATTCTATTGCTTCTCTTTGGCAAAAATAATATTTGAATAAAGAAATATTTCCTTCTGAGTCCTCTATAGGATGGTCGGTTTCAAACCACCATTTCAAAAGAGCCTTGCTTGTTTCACTAGCTCCTTCGTAATTTGATTCTCTCCATTTTTTAACTTCTTTTCTTATTTTATCCACTAATGGAGGCAGAAGTTTTTGATATCCTTCTTCCCTTAATGCTTCATCAGCAGGAAACCATCTAATTGAAGGGTCTAAAATATCATGAGGCGATCTTGGGAAATCTTTGTGAAGAGCCATTATTTATTTCCCCCTTTTAATTCTATAACTTTCGTTGTATCGTTTCCAAAAATATCAACAACTTTAATAGCAATTTTTCTTTTTCCAGAAATTTTCCTGAAGGGAGTTTTTAATTCTAATTCTCTATTCTTCTTTGTTCTAAATGACTGCCATTCATTTTCAAAGATATAATCTCCTGTCCATTTTTCTTCGTATTCTTTTTCAAAATCCAGCTTTCCTGTTTGTTTCTTTTGTTTTTCTATTTTGATTATTTCTTTTTTGCTTTCAAAATCAAAATCTACTGCCCAATAATCAATCCAGTCAGTCCATTTTTTAGTTAAAACATCCTGTGTAACAATTCCATTTTTATCTTTTGATACCTTGATTATATTTCCATTCTCTACTACAATTTTATTGCTTCCATTTTTTAAACTGGCTTCAACATGTTTTATTGAATCCTGATTATAGAAAACAGAAAAATCAGCTAATTCAATAGCCACGCCATCTTTAATATAATGTGGTGTAACTTCAATATATGAAACATCAGTAAATACAACTTGATTCTTTTCAACTGCTCTTTTATCGAATACTTCTCTTGGGATATGTTTTAGTGCTAAATCAACACCTTTGGCTTTTGCTTCTTCTTGAATATGGGGAAATAATCCCATTTCAAATTCAAATGCAAGAATGTCAACTTTAGTTATTTTGTTTTTAATTGCTTCCTCGATAGCCTCTTCAATAAATAATCTTCCCACTGGTAAATTTATAGGACCAACTGCAACTAATCTATTTAATTTCTTTCCTGAAAAGGTATTATATCCTGTAACTCCCTCTGCTCTGTAAGCATGAAGGATTAGTTTAACAAAATCTTTTTCCTTTTTTGCTATTTGTTTTTGTTTTTCTTCATCCCTTAAATTTGAATTTACTCCAACATAATGTTGTCTTTCATATTTTCCAAGATTTAATATCTCAAATGCCCTGAAATCTTTTCCATCTTTTTTTAATTGTCTTTGAACATCAATCATCCTTTTTCTTGTTGTGTGAATTGAGAACTTTCCTAAATCAGAACCAATCCATTTTCTTCCTAATTTTTCTGCAACTGCTAAGGTAGTTCCTGAACCACAGAAGAAATCGCAGACAATGTCGCCTTCATTTGATGATGCTTTTATTATTCTTTTCATCAATTTTTCAGGTTTTTGTGTAGGATAGTCTAATAATTCGCTTACTATTCTTCCAACTGGTGAAATATCTACCCACCAATCTTCTAATTGTTTTCCTTCTTCCTCAAGAGCTCTCAGTTTCTCTTCACTAGTTTCAGTTGTTCTAAATCCTAAACCTCCCTTACCATGTATGCCAGATTTATGTTTGATTCTTTGGATGTTAAAATTAGTATTCTCAGATTTAGCATAGAAAAGGATAGTATCATGTTTTCTTGTAAACCCTTTTTTATTTTTTAATGGAGAACTGTAACACCAAATAATTTCATTCCTAAAATTCTGTTTTCCAAACACTTCATCCAACAGCAACCTCATATATCCAGAGACTCTCCAATCACAATGAACATAAATACTTCCATCAGGAGCAAGTAAGTCTCTCATTAGCATTAACCTTTCATACATCATTGCAATAAAACTATCTGCTCCCTTGCCCCACGTATCTCTGTAAGCCAATTCTTCCAAAACATTCGGTTGCTTTGTAAATTCATCATCTCCAATATTTATCTTCATAGAGAAATCAGCACCAACATCAAATGGTGGATCAATATAAATTAATTTAATTCCTCCTTGTTTTTCAATCTCTTCTCTTAATGAACCATTTTTCAAACTTGAGAGAATTAATTTGTTATCTCCCCAAATAAGCTTATTAGTCCATCCTTTTAATTGTCTCCCTCTTGTATCTGTTTCAAAATCAATTAAGCTAACTTGTTTTCCTCCCCCTAAACCTTCTTTTCTTGGTTCATCCACTTGTTCAATAACTTGAAAAGGAAGAACGACATTAGTAACATCTCTAGATTTTCCGTTCCAAACTAATTCAACTTCCCTTTTATCTCCAAATAATAAAAATCTATATTCTTCTGGTAAGGGAACTCCCTTTTTTAAGAAACTTGTTATATCTCTAATTTCATTGTCAGATAAGACTATTTTGGTTTTTGATTCAAATTTTGATTTAACTTGTTTCTTTTTAGCCATTTTTCATCTCTTTAACAGCTTCTTCAGGTCCTTTTAGTTTGTAAAGTCTTATTCTGGAATCTTGAGGATCTAGTCTAGCTTCTAACCAGCCATATTTTTTAAGGTCAGAAATGCACAGGCTTACGACCCTCTCATCCTTCTCTTTAAGGGCTTCTATGGCCTGTTTATGGGTAAATTCTTCATTTCTAAATTTATTCCAAAGTGTTGAATATCTTTTCATAATCCATCGTGGAAGCGGTTCTATCATATTAAGTCCCTCATGTGCATCACATAAGTAATATGTAGTCCTATTTAAATATATTGTTTTGCATTTTAAGCCAGAAATAAAGTGTATTCTACAGAATAACAATGTTTAAATAGTAGTTATGCTTATTACATAAGTATTATGTATATAAAATAAGTATCAAGAGAGACTCTCCGCAAAGATCATCTCTCCTGGTAATGGAGTCCGCGATGAACTCCACAATAGAAAGAATAGAAAAGGAACTTAATAAAACTTTTGAGTCTGTTAGTGAGAAATGGATTAAAACCTCTTCTGTTCTTAAAAAATTGAACTTACAATTAATAGAACAAAGACAATCTAAATTCAATCCAGAAAGCTTAATTAAATTATATCTTTACAGAAGAATAAAAGGCATCCATTATTATGAAAAGTTAATAGAACATTTAGAAAATAATGAAACTGATTCTTATGATCTTGGATTTTCAAATGGAAATAATAACAAGTTAGAATTTCCAACAAAAAGAGCATTTAATAAATTCTTCAAAAATAAAATTGATGATAATCTCAAATTACAATTAGATAATCTTACTAAAAATATTCTAAGAATAGCAACTCAAAAAGGAATAGTCTTAGATTTAGAATTAGTCAATAAAGCAATAAAAGATAAGAAAGATAAAAAGAGAGAGAGAAAAGAAAAGCATTTCATGAAGCCACTAAATTGGTAAAGAAATTAGTCTATCCTCAAATTGATATTAAAATTAAAGAGAATGGAAAATTTACAACTAAGGATTTATTGGATGTTTTAGTTCATATTGCTTATTCTCATGATTTTACTACAAACGGCTCTTCTACATTCCAGGAATTATATCCTGACTTAAAAGCTCCTTCTGGAGATTTAATGTTATATCATTTTTCTAAATTGCAATCAGTAGATAAAATAAAAGATATGTTTATTTCAATATTTGATGTTATTTTTAACTTTGCTAAACAGAATTACAAGCTGTTAAATAGAAGAAAAATAGACATTGCGTTTGATGTCCACAAAATCCCCTATTATGGCAATAAGAATGATTTTTATGTAACAGAAGGAAAACATGAAAGAGGAACAACTCACTTCTATCAGTTCTTAACATGCTCAATAGTCGTTGCTGGGCAGAGATTTAGTATTGATGCTATTCCTATTCATAAATTTGATAGTATTGAAAATTTAGTAGATCAAAGTTTAGAAAGGGTTAAACAAAAAATTCATATCAATAAAGCATATCTTGATAGAGGTTTTGATAAACCAAAAGTAATCAACGTTATCAAAGCTCATAAAGTAAAGTTTATCATGCCAAAAGTTAGAAGTGAAACTGTAAAGGCATGGATGAGAAAATCTGAGGAATGCAAGGCGAGAGTTATTGAAAACTTTGAAATTGGTAAAGGAGAGAATAAGGCTATTGTGAACTTAATCCTTGTAGATGATGAAGAAGGGATAAAGAGAGCTTTCATTACTAATTTTCACATTCCTGAACAACTATCACATTATCTTTATAATTGGTATTCAAAAAGATGGGGAATTGAAACAGGGTACGGGCAGTTTGACCATGATTTTAAAGCAAAAACCACTACTAAGAATTATCACATTAGATTATTCTATTTCTTATTTTCAGTATGTTTGTATAATCTTTGGGTCTTGGTAAATATTTGTGTTTCTTTATCTCTTCATGGTAGATTGTCAGAAAAGCCAATAATTACATCTAAGTTATTTGCAGTTGTTCTTTACAAAGTTGCTTATGAAGATCCTCCAACGTGATGGTTAATCCTGTTAGTTATAGAATTGTTCTAGTTGGAACTCTCCTATTTCTCTCTTATTTCTAATAAATCACAACCTAAAATTTTAACTTCTCCAGAATTTTCTTAAGATTTAATGAGAACCAAAGATAAAATCTTATAAACATAGCCATTCTATTTATCAATTCAGTTTACTTTCTATCTACTGTATTAATATTCTAAGGTTTTTTTAAAAATATCAAATACTCTTTCCAAGTCTTTATGATTTGCTTTATCTCTTAGCTCAATCCTAGCTGAAGCCTTAATCATGGATATTATTGACTCTATTGTTTTGGGAGTTACCTTATATAACAATGAATGTTCTTTAGATTTAAGAGTTGTGGAAAAATCTTTTATTAGGTCTAAAAACTGATTTGGAATTTCTACCTTTATTTGATTTGCATGATTAATATATTCTCTAATAAAATCCATATCTGCTTGTTTTGGCTTTTGTTTTTCAGACATAACTATCTTTTCTGCTATGTCTGCAAATTGTTCTAAAGAGGCATCCCTAATAATAAATGCTAAATTAAAATCTGATAGTTTTGTATAAGAAGGTATTTGTGACTTAATAATATGTATAGAATAATCTTCAATATTCTTTTTTGCATCTATAACTTTTGGTAGATTTTTTGAAGATATTTTAGATAATGAATCTAATATACTGGTTTTTCCAGTTCCAGAATTTCCAAATAATAGCATGTTTAGTGAATCCTCTGTGAATAATTGAAGCATGCATGCTTGCTTAACTTCTCTAAGTCCTACTATATTAGAAGCAATATATTGTGGAATTATATTCCAAGCTCTTTCTTTAAACTCTTTGAATTTTTCTTTAAGATATTTTCTTTCTATCTCTTGATTTAATATTGTTAGATCTTTTTCTTGCGATTCTATTTTTGGAATTATATTTTTTCCAGAAATTAGGAAAGAGAAATCCTTTTTCTTTCGAACTAATTTAGCTTTTTTTTGCTTGATTTTTGTTTTTATAAATGAGATTTGATCTTTGCTTAGATATTCTGATAAGAAATTTAGATCTGTTTTTTCTTCTTTAGTTAAAGGTCTTAATCTAAGAAATAAATCAATAGTATTATTTAGACTATTTTCTATTATTTGAATTGTACCTTCCTTAGCAGTTTTCTTTGCCATTCTCTAAAAAAATAGTAAATGCCGAAGGAGGGATTTGAACCCTCGACTTCCAGCTTACTTACGCAGTAAGCATACAGAAAACAACTTTTCTGCGATATGAGACTGGCACTCTAGCCAGACTGAGTTACTTCGGCTTGCTTTTCCTTAAGGTTGGGTTTATTTTTAAGTGTTACCAATTCAAATAAATCTTGCTATCTACTTATTTTAACAAAAAGAGAAAATATTTTAAATAGAATGTAAACTTAACATAAAAGAATGGAAGATTTAGTTAATATTATAATTTTGTTGTATGAAAACTATAAAGTTACTAAATTTATTGCTAACACAAAGG
This sequence comes from Candidatus Pacearchaeota archaeon, assembly GCA_017608235.1. Classification (GTDB taxonomy): domain Archaea; phylum Nanobdellota; class Nanobdellia; order UBA10117; family JAFCGI01; genus JAFCGI01. Next base: position 104,950 of record JAFCGI010000005.1, read on the forward strand.
AGCAATATTCTATAATCATGTGGAAGAAAGAATTTAATAAATATGGTTTAGACCTTCTTAAAAGTAAAAAAGTAATAACTGAAATGGAAATTGATTCAATAGTAACAATTGATGATATAGGTTGTATTTCTGAGTATAGTATAGACAACATACAAAAGTATCCTATGAAAGAAGTTTTTATTGATAATCAACCAACTCTAGAGCCATACTACAAAGAGATCTTAGGCAATCTAAGGTATGAATGGACCGGTCGGGATTCGAACCCGAGGCCTCTCCATAGCAATAAATAAGTATTTAACTTAAATATTCATGCCAAGGAAGCGATCTATTGTCCTGCATTGTCTAATGACATAGCAACCGGACTGATCTACCGGCCCATGGTATAAGAATCTAAAAATCATTTATAAAAGTTTGTAAAATTAGAAAAAAAGAAAAAACTTATTCTTCCTTGGCTTGTGATTCGCTTAGTAAGGAAAGTTTCTCTGAAAGTTCATCTAATTTCTTTGCTAGTTCCTCTTCTAAATCTACAGATTTTTCAATCCAGCTAGAAAGTAAAGTATTATCTACTTCGCCTGCTTGGAATTTGTCAATTATTTGTTGTTTTAGTTGTTTTAATTCTTCAATAATAGAGTAAATTTGTTCCATAGTTTCACCTCAATTTATATAATAAAAATTAGGAACTTATCCTTTAAAAATCTAATGAATATCTCTTTAATTTTTAAAGAAATGTATAAAGAATGATAAATGGGCCCGACAGGATTCGAACCCGCGACCTATCGGTTAAGAGCCGATCGCTCTGACCAGGCTGAGCTACGAGCCCATAAGTCAGAAGTAAAATTTGTAATTAAAAATGTTTCTAAATCTCTTTTAAAAATTCTGAAATAGTTTTTTTATCTAAACTGATTAATGGATAAAATATAGGAATTTTTGAAACTTTCAAAGTGTTTTTTATATTTGTGGTTCCGAGAATAATTGCTTTTGCATTATATTTCTTGGCAGCTTGTTCTGCAGCTAAAAGTAAGTCTTTGGATTTTATTACTAAAGGTTTAAGTTTCGAACTTGGACTAAATTTCTCAAGAAGTTTTATATTTTTTAGAAATTCTTTTTCAGAAGTTTCTGAAGTTTTAATGTGCAAAGGAATGATATTAGCTCCTCTTCTTAGCATAAGCCAGGCTGCAACCAAGTCTTCCTTTTTTGAGGAAATTAAACAGATTACTTTCCCAGAAACTCCTACAGGTAATCCTTCATGAGCTCTGATTGTCTCAGAAAATAGATGCGCTTGGTCATCAATTATTTCTATTCCTATTTTTAGACTAGGATTCTTTAATTTTACTGGAGCCTTTGTGTTTTTCTGAATGAATGCTCCAATTTCTCTATCTAATTCTAAAGAAGTTTGTTTTAGAGTTTTTGTTACTCTTTTAGATTTTATTGCAAATGTCTTTTTGGAATTTAATTTATTTTGTTTTGCAATCTTTAGGGCTGTTTTTTTGATATCATTAAGATCAGACTTACAAATTACTGCAGGAGTTATTAAAACAAGTCCAAAAATATTTTTTAGAACTTTAATTGCTTTCTTAGTATTTTTTGTTTTGATATAGATTCTAGAATGTTTTTTCTCAAGAGAGAATTCTAAATTATTTTGCTTTAGAGCATTATCTATATTTCTAAGAAGCTGATTTTCGAATTGGGACCTTGTTCTTTTGCTTTTTAGCATCAATTCTGCAAACTTAAGAATTATTAGTTTATTATCCATAGAATATAGTAATTAATATCTATTTATAAAAAATTCTAAATATAAAATAAAAAATTTAAAGTAGTTGAGTAGCTACTATAAATCCAATTATAAAACCAATAAGAACACCTTGTATTAATTCCTTCATACCATACTCTATTTCTGCTTGTCTTTCTGCTGCTAATTGTGTTCTTAGAGATCTGACCATTGAACTTGATCTTTTTCGTCTAGTTGCCATTTTTATTTCCTCCCTTTACCTGGTAAGGCTTCTTTTAGTTCTATATTTCCTAGTGCCATTAGCATTCCGCCAACGCCATAAAATATTGGGAACATAAGTAATTCACTTCCAGAAATTAGTGGATAGTTAGCTATCAATAATCTTTCTGCTGCTAATAATGTAAAATAAAGTCCTAATCCTAACCATGTTGCTCCTGTAAATATAAATAACAGTCCCAAATATTCGTGTTTCTTCAAATTAGATGCCATTTTTAATCTCCTCTTATCTAATTTAATTTAACATATAGCAGTTTAAATAATTGTTTTAGTTACGAGAAGTGGTTACAACTACTGATTGTTTAATTAAATTTAAAATCCAAATGTTTTTAAATGAAGTAACATGAAATAGAAACATGGGGCTATGGTGTAGCTTGGACTATCATCTGTGGTTTGGGACCATAGGACCCAGGTTCAAAGCAACCTTTTGCCTAACAAAGCATTGACGGAAAAATCCGTGGTTGAGAAAGTCCTGGTAGCCCCATTTAAAAATCTTTTTAAAAAACCGCATTAGGAAAGGCCTAAAAAACAAAATATTTATATAGGTGATACGTTTTAATTCTTGCAGACCTTTATGTTTAAGGTAAAACTTTGAGAGGTGTATTAAATGGCAAAAAAAAGGAAAAAGAAAGCTGTAATGAAATATTTTGTTTTATTAAAGGGAACTAAAGACACAGAGCACGTTTTTGCAAGTAAACAACCAAGAGGCGCTGCTCTAAAAGCTGCTACACGTGGATTCACAGAGATTAAATTACGTGAAAGAGGAACTAATAAGATTCATGTATTTAAGGGATCTAGAAAGAAAGTAAGTGCACCAGCAAACGCACCTGACTGGATGCCATCAAAAATCTGGAAATCCAACGTAAAGAAGAAAGGAATTGAGAGAAAGAAAAAGAAATAAATTCCTTACTCTTTCTTTTTTTATTTATATTTCTATTTTCTAAAATTTTTAGCTAGGAGTTAGTTTTATATACCTAAAAATATTGGTTTTTAATATGCGGTCGTAGTGTAGTGGTATCACTCAAGCTTGCCATAATCCTTCTTAAGAAGAAGCGTCGGCAGAAGAAAAGACTGTTGGTTGCAAAGAGCTTGCGACTCGGGTTCAAATCCCGGCGACCGCATTTAATTAAAAATCTATTTCTGACTTAGAGTAATATATGAATCGCAAGTTCTATGGATCTGTAAAATATGTAAATCTAAAGAATTCAATATATCCTCTATTTCTTCTCTTTCATATCCTCTAACAAAAGTATACTTATTTCCCTTTCTCATTAGAAATCCATGATTATATGGAATTCCAGTATTTTGGACAGAGTGTTTTATATCTCTTTGATTTCTTACTGATAGCACTAAATAACCTTTTTCTTTTATTACAGAATATACTTTTTTTAAGATCTTATTTCTCTGTTCTTCTAATGGTAAAACTTGAATTACAAAATTTAATAGCGCTGTGTCGTAATTAGTATTAGGAATATTTGGTGATATTGAATTAATATATTTATGTTTAAATTTTTCAGAATCTATCCTCTTAATTTGTTCTTCAAGATCAACAGCATCTACTTTAATTTCTGAATTTGCTAGAAATAAAGAATCTCTTAGAAATCTACCACAACCATAATCAAGAACATTTTTTATATCTTTATCTTGGAAAAAGGACAGAATTTGTTCTCTCATAATTCTATTGGGTTTTGTTTGACTTGATGTAAGATAGTAGGCAATATCTTCTAAATTAATTTGCATAATTGACTTAGAAAAAAACTTGTTATTTAAATACTATTATCTTAAAACAATCTTTTTCATATTCCTAATAGTAGTCTTTAGGCTGTTTTCAAGCTTAATTATTTCTGGTTTTTCATGTAAGGCTGCTAGAATTCCAAATATCGCTGAGATAGTTACTGATGCTAAGAGCATGTTTCTTATTCCAAATGAATCTGCAATATATCCTGCAACCATTATTGATATTGCTGCAGATGAAGTTGTTACAAATTGAATTAATGCATTTATAGCTCCTCTATTTGTATGGTCTGCAAATCTTGCCATATCTGCTGCCATAGGATTCCAAGCTAGATCTGCACCTACTCCTAAAATTGCTCTGCTAGCTACAAGATAAATTTTGTTTAGTGTATTAACAAATACATAACCAAAAAAACCCATTATAAAAAATCCAGGAATGATTATATAATTAATAGGAAATTTATCTATTAGCTTTCCTTCCAATGGTTGTGCTAATGCACATAATAATAGATTAAATGATGCTAAAAATCCTATAAAAGACAATGAAAAACCCTGGCCTTCTAAATAAATTGGCAGGTAAGTATACCATATGGTTCCATAGATACTTACTATAGCACCGATCATTAAAGAAAGCTTAACTCTCTTATTTTTAAATAAATCTTTATATTCTTTAACTATGGATTTCTTGAGTCTAAAGTTAATTTTGTTTTTTATTTCTTTGACAAAGAAACCAACTAAAACTCCTATAAATGATACTAATGCCCCAAGATAAAATACTATATCAAATCCATAACTATCTATTAGAAAACCTGCTAATAAAGGGGCTGTACCTGCAGCTATCATTACAAGAGCATTACTACCTGCTAATCCTTGGCCTTCTTTGCCTTTAGAGATTACACTATAAAGGTATGCTGAAAAAGATGTCCAAAATATAGCTCCAAATATTTCCAGAAAAATTTTCAATAATGTAAATTCTATGGCGGTTTTAGCTATTAAAATTCCTATAGCAAATAAAGGATAAATTAAAGATCCTGTAATTAATAATGATTTTTTGCCATATTTATCCAATGCATAGCCTATTGGAAATCTTAGTATTGCTGCTAGGAATGCAGAAATTCCATATATGATTCCTATACTTACTAAGCTAATTCCATTTTCTGCTAGATAAATCGGAAAGAATGTTAATAACAAAGTAGAACCAAATACTATATTAAATACTAAGAGATACGCTAGATATAGATTTTTTTTGAATTTCATGTATGATTTCTAACTTATGGATTTTTAAAATTTGTTAAAAAATCTTAGAACCTAAAGGCATGTCTTTCTCAGGCAATATTAAAGATGCTTTGCCTTTTTCTTCTGCAACAAGGATCATTGCTTCTGATTCTAACCCTCGGATCTTTGCTGGTTTTAGATTTGTAAGGAATATTGCTTTCTTTCCTTTAAGATCTGATTCCTTATAATAAGGACGAATGCCTGCAATAACTTGTCTCTTACCTAGTGATCCTAAATCTACTTGAAATTTGTAAAGTTTATCTGCATCTTTTACAGATTCAACTGAAGTAATCTTACCTACTCTTAGATCAAGTCTTTGAAATTCTTTAAAGTCTACCATTTGTATTTTCTCCTTTGTTTTTTCTTTTGTTTTTTCTTTTGTTTTTTCTTGAGTTTCTTTTTTTAATTCTTTAAACTCTAGTTTCTTAAACAAAATTTTTCCTTTTTTGATTTTTATTCCTGGTTTAATTTGTGCATATTTGATTTTTTCTAAACTAGGTACTTTTATTCCTAGTTGTTTAGCTATTTCTTCTGCTGACTCTGGAATGAATGCCCAGGTTAATGCTGATATAAGTCTTAAAGACTCAGCTAAATTATAAAGAATATTATCTAATTCTTTTCCTGTAAGAGTCCAAGGTTTCTTATCATCAATATATTTATTTACTGCATTAATAAAAGTCCAAATAGCATCTATAGCATGATGAAATTCTAGAGTTTCTATTTTTTCTGAAGATTTTTTTAATGCTACTTCAAATGATTTCTTTAAATTTTTGTTAGGGATACCTTTTGGAATTTTTCCTGAAGATTTTTCTATTAATGAAAGTGATCTTGATAACAAATTTCCAAGGTCATTTGCAAGTTCAGAATTATGTCTTTGGATTAGGGATTTCTCTGAAAAATCGCCGTCTTCTCCAAAAGGGATATCTCTAAGCACAAAATATCTAATTGTATCTGCTCCATATTTATCAACTAATACTTTAGGAGAAATCACATTTCCCAAGGATTTTGAAATTTTTTGCCCATTAACTGTTAGCCAGCCATGTACATATACTTTCTTTGGAAGCTTTATGCCTGCAGACATTAGAATAGCTGGCCAGATTACTGTATGAAACCATAAAATATCTACGCCAATATGATGTATGTCTGCTGGCCAATATTTTTTAAAGTTTTTACCTTGAGGCCAGCCTAAAGCAGTAATATAATTAGGAAGAGCATCAAACCATACATACGTTATATGTTTTTTATTATATGGAAATGGAATTCCCCAATCAAAAGTTATTCTTGTTATACTTAAATCCTTAAGGCCGTTTTTTATTCTGTTTAATATTTCTGATTTTCTCTTTTGAGGAGAAATAAAATCTGGATTCTTCTTATAGTATGCTAGAAGAGGTTTTTGATATTTTGATAGTTTAAAAAAATAACTTTCTTCTTTAATATGTTCTGGCTTTTTTTTATGCCAAGGACATTCTTTATTAACTAGATCTTTTTCTGTTAGAAATCTTTCACAGCCTACACAATATAATCCTTCATATGTGCCTTTATATATGTCACCTGAGTCATAGACTTTTTTGATTAGTTTTTTGACAGCAGCTTCATGATCTGAATCTGTAGTTCTGATAAATCTATTAAAATCAATGTTTAAGGATTTCCAGGCTTCTTTGAACTCCTTAGCAAGAGAATCTGTGAATTTCTTTGGAGAGATTTTTTTAGCTTCTGCAGCTCTTTGTACTTTTATACCATGTTCATCTGTACCAGTTAAGAGGAAAACATCTTTTCCTAACTGCTTATGCCATCTAGCTTGAACATCTGCAGCTATCTTTTCATATGCATGCCCTATATGTGGAGATGCATTAGTATAATCTATGGCTGTAGTAACATAAAATTTCTTTTTTGTTAGCATAATCACTCCTAATATTATATAGTTGTTACAGCGAATATAAGCTTTTTTATTAGTTAAATTTATATTTTAGGCTTGCTAAGTAGTTTAAAATGAAAAAGCTGATAATTATTATATTAATTTTAATTATAGCAGGATTATGGTTCTTTCCAGAGAGAACTAAAGAAATAATTGGAATTGGGATAGATCAAGCTAAATCTCTTACTGGATATGTAGTTGGTCAGTAAAGCGATTTCTGAGGATTTAAGGAAAGATTTATAAATTATAATTAGCTGCGAAACACTACCAAATAAAACAGGTGTGAACTGAAAATGGTAGAATTTAAGACAATAAAAGCAGAAGATATAAAATTTGGAAGAAACAGCTTTATAGAAATTGCTAGAAAAGTAGCTGTAACTGAAACTGGAGAAAATGAATTTATCTCTATATCAAAGGGCTTTTTTATGCCGGATACAGACGAAAAAAGATTTAGAAAATCTATTTCTTTGCCAAACGATGAGGAAGTTATAGTGGATATTGCAAAGAAACTAAAAGCTATATTAGATTAGTTATATTATTGTATTTATTTTTACTTACTATTTCTTTTTTTATTTCTAATTCTTTGATTTTATTTCATATATTAGGAATATACCTATCTCAATATAGAATATCAAATAAGGTCTAGATATCACAAATTCAGAAAGATTTAAAAATAATAATTATATAATATCTAATATTATATTTGGAGGGCTTAGACAAAATGTATATAAAGAATTTTTATCTTGAAGATGTTTCAGAAGAAATAGAAGGTGATACTGAATTTGATAGTCTTTATGGTGAGGAAATAGATAAAGGTTGGTATTCTCATCAGGATAGAGAGGAAGAAGATGAAATTTCACCTGAAGATTCTATTATAATAAATAGACTCACAAGTCCAAATCTTAGAGGTAGAAACCAAACTTCTCTGTCAAGATTTTTAGTATCTAGCTTAGCTGAAGATACGCTAGAAAATAGTATTATTTCTATGAAAGAGTGTAATCTTTTTACTAATAAAAAAAGATCTCCCCGTTTTTATATGGGAGATGGAATTATAAAATATCAAGATGATGTTGGAAATTATATTACACTTTTAGAAGAAGAATTCTTTGCAGAAGTAAATGGTATTATGTATACTGCTCGCTTTTCAGAGGATATGAAATCTATGTTAAAACCATTATTTTCAGAGGATATCAATTTATTAAGAAATTTTGATCCAATTTTGATAGGGTATCTTCTAAATAGTAATGGATTATCAAATTTATTAAAAAGTGTGTCTACTGAAAATTCAATGAATAATGCTCTGAAAGAATTTGCTATGGAACTAAGTGATGTCTTACCTAAGCTAAGAGATAAGACAACTGAGGATATAATAGATATGATTAATTATGATATTCATGGACTTCCTAGAAAAATTGCTATAATTATTTCTGATGCAAAAAATCTAGGGGAATATAATCCTATTATAGTTGAGGCTTTTACAAAATCTAAAAAAGATTAATTTTGTAATTATAAAAAAATTGAAAAGATGAAACAATTAGTTTAGTTATTTGATTTATTCACTTTTTTCTATTTTTATTAAATTATCTGAGGCTTCTGCAAGTTTTTCATCGTGTGTAACTATAAATACTTGATCTATGAATTCTGAGAGTTTATTTTGGATTACTTCTGTTAATTTTGATATTGCAGTTTGATCTAAGTTATGCGTAGGTTCATCAAGTATTAACAAGCTAAGATTTGGTGCGAGTATTTTTGCAAAGGCAATTCTGGCAGCTAGACAGGCTAGAGTTCTCTCCCCACCAGATGCAAATCCTGCAACAGAAACCCAATCTTGATCTCTTATTTGCAAAATATAATCTTGTTCTGTAGCTAATAATCTGACTGAATTCCACCAATCATATGGATATATCTCTGCCCAGATAGATGTCATGATTTCATTTACAGCAAGAATTAAATCTTTTCTAATGGTTTCTTGAGATTTTAATAGGGCTGCCTTAAATTTAGTTAAAAACTCAATTTGTGACTCTAATAATTTTATTTCTTGTTGAACTTTTTCTAGATCTTCTTTCTTTTTGATAAGATCTGATAGTCTTTTTTGTTTTTCATTATAAATCTGAGTTATTGATGATTTTTTGCTAGTAAGTTCTTGTATCTTTCTTATTAGTTCTTGGAATTGTTTCTCTAGATTTTCTACTTCTTGAGTGTTTACTTTTGTTTCTTCAAGTTCTTTTAGAAGCTCTGAATATTCTTGATTAAGTTTAGCTTTCTTATCTTTCCATTCATACAGTGTTTTTTTCTCAACCAATTGATTTTGTTCTGAAATTAAATATTCTATTTTTTCTTCTGTAGATCTTATTTCAGAAGCTATGTTTGCTTGCAAGTTAGATAAACTAGAAAATTCTTTATTATATTGCTCAAGTTCATTATTTGTTATTTTAAGTTCTTTAGTTATGATATCATGATCTGCTACCTTAATATTAAGTTCTTTTATTTTTTCATGAATTTCTTGAACTTCTTTCTTTTTAGAATCTAAATTTTCAATATTTGCTTTTAGACTGTCCATAGATTCTTGTAGATTTTGTATTTGTTTTTCCCTCTCATTAATAAGTCTTGATTTTATTTCATCTGATAAAGAGCTAGAGCATACAGGACAGACACTTCCTGCATCTCTTAATTCATCAATATTTTCTTTAAGATTACCAATTTCTAATATTTTTGATTGTTGTTCTTTAGTTTTAGTTTGCAATTCTTCTTCTAGTTTAGCTAATTCTTTAACAGGATCATAAGGATGTTGATCTTTGATTTTTTGAATTTCTGTAGATATATTGGTTAATTCATCAAGCTTAGATGAAAGATCTTTTTTCTTTTGTTCAAGAATAGCTAGCTTTTTTTCTAATGCTAGAGATTTATTTCTTAATTCTTCTTGATTATTCTTTTTTTCTTGTTTTTCTTTTGATAATTCTGATATTTGGAGTTTAATTTTATGTATTGTACCTAGTAATTCATTTATATCTCCTTCTACCTCTTTTCCCTCAAATTTTGAATCAAGTTCTTTTATTTCTCTATGTAAAATTTCTTTTCTTTCAACTAATTTGTTATAATAATTTAATTTTTCTCTCTTATTTTTAAGTTGAGAATCTATTATTTCTTTATTTTTTGTTTCCAATTCTAATGTTTCTAAGATACTAGATTCTTCTTTATTTAGAGATTCTATTTCAGAATAAAGATTGCTTAGTTCTTGTTTGACCTTAGATAAGTCCTGAGAACTTAGAGATTCTTGTTTTGTTTCTTTCTTTGTTTTAATTTTATTTTGTAAAGAAACACAACTTTTTCTTGCTTCTTCGAACTTATTTAAGCCCATTAATTCATCTATTCTTTTCTTTCTTTCTGTAGGGGTTAATCTTAAGAATAGATCTATATCATTTTGTCTAGAGTATATTGCTCTTAAAAAAGTATCTTCATCTAATTTTAGATTATTTTTTAGATATTCATTAGTTGCGCTAACATTTGGTCCAGCCAATAAATTATTTTCTGGAGTTCTTACTACTGCTTCTGTGACTCCTTTAGTAGTATCTAATTTTTTAGTTATATTTAATTCTTGATTATTAAGTTCTAATGATAATATAACACTAGAATCTGTTTCTGCTGCATTTCTATTTACAAGTTCTGAAGTTTTTAATTCTCTACTTTTTAATTCAGAAAACGTACCAAATAATGAAAAAGAAATAGCTTGTAAAATAGAACTTTTTCCAGAACCCATTGGGCCTATAATTATATTTATTCCTGGAGTAAATTCAAAATTCTTAGTGCTATAGCATTTCCAATTTTTTAATTTAAGCTGTTTAATCATTTTTTAAATTATCTCCTAAAGCTAAGGTCTGTTCTGCTTTTTCTAGATTTCCAGCAGAGAGATGTTCAAAAAGATTATCAATTTTTTGAAGTTGGGTTTCTTGTATATTTGGTTTGATGATTTCTTTTAGAATACTTAATCCAAGTTGATCTACTGATAGTTGTTTTTGCTTTAATTCTGTTAGTATTTTTGCTCCTTCTGTTACTTCATCAGAAACTACATCCTTCTTATCTATATTAATTATCATCTTATTTGAATATTTTTTTATTATATTTCTAAGATTTAGATCTGTAGGTAAGAAACCTGGAGCTAGCTTTCCTTTTAGTTTTATTTTAAGTAAAACTTTTTTTTGATCTTCAGTTATATTTTTTAAATAGCTTTCTATAAGATCTGAAATTTCTATTATTAATTCTGAAGGTCGTTTGTTTTCAAATTCAAATGAGTGATAAATTAAAGAACGGGTATTTATTGGAATAAACGTTGCTTTTTTAGATTCTTTTGTTATATCTATTATATATAGACCTTTTTTTATTTTGCTTTCAACTTTATTCATCTGAGTTAATACTGTTGATCCAGGCAAAAGAATTGGTATATTATATTTAGGGTGTTTTAATTCTTGATTCCAGTGTATATGCCCTAATAAGAAATAATCAAATCCTTCTGGTAGCTCTGATAATTCTAGAATATCTTCTGTTATTGCTGGAATTAGATCTTTGAATGTTTGATGTATCATTAATAAATTTGGAACTCCTGGAAATGGAGCTGGATTCCAAGAAGTAAGATGTTCTCTAGCATATTGATCTGGGACGCCAGATAAACCATGAATTCCTATATTTGATGTGCCTTTTTCCCCTTCTACTTTTATTAGAGCAGATTCTGCATGCAAGTTATATAACAAATTTGCTTTTTCTAGAAGCTGGATTGGATTTATATTGTCTGGATTTCTTTTTTCATGAGTTCCATATATGGAAATTATTGAGGGTATATTAAGTTCAGATGTTGGAGCTCTAGTACTGCTTTTTAATTCTATTATCTTTGACTTGCTTTTGATTCTTGATTTCAGATAGCTAAATAGCTCTATGGCTTTAGCTAGTACCTCTGGCTTTGGGATTTTATTATGAAATATGTCCCCTGGAAATAAAAATAAATCTGGCTCTTGTTTTAGAGCTATGTTAATTGCTTGCAATGCATTATCATAGCTATCATTCTCTAGTTCTGTATCTATTGCATAGCCTAAATGCATATCAGAAATTACTGCTATTTTCATGGTTTTTGACTCTAATTTTGTAGTGTGCTGGCTTTAAAATCATTTGTTGTCTCAACTTAATAGTTTTAATTTTCGCATGCCTGCACCAAAAAAGATATAAAACATAAACAAGAGTAAAGTATTATGGCTCTAGAGAATAAAAAAGAAAACTTTTCTGAATGGTATCCTGAATTACTAATAAAATCAGAATTCGTAGATTATTCTGCAGTTAGTGGTTGTATGGTGTTTAGGCCATTAGCCTATGCTGTGTGGGAAAAAATAGTCTCAGAAGTTGATAAAAGACTAAAGAAAACTGGAGTTAAAAATGTGTATTTTCCATTACTTATTCCTGAGAGATTCTTAATGAAAGAGCAACAGCATTTTAAGGGATTTACTCCTGAAGTGGCATGGGTTACTAATGTTGGAAAATCAAAACTAGATGAGAATCTAGCAATAAGGCCTACTTCTGAAACTCTAATATATGATTCATACTCAAAATGGATAAGATCTTGGAGAGATCTACCATTAAGGCTTAATCAATGGAATAATGTAGTAAGATGGGAGTTTAAACATCCTACTCTTTTGCTAAGAAGTAGAGAGTTTCTATGGAATGAAGGTCATACTGTGTTTTCAAGTGAGAAAGAAGCAGCAGCAGAACGAGACTTAATACTTGGAATATACAATGAAGTTCAAGAAAAATATCTAGCTTTGCCAGGTATAATTGGGCGAAAAACAGATAAAGAAAAATTCGCTGGAGCAGTAGCTAGTTATAGTATAGAACATATTATGCCTGATACTAAAGCAATTCAAGGTCCAGATTTCCATTTTGATGGTCAAAACTTTGCTAAAGCATTTGATATTACTTTCTTAGATAAGAACGAAAAGAAACAATATGTTTGGCAAAATACTTGGGCGATAACAACAAGACAATTAGGCGTGTTAGTTGCTACACATAGTGATAATAAGGGATTAGTGCTTCCTCCAAATATTGCACCTATCCAGATAGTTATAATTCCTATATTTGATAATAAAACAAAAAATACTGTTTTAAAAGAAGCCAAAAAGATAAAGACTATTTTGGAAAAAAATGAATTTTCCGTGGAATTAGATGATAGAGATGAATACTCTCCTGGCTGGAAATTTAATGATTGGGAATTAAAAGGTGTTCCACTAAGAATTGAAATAGGTCCTAAAGACATTAAGGCTAAAAAAGTGGTATTAGTTAGAAGAGATACTTCTAAAAAACAAAATTCAAAGAATAAAGATATTGTTAGGGATGTTAAAAAGGTTTTGAATAATATACAAAACAGTATGCTTAAGAATGCAAAAAAATTTTTGAAAGATAATATACATTATGCTAAAGACTATAAAGAATTTAAAAAGATTTTAAAAGAAAAAGGAGGCATAATCTCTGCTGGTTGGTGCGGTAATGTTGAATGTGAAGATTCCATAAAGGAAGAAACAGGAGCAAAAATAACAAATATTCCCTTAAATAGCAAGGCTAAGGGAAATTGCATATATTGCAGGAAAAAAGCAAAATATCTTGCAAATTTTGCTAAATCTTATTAATAGAAAAGTTTTTAAATAAAATAAGCGTGTTAAGACTTATGATTCTAGAAATTTAATCTAGGTGATTTAAAGTGAGTGATGTAAAAAATTATAAAAAAGGCACAACTACAATAGGTATTCATTGTGTTGATGGTATTGTGTTTGCTGCAGATAAAAGAGCCTCATTAGGGCATTTAGCAATGCACAAACAAGTTGATAAAATATTCAAATTAACTAATAAAATAGCTATAACTACTGCTGGTATGGTTTCTGATGCTCAGATACTATACAAATATTTAAAAGCAGAACTAGAATTATATAAATTAAATAAAAATGCAGAACCTACTGCAGATGTTGCTGCAGCTTTACTATCAAATTTATTATATGGTGGAAGACAGAGTTTTTTTCCATATATGGTAGGATTAATGGTTGGTGGAGCAAATACTAATAATTCTTTTAAGATATATTCACTAGAGACATCTGGAAGTTCTATATCTGATAAATATATTGCAATTGGATCTGGTATGGAATTAGCATATGGCTCCTTGGAAAATAACTATAGAGATGGATTAACTGTAGATGAAGGAGTTGTTATCGCACTAAAAGCATTACACAGCGCTTTACAAAGAGATGTGTTTTCTGGCGATGGAATAGATGTAGTTATTATTAACGCTGAAGGATATAAAAAATTTGATAAAAGTAAAATTGAACAAATAATGAAGAAAAAATAAGGATTACTTACTTAAAAAATACTTTTTAAATTCTAAAAAAATGAGTATAATAAAAGAAATATTAAAGAAAATACCGCAAGATGCTATGATTTCTAGTCATAGCTATGAAGGTGCAAATATAGTTCTATACACAAAAAATCCTAAGTTCTTTTTACATGGAGGAGATATAATTAGAAAATTAGTAGAAGAATTTAAGAAAAGAATAGAACTTAGAGCAGATCAGGCTGTTCTAAAAGATGTGGAAGAAACAAAGAAAAAAATTGAGGAAGTAATGCCTAAAGATGCAGAGGTTACTCAAATTATTTTGCAGCCTGCTAGGAGCTTAGCTATAATTGAATCTAAAAAGCCTGGAGTAGCTATTGGTAAAGAAGGTGAAAATTTAAGAGTAATTAAAGAGAAAACTCATTGGACTCCATTAGTAAGAAGAGAATCAGTTATTCCTTCGCAAATAACTACTAATATTAGAAATGTTCTTTATGAAAATTCTGACGAGAGGAGAAAATTTCTTAATAAAATTGGTGAAAGAATTTATGAAACTAAAAGAAGTACTACTGAAGAAAAATGGGCTAGAATTAGTTTTTTAGGAGGAGCCAGGCAAGTAGGAAGATCTTGTTTGTTATTGCAAACACCAGAATCAAAAATATTAATTGATTGTGGAATTAATGTTGCATCTGATAAACATGCTTATCCTTATCTGACAGCTCCTGAATTTAATATTGCTGATTTGGATGCAGTTATTATAAGTCATGCACATCTTGATCATTCAGGGTTTCTGCCATATTTATTTAAGTATGGATATACTGGTCCTGTTTATTGTACTGAACCTACAAGAGATGTTATGTCTTTGTTACAATTAGATTACATTCAAGTAAGTCATAGCGCAGCAACTAAACCAATTTATTCTAGCACAGATATAAAAAATGCTGTAAAAAATACTATAACTTTAGAATATGGAGAAGTAACTGATATTACTCCTGATGTAAGAATTACTTTATATAATGGTGGGCATATTCTTGGATCTAGTTTAGTTCATATTCATATTGGAGAAGGCTGGCATAACTTACTTTATACTGGAGACTTTAAATTTAAAGATACCCAGCTTTTGAATAAATCAAGTTCTATGTTCCCTAGAGTTGAAACATTAATTATGGAAAGTACATATGGCAGCCATGATAATGTTCTGGAAGAAAGGGGAGTCAGTGAAAAAATGCTAACGGATATTGTTAAGAAAACTTTGAAAAGAAAAGGTAAAGTTCTAGTTCCAGTATTGGGAGTAGGTAGAGCACAAGAGGTAATGGTTGTACTAGAGAAGTTTTTCTCTGAAAATAAGATAAAAGTTCCAATATATATTGATGGAATGGTCTGGGATGTTAGTGCGATTCATAATGCTTATCCAAGATTTTTAAATAAGGAGATTAGAGAAAAAATCTTCTATGAAGATAAGGATCCTTTCTTATCAAAGATATTTAAGCAAGTTGGAAGCAGAAAAGAAAGAGATCTTGTTTTAGAAGGAGGACCTTGTGTGGTGTTAGCTACAAGTGGCATGCTTACTGGTGGACCTAGCGTTGAATATCTAAAAAACTTTGCCGAAGATAAGAAAAATAGCTTAGTGTTTGTTAGCTACCAAGGAGAAGGTTCTTTAGGAAATAAAATTCAAAAAGGTGATAAAGACATTGTATTTGAGGGTGCTAAAGGAATGGAAACAACTCCATTAAACATGGAAGTTCATACAATTCCTGGTTTTAGTGGTCATGCTGATAGAAATGAACTAATTAACTATATTCATAAAATAAAGCCTCGTCCAAAGAAAATTATAATTGTACATGGTGAAAGTTCTAGTTGTTTAGATCTTGCTAGCTCTTTACATAAAACTTTCAAAGTAGAAACAGTAGCTCCTAGAAATTTAGATTCTATTAGATTAAGATAATTTTCTTAAAAATGTTAAAAGATTAATTAAAGAATAAATTATTTTAATTTTTTAATAACTTGTTCTGTTGTTAAGATTTGTTCTTTTCCAGATTTCATATCTCTTAATTTTATTTTCTTTTGATTAAGTTCTTTTTGTCCAAGAATTATTGCATAAGGAATTTGTTTTTTATTTATATAGTCTAAGTTCTTTGAAATTTTCCTATTCATTAAATCTATGTCTACTGGAATGTTTGATTGTCTTAATTTTGATAATATTTTAGAAGCCTCCTTTAAAGTATTAATAGGAATAATAAATGCTTTGATAAATGTGTTTTCTGATTTTATTAGTTTGTTTTCTTTTACTGCATCAATAATTCTCTCAAAACCAAAACCTATGCCGGTTGCAGGTGTTTCTGGACCGCCAAGTTGTTTGATAAGTTTATCAAATCTTCCTCCTCCTGCAAGGCTGCCTGAGGCTGTTGATTGAACCTCCCAAATAGGTCCTGTGTAATAATCTAAACCTCTAATGATACTTAAATCAAAGACTATATTTTTCAGATTAAATATTTTACAATAAACTAATAGATCTTTTATTTCTTGTAAACCAGGAGTTAATCCTATTAATTTTTCTAATTCTTTAAGTTTTGCTGAATTGCTGCCAGATAATTTAATAATGTTTAATAGTTTTTTTGCTGCTCGGTCTGGAATTTTTCTTTGTTTTAGTTCTTTTTTGACTCCAGAAATTCCAATTTTGTCAAGTTTATCTAATGCACGCATAGTTTCGATTTCTAAGGATTTTGGAATTTTAATATAACTCATAATATTATTTATTAGATTTCTAGAGTTTATTTTAATTTTAATATCTTTAAATCCTAGTTTGTTGAATACTGCTTCTACACAAGCAAGAATTTCTGCATCTGCTAATAAAGATTCAGAACCGATTGTATCTATATCACATTGATAAAATTCACGATAACGGCCTTTTTGTGGACGATCATAGCGCCATACTGGGCCTATAGCATATCTTTTGAACGGTTTAGATATATTTGGAGTGAAAGCAAGAATTCTAGCTAATGGCAGAGTCATATCATATCTTAAAGCAAGTTTTCTATTTCCTTTATCTAAAAAAGTGTAAATTAGTTTTTCTTCTTCTCCATATTTTCCTTCTAAAAGTTCTGCATATTCAAACGCAGGAGTAGCTAACGGATCAAAACCAAATATTTTGAAAGTATCTTGCATAATTTTAATTACTTTTTCTCTTAGAATCATATCTTCAGGCAAAAAGTCACGAGTTCCTCGAGGATTTTGTACTTTCATATTATTTTTAAGAGTTTGATTACTTAAATTAGTTTCCATAATTATCTCTCCTTATTAAAATCCTCATTAAAAGAAGATTAGAAGGGCGGAAACCGAGATTTGAACTCGGGTCACAGGATCCACAGTCCCGTAGCATAGACCAAACTAGCCCATTTCCGCCATTATTTGTAAGCATACAATCTAGATTTATAAATATGAAGGTAACCACCTAAATTAATAGTATAAAAATCAAAAGACTGGTAATTAGAATAAGGTTTTCCTTTAGTGATGAAGGTAACCACCATTTACCATTGTAATAATAAATGATTTATGTGGATTTATAAGTGTTTCTATGAAGTTTTAAGAAAGTTTAAATAGAATTATAGTAATTATAGTTGCTATGAAAGATCTAGCAGACTTTGCAGTTAAAAAAGCAATTAGCCTTGGTGCTAGCTATGCAGATGCTAGAGCAGATCATTCTATAGGTAATGGTGTTTCTCTTAAGAATGATATTCCAGAATCATCTGGTTTTGCAGATTCTAAAGGAATAGGAATTAGAGTTTTAGTTAATGGTGCTAGTGGATTCAGCTCGATAAATAAGTTAGATAAGAAAAAAATTGAAGAAGTTGTTAAAAAACTAATAAAATCTGTAAAATATAGTTCTAAGCTTATTAAAAAACCTATAGAATTTTCTACAGAAGTTAAGGAAAAATATAAATATTTTATTAAACCAAAAATAGATTCAGAAAGTATTTCCTTAGCTGAAAAAATAAAAAATCTTCTAGAAATTAATAGTGCTTTGAAAGAAGTAAAAGGATTTAAATCTAGTTATATATCTCAAAATGATTCATATATAGAAAGTTATTTTGTTAATTCTGAAAATATTAAGATTTCATCAAAAATACCTTTTATTGGTATATATTATGTTTTAACTTTAAGAGAAAAAGGTAAAAGCTCTCAAATATATAAACAGCTTGGAGAAACTAAAGGTTATGATGCATTTCATAAATGGGATCTAACTAAATTAGCTATTGGCGAGACTAAAGAAATGTTAAAAAATCTAAAGACAGGAATTAAAACTCCTAAGAAAAAAATGGATGTTGTAGTAAGTCCAGATATTGTTGGAATTATGGTTCATGAAAGCGTAGGTCATCCTTATGAAGCAGATAGAATTTTAGGACGAGAAGCTGCACAAGCAGGAGAAAGTTTTGTTAATACAGACATGATTGGTTCCAGAATTGGCAGCAAGATTGTAGATGTTGTTGACAACCCAGTTATTCCTGGAAGTGCTGGATTTTATAAGTATGATGATGAAGGTGTTAAAGCTAGAAAGAAATATTTAATTAAAAAAGGGATTATTAATGAATTATTACATAATAGAGAAACTGCTGCTAAACTTGATGTGAAAAGTAATGGTTCTGCCAGAGCTGTTGGATTTAGTTTTGAACCAATAGTAAGAATGTCCAACACTTATATGCTTCCTAAAGACCATACTAAAGATGAATTAATTGAGGGAGTAAAACAAGGAATTTATTTTAAGTCATATATGGAATGGAATATTGATGATAAAAGAATGAATCAAAAATATACTGGAAATATTGCATATTTGATTAAAAATGGCCGCTTAACTAAACCAGTAAGAAATCCAGTTATTGAAATTAAAACTACTGAATTATATAATGCAGTGGATGCTGTAGGTAAAGACCTTGGATTTATGGCTGGTACTTGCGGCAAGGGTGAGCCAATGCAAGGCATTCCTGTCTCAATGGGAGGACCTCATATCAGATTAAAAGACATTAGAGTGCATTAAAATGGAAATATATAAAGCTCAAGATTATGTTTTAAAAAGGTTGAAAAAGTTGGGAGTAGATGATGTTGTTATTTCTGCTACAACAGATGAAAGCAATCAAATAAAATATGTAAACAATGAGATTGCTACAACTAAAAGATGGATTTCTGATGGTATTTCTGTATTTGCAGCAATTGGTAAAAAAAATTCTATGACTAATATTAGAGCTGAATCAAAATCTCAAATAGATAAAACTCTTAATAAACTAGTTAAGATTGTTAAAAATAATCCAGAAAATAAAGAATATATGGGAATTGCTAAAGGTCCATTTAAATATAAAAAAGTTAATGGGCTTTATGATAAAAAAATCAAAAATCTAAATTCTGATGGTGTTGATATTATAAAAGATTCATTGAATAAAGCATTAGATATTGGAGCTAGCAGATCTTCTGGAGTGTTTGATACTGAAATTAGTTCTGGGCGGCTATTAACATCTAATGGTGTTGATGCTGATATTAAAGATTCTTTTATTAGTTTCTCTATCAGGAGCTTTATAGATGGTAATGCATCTTCACATAAAATATCTGTTGCAACTACCCTAAGAAGATTTGATCCTATTGGTGCTGCAAAAAATGCTGCATCAACTGCAGTTAAAGCTTGCAATCCTAAAAATATAAATGCTGGCAAATATGATGTTTTATTTGATCCATTAGCATTTTCTAACATACTTGAAAGAGTAGCTTGGGCTAGTTCGATAAGTTATGTGGAAGCTGGATTTTCTTTTTTAGCTAATAAATTAAATAAAAAAGTTGCAAACACTAATTTTACTATGTATGATCAGGGCAATTTAGATTATGGATTAGCTTCCAGTAGTTTTGATGGAGAAGGCACTCCTACTCAGAAAACTACAATCATAGATAAAGGAATATTCAAAACATATTTACATAATTATTCAACTGCAAACAGATATAATACAAAATCTACTGGTAATGCAGGATTAGTATCACCAAACCCTACAAATATTATTTTGAAACCTGGAAAGGCCTCTATTGATGGTCTGCTTAAAAAAATAAAGAAGGGATTATATATTACTAATGTATGGTATACTAGATTCCAAAACTATAGCACTGGTGAGTTTTCAACTATACCTAGGGATGCTATTTTTTATATTGAAAATGGGAAGATTAAACATGCAGTAAAAGGTATTAGAATTACTGAAAGTATGTTGAATATTCTAAATAATATTTCTGGTATAGGGAAAGAATCTCAAACAATACTTGGATGGGAAGTTGAAACTCCCTGTGAATGCCCTCCAGTATTAGTTAGAAAAGTAAACATAACTAAACCTAAGGAAACTTAAAAATTCAAAAAATTACTTTTTCTCTTTTCTAATTTTAACTTCATCATATGATGCTATAAAATGTAGAAATGAAAATAAAGATAATCCTATAAGTACACATACTAATGGAATATTAACCATATATATGGAAATTGACATAAGCAATAGCAGCAGAAGTGTGGAATATTTCCAAAATGCATGTACTTTATGAAGCTCTTTATGTGGGATATCTTCTGCTTCGAATGCAGTTATATATCTTAGCCAGTGCAGCTTTTTCTTTCTAAGTTTAGTTTTCTTAGTATTGGTTTTTTTGGTTTTGATTTTTTTCATCTTAAACAATAAAATTTACAATTGAAATAACTCCATTAGGTTCAAATGTCATTTCAAATGATACTACTTCTCCTATATGATTTTTAAGACTACATGAGGAATTAGTTAGATTTAAGGCAAGATTTCTTGAATGATGCCCAAACAAATCTTCGCCGCAACCATATATACAAGGTATTTCCGAGTTTGTGATCTTAACTGCACTACATATTGGATAATAATTTTTATCTTTTATTGTTATGCGAGTGGTTGCTATTCCCGGCGCAGTTATATCACGAATTTCTTTTAGTGTTGTCATACCATCATTAACTACAGTAAAATAAAGTACATCTGAATTATTATCATATATAGGATTTGTTATCCTTATTGCTCTACTTATTCTTGAGACATGTGCATCTGTTATATCTGTTCCTGAGGATTCTATACTTATTGCTATTTTATTAAACCAAAAATATGCTACTGCAGCTGCAGCAACAGCTAATACTAATAATAATGTAGTAGATAATATCTCTGATACTGCCTTTTTATTCCTTCTTTTATACATTTACTTAAGAATACATTTGTTTATTATAAATGTTAAGATTTAATAGATTAAATAATTATTTATAATAGACTTTTTTCAATAAAAATAAGTTTTAGAATTTAAAATGAGACAGAGTGAAATTATCAAATATTATTCTAGAGAAGATATACAAAAAGAGATAGTTAGATTATCTCAGGGGAGAGAAGTTATAGCAACTTTTCAGAATAAGAGTTTTGGAAAAAGACCTGATATGATTCAATTTCCTGCAGAGGTAAAAGCTATAGCTAGGAAAGGGGCTACTTCTTTTCATGCATCTGAGGAAAGGTGGCTAGATCCTTTAAAACTTAAAGTAGAATCTAGTGTTAAAGAGTTAGATAATTTAAGAAGTGGTTGGGATTTTGTAATTGATATTGACTGTAAGATTCTAGATTATTCAAAGGATGCTGCTGCTCTGTTGATAAAAGCTCTTAAAGATCATAATATCAATTGCTATTCTGTTAAATTTTCTGGTGGATCTGGTTTCCATATAGGAGTTCCTTTTGAAGCAATGCCTAAGCAATTTAGAAATAAAAATATTGAATTATTATTTCCAGATGCAGCAAGGATCATGGCAGAGTATCTTAGTGAGTATATAAAATCCAATTTAGCAGATAGGATGCTTAATAGAGAAAATGATTTAAGAAAAATTTCTGAATTAACTGGGAAGCTGAGAGAAGATTTAATTGAAGATGGAGAGTTTAATCCTTACTCAGTATTAGAGATTGATGCTATATTAATTTCTTCAAGACATTTATTTAGAATGCCTTATTCTTTAAATGAGAAAAAATGGCTTTCTTCTGTAACAATTAATCCTGAAGATATAGATAAATTTGATATATCTTGGGCTGTGCCAGCAAATGTAACTAAAGTAAATGATAGTTTTCTTAATCCTTCTAAAGCTAAGGAAAATGAAATAAATCAGTTATTAGTTCAGGCATTTGATTGGAAGAAGAGAGAAGCTCTTGAAAAAAAAGATACTAAAATAAGAGAGGATATTGAAAGGAGTTTTGCTATTGAAGGAAGAATTACAGAAGAAAATTTTCCACCTTGCATAAAACTAATACTTAATGGCTTAGAAGATGGAAGAAAAAGAAGTTTGTTTATCTTGATTAATTTCTTAAGAAGCTTGAATTGGGAATGGTCTGAAATAGAATCAAAAATAATTGAATGGAATAAAAATAATAGAGAACCACTTAAGATTGGATATATTAGATCTCAGTTAAACTGGAGCAAGCGCCAAAACAAGAGATTACCTCCAAATTGCGATAATAAGGCTTATTATCTAGATATTGGTATATGTAAAAAAGATCAGTTATGTAGTAGAGTAAAGAACTCTGTTACTTACAGCTTTTTTAAGGTTAAAGGAAAATCAAAAAGACCAAAACCTTCTTAAATATGAATAAGTTCTAAATTTTTATGTCTGATAACTTAACTTATGAGGAAATCTATGAACTTTTAATGAAGGAAAAGAATTCTACAGATCTTCAGGCACTTGATGAGAAAACCCTTGAAAAAATAAGGAATTATTTTGCATCCAAGGATGATCTTGCTTCCAAACAGAAAGAATCTACTGGCTTTTTTAATTCAAAAAAGCAGGAAAGAATTGCATCAGAGATAAATAATGCTAAGCGTGCACTAAAAGATCTTTATGAGAAAAGAGAAAGAAAAATAATAAATAGAGCATTATTTAGTGTTAGAACTAATTCTAAAGTTAAAGATACTACAAACATGACTAATAATGAGATTAAATTATATAAAAATCTAATAGTAGAATTACAAAATTCAAACAAGGAATTTTTTGATAATTTAAGCAACAAGAAACCGAAAGAGTTAAAAGCAAAGTTTCAAAGTAAAAATATGCTTATTAGGCTGACAGATAATATTCCTGAGCTTACAGATACCAAATTAAACAAATATGGTCCATTTGAAGCAGAGGATGTTGCTAATCTGCCTGATGAATTAGCAGATTTACTGATAAGCCAAAAGAAAGCAATTAAAATAAAAGATGAAGGTTCCAAAACAAGTTAACAAATATTGTCCTAAATGCAAGGCATATAAGATACATAAAGTATCGCAAGTAAAGAATAAACCTAGACCTAAGACTAAGAAAGGTGCTTTAGGTTGGGGAATAAGACAGATGGCTAGGATTTCTGCTGGATATGGTGGGTTTCCTAGACCAAAGAAACCAAAGACTGCTAAGCAAAGCAAGAAAATTGCTTTTGTTTATGAATGTACTGAGTGTGGAAGAAAACATACAAAGAGGGAACCTATAAGATCAAAGAAAATTGAACAAATTTAAAATATTATGGAGTTAAAATGGATATAATCAAAGGCCCAAAATCAAGATTTTTCAAGGTAAGATGTGAAAAATGTAAGAATGAACAGATAATTTTTGGGAAATCATCTAGTAAAGTTGCTTGTCTTGTTTGTAATAAACCGTTAGCAGAGCCAACCGGTGGTAAAGTAAAAATATATGGAAGAGTTCTTGAAGTTCTAAGCTAGCGAAACTTAGCCTGTGAGGTGTAATATGTATAAGAAGAAAGGATATCCAGAAGTTGGCGATTATGTGATCTGTACGGTTACAAAAGTATTACCTCATTCTGCATTTGCTTCTTTAGATGAATATGAAGGCAGAGAAGGAATGATTCATGCTTCAGAACTAAGTAGAAAATGGGCTAGAAATCTTAGAAGCTATATGAAGATTGGTAACAAACTTATATGCAAAATTATGGATGTAGATCAGAAAACCAATCATATTAACTTATCTGTTAGAAGGGTAGGAGCATCTAAGGAAAGAGCTAAGAAAGCAGAATGGAAAAATGAGAAAAGAGCTAATGATCTATTAGAGATTTTTGCTAAGCAAGTAAAAATTAGCATAGAAGAAGCATATGCTAAAATTGGAAATCCTATAATTGATAAGTATGGTTTACTATATCCTTTATTTTTAGATATAGCTAAATACGGGAAGGAAGCTTTATCAGATTTAAAAATTGATAACAAATTAGCAAATAAGTTCATAGAAATTGTGCAAAACAGAATAACTATCCCTAAAGCACATATTTCTGGGGTTTTGAAGATGCACTCTAATGCATCCAATGGAATTGAAGTTATTAAGAATGTGATAAATGATGCAAAAGAACTTGCTAAAAAGAAAAACATTGATCTTAATATAGAATATCTTGGAACTCCAAAATATAAGATAGATTTATATGCTGATGAGTATAAAGAACTGGAAAGCGGACTTAATGAAATTATAGAAAGCATTAAGGATTACTTAGAAAAAAATATGGGTGAAGTTGAGTTTAAAAGGAGTACTAAAAAATGAAATTAATTGTAAAAAAATATGCTAAAAAAATACCAAAATTAAGAAATCCTGTTTTTATTGAGGGCTTGCCTGGAATTGGAAATGTAGGAAAAATTGCTATAGATTATATGGTAGAAGAACTAAAACCTAAACAAATCTATAAAATTAACTCATATAGTTTTCCACATAGTGTATTTATAAATGATAATAATCTCATAGATTTACCTTCTGTAGATATGTATTTACTAAGACAAAAAGATAGAGACTTTTTATTAATGTGTGGAGATGTACAACCCTTAGATGAGAGCTCTAATTATGAATTCTGTGATAAGATACTAGATATGATTACTGAAGTTGGTTGTAAAGAAGTTATTACTTTGGGTGGGATTGGATTACCTGGAGAACCTAAAAATCCAATAGTATTTGGTACTGCCAATAATAAGAAAATCATTAAAAAATATAAAAAATATACAAGTAAAGTTAGTTATAATATAGGTGATAATGTAGGAACTATTGTTGGTGCTTCTGGATTATTGCTTGGATTAGCAAGTTTAAGAAATATTGATGGTATTGCATTTTTTGTTGAGACTTTTGGAAATCCATACCATGTGGGTTTGAGAGAAGCAAAACATCTGTTAGATATTCTAAACAAAATGTTTGGGTTTAACTTTGACTTAAATAAATTTGAAGAAGATATAAAGAAAACTGAGAAAGCAGAATTAGCTGAAGAAGAAAAAGAAAGAGAGGAGATGGAAAAGAGTTTATTTAAGAAGTTAAAGAAATCTGGCATGATGGACAAAGGAGATACTAATTATATTGGATGAGCCTTTTTCTTTAGAAAAGAAAAACCCTCGGGAAAAAGAAACTATTTTTATAAACTATAGAATGAGCCTTTTTCTTTAGAAAAGAAAAACCCTCGGGAAAAAGAAACTAT
>JAFCGI010000056.1 GCA_017608235.1 Candidatus Pacearchaeota archaeon
TGTTTAAAATAAGCTGTTCCTATTCTATGGTCTTGTCCTATTGCATCTAGTATAGACTCTGCGTCTGCTCCTATTTTTTTAGCCATTTGACCTATTATATTAGCGAATGTTATTTTCATTGTTATATAAGAATTAAGACTTATTTTAGCTAACTCTGCTGATTTCCAACTCATTCGTTTGATTGGAGTCTTAACGCCAACAATATCCAAATAAATTCTGTGCAATATATCCCCGCTTTCTTTATCCTCTTCACCTATCAAAACAAAGTCTGGATTCTTCATGTCTTCTTTAATTGAATTGAGTCTAATAAACTCTGGATTGTAACAAACCTTACAATTTAACATTTTACTTATTTGTCTGCAAGTGCCTGGCATTACTGTGCTTACTACTACAAATACTTTGCAATTTTTTAAATAAGGTTTAGCTTGCTTAATTGACTTAAAAAGTATCTCATTAGAGAAATCTCCGTTTGGTAAAGATGGTGTATTTACTACGTTGAACACAATCTCACAATCTTTTAAAGTAGAAAAGTCATCGTTTTTATCAACTCCTGCTACTTCGTTATGTTCAGCTAATACTTCAGCTAAAACACTTCCTAATTTGCCCAATCCAATACATCCTATCTTCATTTTTTCTTTTTTGGTTGCCTTGAAGTTCCGTAGTTTCCAGTTCCTCTCCCAGAACCGTCTCTCCGACGAACCCCTCCGCCTGCTCCACGCCTTCCTCGACCTATATTTCCTTTATTTGTCATTTTTCACCTCCTTTTTCCCTAACCCCCATTTCTTTTTGAAGTATTTTGAATTCTTTTTGTATACATCTTTTAAACTATCATTAAAATTCACTGTCATTCTATGGTGGTCTACCCAAAAGTTTACAACATATACAGATAACCCAGCCAAACCTATTCTATAAGAATAATCTATATCATCACCTGGTCCTGGACTAAAATTTTCATCAAACAATCCTATTTTATTTATAGTTCTTCTTGGTAAAAATAAACTCCAAGTTCCAACCCACTTCATTCCATCTAAAAAAGTAGGACCAGAGACACCGCCTGCATTAATTGTAGTAACCGCCCCTACTAATTTCCCGTTTTTGTCTTTAGTTTTTGAAGCTTCGACTAATATAGTAAGCCAATCTCTTCCGTATAAGTTTGGTAATATTACATCATCCTGAGAAAGATACACATCAAGTTCACCCGCAGCTATTATCCCTACATTTATCGCTTTTGTTATTCCTTCTTTTTTTGTATGAATTACTTTAATGTTATCGTACTTTTTTGCGTAATTATCACATACTAAATTAGTCCCATGACAAGTTAAAACTATTGCTACTGGTTTTTTGTCGTCCATTTGTATGTTTTTCTTAGAGCTTTGTAGATTGGTGTTTTGCTCATACTCCTTGGGAATTTATTTATTCTATCTTTAATTTTTTTACCAATTTTTATTTTTGCTTTATTCCCAGAAATAACCATTAATAAGACAAGTAATTCTTCTATAGAAAGTATATCACCACCTACATCTAAATAAGTTATCTCAGACTTCATCATTTCTTCTATTATTTCAACTACATCTTTCACATAAATAAAACTTCTAACTTGACTCCCATCTCCATATATCTTAACCCTTCCTTTGTTTATTTGTCTAATAAAAGAAGGTACTACTTTTTCTTTGATGCCGCCGATTGTTTCGTGTTCACCGAATACATTTTGTATTCTTGCTATTGAATATTTTAAATTAGAAATTTTAAGCACTTCTTCTGTGTTTAATTTAGCTCTTCCATAATCGCTTTCTACGTCATATACACAAGAAGAGGAAGAGAAGAATGTTCTTTTTACTTTATTTAACTTACATGCTAGTATTATGTTTAAATCGATTATTGTATTATTTTTAGCTGCTTTATTATTTCCGTCTAAATAAAAACATCCTCCGTTGTCTGCTGCTAAATGAATCACCCAGTCTATTCCTTTGGTTATTTTCATACAAATTTTGAAATCTCTTAAATCTTTGCCACTTTTTATGTCTGCTGTCTTAACTAAATATCCTTTCTTTTTGAAATATTTTACTGCGTTCTTTCCTATAAATCCATCTGAACCCGTAACCAAAACTCTCATTCTAAACTCCACTTTTTTTTAAATAATTTAGACATCTTCATTTGATGAGCTGGATTATTATAATCTCCTCGTTCTGTTAGTTGATGATGGTCTACCCAGTAGTTTATTACGACTCCATCTAAATTAGCTAAA
>JAFCGI010000026.1 GCA_017608235.1 Candidatus Pacearchaeota archaeon
TATAATACAAAACAAGAAGCATTAGATGCATATAGAGCTGCTAATGGTCAAGGAACATTTGTTTGGAAAGATGGTAATACAATGAGACGTATTAAAAATTATAAAACTGAAACAGATGTATATAAAGATAAAAATATAGTAGATCCAGATGGATTTGCAGCATTAAAAAAAGCAAGAGATGCTCAAAATTGGACAAAAGCTGATGGCACTCCAATTTCTGATGATGATTTAACATTAGTAGCACAACATATTGGATATGTTAATAATGAATTAAATGATGCATTTAGTGATCCTACATTTGTTGATGAATTTAAAGATAGATTTGAGAATAGTATATCAAACTTGGATGCTGCTGGTAAAGTTCCTGATGAATATAATGACATGACTAATCAAGAGTTATTAGACTTAATGAAACGTCATCAACGTCAAAATATAAGTACTTTAGCAAGAAGAGATTTAGATCAATCTACAACAGGGAAAGCATGGGCCCAACAAATGTTTGGTAAAGGTCAAGAAGGTGATTCTGATTATGAAAAAGGTGAACTAGATCAAAATAAAGGTAGATATTCAGAAATAATGGGTGAATTTGGTTATGACCCATTATTAGGAAAATATACTGGTACAGAAGGTGCTGAACAATTTGTAGTTCAAGAAATGTATAATATATTACAAGAAACAGATCCAGATGGTAAATATTTATCTCAAGTTAGTCCTAATTTTAGAGTATTTACAGCTGGTAGTGCCAATGATCAATTGCAAGGTCAAACTTTTCATGGTGCAAATGTAAATCAACAAAGAAGTAGTTCAGATAATATTTTAGGTAATACCACTATTGGTCATATTACAGGAGCACAAGGTGAATTATATGAAGATGAAGAAGTTACTTTTGATCCTGAAAAGGAGAAATTAATAGAACCAGGAGATCCTGGATATGATGATGATATAGCTAATGCAGATTGGTGGGCACAAGATGTTATTAATGCTGGAGCAGCTTTTGCACAACCAATTAACAAATACATGCCTCATTATCAACCTGTAGATCCATTTTTACCAAATCCTGTATTTTATGACCCAAGTAGAGCTCTTGCTGCTAATGCTGAACAAGCTAAGATTGCCGCAGATACATCAGCAATGTTTGGTCCACAAGGATTAGGTTCAAGATTAAGTAATATACAAGGTCAAGGGCTTGCAGGTGCTGCAAATATATTAGGAGATTATGAAGGTAAAAATATTGGTATTGCAAATCAGTATGAAAATTCTGTTGCAGGAATATTAAATCAATTTGCTTTATCTGATCAAGCAGGAAGAAAACAATTCTATGATGAAAATACTATTGCTAATCAACAGTATGATAATGCTAAAAATCAGAAAAGAGATAATATGAGACAACAACTGGTTTCTGGTGTAACTAATAGAGCTCAAGCACAAGCACTTAATGAACTGTATCCTAATTTTCAAGTTGATACACCAAGTGGTGGTTTTGTTAACTGGGATGGTTCAACAAGAGAACTTGGATTACGTGATTATGGAAACACAAGTGGAAGTTATCAAAGTGATCTTGATGAGATGAAAGCTGAAGGTAAGTATAGTACAGAGGAAATAACAGCAATACTGAATAATAGATATGGTAGTAATAGAAGTTCAAGAGGATCAAGAGGATCAAGAGGTTCATATTTAGATGATTATTATGATATATTTAATTCTAATCAAAGAAGAAAAAGAGGATGGTAATAAACTTTTAAAGTTTAATAAATTAAAAAGATTTTAAGTAAATTAGCAAACAATGGCAACATATATAAAAGGAGTAACAGATTATATTCCACAAATACAACCCTTTAGACCTGATTTTAATTTTTATCAGAATGTTTTAGCACGTAAGCAACAACAGTATGATCAAGGTTGGAGTAAAGTTAATTCCCTATATAATAGTTTATTAAATGCTCCAATGACTAACCCCCAAAATGTAGCTACAAGAGATGATTTCTTTAAAAGAGCTGAATTTGAAATTAAAAGATTATCAGGAGTTGATTTATCTAATCCTACAAATATAGATGCTGCCTATAAATTATTTAAACCTTATTATAGTGATGAAAATATTATTCATGATATGAGTAATACTAAACGTGCAATGAATAATTATCAAAAAGGAAATACATTAAGATATGAAACAGATGCTAAAAAAGGTGCAGGAACATTTTGGCAAGAAGGTTTAGATTATATTGATTTATGGAGAAAAAGATATTCAGAAGCAAGTCTTGAAGATGCTTTAAATATGTCAGCTCCTTCTTATGTTCCTTTCTTTGATATCAGAACAAATATGATGGATGATATCAAAGAGAATAAATTTGAGATGATACGAGAAAGTGCACCAGGTGGTAAAATAAAAATGAAGTATAAAAATGGAACAATGATGATTCCAAGTTTATCTACTTATTATGAAGGATTTTATGCAAATAATCCACAAGCACAAGCTATGTATAAAGTTAAAGCAGAGTTAGATCAATATGGATGGATGGAGAAAAATAAAAGTAATTATGATAGTGATGATGCTGCAGAAAATGCATACATATCAGAAACTTTAAATTCAGTTATAAAATCACAAAATAATTTACGTGATGATATTCAAAGTGATACTGAATCTGTAGAATATATGTCAAAAGTATATGATGAATATACAGAAAAATATGGTGGTAGATCATATATAACAGAAATACAAGGTCAATTATCATCACAAAAAGATTCTCTTAAAAATACTAAACAATCTTTAGATGCTGTCAATCTTGTTTTGAATAATGGTGAAAAGATGGATATATCTAAATATAAAGGAAGATCTGCTCAATTAAAATCAACATTATTGATGAGACAAGATATATTGCATGCAGCAGAACATTATGCTACTTTGACAAGTGAAGAAACATGGGAATATGATGATAAATGGTTATTAGATTATAAATCAGGTTTAGCTATTGATGAATATAAAGCAAAGGCACTTATTGATATACAACTTGCAGAAATGGAAGCAACAAAAGCACGACAAGGAGATGTGTTTCAAAATATTATGCTTGCAGGAATTGATCTTTTTTCTGCTAATGTTGATCCTACAAGGACTGTAAATAAGAATTTAGAACGTATAAAACAAGCTGAAGATCAACAATATAAATTGGAAGAGAAGGGAGCATATAGTATATTAAGAGCAGGTTTAGTAGATGCTGCTAGAAGTGACGCTAATGTAAATCTTACAGCATTAACTGCTTTAACAAATAATTTATTAAAAGGTTTATTTACAGAAAAAAAAGGTGATGACGGACAATTATTAAATCCAGAGGATGCAGGTAATAGAGCTAAAGAAAGAGAATTAAAGAAAAAGTTAAAAGCTATACAAATAGGTCTTCAGGAAAAATCTAATAATAACTCACTTACTCCTAATGATATAGATCAGGCACTTAAGCAATATGATAAACTTTTATCTCCACATATGCATATAACTGATGTATATGGTATGACATTAAACGTCAAAGACGGAGGAAAAATGCAGGGTGCACAGTGGTTTAATCTTCTTGCTGATGATGATAGTCCTTTAAAAAACTGGTATAAAGAGAATTATTCAATAAATAATCAAGTAAAATATGCAAAAGAATCTAGAAACCTTATGGTGGATCAACATCGTCAAACATTAAATGATGCTTATGTAAAATTAGATTCACGTGCTGATGTTAGTGAAGAAGATAAAGAACTTCTTGATTATGCAAGTAATTTTGATCATGAAGGAAATAAAAGTCCATATTTTTCAAAAGGTCAATTTCCAACACAAGAACAATTTATAAGTGCATATTTACGTGACAATGAATATGAAGAAAGAAGTATGATGCCTATGAGTGTAATAGGAAGAAATTTAGGTTATGCAAAAGATGCAATTGATTTTACTTTACGTGTAGGAGATGATGCAGAAAATTTAATGGGAGCTGCAGGTATGATGTCTGATGATGCTGCAAAAATTAGTTGGAGTTTAGCAAAAAGAGCAGAAGCTAAAGAAAAATATAATAAATTACATGATTTATTAGAAACGGAATATCAACAAATTGGAACACAATTTGGATATGATTCTCCTGGTTCAGGAACTTACATGAAATCTTTAGAATTTGGTAAAGTGGATGCAATTAGTACAGGATCAAAAGCTTATGAAACTTTTATGGATTTATCTATGGATATAAGAACTAAACTTGATGATTCAAGTGTTGTTGTAAGAACTGGTTCTCCAGGAACTTATGATGAAGATGGAAATTTACCAGGTCAGCCTATATCAAAAAGTGTAGTTGAACAACTTATGACTCAAGTTTTTGATCCATCTTTGTATATGACAAATAAAGATGGTTCTCCTAAAGATAGAAAAAACCCATATTTAACTTTTTCTTTTCATGGTGGAGCATTAAATGATCCAGATAAAGTTGCAATACATATTAAACCAAACCCATATTGGATATCAGATTTTGTTTCTGGAAGTAAAGATAGTAACGCTGGTCCAGGTTCAACAGCTGCTTTTTATAACAGTCCTTTATGGGAATCTCAAGCAGGTGTAACAGTATATATGAATAAAAGTGATTTAAGACATTCTGATTTAAGTAAAACTCAACAAGTATCTGATATAGATATGATTTTACAAAGTGGTCAAAAAGTTGAAATAAATAATTTTCCTAGTGCTGGATATGTTAGTTTTCAAAAGGGTTCACTTATACAAACTAATTCAGGATTATCATTTGCTGATCAAGGTATGGATATTATTGCTAGTTATCAATTTAAAGGTTATACTTTCTCAGATGGCAAACTTATAGAAAAAGATCCTATAACTGAATATGTTAATATAGGTCCTTATACAGGTAAAACTTATAGAAAAAGATCCTATAACTGAATATGTTAATATAGGTCCTTATACAGGTATTGATAGTGAAACAGCTGTTAGTGAAGCTAGTGGTTATTTATTTCAATTGTCTCAAAATAATATTAATCTTAAAAATATTCAAACAGCTCTTGAAAATAAAAAAATTACTATTAATCAAGCAAAAAAGATGTTAGGATTGCAACCAAATTATTCTGATCAAATGAAAGGACTTGAACAAAATTCTTATCGTGAATCAAATCAAGCAGAAAACTTTTTATTAGGAGGGCTCAAATAATGGCTGAAGATAATCCATTTGGAAATATTAATGACTCAGGTATGGGTAATACATTTAATGAATTGCTAAAAGCTAATGATTTTATTACACCTGATTTAACACAACTTAATCCTGCTACTAAAGGATCTATAGGAAATTATTATGCAGGAAACTTAAGTCAAGCTCCATCATCTCCTTCTCCCTATAATTTGCAAGATCATGGCCCATTATTTATGGAATCATTGTCTCAATCTGCTTATGATCCAACTGAATATGCTTCTCCTATTAAATTTAATGCTACAAGACATGGAGAAAACTTTAATAGATATTATACACATCCTGAATTTAAAAACTTAGGATTTGTTCCATATAGAGATAATGAAACTTTATATAATCAAAATAGTACATCATACCAAGATTGGCAAAGAGGTAATGATCATTTTTTCAATTTAGTTTGGAGTGGTATTAAAAGTGGATTTAGAAGTTGGGGAGATTTATTATCATTTGATCCTATGACTCCTGATTATGCTACAGCAGAAGAACAAGCAGAAGCTATGTCTGTTGGTTATAGTTCAAGAGGTGGAGTTGGAGCATTTGCAAATAATCTTGTATTAAATAGTGCACATACTGTAGGTATTTTAGCTGAAATGGCTATGGAAGAAGGAGTTTTACTTGGTATTACTGCATTATCAGGAGGATCAGCAGCACCAGTAACAATTCCTACAATGTTTGCAAGAGGACTAAATGCACTTAAACTTATTTCTAAAGGTTTACCAACTGTAAATAAATTTGGAAAAGCAACTAGGAATATTAATAGAGCAATGGGGGAACTCAATGATGTAAACAAAGCAAGACAATATTGGAAGACTGTTGGAAATTTTCTTAACCCATTAGAAAGAACAACTGATTATATTAAAGGAGCTAAGAATGCAGAAAATTTATTAGAGTTTACAAAGAATCATAGTTTGTTTGGTTCATTTTATAGAGATGTTAGAGAAATTAATTTTGCACTTGCTGAATCTAAACTTGAAGGTGGTTTAGTAGCAAATGAAATGTCTGAAGATCTGTATAATAAATTTTATATGGAAAATGGAAGAGTGCCTACTTCTCAAGAAGCAAAAGAAATAGCTAGTACAGCTAATAAAGCAGGTTTTTCTACTGTTGGTTGGAACTTACCAATAATAATGGCATCTAATAAAATTGTATTTGATAATATGTTTAAAGGTTTTAGACCCTTTACCCGTGCAGGAGGAAGTAAAATTGATGATGCATTATCAGGTAGATTAATATTTGATAGACGTGCATCTAAGAAAGGATTAGATCCCTTTAAATTTGAAGAAAAGAATTTTAAAAATGCACTTAAAGGTTTGTATAAACCTTCTTCTTATGGAAGATTTGGTTTATCTTATTTAAAAGCAAATTTTACTGAAGGTGCACAAGAAATATTTCAAGAGGTGGTTTCAGGAACTACTAAAGATTACTATACTGCATTATATGATAATGATATAGCAAGAGGAGGAGCTTGGTATAACATAGGACAAAATCTTAAAAAACAAGCATCATGGGGTGGTTTTGAAGTATTTATGTCTGGTTTTTTAATGGGTGGATTAATACAACCTATAATTAGTATTCCAAAGTATGGAGGACAGGCAGCACAATATTTTGGTGACAAAGAAGGATATCAGGCTAAAAAGACACAAAGAAAAGCTCAGAGAGATCAGGTTGCTCAACGTTTGAATGACATGTATAAAGATCCTCTTAAGTATTTTTCACCAGAAATGCATAATCTTGCAGTTAGTAAAAAGATTGGTGAAGAAATGGATAATGCACAAGATCAAGGAGACAGAAAGCAATTTCAAGATTTAAAAGATCAAGGTGTATATGAACATATTATAACTGCAATTCAAACTGGTAAGATAGAATTCTTTAAGAACTATATGTCCAGTATGAAAAATATGTCAGAAAATGAATTAAAAGAATCTTTTGGTTATAATGTTCCAAATGCAAAAACAAAAGATTTTCATTCAAAAATTGATAAAGTTTTAGATAGAGCAAGTAAGATTGAAGCAAGGTATGAATATCTACATGGTAGATTCAAGAACCCATTTAGTTCTGATAAATATGATTTTATGTCTGATCCTATTAAGTATATAGAAGAAAATAAAAAATATGTTGCTTTTAATAATGCATTAAGACATGGTACATTTATGATGCATTCTTTTGATAGAACATTAGAAAGAATGAATAGTATATATCAAGACTTAAATGCAGATGCAGGATTTTTTAAATCAGGACAAGTTGGAAAAGCATTTGCAAATGATATAAATATTTTATTTGGAAATATACAAAATGAGGGTGGATCAGCTGAAACAAATATATTTAATGAATTAGAGGCATTAAAAAATGAAATTGATGTTTTATCTGAAGGAACTTCAGAACAGAAAAAACAAGCAACTAAGAAAAAGAAAAAACTTAAAACATTAACCAAGTTAAGTGAAGAAATGGCTAATTTAAGAATGCGTCTTAAAGAAGGTTCAAAGGTAAATGAAAAAGGACAGTTGCAATTAGATTTTGAAGGTAAAAAAATTGAGAATGCTAGAGAAAGAGCATATAAAGCATATAAAGATTATTTACATACTATAGCTGAAATTAATGGTAATTTTGTAGATACTGAACAAATAGAAAAGTCATTTGCTCAACTTATGGATTACACGGAGCTAAACAATGAGGCAGAAAATTTAACTGATAGTATTAGAATTTTATTAGATCCAATGTCATTTTATGAAATGGCAAAAAGACAATCTGAAATATTAGATGTACAATATGAAAATAAATTAAGAGACATAAAAAAAGCTTTAGATGAATACGAGCTTGCAATGGATAGAAATAAATTATTAAGTGATTTATTTAAAGCAGGTTACTTTTTTGATCCACAATATATTGATGATTTAATACAAAATAATGTATTACCTCCTGAATTTTACAGAGTTGCAGATAAACAAGTTGTAAGTAAAACTTCACATCCAGAAGATTGGGCTAAAATAATGAAAGTATTTAAGAATTGGAGTGATATGACAGAAAAACCAATTCCTGAAGCAGAATATGAAACTGATTATGATACTAGTACAAGAAACAAATATAAAAGAGATAAAAGAACCTATGCAGATTATGCTAAACAATTTGGTTTTGATCCTAATACAGAATCAACTGAATTATTACAAAAAGATGTTTTAGAAGCTATAATAAGTGATCCAAATAGATTAGCAACACCACGGGAAAGAAAATTAGCAGAGGCATTATTAAGACATACAAAAGATACAGATAAAATATTTTTTATAAATTTTAGAAATTCACCTGGTGAATATATAAGATCTAGCAATAAAATAGAAATAGATGCAAGATATTCATCTCAAGATTATAGCACTGGAGATACACCTCTTGAACATGTAATACTTCATGAGATAATTCATAAACTTACTGTAAAAGGTCTTAATGAAGATGAAAATTATAAATTAGGTATTACTAAATTATATCAAGCAGCAAGAGATCATTTTAAAAAAAATAAAGTAGGTAGACAAGAAGAATTTTATGGATTAAAAAATATTTATGAATTTGTTGCTGAAGCAATGACTAATGATACTTTTCAAAAATACTTAAAAGGTATTAAATATGAAGGAACTGAGAAATCAGCTTGGGAAGAGTTCTTAGATGTAGTAAGTAGATTTTTAGCAAAAGTGTTAAATCTAACTGGAACAAATAATATTTTAGATCAAACAATTGCCTTAACTACTAAAAAGATTGATCTAAAAACTGATGATGTAGTTGATAAAGGTCCTTCAATAGGTTTTTCTAATTTAGATGAGTTTAACAAATTACCTGCTGAATTACAAAAACAATTAAAACTTGAATACAAAAAGTATAAAAAGAAGATAGAAGAAAATACTGATGAAACTCCTAATGAATTAGGTCAATGGTTTAAAGATTCTGACAGTGCTAGGCAAATAATAAATAAGTTTAATAAAGATCTTAAAGATAAAAGAGTTGATGATTCTGAAGATTTTGTGCCACCAGAGTTTCTTCCAAAAGACGATGCTATAGAAGTTTCATATGATGATTTTTCTGAAGAAGAAATAAATAGAATAAATAGTAGATCTTTATCATTTATTGTTTTAAACTCTGTTCAAAATTCTAAATTAAATCATAAAACAAGAGATGCATTAATTAGTATTGGTGATAAAACATATAAGATAATAAATTTAGAAAGATTATCTTCAACTTATAAAATCAATAATGAATCTATACAAAAATTTTTAGCATCTGATATTAATAATGATATACAATCTTGGCTGAAAGATCCTAAGTCAACAATGCATGTTTACCAATTAGTTGAAATTGGTCAAGAAGGGCCAACTGAATCTGATGATGCCTTTGTAAATCTTAAAGAGAATTATACTAAAATAAAGACTATAGAACAATTAGAAGAATGGCAAAAAGAAGCTGAAGAATTGTTATCATCTACAACACTTGCTGAAAGAAATACTTTCTTTTGGAGGTCTGGTAATAGAGATCAATTAAATTCTACTTTTGTTGATAAACTTATAGCAGCAAAAGCAAAATCTTTACCAAAACTTAAATTAAAATTATTATTTGAAAATGTTAAGATTGGAGATCAATTGATTTTAAAAGATAAAACTAAAGTTAGAACTAAACCTGTAACAGTAATAAAGAAAACTTCAAAGCAAATTATAGTTGAGGATGAAAATGGTGAGAGATTTAAAATAAATAAAAGTAACTTTGCAGAAAAAGTTAAAAGTAAAAAACAACCAATTAAATCAAAATCAATGGATAAGGATAACAAAACTTTTAGTAAAGAAACTTTGGAAAATTTAGAAGACGCAAATGAAGATAATATTAGTTCTATTGATGAAGCAGATAAAAAGAGTAAAGAAGAAATAGATGCTCAGGTAGGTGAAATGTTTAAAAAAGATTGTGAAGGATGAATTGTTCAATTAGCCCAAAAACCATAAAAGCACTTAGAATGAAAGTTGCAAAAGATCTTTTAGTTATAAATGAAAAAGGTCAACCTTGGAGTGTGGAAGAATATATAAGAGAAATATATGATTTTGTACTTAAAGCTACTGAAGGTCAAGAGGACAATGTAACAAAAGCCTTGGATGCAGCAAGATTGGTTCCTAGTTTTATGGAGGTTTTAAAACCTTTAGATAAACGTATAAGAAATGCAATTAAAATTAATTCTGATGCAGATGCAGTTAGATTAGAAAATTTAGTAGATGATTTTACAAGTGATGAAGGGTTAGTAGCAATAGAAAATTTTTTAAATGTAACAGAAGATCTAGATGAAAATCATAAAAAAAGATTATATGATGATTCATTACATGGAAATATTAAAATTTCTACAGATGATACAGGTGATTTTGAAAAAAAAGCATCTTCTGCAGAAACTACAACTGGTCAAGAAATGAAAAGTACAAATTCTGGTACACCAAATCCTGATCCAATAGTAAAATTAAAATATGAAGTAATAAGAAGTATTATTAATAAAATTAGAAAAAGAGGTTTAAATAATGCTAATGACCTTGGTTA
>JAFCGI010000027.1 GCA_017608235.1 Candidatus Pacearchaeota archaeon
ACCAATTATTTTATCAACATTCTCAGTTATTTCCCTAAATCTAGCGCTTTGTTCACTAGTAATAAAACTCTCTTTTAAACTAGCAAAATCATTTTTCAATTGAGCAAAATTCAAGCCACTAATTACAGAACCTAGTTTCTCTAACTCTTCACGCTGAGAAATCATAGCCAACTCTGATTTCATAGCAGCTTGTGAATGTAAATTCATTGCATTTTCTAATTGCTTATACTGAACACTAGATGTACCAGCTGCCTTAGAAACTTCTGCTAATTCAACTCTAAGCTGAGTCATTGTAGCACGAGCCTGTTTATACATTTGCATATTTTTATCTATAGACATAGTTAATCTACTATATTCTTCAACAGCTTGGTACATATCCCAATTACGAGCCTCATGTAATTCACTTCTTAGCCTTTGCCCTGCAGTCAAATCTAGCTCTCTTTGTGGCAATTTAATCCCAAAATCACCAACTCCTAAACCTCTTCTACCCATATAACCAAATGGGCTTCTTGGCATCCCAGCTTCAAATTGTTGCCTTTGAAACTCAGTAGCAACTTCTAAACTAGCTTTCAAACTAGTAATTCGTAAATCTTCCGCAAGCCGAGCTTTTTGTAATATAACCGATGTTTTAGCTAATGAATCGTTTAAAGAAACTATATTATTTGTAATTTTCTCCAATTGTTCCCTTAACATTTCATAATATCCACGCTCCGTATCTGTTAAAGGCTTCCCCATAGACTTAGCTAATTCTTCATTTAGCTCGATAGCTCTGTTAATTAAAACTTCTCTGTTTCTATATTTAGATTCAAATGACTTCGCAACATCAACATATGGCACTTTTTCTTTTTCAGGCAGCTCTTCAACTCCAGAATAAGCGGCTTTTAATTTATCTAATAAGCTCTTTTCTTCTTTAGGTTTTTCAACTTCTAAAAAGAAATGTGGTAGTTTAGGTTTTTTAATTTCTATAGAGAAAAGTTTATATAAATTAGTTTTAAATTTATCAAAAAATTTACCAAACAAACCTTTTTCTTCCGGTGGATGTTCTCTTTTCCAATATTCAGATTTTAATCCTAATCTTTCATGCTCACTTATATCAAATATACCTTGCTGATTAAGATTAATTTGTGACGTTCTAAATCCACTAAATATCCCACTTACCTCAGTAACAAATTTATCTTTAAACTCTTCGACAATTCTAGATGATCTAATAACATCTTCTAATTCTTCTAATTGATTTTTTAACTCCTCGGCAAGATCTAATTCACGCATTTTATCAACATTTTCTTCCATTTTACTAGCCATTTCACTGAGATCCGCTACATATCTTTTTCTAATAGATAAAAGTCTTTCATTCATCTCTGCTTCAGCCTTCGATGTATCAACAGCTTTCTGCTCTTCTCTAACTTCAGGAGGAACCGCTCCCAAAGATGCTTTTTTAATTTGGCTTCTATAATCCGCCACCGCTTCTACAATAACATCTGAATGCTTTTCTAAAATAGTATTAATTAATTCGGTCTGTTTTTCTGCCCTTTTTTCTAACTCACTAAATCTACCAACTTTATCACGCTTTTCTTCAACATACCCAACTGCTGTAGCAGCTAATAACATGGCAGCTATTTTTTTAATTGGGCTTACACCAACTCCCTGTCTCTCCAAATATTCACTTCTAAGTACATCTACTTTATCAATAATAGCTTGTGTTTCACTTTTTCCTTTATCTCTACCTGCTTTCCTTTCTTCATGTGTAGCACTAGTGGAATCAACAATGTTTTCTGCACTTTTTTTTGTTTGCTCATAAATACCATGTAAAACACCAGTCTGCTCTTTATTTTCATTTAATATTTTTTCTTCCACATTCACTTCTTGCTTAGATTGCTTATCTTTCATTTTTCGTATAGATGAAGCAATTTGTTCGGCAATAGATTTTGCTTTATCTTCATCAGCACCTGTCTTACTGGCCTTATAAACAATTAAATCCTTACCTTTTTTAATTAATTCCTTTTCAACTCTTTTTCGAAGCTCGTTTTTATCAATCGTACCAACAATAGAATCTTCAGCTTTAACACCGCCATAAATAATTGTTTCTTTAGCTTTCTTTATATCTTTCTCATTGAATATTTCTTTCTCTTTTATAGTTTTTTCAGCACTTTTAATACTGTCCTTTAGATCTCTAAAATAATCAACAGCTTTTTCCAACCCACCTTTTGCCACTTCTTTACCAGCATAATAAGCTTGCCAAGCTTTGCCTTTAATTCCTTCTTTAGTCATTCTTTCTGCAGCTTCTTTAGCTTTTTCACCCAACTCTCTTAAATATTCGGGTATAGGTTCGCCAGTTAATTTACTCCAAATTTTCCACGATAAATATGTAGCCCCAACAGTCCCACCAAGAATTCTTATTTCTTTTTCAGTCATTCCAAATGATTTAGCTAATTCCTGGGACGCAATAGCTATCGGCGCTATTAATTCACGCATACGCTGACCCTCCATAGTTTCAATGGTAGCAGCACGTTCCGTTTTTAAAACATCTAAACTATTAACAACTTCAGATGTATTTTCACCAGATTTTTCTAATTCACTTCGCTGAGCCTCTAGTGTATATATTTGATCATCCAGTCTTTTAATTTGCTTATTACTAGATACTTTACTAAAATGCTCAAATGTACTATAAGCAGCTAATAATTTATTCATATCTTTATTGCTTACTATCTGTCTTTGACTTTGATCTTTTTGTAACTCTAACAATTCTTTAAATTCTTTAGTTTTAGTAATACCAGGCTGGGCTTTTTCCATTGCCTTAGCAAAACCCTCAAATCCTATATTACCAAGACCACGATTTACAAATTCACCCTGAGAAGGTTGATAATAACCACTTTTTACAAGAGCATTTGTAGTAGATTTAAAAAATGAAGAAGCTATTACTTTTAAAAATTCAGCTTCATTAAAAGAACGTTCAGCAGATGTAGGTGCGTGCTCCCTAACTAATTTCCAAGCCTCTTTAACCCCAACTTTATCAACAAATTTCATAACAAGGCCACTTATACTTCTATCCAATTTAGCAATCATTTCTACATTGCCTTTTTCAGCCTGTTTATTTCTTTCTTTAACTAAATAATCAAGTTTATTAATTACAAGGGTATCTTTAAATGGGCTACTAACTATTCTTTCAATAGCCTGCTCATCTCCCCCCTGCACCAATAATTTATCTAATCTACCAAGCATATCATCTAATTTATTAACTGTGTTTGCAGTATTATTAGTAATATTTTTTGTTTCGTTCAATAATAACCCAGTACCTTTATCCCCAGTTATAGCAACCTCCTCAACATACTTTTTTAATTCTTCCGTTGGAAGAGCAGCTCCAAAACTTCTGGCAACATCGCCTATTTCTTTTACAGCTATTAATGTTCTATCAATATCACTTATAGATTTAACAAGTGATTCTCTACTTATAGTATCTTCTTTAAAAGATTGCCTTAAATTTGTAAAAGTTTTATCTTCTGGTTGAGCACTTCTTTCTTTAAATAATATTCTTTGTTGTGTTGTAAGATCGGAATACTTTTGAATACCAATATTCAAATCAGATATATCTTCAGATAATCCTTTTAAATATCCACTGCTTTGCACAATATATTTAGATCTATTACGCTCTACAACAATGTTTTCTTCTAATACTCTAGAGCCTTCTGATAAAGTTTTCATCAGATCTTCATGGGCAGCTCTATACTGAAGTACAACCTGATTATTTTTCAGTATATCTTGCAATTTAGCCATATCTTCAGCTAACCCAGGAGCCATTTCTGCTTCACCAACTTCTAATTTCATTTTTTCAGCCCGTTCAAGCATCTGTCTGTATTCAACCATAGGCTCAAAAAAATTCTCCCGTATCCATTTATCCCATCCTGATTTAAATCCTACTTGTCCAAAACCTTTACCAGGTTCAAATCCTTTTGTAGTCTGTAACAAAG
The DNA here is from genome assembly GCA_017608235.1 of Candidatus Pacearchaeota archaeon. GTDB lineage: Archaea > Nanobdellota > Nanobdellia > UBA10117 > JAFCGI01 > JAFCGI01. Next base: position 3,966 of record JAFCGI010000027.1, read on the forward strand.
TTGTTGTAGGGATTTGACCAAAAAATCTTTCTCCTAAACTAAATTCTCTTTTAAATTCTTTTTCTGTGATACCGCGCAAACCAGCACCAGCACCAGCAACAAATTCTTTCAGCACTTCTATGTTGTCAGCCAACCTATCTTTTATTGCAATTGTGGGGAAAATAGAATCTACAAATCGTTCTACTTTACTATAAGGAACTTCAACTATTCCCATCAATTCTTTATCAAAATATTCTACAGTCCATTGAATAATACCATCAGTAGTTTGCTTCATTTTTAATACAGCTTGATTACCAGCTACGTTATATTTTTCACTAATATTTTCAGTAAACAACACTATATCACCAGCAAAAGCCTCGCCTTTTCTTTTAACTACATTACCTTGTTCCAATAATCCTTTTGTTAACGGCGCCGTAAAATCTATCGGCTTTTCACGATAAATTTTCTTTAAAACTTCAGCTCCTAATACATCTTTCCAATTAACTTTACCTTTCAAACCAGCTACTTGAAGTTTAGGCTCAAATCTAACCATTAATTCAAATCCTTTTTTAAATCTCTCCTCGCCTAACATACTAGATATTTGCTCAGAAGTTAAACCTATTGTTGGTAATTCAGCTAGCACTCTTCTAAAATCTTTGTAAGTAATCTGATAAATTTTTCTAGCTGCTGCCAACTTTTCTTTAAATCCAGATATATCAACATCAAATGTAGTTGTTAGAGGATATCTAGCTCTAAGAGCTAATAAATCGTTCATTCTTTTAGTTATAATATCTAACTCTTTAGCTGGAGCTATTTTAATAGATCTAGCTAATAAATTTCCTATGGTGGGTATTTCTTTAAGAAATGATTTTAATTCATATTTAAAAGTCTCAGCTCCCTCAGTTTTAGTTAGATCTTCAATATATTTACCTAATACATCTAATTCAACATCAGCCATCTCTTTAATTTTAGCTGACTTCATAAGGTTTATATAAGATTCTAAGTTGTTTGTAGACCTTAAAACAGCATTTCCAAACTCATCAAAACTACTAACTAAATTAATGTTCACATCAGCAAGTTTATTAGCATATTTAGTAGAATCATCATAAAGTCTGCCTAATTCCTGTATTGGGCTTTTATATTCTTCCCGTTCCAATGCTCTTCTTTTAGTTTCAGGATCTCTTAACTTTTTAATATCTTCCAATCGTTTAGATAATCTATTATATTCGGTGCTTAAACTTTTTATATTTGCTATCTCACCGCCTGTTTTTCTACGTATACCATCTATTGATTTTTCATAGTCTTGAGCAGAAACAGCGAGTCTTTTAAAACCAGCCCAACTTTTTTCTAATAACGGTTTTAATACAAAAAATGACCCTATCATAGGCCCCAAAGAACCAACCACACCAGTACTACTTTGAGTCAATTTAGCCATTTGTTGTGAAGTTAACCCTATATACTTACCCATTTTATCAAAGCCATATGCTGTCATTTCACTAGCTGTGCCTAGTGTAGCTAATGGAAGAGCTGCAATTAAACCAGCTTCTTGAAATTTTGCCATTGCCTCCCCAGCCAACCAAAACATCATATCACCCAACGAATCAAAAATAGATCCTACTTTTTTGGAAGTAATTGCTGTGCCTTTTGATAAATCTGTAAGAAAATTATTCCACGATCTACCAGCTTTAGCAGCAGTATAAACAAATCTTCCTAAAAATGTTTCAAGCTCACGTGCTCCGCCTACCTCAGTAAATTTCTTTAATCCCTCTGTTTTTGTACCTTTAGCATAAAACTGCTCAACGTCCATTTTTTTACCAAAAACTTCGGGGGTTTTACCAAAAATTTCATATAAACTTTTACTAGCCTCATTCTTTAAACTACTAAAAAGATCAGAAAAAACATTTTCTGCGCCAGCAAAACTGTCAAACAATTTTTCTACTATTGGCGCGCCTTTTGTCATTAAAAAGAATAATGATCCAATA
>JAFCGI010000011.1 GCA_017608235.1 Candidatus Pacearchaeota archaeon
TTTCATATCTAAAGAAGCCCTAACAGATGATCAAATCCAAGCACTCTACTCTAAAAACAACACAGTCATTGATTCATCTATGACCTCTGCTGGAGAAGTCTGGAGTTATGATGTCACAGCAAATGATGCTTATGGTGATGGAGCAACTAATACAAGTAATAATTTAACAATAACAAATACTATCCCAGAAATAACTTCAGTAATTTTAAATTCATCTTTAGGATATAATGGAACCAATGAAAATTTAACTGTTTATGCAACAAGCTCAGATTCTGATGGAGATAATATAACAAATATTTATAATTGGAAGAATGGCTCTAGTAGTATTGCATTAGTGAACACACCATTTGATACTGATCCAACTGGTACAGAAACAAGAGATTATGCAAATGGAAATAATGGTAGTTTCTTAGGAGATACTCATTGGGTTTCTTCAGGTAAAATAGGTGGAGCTATTGACTTTGATGGATCTGGAGACAGATTAGGATTCCCAAGTTTAGGAATCCCATCCAATGGACCTGCTTCTTTAGGTGGTTGGTTCTATTTTAATACTTCTGCAAGTGCTAAAGGCAGCCTTATGTATTTATCCCAAAATTATCTCTACCAACACTCAGCTAATAATCTTCTTTATTTCTATGGAACAAATGATTATTTTAATGTACCAATTCCTATAGGACAATGGGTTCACTTATTTATTACATATGATGGAGACACTAGTACTGCAAAATTATATAAAAATGGTGTAGCATATTCAATAACTCAACAATCAGGTGCACATAATATATATGCATTCTCTAATTATTTTGGACATAGTGGTTCAGAATGTTTTGATGGAAAAATGGATGAAATAAAAATATATGATTTTGAAATGACTGCCGACCAAGTTAAAGCTCTTTATAATTCAAACAACACAAAAATAGACAGTTCTATGACATCCATTGGAGAAAACTGGACAATAGAAGTAACTCCAAATGATGCTAAAGAAGACGGCACAACTGCAACAGAAACCATGCAGATTATAGCTACATGTTATGATGTTCTTAAAAATCAAAATGAAACAGGAACAGATTGTGGAGGAATATGCGCAAATAACTATAATTTGACTTGTTCAAATGGATTAGGATGTGCAAGAGTAAATGATTGTACATCAGGAAGTTGTTGTTGGAACTCTACAGAACAATTTACTTGTAGAGCTTCATGTGATCCAGAGTCAGGCTATCATAATGTGTTTGTTCCAGGAGATGATTATCTAAACTTTAAAGACAATAAAGTAGGTTGCTCATATGATGGAAATCCACAAGTACAAACAGTTACTTCCTCAGGAACTTTAGATAGTGTAAATATTTGTAATATAACCTATGCTTGTGGATCCTCAGACTCAGTATGTCCAGATTATTATTATGATTCACAAACAACAGATTATAATGCATGCTCAAGTCCAGATCCAGATTGCACATATACAAATCTAACTATAGTTCATATTAATGAAAGCATTTCTGGACCTTATGGAAATTATTCTGGCTGGAACTTAGTAAGCTTCCCACAAGAAGTAAATATTTATCTTTCAGAAAGACTTGGTAAAGTCCTAGGAACTCATCATAACATAACTCATCTAGAAAGACTAAATTCAGATGGAGAATATGAAGTAGCTGTTTGGATTGATGGAAACTGGTATTCAAGCCAAGGTCTTACCATGATAGAACCTGGTAGAGGTTATTGGGCAAAGTTTAGTTGGACTCAGAATTCAACATATACAAAATCATTCCAAATTCCATATACTCCAAGAGATGATTATACACAAGATCTTTGGTCAGGAACTAATATAGCAGGCTGGTATTCTAACAAAACTAAAAACTTAAACAACGCTCAACTTAACAATACTTGTGTATGGTCTGTAATAGAATGGAATTCAACTAGTCAATGGTATAATGATCCAGCTATCTATCTTGGAAGCAATAACTGGTATAATCCTGATAATCTAGAATTAGATTCAGGATATGGTTACTTTATAGATATCAAAACCACTTGTTCCACAGGATTTAATTGGACTTATTCACCATGAAAACTAAACTAATATCTATATTAATTATTATATTAATGATATCTATAACTATCTCAACATCAGTAGGTTTAGCTCAAACTACTGGCCCAGTATATGCACAAGGAGGCTGTGTTTACCATCCTAATGGAAGAGATAAAATTCCAAATGCTCCAGTAAAAGTAACAAACAATCGAACTAAAGAATCTTGGGAATTCCTAACTACAGAAGAAGGCTGTTATGGTTATGGAATAAATGCTGCTGTTGGTGATGTTTTAATATTCGAATCATCCACTCCAACAGGCAAATGGAAAACAAATGTTACAAGTATAGCAGAACAAAGTATGCCAATAGTTCATATTCAGCTTAAGAGATTTGATCTTTGTAAAATAATCAAAAAAATCAGGTTCCGCTGGCTAAGACGCTGGCTATCTAGAATATTTGGATGTAATTTGTAATTTATAGTTTAAATTGTAACTAATATCTATACTATTTTTAACACATACTACAAAAGTAGTTTCAAATGTATAAATTACAATTTTTTTTTGTATTTTTAGGTTTCAAACGTATAAATATTACAAATTTTAAGTAAATTATAAACCAAATAGTAACTAAGTGTCTAATAATAACATTTATATAGTTTCATATGTAACTAAATTGAATGCTCGAGCTAGTTAAAAGTATTTGGAGGAAGCAAATATGGAGTTCTTAAAGTATGCTTCTGATTTTGTATCCTTCATTATTTCTAACATAAACAAGAAAGATTTAGATAAAATAAAACAAATCATCTTCTTTCCTGGGACAGAAAAAAACATTGTTTTCTTTGACATTCAAGACTCAGCTAATCTAAGATCTTTGCTTAAGAGTACAGGTTATGAATTTTTTACATCTGCTAAGTATCGTTTGTTAAATATAGCAGATCAAATATCAATCGAAGCCTCTAATCTTGAACAATCAAAACACAAAGAAAATCTTTCAGAAGCAACAATTCTTTATGCTCCACTTCATGCTTTAAAACAAAAACAAAAAACAATATTTTCCTGGGAAAGCCCTAAGCAGCCAAGTTCCCGCGTGCTATTAAACAAGAGATTGTTTGGTTATAATCATCATGGCAAATTCTATCCTGGTTTAGTTCAAAAATATTCTGCAGAAAAACTAGGAACTGGAGTTATTATTGTAAATTCTATTCATGCTAAGATTTTCTCAGACTTATTTGAGAAAATGAAAATCTCAACAAAAAGAAAGGAGGTTATTGAACACTGATGACAAAGTCTGGGAAATTAAACAGAATAGGAAAAGGCAAGAAAGGAATAGATTTTAATTTAGCAATTTTAATGTTAGTATATTCTTGTCTAGTTATGACTATGAGTTATAACTATTCCTTATTAACTGGTTCAACCACATTAGATACAACAAACATATCAGCATCAGTAGTTAGCCCTCAACAAAATCTATCTAGACCAGGATTTGTTGAAAATATAACACCTCCACAATCTACTAATCAGACATCAGGAATAGTTGAGCTTCCATCAGAGACAGCCCCACCACAAGTAATTATCAGAAGAATAATAAAGAGAATCTCAGGAAAAAGTAATGAACCAATCATACCTCCGCCAATAGTAAGATATATAATTGCATCTAAATTCTCTGGTGGAGAAACCACAGACTTTAGCAGCATATCTGACTATTCCAATATAGAAGATTTAACTTTGCATGTTCCAGAAAAAGCAAAGATCAAATTCCTCCAGAGAATTGACTTAAGCGAGGGAGCAGACTTTGATAAGACAGTATTTATTAGAAAAGCTAGAATTACAGTTGATGCAGATTCCTTAGCAGCATTACAGAAACCAGCACATATAGTATTCTATGATCTAGATTATAAGATACCACCAAAAGTGTTAATGAGTGAAGGATCTTCAACTAACAATCTAATACCTTGTCCTCCAGATATATGTACAAATATAACATATGATATAGATACTGGTACTTTAGAGTTTGATGTCTCTCACTTTACAACATACGCACTATACTGGGAACAAACCACTACATCAGAGTTTAATAACAGCAATAACTCTTTAATCAATCTAACAACTGCAAGCGATGAAGTAAAATTAGCTGGAACTAATACTACAGGATATATGATCTCTGAATTAATTAATCTTCCAGGAGGAATGTCATGGGATAAAGTAGAATTTACAATTAGTACTCCAGGAAGTTCATCATTAATTATAGATGTATTAAATTCTACAAACTCAACAATCTCAGGTTATTCAGACATCTCAAACGGAACAGACATCTCTGGAATCTCAGAAAACTCAATAAGATTAAAGGCAACACTTCAAAATGGATCTACTCCTGTTTTATATGATTGGAAAGTGCTCTGGAGCAATATAGAAGCTGCAGGAGTGCCTCCACCACCATATGTACAAACTGGATATGTTTTAAGTTCAGGAGGAGCTGCAATTAATAATGCTTCTGTAAACATAACAAATCTAAATACTAGCCAATCCTGGACTACAACCACAGATTCTAGTGGATTCTATGCAGCAGTTATTGCAGCATCAACAAATCAAAACATATCAGTGTATGCAAGCAATGCTACTCACTATGGTACAAACACTGGCTTAGCTAATTTATCACAAATTCCAACTCCAGAAATAAATGTCACACTATCAAACTTATTTGATGTAGCACCAGGAACACCTATACCACTAAGTCCAGCAGCTAATGCAACAGTCTCAACTATATATCCAACTTTCTCTTGGACAATACCAACAGATGATAATAATGATAGTCTCCATTTCAAACTAGAATTGGCAACAGATTCTGGATTTGTAAATCATACAAATGGAAGTCCATTTGAATCAAATGTAAATACCACTGGATTCTCTCCAACACCACCAGCAAACTCAACTTTATATGGAACAACTCAAAATTATACTCTACAGTATATATTAGAACCAGGCATATACTGGTGGAGAGTCTCTGCTTGGGATGGAACACAATATGGCTCTTCAAGCACTGCAAGAAACTTTACAATGGACACAGTAATTAGTATAGAAATAATAAATGATACTATTGATTTAGGAACATTAGCTCCAGAAGAATCTAATGAAGGCATATTTGTAATCCAGAGTAACTCAAATGTATTTACTAATGTTACAATCCATGCTACAAATATATTTACACATGCATTAAATCCATCTAATTATTATCTATTCAAATCAGCAAACAATGAACTTAACTCTGCCCAATATACAGTCTCATCATACTCACAAATACCAAACTCTACCTCTCCAGTATTAACATTAGGAGTGTTCAACTACTCAGACCTAGCTGATCTAGCTAATATAACTATTAATACTACTATACCAGCAGATGAACCACCAGGACTAAAGAACTCAATAGTAACTTTCACAGCAACATATACAGATTCTCCATAAATGAGAAATTATATTGAAATTACATTATCAATATGATATGATATTACTGTTAATGCAATATTATTATTTATTGTATTAACAAATTAATATAAATAATATTAAAATAATATTAAAATAATATTAAAAGATTAAATATCAAAATCTTTATAAAGTAAAAAGTTACATATAAATATAAACATTTAGGAGGAAAAATGGCTAAACAAATATCAAACAATACGATAGCAGTTCTAGCGATGTTAGCAATATTAGTGATGGCATCAAGTACTTTTATAGTAACCAGCTCTATTGATAGTGCACCAGTTTATACTCAAACTTCAACTACTCCAGCAACACCATCAGCACATGGCTACATAAGTGTTGGTTTACCAGAAAAACCAGTAACAACAAGTGGAACAGTGAGTCTTGAAATAGCCTCATAAATGAATAAAAAGAGGATTAAAAATGGCAGACAAAATATCGAATAATACAATTGCGGCTTTAATAGTGTTAGCAATGTTTGTTTCTGTTATTGGTACTGCATCCACAATTGGTGGCTTGTCAGGAATAACTGGTTATGCTGCTACTACTGCACCAAATGGTACTGTAACATTGAATGTATCTGGAACATTATCTATAACATTAATAAATTCCAGTATTGCATTTAGTACTTGTAAACCAGATGCAACAACACTATATGTTAACAGCTCAGCAGGTGTTGAAACTGGTGGAACTTGTACAGCAGCACCATCAGATGACTATATATTAGTTAATAACAATGGTAATGTAGATGCAAATGTAACAGTAAAATCTAGCGTAGTTGCATCCAGCTTTATTGGCGGAACTAGTCCTTCATTCCAATATTGGGGTGAAAATGTTGATGGATGTACTGGAACAAATACAGCATTAACAAGCTTTACAACAAGTGAAACAGCATTCTGTCCAAATCTAGAATCTGATGATTCTGGAGATAACGTAAAACTATTCGCAAGAGTAGGAATACCATCAGATGCACCAGTACAAGGACAACAAACTGCTACAATAACATTTACCGCACACACATTATAAACAAACTTTTTTTTCTTTTTTTCTAAAATTTTTTAAAATCCAAAAACTAATAATTAAAAATGAAACACAAAAAACAAATTATATTCTTCATATCATTATTATCTATTCTTATTCTCATTCCTAATGCACAAGCATTATCTATATCTCCAGCAAAGGTGGAAATATTATTTGTACCTAATGCAGAACATACAATAACTCTCACAGTAGCAAATGGGCATAACACAGATGTTGAACCATATAAAGAAGGACCACTTGCACACCTTGTTACATTTGAAGAAAAAAAGACTTTCTTAACAACCAGAGGACAATTTACTGTTGATGCTAAAATAAAACTTCCAGAATATCTAGAACCTGGACCACACTCTATTAATATAGGTGTTAGACAGGTTCCAAAAAAAGAATATGGAAGACCAGCAATAACTGCAATTGTAGCAGTTTCTCCAAAAGTTACAATTTGGGTGCCATACCCTGAGAAATATCTGGAAGCTAGTTTAAGTGCAACCAATCCAAAATTAGGTGAAATAGCATATTTCACAGCTAAAATAATTAGCAGAGGAGAACAAGACATAGCCAGTGTATCTGGTAATATTGAAATATATGATTCTCTAGGCAATAAGAAAGCAGTTGTTCCATTAACAACTGCATCAGATCTTAGCACTGGAGCTAATACTGAATTATATGCTGAACTAGCTACAACAAATCTTAATCCAGGAAGCTATAAAGCAATAGCAAAAATAAATTATGATGGAAAATATATAGAAGCCTCAACATACTTCAACATTGGATCTCTAGATATTGAAATTCTTAACATCACTACAGTGACAAGAGAAGATCTTGCAAAATTCGAAATTCTAGTTAAGAGTAAATGGAATGATGATATAGAAGATGTATATGCTGACATTGAATTAATAAGTCTAGAAAATGGAAGAACTTTAGCAACACTAAAAACACCAAGTATAACTCTTAAAGGATTCAAAACCGGAACATTAACTGCTCTATGGGATGCTGCTGGACAAGATCCTGGAAATTATGAAGCTAGAGTAACTGTATATTATGGAGATAAAACAACTACAAGAACTATACAGTATGAACTAGAAGACAAAACTCTAGAATTTAGTCTTGTTGGTATGGTAGTAGTAGCTATAGCATTAATTATAATGTTCAGCTTCTATTTTGTAATGAGAAGTGGCAGGCTTACTATTAATCCAAGTCCAAGAAGAAAAAAAAGAAAATGAAAAAAATCTCTACATATTTGATAGTCGGAGGAATTACCTTAGCATTAATACTTGCTCTAGTTTATATGTTATATAAATCACCAATAGAAGTTATTGATTATGATATGCATATAGAAGTCGGAGATAATGTAGGATTTAATCTGGATACAGATAAGATTTATTTTGGAACAGTATATCCTGGCGGTGGTGCAGAAAGAAACATAACTTTAACAAATATTCATGATATAACTTTAACAACCCAAATAACCTTATCTGGAGACCTAAAAGAATGGGTTGTGCTATCAGATAATAATTTCTTGCTTGATCCAAGTAAAAGTAAAGATATTACTGTATATGTAACTACTCCTGAAAATACAACATATGGAAATTACACAGGCAAGATGAAAGTTAGATTGTTAAGATCGAAATCCTGAAATAATTCTAAGCTAAAAAGATTTATATAAAGTGTATCTATTATTATATATTATAATAATTTGCCGAGCTCAAACTACAAAATGAAATACCTAGAATCAAAAGGAATAGTGTTTATTCTAATGATATTTCTATTATTGAATTCATTTATCTTATTTGGGATAATGACTAATATTAATCAAACTCCTACTGGTCAGGCAGCCACAAATACTGTACAAGGTACTATAACTCTTACAGTAGCTATGCCATCTTATAATGAAACTTGTGATGGTATAGATAATGATAATAATAGTATAATTGATGATGGCTGTGATGATGATAATGATGATTATTGTGATGCTAACATGACTGTTTATGGTACACCAGCAGTCTGTCCTTTTGGAGAAGGAGACTGTGATGATGATCCTTCAGATGATCCTACTGGCTGCCCTCTTAATTATACAGAATGTAACTCAAGCACAGGCGCATGCGCTATTTGTATAAATCCTGGAGCCTCTGAAATACCTTGCGATGGCATTGATCAAAACTGTAATGCTTACTGGCAAAATGTAAGCTTTAACGATCAACTCTTAGTAAAACGAGAACATATTCATTCTCAAAAATCCAAATTCTATAATTGGTCTGGTTCTAAATGGGTTCTTGATGGATACTATAATCATGATAGTCTAACTATAAATAATAATGAAATAGGATTAGCAGACTGGGATAATGATTCTGAGGATGAATTAATTCTAAAAGTAAAAACACCATCTACTGCTAAAACCTCAAAATTCTATGAATGGGATGGAGATTCTTGGCTACTCTATAAAGAAGTAACAGATGATAACTTAAGATTATATGGAAATAAAGAAGTAGCAGCCTGTGATATTTTAGATAATGATGGTATTCCAGAATTAATAGTTAAAAGAGAAGGCTTCAAAAAAGAAACCTACTTTTATCATTGGATTTCAGATTCCTGGCAGTTAGTTTCTAGTAGCACTTCTGATACAGTTTTCTTAAGAGGTGGAGATATAGCTTGTGGAGATTATGATAATGACAGCATAAATGAACTGATTGTAAAAAAGAAACATAAAGATAAATTTAATGTATATACTTGGTCTGGCTCAGAATGGAATCTAGAATCTATATATTATAATGATGATCTAACTACAGGCTATTCTGAAATTGCAATGGGCAACACCCAAGGAACCAAACCAATTTGGATAAATCCTGATGACAGAATAGATTCAGATGGAGATGGAATCGATGATTGTGAAGATGCCTGTCCAAACATATATGGTACGTTATATAAGGGCTGCCCAGCTGCAATAACAACATCTGCTAATTTGTTTAAACTCTGGTGGCATAAGATAATTGCTAAAGAACCAAGAGTTGGGCAAGAAGTAGATGTCTATGAACTTAGTTGTGCAAATCAAGTTTTAAATACTAGTTTTCCAGATACTCCTTCCTGGGAAAATCTAACTTCTGAAACATTTACACACAAAGAAGCAGAACTAAATGCTATAAGATCTAATTGCTCTGCACGCATCTGTGAAGTAGATGATTCAGGAAGTTGTACTGTAGGTGTTGAAAATAATGATTATATTGTGTTTGGACCGTTTGAAGCAGAAATATGGTTGCCTCCATATAAGATACATTGCTATTCCAATGATTGTATGGATGATGACTGTGATGATGATGACTGGGAAGGTGGCTGCCGCGGAAATAAAAGACATAAATACTGTTCAAACAATTGTAATATAAATTGGCTAGTAAATACTGAAGAATATGCATATGCAGTATACAGGCCTCCAATCACAGTTTCAAATAGTAATGAATATGCATATCTTGATTATATTAAGTTATGGTGGGATCGTTTGGTACCTGCAGTATTTAAAGGAACCATAGTTGGCTCAGAACTAGATATAATATTACATGAATATTTAATTGAAATTCCAGAAGGTGAAACTCCACCTCCAGAATATAATGCTTCAGGACCTGTAGAATATATATCTCCACTCTTATTTAGAGCAGATACATCATGGGATGTTAATATCAGTTTAGGTTTACCAGAAGATTATGTGCCTGTAACAACCACACAAGCAAGCATAGACGAACCAATAGATCTTCTAACAATAGGAATTGAACATCAAGAAAGTAGTGGAGGCTCAGGAGCAGCAGTAGCTCAACCATCTAATCTCAAATCCAACTTCAATATGAAAATACAAGCAAAGCATCCATATGAGGCTGAATGGAAAAATCAAACCATAGAAATAGATACCCAACCAGAACCAAAACCAAAGAAAACAATAATTCAAAAAATTAAAACAGTTTCTAAACAGCTGCCAATACAATTCCAAGTTAGCATGATGCTCTCATTTGGATTACTCACAACAGCACTATTACTAATGATCTACAACAGAAAATCTTCCAATTAATCAATTATTTATAGCAAAATAAATTCTAATATCTTCTTTCAGTAAATTTATAGAGCTAACAGTTATATAACCTCCAACACTTTTACTAAAGTTAATTGTATTTATCTTTTAAGTTCTATCATTATTATTTATTTATATAATAGCTAAATGTTTTAATCAAAAGCGAAATCTTTTTATATAAGAAGATTATTTTTAATAATTAATCAATAAAATTGATCACAAAATAACAGTCGCGCCCATGAAAACCACGCTTTTTTCTCGGGGAGGAAGTACCGAGCACCTCTAGTCGCATATCCATAGCTGCAAAATTCTATGGTATTTCCTCCTGTTAGATTCACCCAAGCACATAAGCAAAAATGACAGCGAAAAAAACCTTGAAGGACGTCCCATTACAAGAGATAACTCTAAGAAAATATGAAGAACCTATAGAGTTAGAAAAAGATGAATTAATAAGAAAATTTTGCCTTTCTCTAGGCTTGCTACAGCCAGGAGAATCTAGAGATATTTTAGTTGATATTCTAGGTGTTCTTCTAGAAAACAAATCTACCAAAACTGCCCAAACCACAAATCAAATCTTTGCTAAATTAAAAGATAAACCAGGAGCTTCAGCCTCTAACTTAAGAAGACAACTTCGCAGATTAAAAGAGCTTAAAATAATAGAAAAAGTTCCAGAAGGTTATCGCATAACAGAATTTGGCCCAATAGAGCCGCAAATAGAAGCATATGTTGTTCCATTTATTATAAACACAAGCTTAGAAAGAATAAAACAATATGCAAAAAAAATTGATGAAATTTTTTAATTAATTCAAAATGCTAAATTTAGACAAACCACTTCTTAAACCATTTTTTGCATTTTCTACAATTATAATAATTCTTATCATATTAAGTCAAACTAGTTATGTTAAAGAAACAGACACTCTGCCTGATTCTAGTTTGTATCCGCTAGATGTATCTATAGATAATTTAGATCTTGCACTAACCTTTAACACTTATGAAAAAGCAAGCAAGTCATTAGGAATAGTTGAAGAAAGAATTTCAGAATCTAAAAAAATGATCTCAAAAAATAATATGAAAGCAGCAAAGATAGCAAATCTGGAATCTAAAACCCTTATAGGCGCCGCTGAAAAATACATAATAACCCTAGATGAATCCCTTGCAAAATCTCTTAAAGATCAGTTAGAAACTTACAAAAAAGAATCAGAATCCATAGACAAAAAACTCATAAATTCTTAATAACTTACTTAGCAAATAATCAAACAACCAACTTAGCAAATATATAAATTCTTAATAACTTGCTTAGCAAATAACTAAATAATAAATAATTAAATAGCTAAATAATCAAATTACTAAATCAGAGATTTTTTAAATATTACTTATTATTCAAAAATTATGGCACAACAGAACACTATAGCATTAATATTTGATTCAGATTTAACTCTAACTCCATATTATATGCAGAAGGTCATATTTGATGAATATGGAATAGAAGGAAAAGAATTTTGGGAAGAAAAAAGAAGTTATATTCAAAAAATAAAAGAATCAAATAAAAATAAAGATGTTCAAGATGATATTGCATATCTTAATCTAATACTTAGATATGTAAAAGATGGAAAATTTCCAGGATTAAACGACAAGAAGCTAAGAGAACTCGGAGCAAATTTAGAATTTTATCCAGGAATACCAGATTTCTTTGACAGAATAAACTCTATTATAAACCATAAAAATTTTAAAAAGCATGAAATCAACATAGAAGTATATATTATAACTTCAGGGATTGCAGAAATAATAAGAGGAAGTGCTATTGCAGGTAAAGTAAAACAAGTATATGGTTGCGAATTTCTTGAAGGGGAAGGTGGAGAAATTGAAGAGATAATATCAGTGATAAATGGATCTGAAAAAACTCGTTGTTTATATGAAATAAACAAAGGTCCAAAATATGATGTAAACACAAAACTAAAAGAAGAAAATAAACGGATCCCTTTTAGAAATATAATATATGTTGCAGATGGAAGCCCATCAGATATTCCAGCTTTTGCAGTTGTTAAGGGAGAAGGCGGACATTGCGTTGGAGTTTATCATCCAGATAAAACATATCCTCATTTCAAAGCAATATATGATCAAATGAAAAGACTAAATAAAGAAAGAAGAGTTGAATGCTATGGACCTGCAAACTATTCAGAAGGTACTAGCATTTCAATAGATTTAGAAATGCTTGTAAAAGAAATTGCAGAAAATATTGCTATAACACAAGAAAATATTTTAGACCAAAAACCAGAAAGAAAAATCATACATATGGATAGTTAAAAAATAAAAATCTAAATATGCATAATTAAAAAATAAAAATCTAAATATGCATAATTAAAAAATAAAAATCTAAATATGCATAATTAAAAAATAAAAATCTAAATATGCATAATTAAAAATAAAAATCTAATATAATATTAATAATGAAAAAAGTAATAAGTCTTGAAAAAATAACATATAGTATAGAAAATCTAAAAGAAGTATTTCCAGATCTTGAACCAAATTGCAAATATGAATTAATCCCGCTAATGAATTTATTATTTCAAAAATTTATAGACAGACTTAAAACTCCATTAGGAAGAATCGATGACATATTTGAAGATAAAAGAAATCAAAATAATAAATATGCAAGATATTTTCTTTCTATTAATAATAATATAGTAGAAATGATTGCTAGTTATCAAAACATAGATCAAGATCCAGATAACTTTTGGCCTATGGTTTCAGAAATAAGTTTTTATGGATTTAATAAGCATAAGCTTAATAATGCATATAAGCAACTTGTATTCTTCATAGAAAAGGAACATGATAAGCTAGATGATCTAATTCAAGAAACTGCAGATATGCTAAAAGAAGGATATACATTTTATCTAAGCAATGAGATAAAAGAATTCTATAGCTTAAATTAAAGCCAAAACTAACTTATCCAGTTCAAAGATCTATAAAAATCAAAGAAAGATTATTCCAAAGTTTTATTAACGTTATCAAAGAGATCTGCTACCTTGCTTCCTTTGTTTGTTAAGTAAACCAACTTTAATCTACCTTTCTTTTCAAACCTTACTAAATCCATCTTCTCCATCTTTTGCAGCAAATGTACTGTATGGGAATAAGTACATCTAGAATCTTTAGCTAGCATAGATGGATAATTCTCTGAGTTGTTTCTAGTTAAGCATAATAGTAGTTCAATTGGCTTTTCTCTCAGGAATACATCTGAATCCTTTGGTTTTCTTTTTCTATTCCATACAAATGAGTTTCTCATGTTCTACAACCTATATAACGAAATATATAAAAAGGTTTTTACAGCATAACGGAAATATTTTTAAATCCTTTCAAAAAGTTTGCGCTTTTTTTAGAATTTCAACAGCAAGATCTATTGTTTTATCATCTTTATCTAATCTTGGATTAACTTCTACAAGATCCATAGCTTTAATTTTAGCTTTAATTTTAAATTCCTTAAGCTTATTACATAACTTGAGAATATCTGCTTTAGAAAATCCTCCAACTTCTGGATAACCTGTGCCTGGAGCATCCATTGGATCTATAACATCAATATCCAAACTAAGATATATATTCTCTATGTTTTTAAAAAAATCCTTAATTTCTCTTAATAGCCAATTAATTCCTTTATCCTTTATTTTTTGCATTTCAATAACTTTAATTCCATGAGATTTAACAAATTCAATTTCTTTAGGATATTTCTTTCTAGTTCCTACCATTAAGATATTTTTAGGATTTACAAATTCCTTAACTGCAGCTCTAATAATATCCTCGTGGCTAGGTGGCAGAAAATCATCTTCACAATCAAGATGCGCATCTATGAATAGCAAACCAACCTTATCCCTGCCAAAAACTTTGGAAAAAGCTCTAAGCATTCCAAAATTTACAGAATGATCTCCTCCTAAACCTATTACTTTCTCACCAGTTCTAAATAAAGCCTCACTAGTCTTAGTTATATTATGCTGAGTACTTTCAAAGTCCTCACTCACATCCACAGAAATAAACTCTCCTTTACTATTAAGTCCCTTACCATTAAGCCTGCTTTCAATCAAGTCAGGTGCTTCCCTTGATCCTCGTTTATCAGGATAAGGAATACTATAATCAAAAGGAATCTTAAGTATTTTCATAAAAAGAATAACTATCAGCACTATAAAAATCTTTCAAAATAAACAAAACTTATTCTTCTTCTGCGTTGCTTGTATCTACAATAGTGATTGCTGGCTCCTTTGGAAGTTCCTGTTTAAGTCTTAGTTCAATGCTCTTTTCTTTAAATCCAAACTTCTTAGCAAATGCTATCCCTGGACTGCCCCAAGGTACAAACACAGTTATCTTAGGGATCCTATCTTTTTTTGTTTGATCTAGCATAAAATTAATCAAAGCAGTTCCAATTTTCCTGCCATGATAATCAGGATCTATTGAAAAATCTTGAACAAAACATTCATTATCTTCATAATAATAATGAATCATAGCTACAATCTTATTATCTTCTTCAGCTACAAGAACAAATTCTAAGTTATCTATTGCAACTCTCAAAGCTTTTTCATAGTCTTCAAGAGGCATAAACTTATCACCTACAGCTTCATATTGTGGTTCCATAGCTTTTTTTACTAACTTAGCAATCTCAGCTGTATCTTTTTTCTCTGCCTTTCTGATTTCCATTTTTTTCCTCCACATATATAAGAAAAGAATCAAATATAAAGTTTATTCCTAGTATAAACTATAAATCCCAATATCTAAATCATAATATCTAGATTTTAACAAACAAATCTATTTAAAAACCAAAACCTTAAACTCCAATGAAAGGAGACGCGCCTGAAAGGGAAATAATTTATGGCAGCACCCAAACCATCACCCATTTTAGACTTTTACACAAACAAATCCAATATCTTCCCCACAATCTCGCTCATCAAGTATTCTGAGATTGTTCATATGTAAGAAATAAGGAATACCTCCTTGAAAGCTCTTCCTTAGAATTGTTAAAATCAAAATTCCGTTAGGCATTAATATTCTTGAAAACTCTTTTATTGCAGCCTCTATGTTTTCTACATTTTGTATGCTGGTAAATGAGAATGCTATGTCAACAACTCTATCCTTAAAAGGAAGCATTTCAACATCTCCCTGTACAGCAATATATCTTTTTTTCTTAGCTTTTTTTAACATCTTGCTAGAAATATCCACACCAATAATCTTAGACTTTATTCCATGGTCTTTTAAAAAATCTTTAAATAATCCTGTACCTACACCAAGATCAAATAAGCACTTAGAATTATTAATTCTATTAATGATCTCAGAATCTAACATAATAGAGTATTTCTGATATTGAAGATCTTTATACCTAGCATCATAAGTTTCTACAGAGAAATCATAACTTTCTCTTATAATCCTCTTCTTTTCCATATAACTTATATAGTAATAATACTATATAAGCTTTAAAATGGAGATAATTTTGGACACAAATGCTCTAATCTACTCTATAGAACACAGGTTTGATCTGTTTACTGAAATCAAGAAGCAATTTGGCACTAAGATAAAGATCATTGTTCCAAAAGCAGTTATTCTAGAACTAGAAAAACTAAAAACCATAGCAAAGAAACAATCAGATAGATTAGCAGCTAAAATAGTATTGTCTATACTTAAAACAAAACAAATCTATACTCCAAACTTAGAAGGAGCATATGCAGATAAACAAATAATTGATTATGCTTTTAAGAAAAAATCACAAATTTATGTTATAACAAATGATCTGCTTTTAAGGAAAAAATTAAAAAATAAAAATGTTAAAGTTATGTTTATAAGACAAAAAAGATTTTTAGGATTAGAATGAAATCTCCTTTACACAAAGTAAGCCCAGGAAAAAATGCTCCAAATAAAATTAATGTAATCATAGAAATTCCTAAGAATTCTAGAATTAAATATGAAGAAGATGAATCTACCGGCTTAATAAGATTAGATAGAGTTCTTCCATCTGAATTTAGATTCCCTATAGACTATGGCTTAATTCCACAAACTTTAGCAGAAGATAACGATCCTATAGATGTTATTGTTATAACTAATCTAGACCTATTCCAAAACACACTATTAGAAGTTAGACCAATAGGAGTAATGGAGCTATATGACCAAGGTAAGAGGGATGATAAAATATTAGCAATCCCTGTTAAAGATCTTGAGATGAAGTCCATAAAGAAGATAAAACAACTTGATAAAACTCTTCTTAATAAGATAAAACTCTTCTTTAACCACTATAAGGACTTTGAAAACAAAAAAACTAAAGTTCTAGGTTTTAAGGACAAGGATAAAGCCTTAAAAATAATTAAAAAAGCTATCTCTAACTATAAAAAATCAAATAAAAGGAATACTAATCATAAAGAGTCAAATAAAAGGAATACTAATCATAAAGAGTCAAATAAAAGGAATACTAATCATAAAGAGTCAAATAAAAGGAATACTAATCATAGTCAAATAAAAAGAACACTAATAAGTAAGCTGTAAAGTTAGCGACACCTATTGGCCCAAAATTCCAATCGGGCACCGACAACTTTAAAAACTTCGGGTTCCTAATTTGTTTTATGAAAATTATGAATGCGTTTGACAAGAAGGTAGGTAATACTAAATACTACAAATACAGGATTAATTTACCGAAAAGAATAGTAGAAGATTCTAACTTGTTGGGTAAGGAAGTCAAGGCCAAATTGGAAAAAGGTAAAATAATTATAGAGAAAGGGTAACTGTTTCTTAGTTTCTTTGTTAGCTGGAGTTTTTTCACTTAATCAAAGTTACCGGTCTCATTTATTTATTCGGGCACTGAAAGATTTATATACTTCGGGTGCCGAATATGTAGTGTGCTTGAAGAAATAAAGTGCATGCATTGTGGGAGCAAAAACAATTATAAAAAAGGCTACCGCAAAACTTTGTATAGAGGAAAAATACAAAAATACTACTGTAAGAGCTGTAGGAGATTTTTCACTCAGAATGATAGCTTTTACAGAATGGGAAATAAGCCGGAAATTATTGCAGTGTCAATTGATATGTATGTTTCAAACTTATCAAGCAGAAAGATGAGAAATCAACTTAAAAGACACTTTAATCACAAAATAAGTCACGTTTCTATATTGGATTGGGTTAGAAGATATACATTAAAAGTTTACAAATTTATAGAAAATCAAGGTTATAACTTTGGAGGTAGATTTTATGCTGATGAAACAATGGTTGATTGTGAGGGTAGAAAAGATAGATTTTGGTGTTGTCTTGATTGGGATACGAGACTGATTACAGGAGTGCATTATAGCTTGACTGCAAATCCGGTTGAAGCACAGAAATTTCTTAAAAAGGCTATCACCAAAGGAAAGCCAAAATACATTCAGACGGATGCAGGAATGTTTTATCCGAGAGCGTTCAGAAAAATGTTTTATTCTAATAAATTTGGTGGTTTAACAGTTGAGTATAGAATACAAAATTATCAAGAAACAAGAATCCATAACTATCGAATAGAAACTGTGTTTATGAAAATCAAAGATAGAGTTCTTGACTTTAGAGGATTAAAGGCTCTTTGGTCTGCTCCAATCCTACTGAATGCAATAGTCATACAGCACAACTTCATAGAAACTCATACAACTATTAATGAAATACCTTGCGAAACTGCAGGTGTTAAATTAGGGTTAGGAGAGAATAAGTGGTTGGATTTGATAAAGTTAAATAGTACCTTCTATTAAAAGATTAAAGCAGATCAGCAAGTTTTTTGATATCTTTGTTTGCTACATGAGTATAAATCTGTGTTGTTTTAAGATCCTTATGGCCTAACAATTGCTGAATGTATCTTATGTCTGCGCCAGATTCTAAGAGGTGAGTAGCAAAGCTGTGCCTTAGCGTGTGAGGGGTTACATTTTTCTTGATTCCTGCCTTTTTTGCGGCAGACTTTATAATTTGTTGAATTGTCCTTTTGTTGTATTTCCCTTCTCTCTGAGAAACAAAAATTGGACCTTCTTCCTTTATCCCATACATTCTCAATATATCACTCAGTTTCTTGTGGAGAAAGACCACTCTTTCCTTATCCCCCTTTGCAGTTTTTAGATGAATGGTTTCTCTGTCAAAATCAATATCTTTCCAGCCAAGATTTCGTACTTCATCCAATCGGAGACCTGCATAGTACAGAAACATGATAACCATCTTATGCTTCAGATTGCTTGTAGACTCTATCATTTTGATTACTTCTTCTCTACTCAAAACCAAAGGCAATTTCAAGGATTTTCTAGCAAGTGGCAACTTCTCATCAAATTTGGTATTAAGCACGTTCTCATGAAAGAACTTCATAGCAAAATATGCAGATCTCATTGTTGACTTGCTTTTGTTGGAATATGACAAAAGAAAATCTCTTGGTGTTTTTCCTGAAGCAAGAAAGTCTTTCACGACAGAAATGTAAGACTTTCTTGTCTGATAAGAATATCTTCTGAGTTTTACTTCCTCAATCAGCTTGCCAATAAGCTTATATCGTTCCTCTGGTGAATAATTCTTGCCTATATCCGCCATACAATCTATTATGTGGGACAGGTATATAAAATCTCGCTTTTTATCCTGATTAGTACTATTAAGCGAATATTTATCTCGCTTAATAGTTGTTAATTGCAATTTTATTTTTCCGCCTACTTTAGAAACTTATTTAAAAACAGAGATTTTTTTAACATTATGCAGGAAGAATTTATGCTATATGAAACAAAATTTTGGAAAGTTGTTTTAAGTGATGAACAATCCTATTTAGGTAGATGTGTAATTCTTCTCAAAAGAAATTGTGGTGAATTATCAAATTTAACATCTGAAGAGTGGTTGGATTTTCATGAAAACATTGTGAAAAAATTGGAATCTGTTTTTAAGAAAGTATTTGATGCCACAATGTTTAACTGGACTTGTTTGATGAATAATGCGTACCAAGCTGAAAATCCAAAACCTTATGTTCATTTCCATTTTAGACCAAGATATAATCATGATGTTAAATTTGCAGGAGAGGAATTCCATGATCCTGATTTTGGTCATCACTATAATCGTGAAAGAAAAAATTTTGTTTCTAAAGAATTACTTAAAAAAATCTCTGATGAAGTAAAGAAATACTTGTAACGGCGGAAAAATAAAACTTCTTCGGCTTCGCCTCGACCACGCTGCGCTCTCGCCTATCGACTCGGGGCAATTAACAGGAATTTAACGAGAAATGGCTCAGCTCGCCATTTCTCCAAATTTGATTTTCCAGCTCTGTTCACTTCGTTCACGAGGGAAAATCAAACTTCGTTAAATTCCGATGTTATATTCAATTTTTGGATTACTTAATTTAGAAAGAGAGAGGGGCGTCAGTGCTTACGCACATATAGTCTTTTTCTGCGGAAAAAGAAATTTTATTAGGGGGCGTCTTATAATTCATTACCCCGATTATATTGATGCAACAAGAATCTTTTTTGTGTATCCTTATCAATACCAACGATTCTGAAAATTACATTTTCCATAATCATTTGAAGATAAAATAATAATTGTGGCTCTTTAATCAGCAAAGTTGAATTCAAATTATGAACTAAACTACCTCTAACGCCTATGAGCTTATTCAACATCTTATTAAGTTTAGTTTTATCAAATCCCAAATCTAATGAATCAAAATAAAGTTTCATTTTTTCAACAGTATTATGCTCATAAAGAAAATTTCTTGTGATGCTTTTTTTAACAAGATTCAATCGCTTATCATTCTTCAAGCTTTTCTCTAATGTCTTCTCCAAATCAGCTTTTAATTTTTTAAGTTCATCTTTAGAAAACAATTTATTTTTTGATTTATAGACCGAATAATGTTGGTTTGCTAATTTCTCTAAAGCAGACCAGCAAATCAAGAATTTTAATTCTCTAACCAACGATGAATGAGAAATAATAAGTGCATGAATAGTCGTTAATATCTCATTAAGTTTTATGTCTTTTGAGGATGAAAGAGTTTTTAGAGCAATATCAAAAAATAAACTAATGTCTCGCGTATAAAATGCTCCCCTAGTATGAACTCCATGTATTAATTCAGAAAATCTGTTTTCTCTTTGTTCCACAAATTTTGAATGAAATGAAGAATATTTTTTACCACTTTTGTATTTATACCAACCTAAAAAGAAAACACTTCTATTTTGAGCAAAAGAATAAAGAAACTCTATCCAACTTGCCAATTTTTTAGCTTCATCTTCTGTTCTTGTTTTAATAAAACATTTAGCTGTTTTCCAACCACCAGCACGATAATATGGTTTTGAAAATGTTGTTCTATTTTTCTCAAACTTTTCAGCGAATTTTAAAGGAATTATTTTAATTCCAAATTCTTTATTTTCATACTTTTTACCTTTTGGAATGTATAGGTTATAAAAATCAAAAACATAGGTAACGGTCATCTTATCTCCTATAATTTCGGTGTCAAACTGGAATAATCAATACAATTTCTTACTTTATCCCATTTTGCTATTTGCATAAATTTATTTGTCTTTGTTCCAAACTTCAACAAATCTTCTCGCTTCAAAACATTAAGTATATGTGATAATCTGCCTAATCCTTTGGAAGAAATCAAAAAAGATTCAATTGGATCTATTAGTTGTGTATATCCCCAAAGCTGTCCTAAATCTTTGAGAGTTAAATCAGTATCTTTAACCTCAACAAAAACAAGTTTAAAGTCGTTTCCTCGTTTCAAAATTCCGACAATATCAACTTTAATCTGTAAACCAATAGCTTCCTTACAATTTATCCCTTTACTTTTCAGGACTACATCTAAATTTCTTCTTGAAGTTTCATAAGTAGTTTGAACTGTATAACCTTTGTACTTATCAGTTAAATAATTCTGCAACCATTCTTTTATTTCAGGATAAAGTTTTTCTTCTTCTTTACTCATCGTAACCTAACTCCTTTGACATCTCTTTCCAACTATCAAAATGTTTTCTAACTTTTGAGGGTAATTTTGTGCTTTTCTCTTCAGGATGTTTCGGCTTTTTCCGATTAATTTCTTTAGTTTCCCAATAAAATTTATGATGTATATCTGAAATGGGTTTATCCTTATATTTTTTGGAATTTTTTGATGCCTCTTTCCAATTATCTCTATTTAGTTTAGCAAATTTTTTCAATAGCTTATTTTTGTGGTCTATGTTAAAACCGACTTTTTCAAATTCTTCTGCCCATACTTTTATTTGATGTTCCTTGTTCCAAAATTCTTTTGAACCCTCATTATATTTTTTCAAATTTGGATCAACTATATTTGGATGGGCAAATCTAATTGTTTGGACTGGAACATCCAATTCTTTTAATAAATTAGCAATATCTATGCACAAATCCCAATTAACCATTATTTCAACATAAACTCTATTTTCATAATCTTTCCATGCGACATTACTCTTTCTTATATGGGCTGTTACATCTGCAATGCCTCTTAAAAATTCTAATTTTATATCTTTTGTCGCTGAAAATATTTCTGTGGGAATTCTAACATCTCTCCAGCTTACATGATTTTTCAAATATGTATTAATAGTTCTTATCAAATAATCTCCATTTGGCTTTGAAAAAGAAATATGGGCTATATTCGGTCTTGATGTGTCCCATTCCATATCTGTTCCCACAAGAGTTTTTAATCTTCCAACAATATCTAATAAACTTGATTTTACTGATTGTTGAGTATTCTCTCCTTCAATCATTAAATTTTTATGTGGAATGTCAATGACAATTTCAGTATCTCTGTTTCCTCTGATTATTTGCCCTTTTCCGACAATCATTCCCAATAAATAAGCTATATCTGGATTTAACATTTTTTCACTTCCTAAATATGAGTATAAACTCATGAACTTTATTTACTCTGAAAACAAACGGATAACCTAAAGGTCGCATATTATTATATTCTTTCTGTCTGTCCCAAATAATCATATCGTCTAATTCAAAACCTATTTCCTGCATTTTGTTTACTACATCCATGTGGAATGGATAAAACTTTGATTTTTTCCGTATATCCATAACTACAACAATACAATACTTACCTTTTTTTAAGACTTTGTAAACTCCTTCAAACCCTTCTTTAAGTTTGTTTAAAAATTCTTGATAATCTGCAATATTTCCTAAATCATCTTTTGAATTACTATAATTCCTTATTTCTTTTCTATCGGCTGACCTTTTAGCGTTTAGTATATCCCAATATGGGGGGGATGTAATTACCAAATCTACAGAATTTTCTTTTAATGTTTTAGGAATATCAAAGATTGTTTTATTGTAAATTTCGGGCTTAATCAAATCTTCTGGCTTTTGTTCTAAATTCAACTGAGTTTCTTTTATTCTACTTTCAGACAATTTGATATATTCTTTAGAAAGCTCAAAACCGACTCCTTTTCTTCCTAATTTATATGCTGATACTACCGTGCTTCCACTTCCCAAAAATGGATCTAAAACTACTTCTCCTTTATTTTTTGTATGAATCTGAATTAATCTTGATGTTAATTGAGTTGGAAACATAGCAGGATGTTTTAATTTCCTTTCTCCGTTAGTTTTCTCAATATCTTTCCAAATACTAAAAGAATATTGTAACCATTCTTTCCCTGTTAAATTATTCATTCGTTCTCCCATTTTACCACAAACTTTTTTCTGACATAATTTGCTTTAAAGCAAAATTTATTTTATTCTGTTCTGTTTTAGTTATTCCATATAACTTATATACCCTCTTATCAAGTTCAGGAAGTAACTTTTTAAGATTCTGTTTTTTTATCTGCTTTACAATCTTAATTATTTCATTCTGTTGTTCCCTGTTTGCTTTCTTGATAGGAATTTTACCCAAGTAAACCTTATCTGTGTGCATTGTAAGTTTTGATTTGTTATAAACTGCATACATAAGATAGAAATTGATTAGTTTGGAATTTAGCAACCCATAAATATATTCTAATTTGTAGGATTTATCTTTAAGAATAACATTACTTACTGTATCAAAATTTAGATTACCTTTATCATCTATGGCAGAAATAATCCCTGCTTCACTTGAAAAAATATTTTGAAGAATAATCTTGCTTTTTTGAAATTCCTCTAATTTTGAAGAATTGTTATTTAATTTATTTATATCTATAAAAAAACCATTGGAATATGAAAATTTAGAAATATCATTTCCCTTGATTATAGGTATTCTGTTTTTGGCTTTTGTTTTTGAGATTATTTCAGCATTTGGACTTATTGAAATTCCCCTGAATATATTTGCAATATCCTCTAAATTCTCCCCTTTAATTTTTTCTATTAAATCATAATAAGTCTTATCTTCAAACATCAAAAAAGTGTTATATTTTTGGAATATTTTTTGAGGAACATAAAATTCATTGTTGTTGTCAAAAACTCTGATTAAAACCTCATTATTCCTTATCTGCTCTTTTTTGTTAGTTTTCTGGATAAATAAAACTATCTGCTCTCCTCTGACATCTTTAAAACAAGTTCCTAAATCAAAAATATGTAATATTTTGGAATTATTTAATAGAAACTCTCTTAATCTTGAATATGAATTAACCCTAATTAATGTTTTTGGTAAAACAAAAGCCATTATTCCCCATTCTTTAAGAAGTTCGTAAGATTTTGCAATTACCAAAGATGCCGCGTTTGTGCTTCCGTTTGCGATTTGAGAAAAGAAAGACTCGTTTATATCATAATCTCTTTTATTTTTTAAAGTTACATATGGGGGATTTCCGATTATAAAATCAAAGCCACCATTATTAAGAATATTTGAAAAATATTTTTTCCAGTTAAATGCTTTTTTATCTATAAATTTATTTTCAACAATAGAATTTCCAATTTTAATATTTTTCTCAAGTATATCTAATGAGTTTGAGTCTTGTCCATTTCTTAACCACAAATTTATTCTCGCTATCTTAGTTGCAGAATTATTTAAATCAACGCCATAAACATTATTTAGAGCATTTGGACTTATCTGTTTTAGGTAATTATATGCAGTTACTAAAAAGACCCCACATCCGCAAGTCGGATCTAAAATTTTAGAATCTTTTTTTATATTGAGAAAATTTATAATGTAATTAACTATTTCTTGGGGAGTGTAAAATTGCCCCAAATCTTTTTTTTCTTGTTCTCTTATTAGCTTCTCAAATAGAACTCCTAAAGTATCTTCTTTTATTTTTGTTAGTTGCTCTTGTTTGAGTCTCTTTACAACTTTATTTATTATTTTATCCTTATATGGCAAAGACTCCAAAGTATCCTTGCTTAAATAAAAATTCTCTTGCATTGGCGGAACTAAAACAGTATCCATTATTTAACCTCTTTTTTAACTTCTTTTTCCATATAATTTTGAAATTGCTTTGAAACAATCCATCCTTTTTTATCGCACTGCTCTTTAAATTTATCATAAATTTCAGAATCCACAAATAAAGTTACTCTTTTTTTACCCATCATCATCCCCTTTATGTAAGCTTACATAAAATTATTAACTCCTTTCTATATAAATCTTACGCACACTTGTCTAGTGGTAAGTGTAAAAGACGCCCCTAAATGTTCTTTTCAGAAAAGAACCAAAACAAGACGCCCCTTCTATCTTCTTTTTTTAGAAAAAAGAAGCAAAAAATCTGACGCCCCTCTCTCGTCCTTCGGACATATTCACTCGCCTTCGACTCGAATTATCAGTAATCCAAAAACTCTAAAATTTTGCCTTCGGCATCGTTGCACTAAATTTTAGGTCTTCCCTTTGGTCAGACGAATATAACAAGGATTAACCGACTACGAAGTCTTGCAGACTTCTCCGTCCAAATCGTGCTACGCACGACTTCGGTTAATCCTGATGTTATGCTCAATTCGGGCTGGCTCGCTCTCCGTGACTTTTAATTTTAACAACTTTTATAAACGATTTTAAATAAACTGATTATATGGCTGCGACTCTTAGAGCAAATCTTTGGAAAATATATCTTTTCAAATTTTTTGTTAGTTTCCATTTCATTGCTGGAGTACTAGTTCCTTTTTTTATAGATTGGGGCGGTATAAACTTTACGCAGATAATGATTTTACAATCTTGGTTTATGCTTTGGATTTTTCTTTTAGAAATCCCTACTGGAACTGTTGCTGATTATTTAGGCAGGAAACACTCTCTTGTTTTAGCATGTGGTGTAAATACAATAGCTGCTTTCATATATGCAAGTATGCCTAATTTTTACATTTTCTTGCTTGGTGAATTTTTATGGGCAATGTCAGCTGCATTATTGTCCGGTGCAGACGAAGCATTTGTTTATGATACTCTGAAAAAAATTAATGAAACAAAAAAATCAAAACAGATTTTTGGTAGAATAGAAAGCTTTGGTTTGGCTGGCATTATGATTGGTGCACCTATTGGTAGTTTTATTGCAGATCAATTTGGTTTAAGAGCACCAATGTTATTATTAATTGTTCCATTTAGCATAGCTTTTCTTATTGCTCTAACTTTTAAAGAACCTAAAACTACTCAAAAAATAGAATCAAAACGATATATTAATATATTAAAAGACGGCGTAAAATTTTTTTATAGGAACAGAGTTCTGAAAATTTTGGCTATAGATATGATTTTTATAGCATCTATTGCCTACTTTATGATCTGGTTATACCAGCCAATGTTAAAACAAGCAGGTATAAATATTGCTTACTTTGGTATAGTTCATGCGGCGTTTGTGGTAAGCCAGATATTAATTATAAATAATTACCAGAGACTTGAAAAAATATTTGGATCAAAAAAACGATTGATTTTCTTTAGCGCAGCAATAACAGGGGTTATGTTTATTATTGGTGGTTTAACAACATTTATTCCTTTAGTTTTACTAGCTATAATACTTAGTGGTGGCTTTGGCTTATCAAGAAGACCCCTTTTTGTAAGTTATATGAACAAATATATTCCATCACCAAAAAGAGCAACTGTACTTTCAACAATTTCCATGATTAGAAGATTTGCTCTTGTTATCATAAACCCAGCAGTTGGATTACTAGTAGACTGGTCATTAAATTATACATTAATAATCTTAGGAGTCGCAGCCATTGTTTTTTCACTAATATCTAAAGTAGAAGAAAGCCATCTGATAGATTAAGCTGAAATTTTCTTAAAATCGCTCGCGCCCCGAACTCTTCGTCGCTAACGCTCCTCGCCTTCGCTCCACTTCGTTCCGCTCGACCACGTTGCACTCTCACTTCGCTTCGCTACGTTCGGGTCGACTAACAGCGATTAAGAGGTTACGCTCGGTTGCACCTCGCTCCGTCCAAATTTCGCCTATCGGCGAAACTTCGGTTAATGCGATATGTTAGTTTCAATTATTTTCAAGGGCTAAAGACGGAGGAGGGCAGTTTTTCTTTTCGTTAATTTTATAAACTTGGATTTATATTTATTAAAATATGTCTGGAATAAGTGAAGAATTACATACGGGAGAAAAAATAGATAAAGAATTTGGTATTCATCCTTTGGAATACCTTGGGATTTATATTCTTGGTGGAATATTAATTTTAACAATAGTGGGTGCGATTATAGGTATTCCATTAATTATCATTGCTGAATTTGTAAGACGAGGTCATAAATACTATCTTACTGATAAAAGAGTTATCCATCAATTTACCTTTTTATCGAGAAAAACTTCTACTGTGTTTTATGATAAAATTCAAGATGTTCATTTTACCCAAGGAATAATTGAAAGAATCTTTGGTTTAGGTGAAGTTCATGTCAACACAGCGGGAACACATTTGGTTGAGATAGTCTTTAAGGGTGTTCAAAACCCAGTTAATGTTAAAAGAATGATAGAACATCATATGATAAAAAAGAAAAAATAATATTACAAGAAAAACTGCCCTTTAATTCTTGTTCTTGATTTATCGCATTCGCTCATTGGATAGACCGCCCTTGAAAATAACTCTTCGGGATTTTTTGCTTCGCAAAAAACCGTCTTGCAGACTATGGCTCGGTCTTAGCAGATGCGTATAACAGCGATTAAGAGGTAAATTTTCTTGCAGAAAATTTCCCAAAATTTTGCCTACGGCAAAACTTCTCTTAATCGCATACGTTAAATCCAATAGCCAAAAACCTTAATCCACCAAACCGCCCGCCCTTAAATTGGGAGAGGTTGCCCGCGTCCCTGCGGGACAGATAGTTTCGGCTTTGTCTCAAAATTTATAGGGGGCGTCAGTGCTTCGCACATATAGTCTTTTTCTGAGAAAAAGAGATTTTATTAGGGGAGTCTTTATTTATTCACAAGAATTATTTTTTCATTCTTTTTTTCAAAATATTTACGTTCTTTTCATGGTGTAAATCTTCAACAATTTGTTTAAAATTAGGTTGTTTTACTTGTAATGATTTTGATTTTGTGAAACGATAATTTACAAGATTATTCCTCTTGGATAAATCAATCAACTTCTTCTTCCAATATTCAGATTTCTTATTGATTAATTGTTTAGTGTCCATTTATTTATCTCCTCTTGGTTGTTGCCTTTTGAAATTTATCTCTAATTTCATTGACTTTCTTTTCATTTAATTTGATAAGAACAGATTTACATTTAACCAGAAATTCAGGAGCTTTCTGAACCATCTTATTGTATTGCTCAACTGGAACAGTTCTGTCTATATAATATTGAGAATCAACTCTTGCTTTCAAAGAGTCTTCAGTAAAATCTAATTCTTTTTCTTCAAAAAATTCCTTTAGAAATCTTTTTGCAAACTCAATAGTACAAGAGTGAATCTTGCATTTTACACCTAATTTCATTAAGACAGCATATAATGAAAAATAAATTGTGTAATATGCAGTTGAAATTTTCCAATCTTTAATAATGTTCACTCGCATTGATTCAAGTGCTTCTTCTGCTTTCTTTAAGTAAGCATTTGCCAAATCAGAGTTCGGCTCAATCAAACTTAATCCTTCTCTCTTTCCTGCACACCATTTGATTTTATCCATTTTTGAAGACCCTTTGTATAAATTGTTCTACATTTAGAAAAACCACATGATTTTTTAAAACTTCTTTCAGGAGAATATCTTTTGTTAGATTTTTTTCAAAAATTTTTGGAGAGTAACATTTAATGCTTACGTCTATTCCCAAATTTTTTGAAACTTTTTTTATTTCATCATTATTATAACTTCCTGCAACAAAAATATCTAAATCAGAACCTTCCTTTTCCAATCCTTTAACATAACTTCCAAATATTATTCCTATTCCCTTGATGTGAGGAGCTATTTTTTCTATAATTTCTTTAATCAAGAGTTTCTTTTCCAGAAATGCAATTGCCTTATATTGCTCTACAAAAACAAGATACCTCTTAGTAAATTCGCTTGGATTTAACTTAAATGTTTTAATCTTACCTTTAGTCTTTGATTCTATAATTCCCTTGTCTTCCAAATCCTCAAGAATAAGCTGTGCTGTTCTTGGGCTTATTTTTAGCAATTTTTCAACTTCCCGAACATAATATTCTCTAGTAAAATCATTCGTAAATAGGGATAATACTTGCAATGTGTTTTCCGTAATCTTAATCTTTTTATACATATGTATAATTAATAATACAATTACTATATAAAACTTTTGGTTGTTCAAAAAATAACAAACGACGCCCCTAAATGTTCTTTTCAGAAAAGAGCCAAAACAAGACGCTCCTTCTATTTTCTTTTTTTAAGAAAAAAAGAAACAAAAAAAGCACGCGTCTCTCTAATACATTGCCCACCCAAAAAATATTATTCCAAATCATAAAAATGGCATTCTCAAAAACTTTGATTTTTTGCCTTCTGCATCGTTGCACTAAAAATCAATCCCTCCAAGTATTTGGGAGAAGCTAACAGCGATTAAGCGGTTACGAAGTCTTGCAGACTTCTCCATCCAAATTCGCCTACGGCGAACTTCGGTTAATCCTGATGTTAAACTCAATAATTTTTAGTGGCTAAAAGTAGATAGAGGGGACATTTCTAAACGAAGAATTTAACAAACGAGGGGGTTCTGTCTTTATAATATACAAATGCTATTTTTCTATTGATATCTCTATTGTATCTAAAAAATCTGTAACTTTAGCTTCCAACAGATCTTTAAGTGATACATCTTTCAATGCACTTTTTATTGAATAAATGTAAATCAGTCGCATGAACCAACCATGAGTGATACACAAAATAGTATCATAATCTAATCCTTTAACATAATTTAAAAAATCTAAAAATCTTATTTTTACCGCTTCAAAATTTTCTGAATAACACGAATTGTAAAACTGTGTCAATATTTTTGTTCTAAGATTATTAAAATCAACAATATCTTCTTGGTTAATAATTCCTTTAATAAAATTAACTTCATTTAATAATGAAGATGACTCAAAATTAATATGGGTAATTTCGTTAACTATTTGTGCTGTTTCAATTCCTCTGTTTTGATTTGAACAAATTACAAAATTGACATCAGATAAACATTTTTTATATTTTAAAAACGATTTAGTTTTTTCTTTATTAATTTTAGGATTAACTTTTTTAGTTAATAAGTTTTCAAATTCATCAAAATCTAGTTTGGAATAATCTTTATATTTATCTTCTAAATATCCATGTCTCATAAAAATTATTTTTTTCATTTTTCCCTCTTGATATCAATGTATCCATCTTTCAATGATATTTGAACTTTGCTATCTTTTAATGTATCTAAATCATCATGAGGCACTCCAATGACAGGCAAATCATAATCTGATAAAATAGTAAAAAGATGGGAGCCTGGCCTAACATTATCGGGAACTAGAACAACACTTGTTTTCTCTGGAATTTCTATTGTTTGATCAACAGAATCTACAACGTATCCGTTTTCTCCTATTGAGACATATATTCCTTCTTGAGGGAGTGAACCAAATATGAGTTGAGGTTTTTTCTCATATGTTCTATTTATGTTAGATTCTAGATCTGATTCAAAAATTGGGTCTGATAATAATTTTCTACCTTTTATCTTCTTTCTTAATTCTATCCTGTACATTGCTAAGCGAGATTTATCAACTAAATGGTGAAGTTCGTCAAATTCTAAATAAAATATATCTTCACCAAACTCACTTAATTTACCTGTTTGTTCATAAAGTTGTTTTAAATAATCATAGTCTCTAAATAAAGTAAACTTTACTTTCTCTCTATATTCTAAAACTTCTCTTGTTTTATATATGAGTTCAGCAAGAGTTTTATCAGGAATATTTCGTCCCTTTTTGAAATGACGTTTAGGCGGAAAACCTCTTGGTTGAGATAATTCAAAACTACCCAAATATCTAAATTCTTCTCTTTCTGACAACTCAAATGAACCAATGCTTTCATCATAAACTATTGCATCTCGTAGTTGTTCAGGAGATTTTGTTTCAAATGAACTATTTAATTTATTAAAAATTATTGATTTATCTTCTTCTAACTTTTCTAAATAAACTCGAACATCTTCCAAAGCAAAAAATGCCAAACGAGCAGCTTTAACATATTCTCTTGCACTACCTAACCTAATGTTATCAGTTATTGCAGTTATTTCATCCAAACATTCTTCAAGAGAAATATACTTTTTTGCATATCTTTTGACAGGTGGTTCATTAGGGATTTGTAAATCTTCGATTGCTTTTCTGTTACGTTCTGCTAACTTCCTAAATGGAATTGGATCCAATCCAACCCTTTCTGCTTGGTCAGGAAACTGTATATATAGGCGAAGTTCTGGATAATTCAATAAATCTGGATCTCCTCTAACAATAGGAAGATAAGCTTCATTAATAACGCGGAGTAAATCTTCTTCTTCTATCCCCTTAGGTCTAAATTGAAGTGCATCACCTGCAAAATTATAGTACACTTTTCCATTAAGCATAGTAACCCATGGAAATATCTCAGTTCCTATATCATAACCAAGTTCATTTCTGCCTAATTGAACAGCTCCTAGAATATCCTTACCATTTCCTGAGAAAATGTAGTTAAATGTTGATGTGCTTAATTGTGTAGCCTTCTTATTGGCTAAAATCTCTCTGTAATTTCCAACACCAAGAACAATCTCTTCAAGCCCTTTATCTTTAATGTGTTTTGTTTGCCTATCTAATCTTCTTATCTCATGTTCACGAAGAGCAGATTCAGTTGGATTTGGTAGGGGCCTTGCTTGCAAAAATGTTACTTTACCATCTAATATTGCAAATTCTATATCCATTGGAATTCCAAAGTAAGTTTCAACTTCTCTTGATTTAGTATTAATTTTTCTAATTATCTCTGGATTTATGGGCTGCCCTTTTATAACAGATTTTCCATTTGAAAGCATTATTTCTATCTCAGATTCTTCTCCTCTTACAATTTGTTGAACAAAATTATTTTTACCACCAGAAATGACACAATATCCATTGAGATTTGAATAAACTACTCCAGAAAATTCCATATCAGAACTTAAATCAGGTTGTATAACAACATTCCCTTCACTGTAATGTGAACTAACTTCTTGAATAGCAGTCTCTAAATTGTCTCTGCGTATTCCTTTCAATGTTATAAATTTACCTGCAGAGGTTTTAGTATGACCATCTTCTCCATCTGCACTACTACGCACTATATATAATCTGCTATTTTGTAAATTAGGAACATCTTTTGGATAAAATGTTTCGGGAATCTCAAATCCCCCTTGAAGAAGCAAATCTAAATGAAGTCCTTTTCCCCCTAAATTTTGTAAGCTGTCTCTATTGATGCCACCGACAACCACCTTGATTTGTTGATTTCATTGTAAATTCGATAAGACACTACAATTATTTAAAACTTATGTCATAAATAGAAAGTTTTATAAATATTAGTCATATCTTAATTAGATATGTCACAAATAGAACTAAATTTCAGGCAATTTTTAAGTAAAAATCCCGAATTGGAAGTATGCTACCAAAAGGGACTTATTAATAGAAGATCTCTTGCAAGATATCTTATTACTCAGGGTATTGCAAAACCCAATCAGGTGGATGCAGTCATTGCAATGTTACGCAGATTTGAATTTAAAGAGAAAAAAGAACCAAAAGACTTGTTTTCAAAAATTAAAGTCAACATAAAAGATAAAATAGTCATTTTAGATTTCGAAAAAGAAAAAGAGCTAATCCAGAAATTAGAACAACTAATTGAAAAAACTAATTATGATCGGGGTGATACCCTTAAAATAGTTGTTGGTTCATGTTCAGTAAAAGTTTTCTTAGATGAAGAAAATGAAAAAAAAGTAAAAAACTTTGTTGAAAAGTTTAAACTTCAAAATAAGTTATCAGATATTTCTGAAATAAGTATTATATTTCCCGAAGATGCTATTAAAGAAAGAGGGATATTATCAACAATAACAAAAGAACTCGCCATTAATGATATTATTATTAGCGAACTTTTAACAGCAAGTCCAGAACTATTGATATATCTTAAAGAAGAGTTTGTGTTAAAAGCATACGATATTCTTAAAAGATTGCAGAAAACTTAAGACAGAACCCTCTTGAAAAAGGAGCATTACAGGAAACTCTGCAGTCATATTCTTTTTAAACATATTGCTTCTCATAGCAATATATTCTTTAGCAAATTTATCATATTGAGACATAATAAATTGAATTATTAAGCCATATATAAATATTTACACCCCCCAAGTCTTTATGTTCTTTTTTGATGGCACTTCGTGCTTGATAAACGCCCTCTTTCTCAACTCACTCCGCTTACGCTCCGTGCCACGCTGCACTCTCGCCTACGGCTCGGGGTAATTAACAGGGCTTAAACGGAAAATGCCTCAGCTCGGCACGCTCCCAAATGCTCACTATGTTCGCAACTTCGTATACTAGCATATGTTCAACGAAATAAATTTTTGGGTGCGGGCAGTCCTTCGGACAGATAGCCTTTTGCTTTGCAAAAGATATTTATTAGTTAAAGGGGAGTTCTTGATTGATAGGGGAGTTCCTTAGTTCTGACGGACACCTACGCTTTTACTTCGTAAAAGATAAATTTATATATGCATTTTTATTTATAACAGATATTATGAAAACTAATCTGATAATTTTACTTTTATTAAGCATTCTTTTAGTTTCCCCATTAGTCTTAGCTCAGGAACAAGCTCAAACTGAAGAGCAGATAAAAATTTATTCAGGTTTTGATAGGTTTATTGATAATGTTAAAATGTTTTTCTCTTTTGGAGATAAAAAAGTAATGTTAGCATTAGATATTAGAGAGAAAGAATTAAACTCTGCCATTATAAATACAAAAAACGGAGAATTTAAAGAAGCAGAAAAAAATCTTGAAAGAGCAAAAGAAAATCTTCAATTTGTTCAAAATAAAATTTCAAAAGATATTGCTGAAGACGTAAAAACCAATATTGATAAAACAATTGATAAAATCAATGGAGAAAAAAATTTACCAGATGATTTTAAAACATATGTTTTACAAGAAGAAAAAACACAACTTACAGCGGAATTGCTTATTGAGATTGAAGGAAAAGAAGGAGGGGCATTGACAAGAGACCTAGTAAAAGATGGCAAAAGTGGAAAAAATAATATTGAAACAATTGTAAATGATGATGGTAGTGCTACAATTGATGCAGGAGTCATGGAAATTGAAGAAAAAATTGCAGATATTGTAGATAACCAGTTCAAAGAAATAACCGTTCAGAATAATACTGTTGAGATTGGAGAGATTGAAGTTAGTGTTGGTGTAGATCCAAATGCGACTCCAAAAACTCCGGCACCGAACGATGGTTCTATTTGCTGTAAAAAAATAATAAATGGAAAACCACAATACCATTGGGATTATGAAGAAGTTTGTTTGAATCCAGAAAGTGTAAAAGGTAAAGTTGTATATAATGATTTTTGTCTTGCATTAGGAACAGCAATAGATAAAGAAGATGATATAATAACTGAAGGTGTTCCTGAAGAATGTGCAAAACAAGGAGCATATGACAAAGAATCTTGTGGCGAAATTATGAAAAAACTGCCAGTTTGTTGTAAACATCATATAGGGGGGGAAATAGAATATGAAATAAAATATGAATGGACCCCTGGAGATATTTGTGTCTCTCCTGATAGGGAAAGAGTTGATGATGATTTTTGTTTGGCTTAAAGTATTATAAATCTAAAAAAATCAATTATACAGAT
Organism: Candidatus Pacearchaeota archaeon; assembly: GCA_017608235.1. Classification (GTDB taxonomy): domain Archaea; phylum Nanobdellota; class Nanobdellia; order UBA10117; family JAFCGI01; genus JAFCGI01. Next base: position 34,647 of record JAFCGI010000011.1, read on the forward strand.
TAAACCAAAAATTGGTACCAGATTGTATTGCCACATCTTTATAACAAGTTTGTTTTAATTTAATGTCATTTATCTGATTACAAGTTGAAATGTCTTGAGTAATATGTCCAGCAAAATCACCAAAACAATCATCCCAGTATTCTCCAGTAAGAGTTTTGCATATTGAAATATTCTTACTAGTCATAGCTCTGTCCCTAATACAATATTTAAGTGATTTTCCTTGTCCTTCACAAAAAGACATTGGTTGTTCAAATAATGTTAAACAAGTAACATCATTCTTACAAAGAGAAACATCTTTATCTTTTTCAGCTAAACACGAATTTCTACTTTGAGAACCTGCAGGTAATTTATTACAATGAGCTGTAGTTATTTTATCAGATTTACCTTCCCAATATAATGCATTTGCAAAAGACCAATAACATAATTCTCTGTCATTTTTATCATAATTAATACCATCACAAACATTAATATCCCCACTAATCATTGCAAGTCCAAAATAACAATCATGTTTAGCTTCATTATCACTCATTTTTTTACAATAAGAAATATCTTTATTTGCATGAGCTAAACAAAGATTTTTTTCATTTTTTGCTTCTATATCGTCTTCGTTATCTGCTATAATAAATTCACAAAATTCAGGATTATTATTTACAACAGCAAAACAATAATCTCTGTCGCCAGGACTTAAATCTTTGGTTAAAGGAAGTTGTTTACAGATTTCATTTTGGATAGTATCTGGTAAATCTTTTTCCAGTTCAGATGCAAATCCATTTTTTTTATCATTATCATCTTTTATATCTTTTTCATCCTCAATGATGCACGTTCCACGATAAAAAGCCCATTCTTCACACTCAGACTTTTCTCCAGTTTCATCATCAATAAACACGCAATATCCCATCTGACTACCATCTGTGCCAGTTCTTATCTCTAAAATACCTTCCTGTTCCTCACAGTAAACTGAGGCAGGATTAGCCACTTGCACTTCTTCGATAGGTTCTTCATCAATTATATTGCCCTCCTGAACTTCCTGAGAATTATCCTGTGGCTTGGTGTCCTGAACCCTATACTTTTGTGAAACACATCCAAAAAACATTAGTGAAATCGTCAGAAATAATAATACAATGATTATTTTCATATTTTAACCTCTTTTTTAGGAAACAGCAAAACTACTATATAAATTCTTCTCAGAACACCACCGATTACTTGCTCTTGAAGGCTCACTATGTTTGCATTGATTGAACGGAACTCCCCTTGATGCACTAACTAAATAGCCTTCGGCTTTAATATAACGAACTCCCCTTGGTGTATGTTCTTAAAGGCTCTTACGAGATAGATAAAACTGAACTCCCTCAGTGCTACGCACATATAGACTCACTACGTTCGAATTTATTGGAAATGGAAATTTTACTCTTCGGAATTTTTTTGCTTCGCAAAAAACCGTCTTGCAGACTATGGCTTGGTCTTCCTATCGTCAGACGTGTATAACACCGCTTAAAAGGTAAAATTTCTTGCAGGAATTTTCCCAAAATTTCGGCTACGCCGAAACTTCTCTTAATCGTATATGTTATGCCAATACGACCTCAATTTAGCTGTTGCTAACTTTACCGCTTACTGATAAGTAAACTTTATAAAGGAAAGATTTGTTCTCTGCACTGATTAATATGTATTATAAGAGCCAAGTAGAAGGAGTTGCTCGAATATCACCAAGATTATTTGGAGCAAGCTTAAAAAAATCAGTATTAGCACAGCTAAAACAAGATTTTGAAGGTAATATAGATAAAGAACTAGGCAGAGTAATATCAATATTAAATATAAATCAAATAGGTGAAGGAGTAATAATTCCCGGAGATGGAGCAGCTTATTATAAAACAAATTTCACAGTATTACATTATATTCCAGAAGTGCATGAAGTTGTTGAAGGAGATATAAAAGATATAGCAGGTTTTGGAGCATTCATAGATTTTGGTCCTTTTGAAGGATTAGTACATGTTTCTCAAACCATGGATGACTTTGTTTCATTTAGCAAGCAAGGTGCACTCACAGGAAAAGAATCTAAACACACTTTAAAAATAGGAGATAAAGTAATAGCAAGAATTGTAGCAGTAAGCTTTAGAGACATCCAAAATCCAAAAATTGGCTTAACAATGAGACAACCATATCTTGGAAAGCCAGAATGGATTTTAGAACAAACTGCACAAGCAAAAAAACTAGCAAAAAAACAAGCTAAGAAGGAAGCAGGAACTAAGAAATAAGATGGCAGTCAAAGCATGTAGTATTTGTAAACGATTACTAACCAAAGATACATGTCCAGTTTGTAACACTTCAAAATTAGTAGACAACTGGAAAGGAAAAGTTATCATATTAAATCCTGAAAAATCAGAAATAGCTAAAAAGTTAAAAATAAAAGAAGCAGGAGTTTATGCCCTAAGACTATAACTAGAGATTAGAGAGAAAAGAAAAATGGAACTTGAAATTATAAAAAAGACTGAAAATGATTTTCTAAGCAGAACAGAAGCTAAGTTCACTATAAAACATGAAGGCACCCCAACTCCTAGTTTAGAAGAAGCAAAAAAACTATTAGCTGCCAAACTTGGAGCAGACATAGAATTAATAATCATTCGTAAAATAAGTTCAGATTTTGGACTTGGCGCTAGCACTGGATTAGCACATATTTACACTTCTAAAGAAGCTTTAGAAAAATCAGAGCCAAAGCATTTCATAACTAGAAACACAGCTAGAAAGAAGAAAGAAGCTGCAGAAAAGCCTGCAGAAGCAACTCCAGCTACAGCAGCTGCCCCTACAGGAGAAGCAACTAAAGAAGGAGAATCAGTTAAAGAAGGAGAAGCTTCAGCTGAACAACCAGCCAAAGAAAAATCAGCTGAAGAAAAGAAAGAAGCACCTACAGCTGAAGAAAAGAAAGAAGCATCAGCAGAGAGCAAAGAAAAAGCAGAAGAAAAAAAGGAAGAACTAAAAGAAGAGAAAGCTGAGGAGAAAACTGAATAAAATAGGATGAACAAAATGGGAAGTAAAGACGGAAAAAAACCATCAAAACCAACAAAGTCTACAAAGAAAGCAGACAAATACAAAGTATCTGGTGATAAGCTAGAACATATAGGTAGAACTTGTCCTAAATGTGGTCCAGCAGTATTTATGGGTGAGCATAAAGATCGTTTCTCATGCGGAAAATGTGGCTATACAGAAAAAAAATCCTCAGATAAACCTAAAAGAAAATTCGCAGATAAATCTATAGATAAGCCTTTATGATAATTTAATTGAACTAGCTATCTTTTTTCTAAAAAATTTATATGACTTTTTTTCTTCTAAATTTTGATACAACTTATCCCTAAGCGCACCTTTTTTGCAATAGGAAGTACTAAGCCTGTATGTAAACTTAAAAAGATTCCTCATACAAAAAGCTTATAAATATTCTTTAAAAATTGCACAAGATGTCAAAAGAAATTAAACCTGGAGAATATTTAGTATTATTTCAGATGTCAGGAGCACCAAGAGCATTAAATAGAATAGCTAACAATCTAACAAACCAAAAATCTATTAGATATATTAGCATGAATGCATCAGAAGCATTTAAGATATTTGATATAGAAAATCCAAGAGAGCATAATATCAAAGGAAAACCAAATGATATTGATGCAATTGCAATCCCTATTGACGGTGATAGAGAGGATTGGCTTAAGAAGGCAGAAGAAGCAATTAATACTTATAGTGCATCTCCAACAAAGGATAGGTCTTTTGAAGCTATAAGTCTTTTATGTAGTTACACTAAAGATGAAAGAACAGAAAATACTATGGAAGATTGGGAAAGAGAAAATTTTGAAAGAAGAATATCTGAACTTGAAGATCTTGTTAAGATTCTTGGAAAGCAAACTCATTCAGAAAAAATAAATAACCTAACACAGCAAAATGAAATTCTTCAAAAAGAAAACCAAGGTCTTAAAGAATCATATGGCCGCTTAAAAAAAAGAAATAAATCTCTTTTGTTTGCAGACAAAATAATTGAAAGCAAACGTAATACACTTAAAAAACTATCAAATCTTTATGATAACTTAATTGAATTAGATGCCTTTTCCCTAGAAAATCTTAATAAAAAAAGTTTAGAGAAACATGTAATTTCTAAGCTGGCTCCAAGCCTAGTTTCCTTATTAGATTCTTATGAATCTATAGATCAAGTTCAGGAAGATTATGAACATGCTAAATTAGACCTTGATAATAAGATAAAAATCTTAGAACAAGAAAAAGAAACTTTTTCAAAATTGACTAGTAAATTATGTACAATATTACCTACTTTAGAAGATATATTTAAATTAGACCCTGAGTTAAAAGAAATTAAATCAATCTCTTCAAAACAAAAAGACTATTCTGAAAAAATTAAGAATTTAGAGAACGAAATAGAAGGAATAAGTATAGAACTAAAAGAAACAGACACTATTCTTAAAGAAATCAGCAAGTTAAACTCTACAAAAGAATATAATATTTTAAATAAAATAGATAACTCTCTTTTTGAGAACCTAGAAGCAACAATGTTTGTTATTAGAGAAGAAAAAAAAATATCTATATATATTCCAATAAAAGATTCACCCTTATGTAGAGATTTAATAAATCATACTAGAACCATTCTTAAGAAAAATGGAGATATGATAATATCTAATAATGCTTATGAAGAACCAATTCTAGAACTAGAACTGCAAACTAAAACTAACTTTACTAAAAAAGCATATAAGAATCTAATTAAAAATCTGGAAGATATTTCTAATAGCCCTTTTGGAAAACTCAACAGCAAAATAAAAATATATGATTGTGATTTGAATGGTTCTTAAAAAACCATTGTCAAGTTATAGAGCTATAGATGATAATATAGTTAGTTTAGAGGATTTTTTTATTCTTGATTCTCTAAGACAAGAAAAGGGCTTACAGGATTTTATAACTCAGAACCAGGCAGAAATCCTCTATTATGAAGCTTTTCCAGACAAGCTAAGGAAAACTAAACCAATACTTATTTTTGGAGATACAGAATTTAGAAATGCATCTGAATTAGAAATTTTCACTAAACATTTAAAATCCAGCCTTAGCGCTTCAAAAAACAAATTAGGATATATGATTGCTGGCATAGGAGATTATTTCTGTCATAACTCTAATTTATCACAAAAGTTAATAGACATTATCTCAGATAATAATTTAGAAATTCTTGGCATGGCTTTAGGTAATCATGATTGTGAAAAAACCAAAGATTTGTTTGAATATAAAGCCTTACTAAACAAATATTCTTTAATTGAAGTTAAAGAAAATCTAAATAAAATAGTAAATATAGATCTATCTAAAAAAAAACATGCAACTTTTAATTTTAATGATTATTTATTTATGGGTTATGGAGATAAGCAATATTATAGAGTAAGGTCTTTCTTTTCAATATATCCCTCAGAAGATAACTATTATTTAATTTTTTTCCAGCATTCAGACAGACAAAACTCAATAAGTAAATTTATTGATTTTGAAAAACCATATAAAACAGACATAATCGAAGAAGTAATCATACATTTCAATAATAATCAAAAAAATCTTTCTGGAATTATAAGCTTCTATGGGCATATGCATAATGGAGATAAATACCCAAAAATAACTAAACAATTCTATAGAACAATTCCATCATTTGACATACAATTAACACCTTATAAAGGATATGGGACCCATTCAAATACTAATATGTTGCATATTTTGGATTTAGAAAATTCACCTATCTTAAAAACATTTATTTTTGAAGAACAAAAAAGAAAAATAAATACACAATATTTTAAGGAATTCTAAATAATCAGCGATTAAGAAAAGTTAAAGATACTAGAACAAAAGCTAAAAACAATAAAATAAAAGTTAAAAACAATAGAACAAAAGCTAAAGACAATAAAATAAAAGTTAAAGATACTAGAACAAAAGCTAAAAACAATAAAATAAAAGTTAAAAACAATAGAACAAAAGCTAAAAACAATAAAATAAAAGTTAAAAACAATAGAACAAAAGCTAAAAACAATAAAATAAAAGTTAAAAACAATAGAACAAAAGCTAAAGACAATAAAATAAAAGTTAAAAACAATAGAA
>JAFCGI010000028.1 GCA_017608235.1 Candidatus Pacearchaeota archaeon
TGGGTATACGGATATAATAAAGAATATGATATTGTTGTTATATCAAAAGATGGTACAATTGGTGAGGTTTATGAAATACAAAATTTAAAGATTGCATTACCAAAACAAAAAAATGTTTATCGTTTTAATAAAAATCATTGGGGTCAAATAGAATATCCTAAAGAACTAAGTAAAATAAAAAGTGTTTTTGATTGGGATAAATATCCAGATAATTTTAAGGAAAAGTGGTATGACTATATTGACAAAGAGTTTGAAAGAAGGGAAGAAGGTTTTTGGTTTAATAACAAAAATAATCCTACTTACATTACTGGTTCTCATTACATGTACTTGCGGTGGACAAAAATTGATGTTGGGCAGCCAAACTTTAGGGAATCAAATAGATTATTCTTTATATTCTGGGAAGCTTGCAAAGCAGACTCAAGAAGCTATGGAATGTGTTACCTTAAAAATAGACGATCAGGATTTAGTTTTATGTCATCATCAGAATTGGTTCATCTTGCAACCACATCAAAAGATTCACGTTATGGAATTTTATCCAAAACAGGTTCTGATGCAAAAAAAATGTTTACAGACAAAGTTGTTCCCATATCGCTCAATTATCCGTTTTTCTTCAAACCGATTCAAGATGGAATGGATAGGCCAAAAACGGAGCTTGCGTATAGAGTTCCTGCGTCAAAACTTACAAGAAAAAAACTTGATGCAAATGAATCTATTAAAGAGCTTGAAGGATTAGATACTACTATTGATTGGAAAAATACAGGAGATAACTCTTATGATGGAGAAAAGTTAAAATTACTAGCTCATGATGAAAGTGGTAAATGGGAAAGACCAGACAATATACTTAATAATTGGAGAGTAACAAAAACTTGTCTTAGATTAGGAAGTAGAGTTATAGGAAAATGTATGATGGGAAGCACATCTAATTCTATTGAAAAAGGTGGAGGTAACTTTAAAAAATTATACTCAGATTCTAACGTAAAAAAAAGGAATAGAAATGGGCAAACTAAATCAGGTTTATATTCATTGTTTATACCTATGGAATGGAATTATGAGGGTTTTATTGATATTTATGGTCATCCTGTATTTGATGTTCCAGAAAAAGAAATAGAAGGTCCATTTGGAGATATTATAGACCAAGGTGTTATAGAGCATTGGACTAATGAAGTTGAAGGATTAAAATCAGATCCTGATGGATTAAACGAATACTATAGGCAATTTCCTAGAACAGAGTCTCATGCATTTAGAGATGAAAGCAAACAGTCATTATTTAATCTTCAGAAATTATATCAACAAATAGATTATAATGATTCTTTAATAAAAGATAGAGTTGTCACACGAGGTTCTTTTAGCTGGAATAATGGAATAAAAGATACTACGGTTATTTTTACTCCTAATAATTCAGGAAGATTTTATGTTTCTTGGACTCCTAATAAAAATTTACAAAACAATTATTATTTTAAGAATGGAATTAAATATCCTGGAAATGAACACATGGGAGCTTTCGGATGTGATAGTTACGATATTAGTGGTACTGTTGGTGGCGGTGGAAGTAACGGTGCTTTACATGGGATGACTAAGTTTCACATGGATGAAGGTCCTACAAACCATTTTTTTTTAGAATATATAGCAAGACCTCAAACAGCAGAGATATTTTTTGAAGATGTATTAATGGCTTGTGTGTTTTATGGAATGCCAATATTAATAGAAAATAATAAACCTAGATTATTATATCATTTTAAGAATAGAGGATATAGAGGGTATAGTATGAATAGGCCTGATAGACAGTATAATAAACTATCCAAAACAGAAAAAGAATTAGGAGGAATGCCTAATAGTTCTGAAGACATTAAACAAGCTCATGCAGCTGCTATAGAATCTTACATTGAAAAACATGTAGGATTTGATTTATCTGGAGCTTTTAGAGCTGAAGATGAAATAGGTTCTATGTATTTTACAAGAACATTAACAGATTGGGCAAGATTTAATATTAATAACAGAACAAAGTTTGATGCTTCTATTAGTTCAGGTTTAGCTATAATGGCTACACAAAAAAACCTGTATCAGCCCATTAAAAAGAAATCAAAAATAAAACTTAACTTTGCAAGATATGACAATAAGGGAAGTTATAGCCAAATTATACAATAAATGGAGGATGTAAAAATTTCATTAAACCCAACAGGATTTCCTAGTCAATTTGTTTCTGACTCAGAAAAAAAATCTTATGAGTTCGGTTTACAAATAGGCCAGGCTATTCAATACGAATGGTTTAGAAAAGATGGTCGTCAAAGTAGATTTTATAGTCAATGGGCAGAGTTTCATAGATTACGATTGTATGCTCGTGGAGAACAATCTATACAAAAATATAAAAATGAATTAGCTATTGATGGAGATTTAAGTTATTTAAATCTTGACTGGACTCCTGTTCCTATTATTCCAAAGTTTGTTGATATAGTAGTTAATGGAATGGCTGATAGAATATTTAAAGTAAATGCTTATGCTCAGGATAGCATGTCTTTAGATAAAAGAAGTGAATATCAAAAACAACTTCAAAAAGATATGTTAGCTAAGCCTGTAATGAAACAGGTTCAACAAGATTTAGGAATAAATACTTTTGCTACATCAGAAGAAGATGTGCCTAATAGTTCTGAAGAACTAGCTTTGCACATGCAACTTAAATATAAGCCTTCAATAGAAATAGCTGAAGAAGAAGCTATAAATACAGTTTTATCTGAAAATAGATATCATGAAATACAAAAACAATTGTATTATGATCAGACAATACTAGGGGTTTCAATGTGTAAAAACACGTTTAAGCCAGGGTCAGGTATTTCTATAGAATATGTAGACCCTGCTAATGTAGTATACAGTTATACTGAAGACCCTCATTTTCAAGATTGTTTTTACTGGGGTGAAATTAAAACAATTCCTATTGTAGAGTTAAAAAAAATAGATACTAGTTTGACTAGACAAGATATGGATGAAATATCTAAATATAGTCAAAGTTGGTATAATTACAATAACACTGCTCAATATTATAACAATAGTTTATTTAGTAAAGATAGCGCTACAGTTTTATTTTTTAATTATAAGACTACAAATACTTTTACTTATAAGAAAAAAGTAAATGCCTCTGGAGCTGAAAAAGTTATTGAAAAAGAAGATACTTTTAATCCTACTTCAGAAATGCAAGAAGAAGGTAATTTTAAAAAAGTTTCTAAAACAATAGATGTATGGTATGAGGGTGTTATGGTTATGGGTACTAATATTCTTCTAAAATGGGAGATGTCTGAAAATATGGCTAGACCTCAATCTGCATCTCAAGAAGTTTATCCTGAATATGTAGCTTGTGCGCCTAGAATGTATAAAGGTGTTTTTGAATCATTAGTTAGACGTATGATTACGTTTGCAGATTTAATACAAATTACTCATTTAAAATTACAACAAGTAATATCTAGAGTAGTCCCTGATGGTGTATTTATAGATGCAGATGGATTAAATGAAGTAGACTTAGGAACAGGGCAGGCATATAATCCTGAAGATGCATTAAGAATGTTTTTTCAAACAGGTTCTGTTATTGGTAGAAGCTATACACAGGATGGAGATTTTAACCAAGCTAAAGTTCCAATACAACAATTAAACAGTAATTCAGGTCAAGGTAAAATAAATAGCTTGGTAGGTTCATATAATCATTATATGCAAATGCTAAGAGATGTTACAGGCCTCAATGAAGCTAGAGATGGATCAACACCAGATTCTTATTCATTAGTTGGATTGCAAAAATTAGCTGCTTTAAGTAGTAATACTGCAACTAGACATATTTTAGATGCAGGTTTACAAATAAGCCAAAGGCTATGTACTGCTTTATCTAGTAGAATTGCTGATTTATTAGAGTACTCAGAATTTAAAGATGAATTAACTAATCAGATAGGAAGATTTAATGTTTCTATAATTGATGAAATTAGTAAATTATATTTAAGTGATTTTGGAATATTTATAGAAATAGAACCTGACGAAGAAGAAAGAAAAATGCTAGAACAAAATATTCAAATGGCATTACAAAGGGATTCTATAAACTTAGAAGATGCTATTGATATAAGAGAAATAAGAAATTTAAAGTTAGCTAACCAAATACTTAAATTAAAAAGAATAGCTAAACAAGACAGAGAGCAAAAAGAAAAAGCTGCTGCTGCACAGCAACAAGCTCAGATTAATGCTCAGTCTCAACAGATGGCAGCTCAATCAAAAATGCAACAATTCCAAATGGAAAATCAAGCTGCTGTACAATTAGAGCAAGCTAAAAGTCAGTTTGCAGTTCAAAAAATGCAAGGTGAAGCTGCAATAAAAGCAGAGCTTATGAATCTTGAGTTTTCACTTCAAATGAAATTAAAAGGAGTAGATATAGACTTAAAAAAGATGGAGCAGGAAGGTTTGCAAAAACGAGAAGCTGAAAGAGAAAACGCTAAATCAAATAGAATATCTCAAGCTAATACAGAGCAATCAAAACTTATAGAGCAAAGAAAAAATAATCTACCTTCAGTTAGTTTTGAATCAAATGAAGATAGTTTAGATGGATTTGACTTAGCAGAATTTGAGCCTAGATAGCCTTAAAAATCAATTATAATTATATATTAACTTTGTAAAAATTAAATTAAATGGAAATTAAAGTAAAATCATTAGATTCTGTTCCAGAGAAATCTGTTCAGGAGGTAGAAGAAACTCTACTTAAAAAACACGAAGAAGAAAATAACGATAAATCTACTGATGTTGTTGAAGATCAACCTGTAGAACAAGTAGTCGAAGATTCGGCAGTTGAAAGTCCAACTATAAAAGACGAAGACGTTCTTTCATATATTAAAAATAGATATAATAAAGATATATCTTCAGTTGATGATTTGTTTGCTGAAAGAGAGCAATCAGAAAGTTTACCAGAGGATGTGTCAAAATATTTAGATTATAAAAAAAACACAGGGCGTGGATTTGAAGATTTCGTAAAAATAAACAAAAATTACGATGACTTAAATGAAGACCAGGTGTTATCAGAGTATTATTCTTTAACAGAATCAGATTTAGATAATGAAGATATTCGTTATTTAATAGACGAAAAGTTTTCGTATGATGAAGAAATTGATGATGAAAATGAAATAAAGAAAAAGAATATTGCTAAAAAAAGAGAACTTTCAAAAGCTAAAAAGTATCTTAATGATATAAAAGAACAATACAAAATTCCTCTTGAGTCAAGTGGGAATTCATTGTCTGAAGATCAACAAAAAGATATTGAAGCTTATAGAAGTTATATAGAAGAATCTAAATCTACTTTAGAGGCTCACGAAAGAAAAAATAAATTTTTCTTAAAGAAAACAAATGAAGTTTTTAATCCTGAATTCAAAGGTTTTGAGTTCAATGTAGGAGATAAAACCGTTAAGTATTCTTACGGTGATGTTAATGAAATGAAATCTAAGCAAAGTGATTTAAACAATTTAGTCAAAAAATATGTTGACGA
>JAFCGI010000012.1 GCA_017608235.1 Candidatus Pacearchaeota archaeon
AATAAAAATGAGATTATGCTTAAGCAATCCCGTGGAATGTGTTTTAGATAAAGGAATTAAATATATTGTAGAAAGAATTGTAAATGAAAAATAATTTAATGAAAGCAAGTTTATGCAAATTAGGAGAAGTTCAATGGTGTTAAATTTAAAATCAATATTAATAATTAATAAAGTTTAAAAAAAGTTGTTGTGTAGATAAGAGGTTGTTGTATAGATAAGGTGTGCCACTTCCTCTCCAAATGAGGCACGAGAGGCACACCAATCAAATTCTTTTCACCTCCCCCTAAGAAATTAGGGGGTTATTTCTTAAAACAATACATTTATAAACCCTGTTTACATAAGTTTACTATGGTTGACACAAAACAAATAAGGGTTGGAAAGGAAGAATATCAAAAATTAAAAGAACATAAAGTTCATCCAAACCAATCATTTAGTGAAGTGATTAAAAATCTAATAAATAAAAAGGAGGAAAAGAAAAAATGAGTGTTCAAATATACAACATATTGTATAAGCTAAAACAAATTTATACAAGATATGTAAAGAGAGAATATTTAGATTTAACAGGAACTAAGATTGCTTAGTTCCTTTTTTTTAAAAAATGAATCCATTACAAACAAATAGATATACAGAAAAAAAGAGGAACAAAATAATTATAATTATTGTTTCAATACTTTTATTAATCTGTATTGTTTATATTTTAATCTTTGATATTAAACCAAAAATAGAATCAAGATATTATGGAAGAGGATATTTTGATGGACAATTAAATATTATCCAAACAATAAATAGTGCAGGAGAAATTCCTGTTGTTAGTGGTGAGGGAAATAATACAATAGTTGATTGGATAACTATTCAGGAGATATGTAGAAGATGATCCCTCAACCTTATGAAAAAAACTTTTGTAACTCTGCAGGGATAATAGACTGTATTTATTATGGAAAAGATGGTTGCCCTAAAACTTGCAGTTATGCTTTAAATATGAAAAGAGAAGAAGAACCAGTTAGAATAAAATCAGGCATTGAAAGATTTTTAAATAAATTTGGAGTGAATTATAAAACTAACATTCAATAAATTACTTTATTTATTGAAGGGCAGGAGGGGCTTGGATCACCTCTTTATCCTCTCCTGTTTTAAAATAAAATGAGAGATGATAATAAAATGTTCAAAAGTGCATGGTGTAAATGTTGTAGAAAAATTGTTAAATTCAGACAACATGAAGATTATAAAGATAGATGGGTATGCACAACTCAAGGTTGTTATAATTGGGAAAGGAAAAAGGATTTAAAGGAAGAACCAAAAAATAGAATGTGGGTGTAGGAAGGTTTATAAATTGAGATTGATTAAAATATTGGGAGATGATATGGAAATGGAAACGGAAACAATGAGGGAAAGGGTTGAACGGCTAAGGATTAAAGCTGATATACTTCTTAAAAAAAACAAGAAGAGTTTTGTTAAAGATATTTATGGAAATTATTATTTTTGTTATATTGTTTTTAATGGTGAAGAGAAACTATATATTGAAAATTTTAAAGGACATAGATTTGAAGAAGGGAGAAAGAAAGAAGAGATTTATTGGGTTGATGTTATTGATGTTAATGAGTATGTAAATAAGGAGGGAGAAAAATAATGGTTAAGTGTCCAAGATGTAATAATATATTTTCTATTGGTTCGTTTATATGTCCAAGAAAAGTTTCAATAACAAAGAAAGATAAAATTGCAAACCTCTCTAAACATCTTAAAAAAAATGATAATAGGGCGAATAGATATATTCAAATTTCTAAGCTTATTCAAAAAGAATTTTTAGATAAAGAAATAACAAGCAAAGCCATAATGCAAATGATGGGGTGGGCAGATCATTCTGATGGAGATGTTACATTAACTTTTCTAGATGCTTTAATCTGTAATGGAAGTTTAGAAAAAATAAGGCATAAAAAAAGGGAGGGGGGGCATATATATAAGAGAATTGAAAGAGAAACCTGTCCTTACTTTAAAAATGGAAAATGTAATTGTCCTTTGAATCTATATAAACATTTAGAGGAGGAATAGGTTGATGAAAAAATCAGTAATTAAAGAAATTTCAGATGAACTTAAAGCAGATTATAGAAAGAAATATCCTAAAAAAATAGAGAAAAAACCAAAAGAAGAAGTTGGTGAAATAACAAAACCATCATATGAATATATGAAATACTTGGGAGATAAAAATTTATTTAATATGATATGTGAAAAAGAATTTGATAAGAAAATAGTTGGAGAAATTCCTTCAAGGAAAGTTATATTTTTATGTGCTTGTGGTAGATTAGTTATTAATTCTCAAGTTGCTTCTTATAATTTATTAGTAAATGATGAAGCTGGAACAGGAAAAGATTATGTTGCAAAGAATGTTTTGAAGATTATACCTAAAGAAGATTATATTCACAGAACAAGAATAAGTCCAGCAGTTTTCACATATTGGCACAACCCTAAATTTGAGCCAGAATGGAGTTGGGATGGAAAAGTATTTTATCCAGAAGATATATCAGAAACAGTATTAAATTCTGATGTGTTTAAGGTTATGTGTTCTGATGGTTCAAATGCTACAATGGTTATTAAACAAAGGGCAATTGATATTGAAATTAAAGGCAAACCTGTTATGATCACAACAACTGCTTCTGCTGTTCCAAATCCAGAATTAATTAGACGATTTGTTATATTAAATTTAGATAGCACAGAAAACCAAACTAAACTTATTATGGAAAGACATTCTAAATATAAAGCAGAAGGAATTGTTCCAGAATATAATCCTTTTATAAAAAAATCACTAGAATATTTAAAAAGATGGAAAGTAAAAGTTCCTTTTGCTTCATTTATACATAACTATTTTCCAACAAAGAATATTATAATGAGAACACATTATCCAAGGTTTCTAGACTTTATTTGTGCTTCAACGGCACTATATCAATATCAAAGAGAGAAAAAAGGAGAATTTCTTATAGCAACACCACAAGATTATGATATCGCACGGGAGTGTTTTTTAAAGTTATGTTCTAATAAATATATGGTTCCTTTAACAATAAATCAAAGAAGAATTATGGAGTGTTTTGAGAAAGATATTAGTTTATATGGATCTGTTACACAATTGCATGCAGATTATATGAATTTTTTATCAATTCCTGCATTACAAACAAATTTAGGTTTATTAGCTAAATATGGGATGTTGGAAACAAGAAAAGAAATTTTTGGTTGGAAAGAATTGGAGATTTATTCACTATCAAAAAACTATAATCCTAATGAAAAATTAGATATCCCAACCTTCAATCAAATTGTAAAAATACAAGAAAAAATGATAAATAAATCAAAAGGAGGTGTTAAAGTTATTTAAGTAGTTAAAGTTATTTAAGTAGTTAAAGTTATTTAAATTATTATGTAAAATGAAACACATTTACACATAAAAAATCAAAAGTGTTAATATTTAAGGGTACTTTAATCACTTAAACAACTTAAACAACTTTAACAACTATTGACAAAAAACACCTTCATTTCCTATGGAAAACTAAAAAATGCCAATAAAATCAAAAATATGTAAAGGTTGTGGAGCTTCATTTGTTCCAGAGAAAAAGAACCAAGAATATTGTAATGAATGCTTAAAAAAGATTGAAAAGGAACAAGAAAATGAAAATTAAACAAATAACATATACAAAAAAGTTTAATTTAGGTAATTATGAAACCCAAGACATCCAATTAACAGCAGAACTAGATGAGAATGAGAATGTTGATGTAGCTTTCTTAAAACTAAAGAAAAAGATTATAGAGTTAGGAGAATCAAAATTAACTGATTGTAAGGAGGTAACAAGTGATATGGTATTTAAAGAAATAAATCCTGATATTTGGACTTATGAAAAAGATGGAGATTTCATTGAAGGAATACTTGTTAAATCTGAATCTGATGTTGGAGCAAATAAGTCTAACATTTATACCCTGGAAACAGAGCCAAGTAATTTTATTGGTATTTGGGGTTCAACAATCTTAGATCAAAGAATGTCTTTAGTTAAGATTGGTGATAAAGTTAGAATAACTTATAAAGGATTAGGAGAAAAGAAAGCAGGAAAAAACCCTGCAAAAATCTTCAAAGTTGAAGTAGATCAACCTGAAGAACCTAAATCAACAGAATAGCCAGGTAAACACACAAACAACCCTCAGAACCAATATAAACGATTCTGAGGGCATTTTATACTCATCAGCACTGATGAGTAGGGTAAGCTGATGGGAAAAGAGAATAACAAGCAACAATCATTTCATCCCTGCTCATCAACCAAATAAAACACAAAACATATAAAAAATGTTAAAAAAATACAAAATAGTTGAAGTAGAATGGTTGGATGCTCAATCTGGATTCTCAAGTCCTTTAACTTTGGAAGAATTAGAAAGAGAAGAACCAGTTCATACTTTTTCAGTTGGTTATCTTTTAAAGGAAGATAAGGATAAAGTTATTTTAGGATTTATGATGTGGGGAGAAGAGGATTGGTTTAAACATTGGCAATTAATTCCAAGAGGAATGATTAAAAATATAAAGGAGGTGAAAAAATGAAATATAATTTACTAAATAAATTAACTGGACAATCAATAGAAGGAATAGTAATCTCTGATGTTGCTAAAGAAGATTTTATGCAATTAATGAATTGGGAAGAAGATGATTGGAAAGCTAATACAAAGGAGATTGCACAAAAGAGTTAAAATGACAGAAAAAATAGTAAAAGTAACATGGCTTGATGCACAAAGATTAGAATTAGGATGTTATCAAAAAGAAGAACTACCAGATTTAGAACCAATTGAAGGAGAGATAGTTGGATTTAAAGTTCACGAAGATAAAAAAAGAATAGTGATTGCTCAAGAGAGATGGGAATTAGGTGGATGTAAGTATGTTCATGTTATTCCAAAATGTTCAATAATTAAAATAGTTAATTTAAAAGAACAACATAAAAGAACAGAAAAAGGTCAAAATGGATATAAATAAAACAATAAAAGAAATGAAAGAGAAAGGACAAATTTATGTAAGTGATAAAGGAGAGATTAACCTTACTGAGAAAGGGTTAAAGGAGGGAACGGAATTAGCAAAAGACAGTCCAGAATACATGAGACAAGTCGCAAAGAAGTTTAAACAAAATCCAACAGATAAAGAAACAGTAAACATAAAGGATTTAAAAGATGAGATTGAGGAAGTAGATAATACAAAGTTAAGCATTTATGAAAGAATGAATATACCAGAGAATGATGACCTTAAGAATTATCAGTTGTTTTGTAAATTAACTGAAAAGAATCCCGAGATAGATTCTGATATGATATTTAAACTAATGAAAGAAGCGAAATATTTTGAGATTCCAAATAACTTAAATCTTTTATTATTAAATACAAAAAATCCAGTTAGGAAAGTAAGATTTCCCCATTACCTTTGTTTCTTAGATTTTAACATTGTTGTTTATGATAGAATTTATTGTTCTATTCTCATAACTGATTTATTTTCAATAGCTGAGAAATTGAAAAGAAAAGACTTACCAGAGAAAATAGATATTATGGGATATTATCATCATGAAGAAGGCTGGGGTTGGTTTAAAACAGATTTATATGCACAATCAAAAAACAAGTATATGAGAAAGATTAAAGAATACATTATGAACTTTGTTGATTTTGTAAACTCAGAGGATGTAAAATTTACATTTAGAGAAAAGACAGAGAAAAACATTCAAAGGAGAATAGCTAGTGGAAAAGTTCCATTACCATCCCATAATAAAATTAGGGTTGTTGGTTATCTTGCGAGATATTTGAATCAATTAGAAGAACAAGAATCGAGAACAAGATTCTCACATAGATTCTGGGTAAGGGGGCATTTTAGGAGATTTTATGATAAACAAAAATATAAGAAGTTATATCATGATTTTAAAGAAGGGAAACTAAAAAGATTTGAAGGGAAGAAATACAACATCGATGATGGTTATTTAAGAGTGTGGGTTTATCCTTATATCAAAGGAGATGGAATCTTGGTAAATCAAAAATATAAATTAAAATAGGAGGTTAAAATGAATCCAACAAAAAAAGAAATAGAAGAAGGTTTAAAGCAACTTGTGAAAATAAAGTTTCTTCAAGAGAAAGATGGAAGATATAAATTTCATCCAAATTATAAGAAAACTTTATTGAAAGGTATTGGAAATTCAACAGAAGAAATTCTACTTGGTGCTTTATATAGAGCAGGATATTTCACAGAGTCAAAAACAGAGAAAGAAATATTGATTGTTTGTAATCTATTAACATTAAAATCAAATAAATAAATCATGGAGGTTAAAGAAAATGGAAAAAATAAAAGCAGATGTTAGTGCAAATTATGATGATAGAGATATAACTGGAGATAGCATAGATGTAAATTTCTCAAGTGATGGAGAAATGAATAACAATATTTGGTTTAATATATCTATCAGTAATAAGAGAGAAGATGATTACATAACTGTGGCTATGAAAATAGAAGATATATTAGAAGCTATTGGAAAGGCAGTAAGTAATGAGAAAGAGGAATAAATGTCGCAAATGCACAATAAAATGCCAATAGCAAAAAGAACTGGAAGAAAACTGAGAGCGGAACAGAGAAAAAGAAAAGAATTTGATAAGATTAGAATGAAAAAGAAACAGATTGAATTTTATTTAAATAGACACAAAACATTTGAAAAATGACAGAAGAAGAATTAACACATTGTAATGGATGTCATTGTATGACAAAATCAATTAGAAAAAGCAGGGCTAATTTCATTTGTGGAAAATGTGGATATTGTAAAACTCTTGGGGATGTTTATCAGTATGAATTAAAAGAGAGATTAAGACACAATTCCAAAAAAGTATGACAATTAAATTAACCAGGAGGTATAAAATGAAAGAACAAGAATATCAATGGTGGAAACATTTTTGGGAAAAGATGGGATTAATAACTCTTATCGCAGGACTTAATGGTTCTGTTATTTGGAATGTTATTGGGAGTCATTGGATCAATGGATTAGGAACTGGGTTTCTATTTATCTTTGGAGTTTTTATTTATGGTTTTCCAGAAATAGCAATCCAAATATTTAATAAGAAAAAATAGACACAATAGCAAAGTATTATGTAAAAGAGAAAATTTTAACAAAGAGATTAAGATTTAATGATGACATAAATGTATGACATAATATCTACAAAACACATATATTTATAAACTACTACTACTACTAATTATTATGGAACTAAAAGAAATTGATGTTGATAAGGTTAAGCCAAACCCTATGCAACCACGAGAACATTTTGATAGAGAAAAATTAAAGGAACTTTCTGATAGTATTAAAGAACTTGGATTAATCAACCCTATTACTGTTAGAAAGAAAGGGAATCAATATGAGATTGTTGCTGGGGAGAGGAGATGGAAAGCACATCAAATTGCTAAGAAGAAAAAGATACTTGCTATTGATAAAGAATATAAAAATGAAGGACAGGTTGCTATTGAAAGTTTAGTCGAGAATGTTCAGAGAACAGATTTAGAACCAGAAGAAATAGGTAAGTTCCTAAAATTAATAAAAGATTTTTATAATTGTAAGACAGACACAGAATTATCAAATATAGTAAAAATAGATAAAAGAAGAATTGGGGAATTTGTCCGTTTGACGGACACTCCAAAGGAATTAAGAAAAGCAATTAAAGAAAAGAAATTACCTTATAGTGCTGTTGCTGAAAAAATTTTACAATTACCAAAGGAAAAACAAAAAGAGATTGGAAAAATCGCTTTAAGTGGAGAAGGGATTGGAAAAGAGGATGTTAAATCAATCGTTCAGGAGATAAAAAGGGAAGAACTCTATGGAGATTCAGAACAACCAACAGAATATGAAAGAACTGCAAGAGATGTTAATTCTGAATTAAACGATTGGTTTTCAAATGGAACTTATTTGATAAATGAATTAGTAAAAGATATGAATATAAATGATTTAGAAAAAGAAGATAAGGATCAGTTAGTTACATCAATTGGTGTTTTAATTTTTAATACTCTACCAAAATTAACTAATGTCTTAGTGAAGGCAGGAGCTAAAGTAGATGTTAAAATTTTAGAGTTGATGAAAAAGACTAAGAAAAAATGAGAACTTTTTGGGATTCAATGTTAGGAACAGGAAAACCTAATGCTTTTAGAAAAGAGGCACAAAAACAAATCCAAGATCATACTTATATTAAAATAAAAAATTATGGGAGAACTAAATGGATTAAGATTTCTGAGATAGTAGAATATTGTTTGAAGAGTAAAGCTTATGATTTCAAACAACCAACAGTTAGTAATTGGTTTAAAGTTGCTGGAATGAAAGCAAAGGTTTCTTGGGCAACACATCAATTAAGAAAATTAGGATACCCCATCATTGCTGGTGGAGGAAGAAAAGGGTATAGGTATGCTGATGAATTTTGTGATGATGTTGTAGAAATTTGGCAAGATAGAAATAGATTATGGAGAAGAGAAGATTTAAATGTTGATAAAGAAAGAGCAAGTGATTTGAGATTATTACAAAAAGTTATTGATAAGATGAAAGATAAAGAGAAAAAGAAAAAATTAATGGTTGTTCAACAACAATATCAAAAGAAGAGAAAGAAAAATGAAGAAGATTAAATGTCCAAACTGCGATTATGAATGGGAATCTAAATCTAAATTAAATTCTATAACTTGTCCTAATTGTCAGAGAAAGTTTGAAAGGAAAGAAGATGCTAAAATTACCAAAGATAATAACTAAAGAAGAATATGAAAAACTATTCAAAGCAGTTCAAAAATCAAAACATAAAAAAAGGAAACAATATCTTCTAGCAGTTGTTCTTGCAGCAGAAGCAGGACTTAGGATTTCTGAAATCTTAGGATATGAAAGAAAGAAAGGAGAACCAATTAAACCATTAACAAAAGAACAAGTTGATCTTCAGGGACATAGAATCCAAATCAAGTTTGCTAAAAATAAAAAGGATAGAGTTGTTCCTTGTCCTAAAAAAGTTAATGAAAATGCAGTTAAACTTCTTCCATTAAAAATTAAAAGAAGAGCATTGCAAAGATACATAACTCAATTAGGTTGGGATGTTTTAGGAAAAGGAATTTCATTTCATACTCTTAGACATTATTTTGGAACTCAATGTGCTGAAACAATGCAATTACATCAAGTTCAAGTTCTTATGGGACATAGCAACCTAGCAACAACAGGAATTTATCTTCATGCTAATCCAACTAAAGCAATAGAAGCTGCAAGGGAGGTTTTTTGAAATGGGTTGGTTTAAAGAATTTTTTAAAACAGAAGATGAAGAAGAAAAGATAGAAAAATATGAAGCTAAGGTATTTTGCATGAATTGTAAACATCAAGGAAAGGTGTCTATAATAAAGGGAGATTCTATTAAAGAAAGTTTAAGGAAAATTAGTTGTTCTAATTGTGGTTTGAAAGAATTTGTGCCTTATAGTCTAAATATACATTTTGAAGAAGGTTTAACTCCAGTTCAAGTAGAAGAATTAATAGATTGGATTAATGTAGATGAAAATTTTAAAGGGAAATATACTCAGAAAAAATGACATCAAAGAAAACAATTGTGAAAAATAAGAAAGGATTTATAAAAGTTGATGTAAAGAGGGATGTTTGTTTTATTTTAGCTTTAGCTTTCGCTTTAGTAATTTTAAGAATGTTTATTGGTTTAGGGAATATAATAATTGCAATGGGAATAGTAATAATCTATTTACAAATAAATGCTTTAAGAGGACAAAAATGACATCAAAGACTAATATTATGTTAAACCCTCACTTAGAGGGTATCATGCTCATGGGGTGGGTCGTTATAACCGTCAACGAATGCGTGAAAGCCGTAGTCCCCCTGTGTCAAAAACACCGGGAATGCCGGTAAAAACAAGAAAATGGAAGAAGAATTTAATTTAAGTGAGAAAATAGATGTATTTACAAATCAAGGGAGTATGGTTTTTGTTAAAGACATCAAAGAATTTATTAAGAGGTTGAAAGAGGAACTATGTGGTGCTATTAAACCATACAATAGAAATGGAATGGTAAGAATTTTAGATAAATTAGCAGGGAAAAAATTAATATGACAAAAAAAGGATACAACCGCCTAATGCAAGTTGCTATTTTAGCCAAATATTGTGCTTATAGATATGATAGAGTTATAAGTAAATTCCATTATAACTTATAGATGATGAAGAACACCTAATCAAAAACACCAGGAATGCCGGTAAAAACAAGAAAATGGAAAAAGAATTTAATTTAAGTGAGAAAAGAAGATTTGCATGTCCTATACAATCTACAAAGCATCCCTTTTATGATAACAAAGCGCCTTTCTACCCAGAAGAAGACATAAAAGAATTTATTAAGTTGTTGAAAGATAAACCTAAAACAACTCAAGAGATTTTTGATAAAGTTAGAGAAATTAAAGCAAAAGGAAATTGGATAGAAAGTCCATTTAGACAATTAAGATGGATTCCAATAGGAAAAATAGATAAATTAGCAGGAGAGAAGTTCTCCTAATGCGGGTTGTACGAACAATGGAAATAAAAAAACATTTAGTATGGGATACTGACACAAAGAAATGGATTAACTGCATAAAAGAACAAGATATTTGGGAATCTATTGATGAAAGAGTAGCTTGGTTAGAAGAACACCAACCACCAGAATATAAGGGATTTATTGCAGAATTAGGCGAACTAAAGACAAAGTTCGTATAATAAGCTTATAAGAACTATGGTAAGAAATACAGTAATAGGTTATAAAGCCTATCAAGAATTACAGAAAGAATTAGAACACTACAAGAGGAAATGTGAGGAATATGCTAAATTGCTCATGAAATCAAAAAAACATGAAAACAATAAAACATGATTTAATATTGAAAGAAGATACAACTTTTAATGAAAGTATAAAAGTAGAAGGAGATATAAAAGGATATTATAATTTAAAAGTTAAAGGTGACATTAATTGTTTGAACATTGATTGTAATAACATTAATTGTAATAACATTAATTGTAGGAACATTAATTGTTGGAACATTGATTGTGGGAACATTAATTGTGGGAACATTAATTGTGGGAACATTGATTGTGTGAACATTAATTGTAGAGCCATTATTTTCTGTGATAAAATTAAATGTAAAGAAGAAGTTAAAGCAAAAAAACTTATCAAAAATAGATTTGAATTAGAACAAAAGGTTTGGAAATGAGTTTTAAATCAATAAAAGAAGAAAAACTATTAGCATATCAAAGAGGATATGAAGCAGGATTAAAAATTAAATATGGTAGAACCCCTAATGAAAGATTAAGGAAGTTCAAAGAAAAATGGAAGAAAGATGTGTTAGAGTTAATTGATGAATTAAAAGGTAAATGTCCTGAATGCACAAGTGGTGGATTGCATGCAGAAGAACTAAAAGCAAGGATAAAAGGATAATGAAAAAGACACAAACCAAACCAAAAGTGCAAGGAAAATCATTAAAATTTAAAATATTTGTTGGAGTGATGGTTTTTTTGATGATATTTATAATAGGAATTGTTCAACCAGAGTTTACTGGTTCTAACCCTCAATTTATTGTTATATTTATTATCTCTTTAATCTGTGGGATTGTTGGAGGTGCTGTTATGCAATGACATCTAATCAACTAAGATGTCAAAATGAAATGTAAAGATTTAGAAAAATACTTTAGAGAGTTAGGATGATAGAACAATATAGAATAAGGGTGGTATTTGCAGTTGTAGTTAAAACCAAACATTTTCTTAGTGATATATTTCAAAATAAAAAATATCCAGAAGTTTATGATGTTAAGTTTTCAACTTCTCAAGTTACAAATGGGGCGTGTGAGATAATTTGTTATGGAAAAATTAAGGAAAAGATAAAATGAATAAAGAAATTGAAGATAATTTTATATTGGAAGAGAATAATCTTTGGAGATGTAAGGAATGTGGTGGGACTTATGAAGATGAAAATGAATGCAAAAGACATCTGGAGGAAAGCAAACAATGAAAATAACTAGAGTTTATGGAAATCCAACAAGATGGACATTTACAATAAAACCAATTAAAAAAATATTAGATAAATATGTTGGGGATGGAAAAGGATGGGTAGACCCATTTGCTGGAATGAATAGTCCAGCAGAATTTACTAATGATTTAAATCCAAAGATGAAAGCTAAAGAAAATATGTGGGCAGTTGAATGGTGTAGAAAACTTAAAGGAAAATTTAATGGAATTTTATTAGACCCCCCATATTCCCCAAGACAAATGAAAGAATGTTATAATGCTATTGGATTTAAACCAACAACTAAAGATACACAGAATAGTCCTTTATATCAAAATGTTAAGAAAGCAATGGCTTCAAAAATTAAACTTGGAGGATATGCAATATCTTTTGGGTGGAACAGTTATGGTTGGGGAAAGAGATTTGGATTTGAAATTGTTGAGATATTACTAGTTTGTCATTCTCACGCCCATAATGATACTATTGTAATTGTTGAGAAAAAAATTCAGGAGGAACTCATTTAATCTTTAAATTGAAACATGGCACAAAAGAATGATAAGATGACAAAGGGTTGTGGGAAACATAAATCTTGGTGGCATGGATGGTGTGGGATTTCATTTAAACATCCTTTAATATCAAAAGAGAGATATATTTGTAAAGAATGCCAGCAGAAACAAATACACAATAGCAATCTTAAATGTCAAAAATAAACTAATTACACAAGAAAGAAGATTGTAAAAAGACATAATATATACAAAAAAAAACAAAAAGATTTATAAAGTTTAATTCTTATAATAATAATAATAATTATACAATGCCACAAATTAATTTTGATTTAAAAGAGGAAGTTGATAAAATAGTTTTAGAATATTCTAAAAAATGGAAATTAAAAAAATCAGATACTATTGAAAATATAATTTTAGAATTTAAAAAATTAAAGGAAAAAGAAGATGGGAATGTTAGATGATTTAGGAGTTAGTGGTAGTGTTCCAAGTATTCCAAAGATAGATATAACTGGTTTTTTATCTTCAAGTTGGATTTATGTTCTTATTATTGTCATTGTAGGATTAATGATAATTATTGGTGTTGGTTTATTCTTCTTTTTTATGACTTATAAAAAGAAAATAATTGTATTTGAAAATATTGCAGGACAAGGCTATCAACCAGTTTTTAGAAGTAGGGCTAGAATTGTAAAACTAGGAGTGGGTGGCGAAGAGATTCTTAAAACATTATTTGGTGGGTATTATGTTTCTGCTTATGGAAGAAAAATGGGAAAGAATATTTATTGGTATGCAAAAGGTCAAGATGGATATTGGTATAATATTGTTCTAGGTGATTTAGATACAAAACAAGCTATGCTTGACATTGAACCAATTGATAGGGATGTAAGAATGTTTCATGTTGCATTAGATAGATTATCTCAATCAACTTATGGTAAACAATCTTTCTTAGAAAAATATGGAGTTCACATGATGATGTTTTTATTTTTACTTGTTTTAATTTTTGGAATGTGGTTTATTATTGGAAAGATTGGAGATGCAGTTGCACCTCTTGCTGAATCAAGTGAAACTGCATTGAAGGTTCAGGAAATGAATATTAAAATAACTAATCAGCTTGATAGTATAACAAGAAATATGGGTTATGCTCCAATAACAGAAGCATCAGGGGGTTCTGGATTAGCTCCAGCAACATAACATGAGCTTCTTCAAAAATATTTGGGATTTTATTAAAGTTCTTTTTTTAATATTGGGTTTAATATTTTTATTAGTTGTAGGGATAGTTTTTATTATATTTATTTTTAAAGGAAAGATTTATATTGAAGTAATGCTTGTTTTTATTTTAATTTATATGTTCTTATTTTGGAAGATATGGTTTTTCCAATCAAAAAAAAAACTAATAAAAAATTATGATCCTGAAAAGGATTTAGGAAGATTAGCAGAAGAAGAAAAAAATAAAGGAATTGATAATGGCAAAAAAACCAAAAACAGAAGCGACTTCATCAGAAGAGAAGTTGAAGGAAGAGAATCAGAATCTCAACCTTCAACTACAAATGATGTCGGACCTGGAGAACCTAAAGAGCGAGAGCTTTTACCGAAGACAACAGTTGATAATGTCAGAAAGAATAGCTCTGGCATTAGAAAGAATAGCTCAGGAATCAGAAAACTCCTCGGAAGAAGAGGAAGAAAAAGATTCGGATGAAGAAGAACCAGAAAAATAATTTAAAATGAATTTAAAAATAGATCCAAAACTTTGGACATTCTTAATTTTAATTTCAATAGGAGTAATTATTTGTGCTTCTTTTTTAATTGTTAATGAAATTTTAGGTGCAAGAAAAGAATGCGAATTAATCAATGGTGAATATAGTTTTAATGTTCAAGGACATTTCTGTAATGAAAGAAGTTTTGTAAAATATTATTCTTGCTTTGCACAAGAGTGTAATTTAAATTGGGTATTTGAAGATTCTATTGAAACAATAAATTTTTCTCAAATCAATCTAAGTAATTCTTCTTACAAGACAATAAAATAAAATAACACAAGCAATAAAACCTATTGCTCCCATTATTAATATCCACCAATTGACTTCTACATGGACAGGTTTTTCTTTTGCCATGTTATATTAGTTAGTAGGAGGATCTAATTCTAATTCATTAGCCACACCTTTTTCTTTTTCTGTTTGTTCCAAGGCATCCTCATCCACTATTATTTCTTTTTTTATTGTTAGTTTATTAATATAATTACTTTCTACCTCTTTCTTTAAGGCAGCACCCCCCAATTTCCAATTAGAAATAGTCTTTTTTGATACCCCAAACAAAATTCCACATTCTTTTAGTGTTGCTTTTGGATTTAATTCTAAATATTTCTTTAATATTTCAATGTTTCTTTCAGTTATTAATTGCTTTGATGTCTTTTTCTCAGGGTGTTCCTCGTCATACTTCACCATGTCATCATACTTCCTCTTACGATACTTAAGTTCATCTACACCATAACCATCAGGAAACCGACCCATAAAAGTTGGTTTAGCTGCATAATAATTATGATTTCTTTTTCCATTTACATAAAGAAACCTTTTTGCAGGGAAATTATAGAATGCAAAGAATCCTCTATCTAATTTATCATTAAACCTAACATCAATTGCAAAAACACTTCTTGAAACTGCATAACTTAATGGAAGTTGAAACCAATTAGGTATGATGCACATAATAAATAAATTTAATTGTCTGCACTTCCTAAAGAATTGTCTTAAAGTCATTCCAAGCTCACTCCAATAAGTTGCATCCTCCCATTCATCAACAAGGACATAAGAATACTTTGGAATCTTTTTAAATCCATTTTTTCCCATTGATTTATCAATTAAATCTTTTGGTCTCCAAACAAGATTATCAATATCATAAGGGATCTTTAAATTATATTTCTTGTTTACTATTTCTGTCCAAGCTTCTCCAATTTGTGTTGCAAAAACTGATTTACCAGTTCCAACTTCAAGTGTAGAAGAATATATTATTCCAAGGAAAGTCATGTCATGAGAAATTTTATCTGCAAGTAATTCTAAGTTTTTATATAACCATCCATCCATAAATCTTCCAGGAGTTTGTTGTCCCTTCCAACTTCCTTTAGGATATTTTTCTATACAATACTTTACCATTAGCTCATCTTCCCAACAGCAGAACCCATGTCATCTCTTGGTGGCATATAATATTTCTTCTTCTGTAATTCAACCTGTAACTTCAAAAGACATTCATCAAGTTGTTTATTTAATTCAAAAGAATATTTTATTTTCCTTACTTGTTTTTGATTGTTCCTATTAACACAAACAAATTTAATGGGTTTAAGATCTAAAATAGAGGTATATTTCTTAAGAATAGTATCATCAAATATTAGTGGACTTGAATCAACATAAAACCTTTTTACTAATTCTATTTTAATTCTTTGTCTTTCTTCAGGGGGATAATCTATTCTTGCCTCAATATTTCTTATAGCATCTAATGTTGCTCTTAAACTCATAAGAGTAGCAATCGCCATATTGAAAGGAGCTTTTGTATCTTGTGCATAATCTAATTCCATCTTCTTTGTTATTATAATTATAACAACTTTTAAAGTTTATAAACATTTACTTTTAGCTTAGTTTTTGTTGTTGTTATACTTTGGTATACCCCAATCAAAAAAGGAAAATTATATAAAGATTAGTTGTGTAACAATGTTACACTTGGTGAAAAAGAAATGAAAACAATAACTATTCTTTTGATTGGACTTTTAATTTTAACTTGTTTTACAATAGGATATTATTCTATTTTAGATAAAACAAATTATGGTGTTCCAACTTATGATGAATATAGAAATAATCCTGAATGTGAATTTAAACAATTAGGTGATGGATATATCCAACTTACAAATTGTGTTAAATATAAATTTGTAGGGAGAGAAAGATAATGGCTTGGTATGATCCAAGAACATGGAGAAAACAAAAACCAGCAGATGTTCCTTCAACAGCAGGGTTAGGGATTGTTGGATATTCCACAAAAGGAGATCCTGTTTTTACTGGTGGTGATCCTTCAGGTTGGGCAGGAGCAGTAGATACAAGTTCTGGTGGAAGAAGAAGAACTGGTGTGCCTGTAACAAGTGGAGCACCTGGTGGAATTTCAACAGTACAAACTCAAGCACAAAGGTTAGCAGAACAAGCAAGACAAGCAGAGATTGCAAGACAAGCAGAGATTGCAAGACAAGCAGAGATTGCAAGACAAGCAGAGATTGCAAGACAAGCAGAGATTGCAAGACAAGCTCAGCAAAGAGCACAAGCAAAAATAGATGCACAGATTAAACAACAACAATTAGTTCAACAATATACTGGAGGAAGAAGAACAACCATAACTCCAACTTATACACCACCAACAACTCCTGTTCATCCTCCTGGAACAACCTATAGTGTTCAAACAGGTATTTGGAAAGTTCCTGGAAAAAAGAAATATATTCCTGTTACTGAAACTTATACTATTGGAAAAGATTGGACTTCAAGAACTGCAACAACAGAAGAAAGAGAAGCATTAACAGAACATCAACAAGCAGAAATGTTTAAAGAAACTGCTCTTCAAACAACACCATCAAGAATGCAATTTAAAGTATCAGAAGCTTATGGAAAGTATAAAGATTTAGCAAGTGAAGAATTAATAAGTCAAGAAACAATGCAAGGTATTATTTCTAAAGATACTGGACAAGGAAAATATCAAGAACAAGTTAATCAATTTCTTGGTGCAAGTGTTTATGGTGCAGTTGGAACTAAAGGAGCATTGATTAGAACAGGAGTAATCTATGGTGCAACTGCTGGGTTAGGACTTGTGATTGGTGCTGGAACAACAGGAGCAACTGCTGGTGCAACTGCATTATGGGGATCAAAAGCTGGAGCAATTACAACAACAACTTTAAAACTTGGAACTTATGGAGCTGGTGCATATTTTGGTGGAAGATATGTTTTAGGAACTGCACAAAGAATTTATCATGCTCCAACAGCTTGGGAGAAAGGAGAGATAACTGGAAGGGCAGGAGCAGACATTACTGCAAGTTTTTATGGTTTTAAAACTGGAACAAAACTTTGGGATGTTACTTATGGTAAGATAAGAACAAGAGGAAAAATAAAACTTCCTGATGAACAAATTATTATGAGGGGAGCATTAGAAGGAGAGAGGTATCCATCAAAACCAATAACTCAACATTGGAAAGAATTTCAAACTGGTTCACAAAGATTAACTATTAAATTAAAAGGATACACTGGAGAAGGAGAATTTATTTCTCCAGCACAAGTTCAAAGACTTCCAATTAAAGTTAGTCCTAAATTATATCATACAACAGGAACTCAATTTTGGGATGGGAAATTAAAGGTAGTTAAAACAGGAGATTCTGAATTTGTTGGAGTATTTGGTGGTTCAGGAGTTTCACCAACATTTGCAAGAGTAACTGGAAGTAGTTCAGGAACAAGATGGTTTCCTAATTGGCAAGATTTTAGTTCTGTTAATAAACCAGGAACTGCTGCAATAATTCCTAAAAGATTTGTAAAAGGAACTTCTGCACAACCAGGTGAAGCATTTGTTCCAGGTGCAGCAGGATTTCCAAAGCCAGAAATACAATCAATTTATTCTGTTGGTTCAGAGGCAAAATTAATTTCAAGTAGATTCTATTATACTTGGAAGGGTGTTGATATTCCTTTAGATGTTTTTAAGGATATAACAGGAGCAACTACAACAACAGGAGGACAACCAATCTCTAATATATTAACATCTTATTCTTCTTATAAATCTCCTCCAATTATTGATATAACTACAGGATTAGTTTCAGTATATAAACCATCTTCAACAACTACAACTCCTTCTTTAGTTTCAGTAAATCCTTCATATTCTTCTGTTATAAGTTCTACTCCTTCTTATTCTTCATTAGTATCTTCATCAAAACCAAGTTCAAGAGTTAGTTCAAAAAGTTATTCTTCTGCAATGTCTTCAATAGTTCCTTTAAGTTTAATTTCCTCTTCTGCAAAACCAAGCTCAAAAATAACTCCAAGTTCAAGTATATCTAAATTATATTCTTCAATAATTCCTTCTTCTGTAAGAAAACCTTATAGATCTTCTTATAGTTCTTATTATAAAAAACCTCCAGTAACTACACTTCCATATTTAAAACCAATGAAACTTCCTAAACAACAACCAGTAAAATTTCAAGTATTTGGAAGAAGATTTGGTAAGTTTAGAATTATTGGAGTTGGCAGAACACCAAAACAAGCATTTAGTTTAGGAAGGAAATGGGCAAGAACAACTCTTGGAGTTTCTTGGAAAGTTCCTAAAGCAAAAGCAAGAAAACTTCCAGGATTTAAAACTAAGCTAACAAAAAAAGGAGCATTATATATTGAACCAATAGGAAAAAGATTAAAGAGAAGAGGAAGAGAAGTTAAAGAAATCCAACTTTATAAAAAAGTAAAAGGAGGTAAAATAAAATGGCAAGGAAAAAGAAAGATACTATGATGGATCTTGGTATGGGTGGAATCATAGGATTAAATGTGGTTGGTGCAATGCCAGTTGGTGGAACTGCAAGTGAAGCAACATTAAGATCTAGTTATGCAACAGGGGTTGGACATACTGCAAAAGCTCTTCCTATTATGGGGAAAGCAAAAGGAACTAGAATGGTTATGAAATCATTTAAGAAGTTAAAACCAATCAAATTTAAAGGAGGATATAATCTATAATGGAAGGATTACCTCAGCAACCATATAATGAAGTTGCAGAACAAGTTGGTTTACAAGCTCAAACAAACCAAAGTAATGTATTTGCAAACCAAGCAAAACAACTTCAGTATCAGATGGAAGAATCTGAAATGAATTTAGCAGAAGCTCAATTAGATTGTAATGAAACTTTAACTAAAATCTACCACTTGTTAAAACAAGATGTTCTTGCTCCAAATGATGAAGGAATTTTAGAATGGAAAGCAATAGATGATCAAAAGAAAAGAGTTCTTACTGGGGAAGGAGTTGAAAAGATGATGCAAGTTATGCAATCCTATATTAATAAAGAAACTTTATTATCTAACTTTGATGAGAAGATGATAGCAAGAAGAATGCTAGAGTTTTCATTAGCTCTTTCTGCTGTTATATTTATGAAGTATGATGTTTATTTTAGAACTCCATCACTTGAGGAATGTAAGGATATTTTAGAAACAAGGATTGCTGAGAAGAATAAAAGAAAAAGAATAAACCTTGAGCTTTTAGGTAGAGAAGTAGATGAAGATAAAATCAAAGAAGAAACATTAAAAGAAGTAGAACCAAGAATAGAATATGAAATACAAAAAATAAAACAAGAACAAACTAAATTAAATCTAAGAGAGTTTGAAATGATATTCACACAACTAAAAGCATTAGTTGAAGCAACACATAACAGAGCTTGGAAAGGTGAAGAAAGAGGTTCATTAAGAAGACACTTTAATATAAGTGAAATCATTGGGGGAAAACCTCAAGGACCTGAGAAGAAGAAGTGGGGTTTGTTTTAATGAAAAAATGTTTACTAATATTATTTGTTACAGTATTTTTAATAAGTTTAGTTGGTGCTTTAGATATAACTTATGAACCTCATAAATTAGATACAGATTTGGAGTTTAGTTTTACTTCTAACAATGCAACTACTTGCAATATCTCAACTGTTAATACTCCCTATGGTGTAGTAACTATAAACCAAGAAAGCACAAAGGTTGGACAAACATTTAATAATACTATTGCTGGTGGAAACTTTTCTGAGATAGGAAACTATTGTTTTAATATTCAATGTTTTGATGGTTCACAAATTGAAACAGGAAGTTTATGTAGAGATGTTACTTATCTAGGAAAACAATTAAGTGGTGCAAGAGCAGGATTATATATTGGTTTCCTTGGATTATTAGTTCTTATATTCTTTCTTAACTTTTTTGGTATGGGATTTCTTCCATCAAGAAATCAAAGAACTGAGGAAGGAAAAATAATGTCTATAAGTTATTTAAAATACTTTAGGAATGTTTTATGGATGACTGGTTATTTTTTATTTATTGCAATAATTTATATTGCAAGTAATCTTGCATTTGCTTTCTTAGAAGAAGAATTAATAGCCAAAACTTTATTTATGATATTTAAAGTAAGTTTTATGATGTCACCAATTGTTGTTATAGTCTGGATGGTATTTATTTTTGCTTCAATGTTTCATGATAAAGAGTTTCAAAAGATGTTAAATAGGGGGATATTTCCTCAAGGAACAGTATGATGGCAGACATGAATAAAAAAAGAACTGAAATAATAAGAGCAGACCCACAATTTAAAAAATGGGTTGTTGATTTAAGCAGGTTTAAATCTAATCAAGAAAAAGATAAAATAACTCCTTCAAGAATTACAAAAGCAATTTACAAACAATATAATAAATATCCTAATTTATTAGATGAAATTAAATTGTCTACTTTAGGAAGATGGAAAGGAAAATAAAAATGGTAATGAAAATATGTTTTAGATGTAAGAAAGAAATCAATGATGAAGATAATTACTTTGCAATGATTGAAATGAATCATAAGAAAGAAGTCAAAACAGATTATGTTCATAAGGTTTGTTGGGATGTTTTTTGTAATCAATTGGATGGAGCTTCAAATTCATTGGCTAAATCAAATTATTTGTTAAATGCTATGGGAAATCAAATGAGGAAAATGGGAATACTTCCAAAAGAGGAGGTTGTGATACAATGAAAAGAAAATATATAATAACAGAAGAAAAAGTTTTAGAAATAAATAAGCTAGCATTTAGAAATTCCGGAGCAAGAATAGTTCATATATTAAATAACTTACCACAATTAGAAAAGGAGAAAAAGAATGAAACTAAAACCATTAATAAATAAAAGAAAACCAATGAATAAAAAAGCAGGGATAGGAATAATTATATTCTTTTCAGTTCTTTTGATTACATTAATAATGGGATTTGTTGCTGTAATGGCTTGGAGTATAATTGATATTGCAAGTGATGAACTAACTCCTATTATGACTGACCTTGGAATGGTTGATAGTGTTAATATGTCAGAAGCATCAGAATATTCTTTTGGTATTGCAAACACTTTTATTCAATCATTACCTTGGGTTATTGGATTTGGATATGTTTTAGTTTTAATATTTACATTAGTATTTGTTTTTATAGTTGGATATTCTCCTCATCCTGCATTTATTGCTCTGTATATTGTGTTAATGATTTTATTGATATTTGGATGTGTTATTATGAGCAATATATATCAAGATATTTATACTGGAACAGATGAAATAGCAATAAGATTACAGCAACAAGAAATGATGTCTTACCTTATTTTGTATTCTCCATTTATTATGTCTATGATTGCTTTAATTGGTGGGATATTAATGTTCACAAGACAATCTTCCAGTGAGGGTGGTGGAACAGGAGGTTTTGGAATTTAACAGAAAAAATGGAAAATTTAATACATAAAAACGATTGTAAGCAATTCTCAGCAAAGAAAAACTTGTTTTTGATGATAACCCTATGCCTATTTTTGATTTTACCAATGGTTTCTGCTGATTTAAGTATTGATAATATTAAATTGTTTGATGATAAGACTGGAGATTATGGAAAAGTTACTATTAGAGATTGGTTTGGATTCTTAGATTTAGCAGAATTAGAATTAAAAGAAAATACAGATATTTGTGATTCAGATTGTTCTTCTGAAACAGAAATTATAATGTATCAAAGAGGAGTTTTGATTGATGATGTTAAATTTATGAAATTACAAGGAAAAGGTAATTGGATTGAAGAGGATATTATAGATTATAATTTTTACATCAAAACAGGAGAAAAAGAAATAGATGTGGATGATTATGGAGAAAAATGTGTGGAAATTAATAAGAATTTAACTTGTTCAAATGTGTTAGTTGGTTCGCATAAAGAAATGGAAAATATTTATGAATTATATAATTTAGGTGATGAAGTAATTGAAGGAACTTATTATATCAAATTAGAAGGAGAAAAAGGTGTATCAGATACAATAGATTGGCAAATTACTTCTCAAGGAAAGTTAATAGATGAATGGGCACTTTGGGAAGCAAGTTATACTGGAGAACATTGGGATACATCTGCTACTGGTAATGATAACCCTAATGATATGGGGGAAAATGCAACTGCTATTTTCATTGCAGATTACACGGATTCTTATATTTATGTATATAATAATTCTGGAACTTCTATGTATAATTTCACTACTAGTGTGGAAAGTGCAGGTGCAAGAGGTGTTGCTTATTATAATGATTTTTTATATATTAATGATATTCCGAGTCAAATAGATAAATATGATTTAGATGGAACTTATCTTAGTGCTGTTACTTTAAATACAGAGATTGGGGCTTCAATAGATATTTATGATGGAAATTTAATTGGTATTACTGCTGCATTAAATAATATTACTTTTTCTGATTTAACAACAGGAGATATATTTTATTCTTTTATCACAAATATATCAAATGCAGATTCAAGGTCTTTAACAACTGATGGAAATTATATTTATGTTGGAGATAGAACTGATAATTCAATTTATATATATAATATGAGTGGAGGTTATTTAATTAATTATAGTCAAACTGCTGTAAATAATTATTCTGCTGGAATGGTAGTATATGGGAATAACTTATGGCTTTCTGATGCTCATACTGCTGAAGTTTATAAATATGAATTAATATCTGCTGTAACATTAAATTCTCCAATTGATAATTATTATTCTACAAGAAATGTAACATTTAATGCAACAGGAAGAGCAAGGGGAGCTTTAACTTTTGTTAATGCATCTTTATGGCATAACAAAACAGGAACTTTTGAGATTAATGAAACAAAAACAATTACAGGAATAACAAATACAACTACTTTTAATAAAACCTTTGGAGAAGGTTCTGTATTATGGAATACTCAATTTTGTCTTTCAGACCATACTTGTGTATTTGGGGATTCAAATAGAACCTTTCATATTGATTCAACATTTCCAGCAGTTACAATAACTTCTCCAACAACAAATATGGATTATGGTGAATCAGGAGAAAATGAAACTATTAATTGGACAGCAACAGATACTAATTTAGATAGCTGTTGGTTTGAATATAATATGACTAATACTTCTGTAACTTGTGGGGCTAATAATTATTCTTTTATGTTAGAAGATGGTGTTTTTAATATAACTTTTTATGCAAATGATAGTGCAGGAAATACTAATTCAAGTTTTATAGAATGGATTTATAAGGTTTTTGTATTGGATGAAACTTATGTAGCATCAACAATCTCAGGAGTAACTAATGAATTTTTATTAGAATTAGAAACAGATGGAACTCAAGTTACAATAGGTTATTTAAATTATAATAACACAAATATTCTAGGTTCAATCAGTTCCTCTGGTGATTATTATAATCTCACAAGAAACCAGATAGCAGTGGGTGTTTCAATTCCAACAAATATTTCATTTTATTGGAATGTTACAATGGAAGATGGATATAATTTTACTCTTGTTCCAAAAAATCAATCAGTTAGTCCAGTTGTAATCAATGAAACTTGTGGAGCAGGAATGTATGTTCTTTTTAATTTTACCATGGTAGATGAAATAACACAAATAGAATTAGATGGGGCTGTAGAAGATACTTCAATCAAAGTAGATTTAGATTTATATACTTTAGATGGAACAATTAAACTAAATGACTTCTATCAAAATTTTAGTCAAACGAACCCTGTTGCAATTTGCATTGATAATAATTTATCAGAAGGAGAAGAATATTCAATTGATGTTCAGGTTCAATATAGTGCAACAAATTATTCATCTGAATTTTATAATATTGAAAAATATGTTATTAATTTAACCACCCTTTATAATAACATTACTTTATATGATTTAGATAATACAAACACACAAAACTTTAAATTAATAGCAAGAGATACTTCTTATCTTCCTATTGATGGTGCTTTAATTCAAATAGAAAGAAAATATGTTGATGAGGGAGTTTTTTATATAACTGAAATTCCAAAAGCAGATGCAAAAGGAATTACTTCTGCTTCACTTCAATTAAATGATGTTGTTTATAATTTTTATATTTATCAAGCAGGAGTTTTAATATCTTCATTCACAAATGTCTTAGCTATTTGTCAAACACCATTGGTAAGTTCTTGTGAAATAGATTTTAATGCTTTCCAAACAAAGATAGAAGTTCCTGATTTTGAAGAAGGAGATGACTTTAATTTTACATTAGGATATAATGATACTTCCAAAGTAATTACAAGTCAGTTTATAATACCAAGTAGAGAACCATCAGTAATTTATTTAGAAGTAATAAGAGAAGATACATTAGGAACTGCTGTTTGTTCAGATACTTTAACTTCTGCTTCTGGAATATTAAGTTGTATAGTTCCTCATAGTTTTGGAAACTCAACTGTTGTTGCTAAAATATATAAAGATGGTGTTGAACAAGGGAAGGGGGGCATTAAAACAGACCAAAATCCTTCTGATATTTTTGGTGTTGTTTTAATTATGATGTCTATATTAATTATGATGACTTTAATTGGAATTGGGGTATCAGATAATCCAGTAATTACTGGGGTATTTATATTTGTTGGATTAATATTAATGGTCGCAATGAACTTAGTTAAAAATACTGGATTCATAGGAGCAACTGCAACAATATTATTCTTTTTAATAGCAATTATACTTGTAATAATTAAAGCAGCTAAGAGGTCATAATGGAAAAAAGCACAATAACATTAACAATATCTCTTGTAATGGTAGCATTATTTACAATAGCCATAATTAGTTTTTCAGTTGGTTTTGCTAATGATAATAGTGCTGTAATCAATATTGCAGATGATCCTGAATTATCTGCATTAAGCACAGAAACAACCACAGGACTGTCAGATTTTAAAGATGATTCAGAAGGAACTTATTCATCTATTTTAGAAACAACAATAGAACCTGGAAGTGATGTTGCACAATCAACAGGACCTTTTGCGATTACTGCAGGAAATATTATAGGTGTTACTAAAAATATTATTTATCTTCCTTATAAAAAGATATTTGGAAGTGGAAGTGGGTTTGGGATATTCTTTACAACATTTATGGGTTTTTTAGTATTAATAATAGGTTTACTAATGTATAAAACATTAAGAGGTAATCCATAATGATATTTTTAGCATATTTATATGATTTGCCAAATGCAACAGAAGGAGTAGATGCAATAGTTAATCAAATGACTACTGGAAGTTTTTATTGGTTTGTTCCAATGATTTTATTCTTTACTTTTTGTATTGTATTTATTGGAGGAATAACAAGACAAAGGATAAGAACTGGAACTGCTGATTATTCTGCTTGGGGAATTATTGCTTCAATGACCACACTACTTCCAGCATTATTATTCTCAGTTCAAGCAGGATTCATAAGATTAGATTGGCTAGTAATAGTTATTTCACTTAATATCCTTACAGCATTTTGGTTTTTTATGGATAAGAAAGTTACTGAAGTTTAAGCATCAAAAGAGCGTAACAATGTTACACTTAATATAAAAAGCCCTTTTTCTTATATATTCTATTATTATTAACGGAGGTGCAAAATGTTTAAAACCAAAAAAGCTCAAACTAGTGGTTTAATCACAGGATTAATCTTTGGAGTAGCTTCGCTTGTAATTGGAGTTATAATTGCTTTTGTAATTGTATCTACTTTGACTGATGCTGATTTACTGACTGACGGTTCTACAGAATATAATTCAACAGAGGCTTTAGCATCTAACTTTACATCAGGAGTAGATAATGTTTCAAGTAAGATTCCAACAATTCTTTTAATAGCAGCTATTGTTCTAATACTTGGTGTATTAGTTTTATTAGTAGGTGCGTGGCAAAGAATGAGAATTGTAAAACCAAAAAAGCTCAAACTAGTGGTTTAATCACAGGATTAATCTTTGGAATTGCTTCGCTTGTAATTGGAGTTATAATTGCTTTTGTAATTGTATCTACTTTGACTAATGCAGATTTATTAAGTGGAGATTATAAAGCAGCTGCAGGAAATTTATCAGCTAACTTCTCAGCAGGAGTAGATAATGTTTCAAGTAAGATTCCAACAATTCTTTTAATAGCAGCTATTGTTCTAATACTTGGTGTATTAGTTTTATTAGTAGGTGCGTGGCAAAGAATGAGAATTGTGCGTGGCAAAGAATGAGAATTGGTGGTGGAGGCATTTAGGTTCTTTTTTTTTCTTTTTTTCTTTTTTTTCTTTTGATCCTAAAAGGAAAATTATTTAAACAATAAGATATTATAATTATAAGGTGATATTATGAAATACCTTTTATTGTTTATTATTATTTTTAGTTTAAGTTTTGTTTCTGCAATTCCAAATGATGCAAATAATGCAATTGATTTTACTTACCCAGAAGTAATTAATTATTCTACTATTGCAACTGTTAATAATACAGACCACTTTGGAGGATATACTGTTGCAACATTTGTAACCTATGTTCAAGGATTATTTAACTTAGTTTATTGCGAATTAACAGGTTGCACAATGGCAGGGAATATTGATATGGATGAATATAATATCACTAATGTTGATTGGGCTACTTTTAATAATCTTAATGTAACAGGAACCTCTTATCTTGGAAATTTAATCATTGAAGCAGATAATATCACAACAGATAATATTATTCCCTTAACTTCAAATGGGGTGAGAGTTTGGGGGAATTTAACAGTTAATGGAAACATTAGTTCAGATTGGTTTAATGGGAAATTTAATTGGACATCAGGAGATGATTGGAATATTTTTGATGGTTCAACTTTAACTTTTAATGAATCAAAATTTGACCCAACATATCATAACCCAATACAAGCAGAAGTAATTACTGGAACAATAGACGGAGGAACATTAGCAGATGTTCAACACTCTGATGCAGGGTATGATGGAGTAACCTTTAATTTTTCAGAAGAAGTTGGAGGTTTAGATTTAAGACTGAATTTTACAGGATTAGATGTAACTACCTTTAATAGAGGAATTATGAGATATAAAACAAGTGATTTAAAAGGAGATTTTCCAATAGTTCAGATGTGGAATTATGAGGATAGTGTGTGGGAAGATTATCCTCCTGTTACAGAAAGTGAAACTTTTGCTACTATGACTCAACCTGTATTTGATGGAGCAGACCATATTCAAGGTGGAGTTGCACAAATGAGAATTTATAAAGATGGAGGAAATACACAAAATCATTATTATGTTGATTGGATTGCTATTGTTAGTGGAGTTGGATTGCCTGTTGGAGAAGAAGTAGAACCTGATTTTAATGCTTGGCTTAATAAACCTGTTTTTGAAGTTAATGTAAATGGAAGTTTAGTTAATTCAACTTGGGATAGAATTACAGCAAATGAACTTAATATAACAGGAACAGCTTGGATTGGAGATTTAACTTGGAATGGAAATTTAGATTTAGGTTGGAATAATATAACAAATGTTAATTGGATTAATGCTGATACTATAAATGTTTCTGGGACAGTAATTGGACCTGATTCTAATTTTGCTCAATATGAATTTGGAAATAATAATTTTAATGGGAGTG
The DNA here is from genome assembly GCA_017608235.1 of Candidatus Pacearchaeota archaeon. Lineage (GTDB taxonomy): Archaea > Nanobdellota > Nanobdellia > UBA10117 > JAFCGI01 > JAFCGI01. The sequence continues at coordinate 28,088 of JAFCGI010000012.1, forward strand.
GAAATTTTACAACAACAGGACAAGTCTTTGGAAAATTTGGAGCAGACCAAACAAGCCCTGCTTTCTCAGCTTCTGGTGCAAGTCATGATGATACAGGATTGGCTATTCATTTATTTGGTGCACTTGATGCAGTTAGTATGGTTGTTAATGATGTTGCTTATATTACAGCTCATCCTCATGCTATTTCAGGTGACCCAATAATTAGAATATATGGAGATACAGATTTTCAAAGTAAAGATGTTACAGGAATTGATAGTTTAACTGCAACAACAGGGAATATTATAACTGATAATATAGGCACAGCAAATATAGGACTTATTGATTTAGGAGGGGGTAGCACAATCGATGCTGGAACTGCAACAGGAAATTGGAATTTAGGAAGTGGAAGTATAACAACTTTTGGAAATATAAAAGCAGATGCCCTTACTTCAGGAAGAACTACTGATGATATTCAATGGAGCACAAATCAAGATGAAACAACATTACTTGATGGAATTCCAAGATTAATAAGATATTATACTGGACCCGCAGGAATGGTTGAAATGGTAAGGAGAGCAAGAGGAAGTAAGGCTTCTCCTAATTTCTTAAATGATGGAGATACGGGATTTACTTTTAATTTTCAAGTATGGGATAATGGGCCTTTAGGAACAAGAGAAGGATTTAGTGGAACAAGAGGGCAAATGGGTTTTTATGCTGATGAAGACCAAGATGAAACAAGTCATGGAACTAAATATCAAATTAGATTAACACCAAAAGGAACTGAAACTTTGACAACAGTTTTTGAATTTGATGGAGGAGAAAGAGCAATTATTCCAATAGATAATTATAAATTTAAATTAGGAGCAGGAGAAAATGATTTTAGTATATTATTTGATGGAACAAGTCCTATTTATAATACAACAGGGGTTCATACTTTTATTAATTCAACAGATGCAAGTGGTGGAACAATTAGTGTTGGAGATATTGTTTATTCATCTCCTGAAAATAAAGATTATTTAGCTTTAGATAATTTAGTTAATCCAATAGAATTAACAAAGGCGGTTACAAGTTTAAATCCAAGTGGGAAAACAGAAAAAGAATTTCATGAAAGTTTCCCAGAAGAATTACAAAAAACAATCCCAGTAAAAGACCCAAATAATTGTTCTCAAGTTTTCAAAGAATATAAATGGTATGATAAAATAGAACAAGATGATGTTTATGGACAAGTTGTCCCAGAAGGAATTAAAGATTATGAAATAATTTATAAAGAAGAATGTGAAACTAAAGATAAATTAGTTATAAGTGGGGGAAATTGGAATATGTTCAATTATAAAGCTATTTATGAATTAAAACAAGAAAATGAAGAAATAAAAATGAGATTATGCTTAAGCAATCCCGTGGAATGTGTTTTAGATAAAGGAATTAAATATATTGTAGAAAGAATTGTAAATGAAAAATAATTTAATGAAAGCAAGTTTAT
>JAFCGI010000029.1 GCA_017608235.1 Candidatus Pacearchaeota archaeon
TCTACCGACTGAGCTAGATGAACGTAAACTCTTTGTGAAGTGGTACTCAACCAGAGAGGACTCGAACCCGTCCGCATACCTATATGTGAGCAATTGAAACTCTTACCACTTCATCAAAAGTTTTAGATGCACATAAATAAATATACCTATGTGCTATTTTTCGTTTAGTTTAAGGAGGTTATACTCCGCCCTCTCCACGTAAATGACACACCACCGCTACAGTTCTAGTTACATTTGCAGTTAAGCCACCACCAATACATGGTATTTTATGATCTAAACCTTCACCCCAGCTGTACATTAGCGAGTCTTTTTGTGAAATAATAACTTTTTTATCTGCATGAGCAGCAACAACACTTTTTCCATTTGAACTTACATTTTCATTTTCTTGACCAGCATTTATATTGATAGTGTTCTCAATATTTGGTGGACTAGCATATAGCGAGAGTACACTCGCAAACATCATAAATAAGAATAAAATCTTTTTCATGTTTCTTTCCTTGTGTTAAATTTATTTCCTATTGTGGGTGCAGTATATTAACCCTGCTAAGATTGTAAGTATATCATATTTTATTTTATTTTTCTTGACTTAAATCAAGTTTCTAAAAAAGTCAAATCTTTTCCGTATAAAGATAAAAACCACTTAATCTTAACTCTATATGTGGCTAATTTTCTAGTATGATCTGACTTTACGTCTTCAACTATAGTTTTGCCATTTTTTGTGTACTTAAAGTCTGCTATATATTTCACAGACCTATATGTTATTCCATTATGCTTTTGAGTGTCCATAAGCAAGAACTCTGGTTGAACACAAAGATTATGAATCTTTTTAGCTTTTGCTAAAAGATATAATTGATCGAATCTATTAGCTTCTTTTTTGCTATCAAAAACATAGGTCTCTTTTCCTATGATTCTAAAAGCTTTCTTATTCCCATGCTTTGAAGCCACTTATTTACCCCCCCCCACATACTCTTGTTATCTTTATTCACATACCCATCACATGTGTGATTAATATTTCCAAGTTTCTTTTGTATCTTAAATGAGGTTGCATTATCTGAAACTCTATTCCTCTCACAACTCTTACAAACATATGCGTCTTCTTTTGGGTTGGAGCAGCTTGCTATTTCCACTATAACTTCTTGGTCATTATTTTCCATTTAAAATATCCCATATATCTTGTGGCTCTACACTAAAATGCTCTGCTGTTATAGCAACTGAATTTTTCATGTCTGCTCTCATGTACGACTCTATCTCTTCTTTAGTAGGCATTTTTCTTCCCTTTGTTTGCTTTTTTTATTGGTTCAATTTTAACATCTTTGAGTAGCTCTTCAATCTGTTTTATTCCAAACATCTGAGTTTCAATTAAAATAACATCTATTTGACCTATTTTTTTTCCTCTTAGATACCCTACTGTATCTTTTGTTTTAGTTGGAGGTTCAGCTACTACACCTTTTAGTATCTCTTTTATCTGCTTCTCTCTAAATGTTTGCTCATTTATAAACACAGCATCTACCTGACTAACACCTTTTCTTTTAAAAAATCCTGTCATTATCTTTCCCCTTTTTAATTTAGTTATATCGTCCATTGTTCAGCCATTGCTTTTGCTATGCCTGGAAAGGTTTTACTTGCTGCTTTTGCTCTAGCTCCAGATTTTGTATCAAGGCATCTTATTTTATACATCCACATTTCCATTCTTTTGCCGCTTGGCATGTTGTGATATTCAAGTTCAGGCTCATCTAGTGTGTCTGGTACTAAATTTGGCATTCCTTTTATCCATAAACAGGTGGTCTTTTTTGCTAAATCTCCAAACATCCAAGGTTGAATAATTTGGCTTGGTTTCTTCCATTTTGTAGACATAATTCCAACTGGGTTTTCAATTACAATTTTTTCACAGTCTGCATTAGCAATAGCCATAAATAAATCTATACCTTGCTTTTGTCTACCATCCGCTATTTTCTCAGGAAACCATCTAGCTCCACTAACTGCTAAATGAGTACAAGGTGGAAAAGCAATTATCATATCCCATTTTTCTTTTATTACCTCAATAACATCTTTTTTAATATGCCATTCTGGATTACCACCACTGCATCCTATGATGTCACACGAATATGCCTCATGCCCTAATGTTCTAAACTCTTTTGTGACTGCTTGACTTTCTTCACATGCTACTAATATTTTCATTGAGACTCCTTATTTTAAAAAGTATACTATTTTCTTTTCTTAAAACCCTTGACTTACATCAAGACCCATAAGTTTCTTTCTTCCATTCCAAATCCCAATGCTCTGTGTTTATCTCATCAGCATCTGCTAATCTCTTTAGCATATCTTTCGCTTGAGGTTTTGTCATAGTTCTCTTGTGAACATAGCACCCTTTTTCAGTAAGAGCAACAACTTCACCCTCTCCACCTATATGTGAAGAAATTAGTTTAGCTATCGCTGCTTTCATGTTTCTTGCTTTTTAGATACTCATAGTAGTCTTCATACGTTTTTATCTTCTTAGCTTCTTTAGATACATCATCTTTCTTTCCAATTCTAAGTCTATACTTCATAGCTGTCATCTTAGCCCATATCATCAACTCTTCTATCGAATACATTTGTTCCATACGTTCTATGGCTTCTACACCATCAACCATAGAATAATGTGAGCTATCTTTATTTAGTAGTGGATGTTCTTTTTCCATTGCTTTTCTCCTTTAAATTACTATACTTCTCTTCTATACATCTTTCATTCCAAGAACTAACGCTGTAGTCAAGGCATAGTAGCTATAATTCCTTTTTTCATTCTGCTTCCTCAAATGATTTATTTCTTATTAAATTTATGATATGAAACTGTTGTATTTTTAGCATTGCTACACAATTTAGTTCTGCTCTCCAGTTTATAGTTCTTAGAAGATTAATTATCTTGTCTTTTTTTGGATGGGTAATTTTTATCTTGTACTCAGCAGAATAAGACTCATCATCACTTAATATTTTACCTGCACTTCCATCTCCCCAGTAGCACATTCTTATATCATGCTCAAAGTTAGCAAACTTTTTACTGTCTTGTCTTACTATCTCTATGCCATCAATTTTATTTGATAGTCTTTTATTCAATCCATTCTTTGGTCTTTTAAAAACATTAAAACAGCAATGTATCTTCCTATTAGAATAACTTATTTTTCCTAAATCTTTACTATATATTAAATCAAACTCAAAAAGACTATTAGTATTTTGTAGTTGACTTATTGGTAAAATAAAAGCTACAAAATCTCCATAATTAATACATTTCTTAAAAAATTTTTGTGCAAGATTCATTCTGCTTCCAAAAGGAGGATTTCCTACAAAGCACCTACCTTTTTTATATTTCATATCTAGCTCTAAAAAGTCTTGCTCTATTATACTACTATGCTCTGGTTCTATATCATACCCAATACATCCATTTATATTTAAACTAAAACTACCATTTCCTGCACTTGGCTCTATATATTCTGAGATAGATTCCTTTTCAACCTTCTCAAATAGTATGTTTATACATTTTATTGCTGTTTCTTCACTTGTATAGTATTTATCTAGCTCTATCTTTTCACTCACCTAATCTCCCTTGTTCTTTCTATACCATTTTCTAAAAAGTGTTGGTTTCTCAAACTCTAGTGGATAACCTTCTAGTGTTTCTACTCTTGGTATAATCTGTACTGCTTCTAAGTCATCACGAAAAGCTACATAATCTTGATCTATATGCAGAGCATCTTGAGGAACTTGTTCAAGCTCTGCAAATTGATTAAGTTCTTCTTGTGTCTCTATGAGGACTACTACATTATATTTCAAGACCATTCTTACTTCTTTTCACTCTCTATCTTGTCTAGTATCCATTGTGAGGCTTTAAAGATATTCTCTGGGTTAAATGGCTTAAGTTTCGTCTCGTAGTGTATTATTTTACATTCGTTTCTATCATAAATTTCTATTCTTGTGGCTTCCTCTCCTATATCATAGCCTTTATCATAAGCCCACTCTTTACACTTATGAGCTAATTCGTGGATGTTGATAAAATTGTCTTTCATCTTATCTTTTGTTTTCATAATAGTTGAATAAGCTATTTTGTTATCAATCCATTTACTAGCCGAATATGCATCAGCTCCTAAAACCTCACTTATGAGTTCTTTACTAATTATATGTTTACTCATCGCTCTCTCCTAAAATATTTTTTTGGTCTACCCATCCATTTGATCCATATCTTCCTGACTTTAAATCATCTGCTGTTACGACTCTTTTATTTACCTCTAGTGTAGAAAATTTTACTTTATCTTTTTTTTCTTGTGGAAATTTATCTAGTGGTGCTTCTTTATGTTCATATCCACAGTTGTCACATGTTACTAGCATATGCTCATCTTCACCTATTTGGGTTCTTGTGCCATCTAATCCTTCTGAATAATCTGCTGGCTCAAAACGTGCAAAAAACTTAAAGCTTCCACACTTAGGACACTCGTTTAATGTTCCATACTTATCCATCACTCTCTCCTAAATTATCTTCTATATAGTCTACTATATCTTTTACTGTAGACCATTGCATTACTTTTGCAAATGTTATGTCCTCTAAATCAAACTCTTTTATGAGAATTTTACAAAAAGAAAGCATATTCTGAGAGTCTAGCTTGAGGTGAGCTAAAGTATCTCCTTCGTGAGGTATATCCATCCAAGGAAAAAGTATCTGCATTTCCTCTATTATTCTATCTCTTATATCATCTCTTATTAGCATCTCTTCCCCTGTTTCAACATTTTCTTTTGAAGAAAGTTTTAATTTTCCATCTACTACATCATAGTAATGCATTATCTTTCTCTGCTTATCATACACTGAGATAGTAAAACCTTTATCTTTTAAATGCTCCACCTGGATATTTGTGCCTTCTGCCTCAAAGCTTAAATGTGATAAGCCTTCAAATATTACGTTGTCATCATACTTAATTTTTACTGTTTTACTCACTGTCTTGCTCCTTAAGTTCTATTGGTTCATCTTCCCATGTTAGCTTTTTACCTATAAGTTTTTCTATTGAGCCTTTTGGGAGCTTCATAAAAGCATCGTATTCTTCATCCTCAATGAATTGTACACTCCAAAAATT
>JAFCGI010000030.1 GCA_017608235.1 Candidatus Pacearchaeota archaeon
TAATCTACCAAACTCATCTTGAGGAGTATATTCTTTTGAATAATGCTGATACAATTCCAGCTCCCACTTTCTTCTAGCAAAGCTATTTCCAGCACCTTTAATTGCGTAATTAGTCGTTATACAAATTTTTGGACTTTTACTAAATGGTATTTTAATAGCGTCTTTGTTTTTCTTTTCAAGTGTTAGTCCCTCTGTCACTACACTAAACAATCTTTCAAAATCAAAATATTTTTTTACATCATCAAAACAAAGTATCTGAGTATCTGCTGAAACTAATTGATAAGCAAATGACCTTTCAAATGTAAAAGCTTTACCGTCTATTGTTACAAGCTTACAAGCTTTTTCATGTGACTCAGAGCGTTCATAAATATACCTTTACCCGTACCACCTTCTGGATTATCTGATATAACTTCATCGTTCAAAATAACTGCTGGACAATACGATAGATTTTTATGACCGTGCATTAAGAATCCTATAGTAGATTCCATAGCCGTAGTTCTTGTTGCATTTTTAGCACAGATGTTTTCTATAAAAGTTTTATAGTCGCACTCAATTGTATCACAATCTTTATACACTCTATCAATAACGTGGTCTTTCCAGACATAACCGCCAAGATCTACATAATCTATCGCTGTTACCTCATTTTTTGTAATCTGAACCGCACAATTCTTGTAATATAGGTAAGATGTTTTTGGCGTATCTGCTATAAAATATATATCAATAGTGCTTAAAAGCGTAAGAAACTCCTCTCTAAATAACCTAGTTTGGTCAGCAAAGTAATTATAAATTGATACATCTTCAAATGAATACAGGTAGTCAAGAATATAATCTTTAATTTCTTTTTCGCTCGTATGGTCTATTAAGTTATTTGTAACCTTAACAAATACATAGTTTTTACTTCCCTCGGGACAGTACTTGTAGAAACCACTATCCTCTAAATACTTTTTAAAAAGTATAGGTATTACTTTTATTGTTCCTTTTTCATTCTTGCTCCAAAACTTCTCACTCCCTTCCGCTTCAGCTTTTTCAATTACAGTTTCTATCTCATCAATATCTAAATTCGTATCCTTTAAATCCTTTCTAATTTCTTTTTTTGACTCACCTCTTTTTAGCCTTTGCTTTATTTCGTTTATTGTTTCTGTATCTTCGTAATACTTAGTTCCAAAATTTTGAGTCTTCTGATAGGCAGAGTTAATTGTTGTTTCTATTTCTCTTGTTGTAAAATCTGATGAAGCATACTGATTGCAAACAAAAGAAGCTAATGTTTTATTAATACCAAAATCATTGAAAGCCATAGCAAGAACATAAACATTGTGATTACGACTCCCCTCAACCATAGGGTAGTTAGATGACCACCACTTCAGAAGTATCTCTACTATTTTGTTTTCATCTGTTATTTTAAGCATAGGTACATCTTTAAACGTACTCTTCTCCTCATACTCTTCCTCTTCAATGCTTTCCCAGAGAGATGAGTTGGTATTTAAAAACAACAATGGATCATAAGACTCATAACATACCCTGGATAAATTTTTTGAAGTTGTATCAAAGTATGGAGAATCAAATTCTTTTTTTAATGAATTGAAATATTTATTATGGTTGTCTGGTTCAGCTGGTATCTTAATCAACACCTTTAATCCTAATCCAGAGGGAGAAACAAATACTGAAAAAACATATTTATTTTTTTGAAACCTTTCTTTGTCTTCAAGCATTTCCTTTTTCTTTGGATAGCCGTCAAAGTCCAGACATATTAATCCAGAGTGTTCAACAATAGAAGCGTCAGACCTCTTGTTAAACTTTCCAGAGAAACATATAGCTGGAAGTTGTTTCTTTAAATCGTTTCTGTTTGTCTTGTTTTTCTCGTTACGAATTTTATTACAGAGATCTTTAGACTTTCCTTCTTTAATTCTATCTAATAAATAAGTAACATCCTTAAAAAAAGGTGTTTCTGTTTCTCTGATGTTCTTGAATATTGTTACTACTTGCGACATTCTAATTTAAATTACAAAAAAAAGGAGAGAGCTAAACCAATTAATATGAAAAGAAAAACTCACTCTCTCCTAAAACAAAAAAAATAATTAACCTAGTTAAAAAGGGATATCATCATCCTTCTGAGATGAATCATCCGTACTTTCATTTTTCTGATAAGGCTTACTTACTTGTATTGAAAGTTTAAAATCTCCAGCCTGCGTAGTTCCTTCCCATGCAGATAGTTCAAATTCATTTCCTTCCAAGTCAGTCATTGTGCCTTTTAAATCTGGTTGAGTATCCTTCTCTTTATAATTGTTTTTAAAGAGAGATCCTCTTCCTTCCTTGTGTTTGTATTTAGTTGTACTCATATATATATAATTAAAATTAAAATTGTCCTTTATAAATTATATCCTCTACGCTTTCCTCTGCGTTCTGAGAAAAATATTTATCGTAGTGATATAAAGCGTGTTCCACCTTCTCCTTTGCTCTTGCGAGTGTTTCTGGAGTTGGATTAAATATACCGACATCATAAGTAAATGAGCCTGGTTTAGTGCCTATAGCTTTTGGCGTTTTACCAATTACAAAGAATACCATAGGCATACCGTAGAGCGTCTGATATATTAGGCTCTGGGTATCGTAGTAGTAATAAGGTGCGTTTCTAGTAAACTTGGAAACGTCTTGACTTGTCTTTAGATCTATTATCATTTCCTGGCTGATACAATCTGCTTTGCCTTTAAATTTATGGCCAAAAATATCTGCCACCATAGGCTCTTCATATTTAGCGTCAAAATCAAATAGGTATTCTTTCATACCTTTAACTTTAGTCGTATTGTCATTCATAAACCAATCGACTAAATCTTTAATCTCGTCTGCCTCTGAAGTCTTAAGTGCAAAGTCCAGGTCATTGTCTTCAAGAAATTTTTTATAGGTTGAATCTCTTCTTGTTACGTCAGCTATCGGAAAGTCTTTTGCTTTTTCTGGTTCTAATATAAGCTGATGAAACAATCTGCCTTTTTCTAAATTTTCATTAGTTGGCGTATCTAATCTAAATGCTTCTGGATTATCTCTTAAAACTTTTATATCGCTATTAGACAGAAACATTTTACCAAACTCACCATAGTAGTGTTTGTCATCTCTTAACTTTTCTATTATTTCTTTATTTTCCATATAATATTTTTTGAAGTTTTTGAATCTGTTCCATATCTACAATATACTTATCCATTAATCTGTTAAGTATAGTATCCCATTTAGTTTTCTGAGACCTTAACCTTTGAGCAGTTTCTACAATTGAATCCCAATTTTTATCATCTACTTTAACTTTAGATTTAGATTCATTAGATTTAGATATTTCATCTGGAGTTATCTGAGGTAGATCCTCGCCAGCATATATATATAAACCTAGTCCGTGCATAGCCAAGTTTTTAGTTAAACACCTCATAAGTGTATTGTTAACTTGCGTTGACGTTGGTTTTAATACTGATTGGTTTCTGTTGTCCATAACAGGTAGCCACATTTCAAGTGTTTCTTCTTTGATTGTAACTGATGTATGGCAAAAAGCACCAAACCCTTCTTTAAATGAAAAAGGTAGGTTGGTTTCTGGATTCCTATAATATGAATAGGTTGCGTCTGGATATATTTTTTTAACCTCTTGCCAAGCCCAGCTCCAAGATAGGTACGTTAGTTGACCTTTCTTCTCAGTTCTGTCGTTGACGTTGATGTTATTCAAAATCTGAAAGACGCTTTTTTTAGTTGATTTAGTTGTCATAAGATTTAATTTTTTGAATTATTTTATAATATTTATTTAAAATCTGTTGCCTTGACTCTTTAAAATAATTAAGCCTTTTCTTGCTATTATTTCCGTTGAGTTCTTTAGAGATACTTTTTTTTATTCTTTCAAGTTTTTCTTTATACTTATCCAGAGTAATTTTAAGCACCCCTACTGACCAGCCCTCATCTAAAATGATTTGTTTGTCCTGGTCGTCCATTTCTACGTAGTAATTTCCACCAGCAGAATGGTCATATAATTTAATATCATTAGTTTCTAAATCCCTAGATATTTTTACACCTAGTTTCATATAAGCCTCGTACCCAGATCCGTGCATTTCTGTCGTGCCGTAATCCTTTGAAGCCTCACTAAAAATATTATTTAATATCGTGTTCAATCTGAGTTAGTTTATCTACAATGTAAATATAATCCCTATCCTCTTCCATAAGTTTTTTAAAGGAAGCTATTCCGTAATGAATGTTCTCCTCTGATACCTCAATATCTAATTTTTTTAGGTATCCGCTTATTTCTTTTTGTCCCATGTTAGAATTAACATTACATATATAGTAAAGCATATTTCGTGGCTTTACTACCTCATCTCTCTTTGTTTTTTCAAAGAGTTCTTCTACGGAGATATCTAAATAGTTCAGAATATTCTCCAGGTATTGTTTAAATATATGTTCTTTCATTCAGTTTCTTTTAGTCGTTCTATTAATTTACGAAGCAGTTCTCTTTGCTCATAGGACAGATTAGATCCAGATTTATCCAGAGTAATTAATCCGTTTTTTACTTCAGAGCATAGCCCTCGTAGAGCTTTATTACTTTGCAGTAAATAGCTTAAATGTTGTTGAAATGTTGATATAGCTCCTTCCATAATTAAAAATTTAAAAGTTGTAATCTTCTTCTGTATTTATCTTGAAGAGAAGTTTTAAAAATTAATTTTTTAATGATTGATTTATCATTAACAGAAGTGAGTTGTTTGCGAAGCTGGTTACATTCTAAGTCAAGTGTAAGTAAATAATTACCTACAAACTTTTTATGCCTTTGCTTTCTTGATTGTTTGTAAAGTTTCATTGTTTTTAAAATAGTCGTTTATTAAAGTGTATTGTATGTCGTAGTAAATTGTGCCTTGATCCTGGCACTCCAAACATAAGTAATTATGTGCAGCGTATTCCCCGCAGTATTCAAAGTTTTCAAACACTAGCTTTTCGCTACTACATTTATTACAAATTTGCTTGTTCATTTTGCAAAGATATAAATTTTCAAAATATTTTAGCAGATTTTTAATAATATTAATGTTATGTTTTCGTTAATACTTATTTTTATTATGCTCCTGGATC
>JAFCGI010000031.1 GCA_017608235.1 Candidatus Pacearchaeota archaeon
TTGAAAAAAAAACCGTAATAATAAAGGAGTAAATAATAATGATTAAAGAATTTAAGTGCGAATCTTGTGGTGAAATAAGAATCAATAAAGACCCCCACATATGCCATACTTACGATTGGTGTAAGACTTGTAAAAAATGGAGATATTTTAATTAGAATGAAGAAAAAAAAGAAATGGTTATCAAAATCTGAATGGATCAAAAAGAAGATCAGAGAAAAGAACGATGCAATCAAAGAGTTGACTGAAAACTGGCCAGACTGTTGTAAGAATTGTGAGTTGATGAAAAAGCCAATTGAACAGTATGCACAGGATTGTGCTAATCCAAGGATCAGATGTCCATTAGTTCCAACACCTAATTTCAAGGAGTGTCAAAATTGTAAAAGGCTAAAGGCAGAGATTGAGAGTTGGGGGGAAGAAAAAAGAAGATGGTTAAAGTAGCAATTTATGCAAGAGTTAGTACAACAAAACAGGAATTAGATAACCAACTTAATGCACTTAGGAAGTATTGCAACAATGCTAGATATGAAATAGTTAATGAATATACAGATATTATAAGTGGATCAAAAGATTCAAGACCAGGATTCAATAAGTTATTCAAAGATGCTCACAAAAGACAATTTAATTTAGTAGTCTTTTGGGATATTAGTAGATTTTCACGTGCAGGAACACTATATACCCTACAAAAATTAAAGGAATTGGATAATGCTGGGATTAAATGGCATTCGTATCAAGAACCTTATTTTAGTTCAATCGGGCAATTTAAAGATGTAGTATTAAGCATTATGGCTACTTTGGCTAAAATGGAAAGAGAAAGGATTTCTGAAAGAACAAAGGCGGGATTGGTTAGAGCAAGAAAAGAAGGAAAATTAATCGGTAGGCCAAGAAATGATGCAGTTTATAAGAAAAAGAAAGTGTATACCTTTCTTTATAGTTTTAATGATGGAATAACTTGGTTAAAGTATAAAGAAGTAAAGAAGAAACCAAAATTAAAACAAATAAGTAGGGTATATGATCATTTAACTAGGATAAATGGCAGAATGGATATAAAAGTAAGGGTTGAGAAAAGGGAATATTTTATGGATAAAATAGTGTAATTTTACTATAAATAAAGTTGTCTTTTTTCGACACCCCTTTTATCACATATATCCCCCCATTTTTGTCTTGAGGGGCGTTTTTACGCTATATTAATCTATATTCTATAATCTATATTTTGAAGTGTTCTGAAACCGAAAAGTTTATATATTAGTATGTCTATACAAGGTATAGACATAACATATATGTCGGAGGGAAACTAAAATGGAACAAATAACAGAACAAAAAGAAATCAAAAGGTTTGATATAAAAACCGAGGCAAAACTATTAAGAACTGTGGGGGGATTGTTAAACCAAAGAAAAACTCCAATTACTGAAGAAAGAGCAGTTGAATCAGAAACAATTTCAGTAATGGATCCTGCAAGTGTAACAATGTTAATAGCTAAGACAGAAGAAGCAAAAAGATTATTGAGTAGATTTAAAGATTTTGATGAAGAAACAAAAGAACCAACACTAGATTATAGAGTTGTTCGGAATGATAGAAGTCCAACAAGCAAATACAGCATTGAATATCTGTCTAAAATAATAAAAATATTTGATTGTTTTGAAGGGGGAGTAGAAATCTCTATTAGGAATGATTATCCTTCAACTCTTGAGAATGATCATTTCAGGGCTATTCTTGCTCCTAGAGTGGGGGACGATTAGAATGAAAGTAGAAAAAGTGAATATAAAAAGATATGTTGAAACTAAGTTTGAAACTATAATCAAAAGGACAGACTTTTTTTGGAAAGGAATATCTTTAAAGAGTGTCGGAGAATATCTTAACCGGCTTAATGCGGACAAGGATGCTATGGAGAAAGCATTTAATGTTATAGATTCCCCTTTTAACTTGGATAGAGATTATATAGCTGATTTTTTGAGAGCCTTTGATAATGAGATAGAACTTGCGGAGTTTTATCTTGAATTATATAAAGCAAGGAAAAATCCTAATTTTGATAAGTGGGTTTTCCTTACAGAAGAAGAAAGGAATAAAGGACTTGAAGAAGATAGTTGGAGAAAGAAATCTGGGGATGCATGGGAAAGAAGCAATGGAAGAGTAAAAGCAATAATAATAATTAAAGACAATACTACCTCTACAAAAGTAAGTCTAACAATTAAGAATAATAGTAAGATGACATTTATTGAGGGGGAAAAAGAGATAAATTCATCCAATCTTCATAACAAAGAAAGCATAAAGAAAAAGATAGAAGAATATAAAGTTAATGCAGAATCAATATTAAAAGATACTATCTTTCCACTATATTGTTATGAGAAAAGGCAATTCGATAATTATAAAGAATTATTGGGGGTGGAAAATGAATAAATATCTAACAATACCAATAAGAGTTGAAGAAGTAAATAGAGAAAAGAATTGGATAGAAACTAAAGGAGTAAAGATATGTATGGGGATAATAAAACCAAATGGGGATCTTGAAATTCCTGAACAGGTGAGAAAATGAAAAAAGATATATTTTTGAAAGAGATGCGTATTCTATATAAAAACAAACCAGAATTTAAAGAGATTATAGATGAATACTTTGGTGGAAAAAGAGCAAAAAGAATATTCAGAATTTTATCCAAGGAGGTGGAAGAATGAATAAAACAAGAATGTTAACTATTTTTAATAATTTGTTATTAGAAATGCAAGAAGCTAAATTATTAGATAATGATGGTGTTAATAAGATTTTAAGAGTAATGACTGATAATATTAAAGAGGTGGAAGAATGAAAAAATATTGTGATATATGTGGAGGAAGTGGAGTTGATGAAGAATGATAAAAGATAGAAGCTGGAGAAAAGCAGATTATCCTAATAGAATACCTGCTTTTCATAAAAGATCACAAAGATATAAAGAAACTGAAGAAGAGAGAGTAAGAAGAATATTAAAAGAGTTGGATTATGATAAGTTAGTTAACATAGGGAGGTTAGAAAATGAAACTAAAAGAACTAGAAGTAAGCGAATTGTTTGTTAGAATAGTAAAAAAGAGCGGGAATGGAGCAGTAATACCTTTCTTAAAGAAGTATATAGGGAAAGAAGTTTATGTAGTTATACCTAAGGAATCAAGAAAATTGTCACAAATATTGGGCAAAAAGGAACTGAAAAAGTTAAAGGAAAACATGAAGAGATTTATTAAATTAAAGCCTACAAATTATACAGTAGCGATAAATCAGAAACTTGTAAAGGATTTGCTTGCTTGTTTCAAGGAATTAGAAGAAAAGGATCTAACTTATTTAGACCCACTCCTTAAATGAAGAACATACTTTCCTCAAACTGATAAGCTAAACTTACCTGCCCCCAACTTTTTTTCTTTTCTTGTAGGTATTTTCTTATCTTTAATTGCTCTTTTCGATAGTCTTTCTTATTTGTAAACGTTTCAACTAATACTACCCTTTCTTCTATTGGTTTCCCCCTAAACATAAAAGATCCAGTCCCCACTATTCTTGTTGTTCCTCCAAAGGCCTTATTCATATAATTTACAACGCCTCTTACTCTTCGTCTCATTTCTACATTGGATAAAGGAATTGATTTATTTTTTGTTGAGGGAACATAAATAACAAGATGTATGTTACTCCCCACACCAATTGGAAATTTGTATTGCTTCATTTTTCACCTCCAGTTATTTGATATTTCTATAAGCAAAAAAGGAAATCACAATCAAAACAAATGAAAGTTGCCAGATTAAATCTACCATGAGTTCTGATATGTTTATTCCAATATCTTCAAAGATTCTTTTAGTGAAACTTCCATCCGCTTCGATAAGATTGTTTTCCCACGCAGTAAGAGGGCATTGAGAAATTCCAGGAATAATTCCAAACTGAAATATAATAATCCCAACTACCATAACCATAGCAAGCTTATTTAATACAGGACGTTTTGCTAATTTCCCTGTAACAGCCAAGAATACTAATACAAAATAGGTTAGACATATAAATAGGTGAACAAATTTTATTAAGACTAGGAAAAAATTCATGGTTGTATTGCCTCTTCACCAAATAAAAATAATAATACTGCTCGGTAGATATCACCCACAATATCTTCAATTTTTTCCAATACTTCCCAAGTTGCTCTAGGCTTTTCTCCTAAGATTTCAATTTGTTTTATATCAGTAGCAAGAAGAGTTCCATCAGATGCCTTGACATAGATAGTATATGTTCCTTCTAAAGCATTTTCTGGCACTTCAAAGGTGTGTTTGTATAAACCACTACCTAGCGTATCTACTTGTTCTATATAGAATATTTCATTATCTGCTACATCTTTTATGTAATATTTTATACTACTAGGATCAAACGCATTTCCAGCGAAATCTGTAATTCTTGCATAAACAGTGTAACTATTATTTGCTATCCACATATCAGGTGTAGAAATAGCAATATTTATGTTCTCTTGAGCATCTTCCATAACTCCTTTTATCTCAAATAATTTTGTTTTCAAATCAACTTGAGAATCTATTAATAACCCCCAATATGTGGTGTAATTAATCGGTTTGTTGCCTTCTGTGACGTTTATTAAATTATTATATAGTAAGCTGTAATTAATT
>JAFCGI010000013.1 GCA_017608235.1 Candidatus Pacearchaeota archaeon
ACTATGTTTAGTGATATCATACTAACTGATATCATTGTTACTATAGCTATTGGATCCAATATTATTATTATATTCTTGGAATTATTTTCATTTTTTGATAATAAATGTTTACTTTTGGAAATAAATATTTTATATTATTTATTAGAAATTAACAATAAAAAATACTTGAATCGAGGACTCAAGTAAAACTAAAACTAAAACAAAAATCTTTAATATAAGGAAAAAAATCATGGATTATGAAAAAATGACAAAAAAAGAATTGGTAAAGGAACTTGAAGATCAAAGTCAAATTATTCTAGACCTTCAAGTCAAATTAGAAAATTCTAAAAGTTCTGATGGACGAAAGTCTCAAGTTCTTGGATTACTTAGAGAAAATGGAAGTCTGTCAATTCTTGATATCTCAAATGAATTAAAAATATCTACTAAGAATGTTAGTTCTCAATTAACTTATTTAAGATCTGATGGTTATCAAATATTTACAAATCCAAAAGGACGAAAAGTCTTGGTCGAAGAAAAACCGGAAGAAACTGAAGAAATTGAAGAAACTGAAGAAACTGAAGAAACTGAAGAATAATTAATTTTTAAAATGAAATGTCATATTATTATAATATGACATTTCATTGAAAGGAATAATATGAAAGACTTAGAAAAATTAGCAATACTATTTAGTTTAGATTTAAAAAAAGAAATTGGTCTTAAAAATCTAAGTAAAGTTGTTGAATTAAATTCTAAAAGAGAAGATAAAAATTTTTGTTATTCTCAAAATTTTTGTAATGCAAATCAAATTATACTAGATGTATTAAATGATAATGCAAAAGAATTTGACCATTTAAACTGGGAAGAGTTTACAGCAAAAGCAATTGAAGTTTGGAAAATTGCTGATAAAAATAACTTTTATATTTAATCTTTAAAATGCCATATTATATTATAATATGGCATTTATCCTCTCATTTCCAGCATTGTCATTATATATCCAGCATCATTGTTTACTTCCCACTATAAATACCAATACCAAAGAAATGGTAAATTAGATCCAGCACTATAAATAAATGGTGATCTATACATGTCACCATAATAAATGCCAGATCATCCAGCTAAACTGTGTATGTTTCTTTCGTCAATACCAAGAAAACCCGTCATTCACCCATTCATCCGTCATTCATTTAAAATACTTAGTTATTTCAATTACTTATATACTCTTTTGAATGAATTAAGATAATTATATATATTGATTAAGGTAGGTAGGGCCTAAAAACGCATGCATATATATAAAGTTTGAAATTTCCCCACTCATCATTCAACACTCAAATTTTGCTGTCCCAGCCGTCTAAGTACTTGAATTTATTAAGTTTTTTTTTTGAATTTTTTTGAATGAAAACATTTAATATGGTTAAATTTCCATTCATTTAGCCATTTCCAGCAAGCCATTCATTTACACAGTTTAACCCAGCATTAACATGTCGATTTTTCGTAGTGAACGCAGCTAATTTCGCTTTTCCACTTCATTCAAAAGCTCTTTTTTAACCAATTTTTGATAAAGCTGAGTCTATTTTGAATAAAATACAGTTTGAAAATGTTCCAGCTTTATCAAAAATAACTTACTAAAATATTTTTGATAAAGCTGAGTCTATTTCGAGTAAAAATACAGTTCGAAAATGACCCAGTATTACAAAATTGGTTTACGAAAAAGACTCAGCATTACAAAATTGGTTTACAAAAAAAGTATGGATCGTCCAGTCTTATTTTTAGTATTTCAGCTTTACTTATATACATTTGATGTGATAAGTTATATAATAATTTTATAAAATTTAATAAAGGAAATATTAAAAATGAGTACAACTTATGAAGAAAAAAGGAGAGATAATATAAAACCTAGAATGACAGAAGAACAAATAAAATACGCCAAGGAATTATATAAAGCACATTATTCAGTTAAAGAAGCAGCTAAACTGCTTTCTTTTGGTTACGGATGTCTTGCAAGTTATTGGCAAAGATTTAGATTTGCTAAAATTGAAAAATATGACAGATCTAAACTGATTAAGAAAAGCGAGGATGCCAATGACCAAATTAGACAAAGTTAAATTTATTGATAATATTGTTGCAAATATTCCTGAAAAAATATTAACTTCTAAAATTTGGCTTGCTTATTATTTCCAAAAGAATAAAAATGGTACATATACTAAGCCACCTTGTTCCCAGCAAGGCCATACTGTAAATGACGATCAGGAGGGAGTGACATTTTGGAATGCTATTAAAGATGGATATCCTGGCATTAAAATAAATAAACATACTGATTTAATAGCCTTTGATATAGACGATAAAGAGGCTAAGCTTGGTAAAAGAGAATTTGATATATCGAGATTATCAGATGAGTTCAAAACGTTTATGATGGAGCATGATTCTTATACTGAGATATCACCATCAGGATGTGGAGTTAGAATTTTAATGCGATGCGAAAATAAAGACGATCTTCCTGGTAGAGCTAACTTATCTAAAGAATTATGTATAGGTGGGGAGTTGTTTATGAACTCTGGATATGTTACCATAACTGGAGATCAGATATCTGGAACTGGCATTTTTACTATAAAACCAGAAGAATTAAAGAAATGGTATTTACAATCTGAAGTTAAAACAAAGATAATAGACTTTCCAAAGCAATCTCTTAAGCCTGGAATTCCTTCTCTTAGAACCACGTTAGATGCCTTAAATACATGCTTTTTAGATCAAAGATCTCGAGTTAAAACTGTTTATAAAACAATAATAGGTCAGGAATATAATCATTATGACTATTGGCTTAAGATACTATCTGCTTGTCATGATTATGCTATTAAATCAAATCAAATGACTGGGATAGTATCTGCTGTTGTTGAATGGTCTAAAACTGATAAAGAAGCCTTTCAAAGTGAAGAGGATATAATAAAACATTGGTCTTCACTATCTCAAAAAGAATCAAATATCACATTTCATACTCTCTTTAAATTTGCTCAAATGTTAAAGTTTCAATGGCCACAAGAAGTCTTTGATAAAGATGGCAATCCTACTAACAAACCACTTATAAATTCATGTAAAAACTTTCAATATATGATGGACTACTATAATGTAGGTATATGTCAAGATATATTCAATAATAACTTTTATATAAAAGCAGATGAAGAGATACTTAAAACTTATTTCTTTGATAAAGGAGAGTCAAAGGAATATTTTGGAATGATAGGACCGTTTACAGTCGACACCTTGAAGTTTAAGTTTTGGGCTGTATCCCAAGAAAATGGCTATGCGAATGCTACTTTTTCAACCATATCTCCATTATTCAGTGCTTATCTTGTAGATAATGTGAAAATAGTGAATATGCTTAAATTATGGTTAGATACTCCAGAAAATGAACTTTCAGAAGATATGGTTGAAGAAAATACAGATACTTCAAAATCAAATCTTGAGTATCTTTTATCATGTATAAAATTTGATGCTATGCAAAATTTAGAATTAGCTACAAAATATTTTGATACTTTCTTCTTCGAAATGATGATGCCTTTATACAACTTAAAGAGGAAGTATTCCCAGCGAAGCTTTATGCTAGTAATGACAGGGCCTGAAAATTGTAGAAAAACTACTTTCTTCTCAATGTTATTCCCTGCAAATCTACGAAGACAATTTGTTACTAATTCAACAGAAACACTCGGAGGAGCTAAGTCAATACGAGACTTTGCTACTTCTTTGGTAACGTCTGCTTTAGTTGTTACAGATGAATTTGAAATCTTTTATAACCAGAAGAATGATTCATTATTTAAAACTTATGTTACTTCAGATGTTATTGACTATGTTCCTATTTATGAAAAAACTATGAGGAAAGAATTTAAAAATGCTGTTTTAGCAGGAACAACAAACAAAAGGAGTTTAGCTTTTGAACAAGACAGTAATAGAAGACTTGCGATGATTGATGTTCGTTTTATTGATACTGATGCAATGGAGTCTATTAATTGGCATTACTTTTATAGAAGTTATATTGCTAAAGGTAAAGAAGCTATGATAAATGGAATACATTCTTGGAAGTTACCAGAAGAAACTATAAGATCACAGTATGATGCAAATGAAGAATTTAGAGCCCAATCTAACTTAGAAATTATACTTAGAGAGACTTTTGATTTTGACATGAAAATTTATAAAAAACCTGTTGATTATGATAAAGGAGATATTCAACGTAATCATGAACTTTCAAAGATATCTGATATTATTGGTGCTGTAAAACAAAAGTATCCTACTCTTCCTATTAAACCAGCAGAACTTAAACATTTGCTTAAACGTTTATGTGGTAAATATACAGGAACTTCTAATAAACAAAAGGGACTTAAAAATTCATATGGTGTAATTAAAAACGGAATTATTACACAAGGTCAATGGGTTAAATATGTTATGCCTCCTAAACTTTTGGATTTTGAATAAACTTATTTTCATTATTTTTAGTAGTATGTATATACAGTTGGCTATAAACTTGGTATAATATATGTATTAAAGAAATTGAGAAGTTTGTAGTTAACCTAATTTAATTGGAGGTAAGTATGGATAAGTTAGAAAAAAAGTATGATAAAAATCTGTTAATAGTTTTAAAATACACTAGAATTATAAAAAAATCTATAGAATTACAAGAAAAAGTTAATAATGAATGTATTAAAAAAATCAAAGAAAAATATGACAAAAATCCATTAATAACTTTAAGATATGTTAAAATTATAGAGAAAAGTACAAAATTGCAAGCAAAAGTTAATAGTGAATGTATTAAAGAAATTGAGAAGTTTGTAATTAACTCAAATTAAATGGAGGTAAGTGTGGACAAACTTAGTAAGAAGATGGAAAGGCTAGAGCGAGAGTATGACAAGAATCCACTTGCAATTCTCAAAAATACAAAAATTATGAAAAGAGCTGCAAAATTGCAGGCAAAAATTGATAACAGGAGAAAAATAAAATCATGAAAAGAACATGGTGGATAGTTAAAAATTTTTTTAATAAAATAATAATTGTACGTGGATATCGTGAATATTTAAACACTTCTGCTATTGGTCCTTATTTTAGCTATACTGAAGCTAAAACTTTATATAATAAATGGAGGAAAAAATAATGTATACATGTCAACATTGTGGTTATCTTCAACAACCTAAGAAAAAACAGTTTAAAGTTATTGTTGAAGAAAGGAAAAGAGACAATGGTTCAAGTGAAATAGTTAGAGAGCTATCTGTTTGTGAAGATTGTAAAAAAGAATTAGAAATATTTCCAGTGATAAAAAGGAGATAATTAT
Source organism: Candidatus Pacearchaeota archaeon (assembly GCA_017608235.1). Classification (GTDB taxonomy): domain Archaea; phylum Nanobdellota; class Nanobdellia; order UBA10117; family JAFCGI01; genus JAFCGI01. The sequence goes on from JAFCGI010000013.1 coordinate 5,291, forward strand.
GCAAAAATTTGAGGAAATAATAGAAGAATGTGATAAACTTGAAAATGAAAGACAATCTGTATTAGAACGTATTGTTAAATTCAATCATTCTGTTAAAAAAAATCATTGATTGAATATGGTCAAGATGAAGCATTAACAATTAACTGGGGTTAGATGAGTCGACAAATTCGTCGTGAAAGGAGAATAGATTAAAATGGAAACAAAAGTTTATCAAGCTTTTAGAAACATAATCAAGAATAAACATGAAAAAGCTTTGAATTATTGCGTCAATTATGCAAGAGCAGGATTACATATGACAGGATATGAACTTAAAGTTCAATGTCTATATGTTCTTAATAATATGACACATTGGAGAGGCAAAGATGCTAGAAAAGCACGTAACATTATAAAGGAATATATAAAGGAGGTAAAATAACAAACAAAGAGCGAATAGAAAATTTAACTAGAAAATGTATTCTGTTTGATAATTTATTAAATAGAATGGAATACTTTGAAAAATCTCATACATGGAAGTTTACAGGTACTATTACATTGAATGAATATAATACACTTAGATTTGTTCAAATTTATCTCAATAAAGAGAAAAACAATTTAGAAGAATAAGGAGGTAAAATGAAAGAACAAACTAATTCTATTACAAAGTTTGTTAAAATTATAGCTAAAGAGGAAATTTTTAAAGTTCTAGAACAATATCAAATCATCAAAAAAGAAGAATGTCCTAAAATTGCTAGAAATGGTGGTGAATGTTGGAACAGAGCAGAAGATGATTTGTTAAGAGCAGAATTTACAACTGTTATTAAACAAATAGCTAACAGACATGGCCGGTCACCTGGAGCAATTACCTCGAGATTGTATCAAAAAGGTATAGTAACACATTATTAAAATGGAGGATAACTTTTTTAACGAAAGGAGAATATTATGCATTAGTTATTGAAGCCCCTGGCGATGGTAATGAGGCAGCCTCGCCAGGAGTTTGAGTAACTAAACCTCTAACAGAAAAGGAGAAAAAATTATGGGATCATTGTTTAAAAAAGGAAAAGATGTTCCAAAAGTAAAAAAACCTGATGAAGTTTTATTGAGAGCTAAATATGCCACTTATCGTAAAAGAATGGCTAAAAGTCCTTCCACTATTACTCAAACTAAATCTTTTTCTAATTGGAAAAAAACCCCAAAATAGTTATTGAAGCTTCTGGCGATAGTAATGAGGCAACCTCGCCAGGAAGTTGAGTAACTAAACTTTTAACAAAAGGAGTAAAAAATGAAATTAACAATAGTATTAACATTACTTCTTACAGCATTACTTGTATTTTCAAATGCTGTATTAATGCGAGAAGTATATAGACTGCAAAGTAGAATGCTTATTGCCGAAGATGACTATAAACATTTACTTCATAGAGTAAATTCTATAGAATATCATGAAGTTTTAGGAAAATAAAGAGAATAATATGAGAAAACAAACAAAAGTTTGGACAACGAAAGATAAAAGAAAAATTAGAATTTGTGATATGGCAGACCAATATTTAACTAACACTATTAAAATGCTTGAAAGAAATGCTAAGGTACTTACACAATTGATTTTAAAACAATTTTATAATGCAGAAAATTTTCTTTATAGAGAAATGGCTTTATTATCTATTGAGAATGAAATATTATTTATTGAAGAAAATGGAATAGGTCCAGAAAGACTTACTCCATTATATAAAAATTTATGTAATGATGCAATTAGAAGAAACTTACAATATTAGAAAAAAAAATAAATATGGAAAAGAAAGACATAGAAAACTATAAATTGATTTGTTATGAATATGGTTCACCAAACCCTACACATATTATGCATTCAGGTGTCACTTTTTGTGATAAATGTTTTAAAAAAGAAATTGAAGAACCTGTTATAATACTATCAAAATTTAAATAAAGGAGGTAAATATGGAAAAGAAAGACATAGAACTTATTACCAAAAAATATCCAAACATATGGTCAATATCATTTTATTGTCGTAAATTTCCAAAATGGTTAAATGTTTCATCACGTGATGCTTCAACATGTCAACTTACTTATATTGATAATATATCTGTTTTCTTTCATTTAGAGGAGAAAAAGAATGATAAAAAATCTGTATAAAGGAGATTTTAATTGGTATGGACAAACATTTAATCTTCATACACAAACAAATCATGAAAATGAAGGTGAAGCTTTTGATAACTTTTGTCATCAATTGACTAAGAAAGTGGGATACTCTTTTAATTATGTAAGAAATTATTTTTTACGGTTTAATAAAGATGGTTATCTAATAACATTTAAAAGAAAGGGATAAAATGAAAATAGCTGTAACATTTGAAGATCTTAAAATTCTTACTGAAACATCTAAAAAAGTAGGAACACTCAATTCATTAATAGACCTTATGCTTGATTGGGCAAAACAAGCAGAACAAGAGATAAATAGATTGACTAAACTTTTAAAAGAAAAAGAACAAGAGATAAATAGATTGACTAAACTTTTAGAAAAAGAAAGAGGGGGATAAAAAATGATAATACTATTTGTATTATTAGGATTGGCAGGGTTACTTATTGCTTATATAATTGGTTTTGCTCATGGATGTGATTTCGAAATGGACCAGTTAGAGAAACCCAGTACATATAAAGCATCAAATAGAATATAACAGGAGGATAAATGAAAACAGTAATGTATATAGATGCTACAGATTATCCTTTAATAAGGATAATTAAAAAAATAGGCATAGATAAATGGAAAATATGGACTTTTACTGAGGAAAATTATAAGAAAAAAAAGGAGGTAAGAATATGAGAGATAAAGAAAAAATAGAACAAGATCAAGTTACTGATAAAGTCATATTACATACTGAACTTCTTCTTGATATAAGAGAACTTTTAATTGAGCAGAAAAAGATAGCTATTAGTTTATTGGAGCATCGTGGTTCAATTCAAATAACTAAATAAATTGGAAGTAAATAAATGGCAAAAACTGAATAATAATCTTTAAAATGGAGGTAAAAAAATGATAAAACACTCAAAATATGGTCCTTCTAGGCTATCCAGGATTATTGCTTGCCCTGGATCAGTAGAATTAGTAGAAAATCTTATGATTACATCTACTATACAAGAACCAAAACCTAGTAAAGATGCAGCTCATGGAACAATATTACATGATATTACAAAAAAATTTTACTCTGATAATCCTGAAAATCCTAATATTAAAGAACTTGATAAAGTAGAACTTAATGATCAAGCTCTTATTCAAGATGCTACAGAGTATGCAGATTTAATTCTTAAAAGTTTGGGGCATACTAACTATTTTACAGCTTCAGAAAGTTCTATTGATTTAACATCTTGGGGTCTTCCTGATGTTTGGGGAATGCTCGATTTTATGATTAATGATTATGCAAAACGACATGTTCATATTATTGACTGGAAATTTGGTGCGGGTATTACAGTTTATGCTAAAGAAAATCCTCAATTGTTAGCTTATGCAGCAGGTGCTATTAAATGGCCAACTACTGTACAAGAAATAACCCTTCACATCGTACAGCCAGCTATTGAACATTATGATACATGGGAGCTTTCAATTCATGATTTATATGATTGGGTTCATGGCACCCTTGCAGTTGCAATAAATAAGTGTCATAATGATGGTATTGATAAATTTAATCCAGGAATAGAACAATGTAGATGGTGTGAAGCTAAAAACTTTTGTGAAGCACGAACAACGTTTGTTCAAGAAGCAGCAGTTAAGTTCTTTGAAGCCAAAGAAAAGCTTGCTACTTGTTCAACTATGGAAGATTTAGTTAAACTTCTTGAAATAGCTCCTTTGGTAGAGGATACTATTAAAAGTATAAGACATTATCTTCAAATAGAGTTGGAAAAAGGAAATATTGTTCCAGGTATGAAACTTATTAGAGGTAGAGCTAATCGAGCATGGATTAGTGAAAATGATACTATTACTTGGTTAGCTAAAAATACTTCTATTGAAGAATTATTTACATCTAAATTACGATCTCCAAGTCAGTTTGAAAAAGAAGTTAGAACTCTAAAAAAGAGTGAGGGATTTAAAGCTCTTTATGAAACACCAGAAGGTAAAATAAGTATGGTATCAGAGTCAGATAGTCGTCCCGTAATACAAATTAATTCCGGAGCTATTAATGTTTTTGCAGATATATCTGATTAATTTTTAGTATTATGCATTTACATTTGGTATTAAAAATTGTATAATGAATTTTAAATAATTGCAGAGGGCAATTTATAAACCAAAAACTTTTAAATAGGAGGATTTAGTTATGGCAATGAGAGATCAGATTAAAGAGGCCATAGAAGCTGGGGGAGCAACGAGAGAAACATTGCTCGAGTTAACAGGGACTACTGAGAAAGGTCTTGCGTCTCAGTTTACTTACATGCGAATGATGGGTAACTGTCCAATGAAGCAAGAAGATGGAACTTACAAGATTGTTTCCTCTGATGAATGGAATGCTCATAAATCAGAATCAGGTTCCAGTTCTTCAGTAAATCTTACACCTGCTCAGCGTGTTGAGAAAGCAGAAAAAAGATCTACAAGAGCAGCTTCTGCATTTGACAATGCAAAGAAACGATTTGAAGCGGACAAGAAAAATCGACTAAATGAATTAAAATTTATTAAAGCCCAGGCTGAGCTTGAGATTGCAGAACTTGAGCTTGGAGCTGTGGAAAAAGCTTTTGCTGATGCTCTTCCAGAAGAAACTGAGGTTGAGGAAGATGAAGGGATTGAGGAAGCTGAAATTGAAGATCTCGATTAATACACTTCCTGTGCCAATCGTAATAAATGAGGCTATGCTAACGCATAGCCTTATTTTTTAATCTGGAGGAAAAAAATGGGAAAAAAGACAGATAACGATAAAAACAGGTTAGATTTAATTGACCCTTTATTTATTATTGGAATAGGTAAAGTTTTAACTTTTGGTGCTAAAAAATATAAGCCAAATAATTGGCAAACTTTAAAAGATCCATTAGACAGATATTATGGAGCTACTATGAGGCACCTATTAGCATGGAGAGATAGTAAAGCTTTTGATGGACAATCAAGACTATCTCATTTACTTCATGCTGCAACTAATTTAATGTTTTTATATTGGTTTGAAAGAAAGGAAAAAAATGATTAAAGTTCAAACATATGAAGATATGGAAGTTAAAGTTAAATGGGCTACTCCAAATCCTGGAGAAGAAATTCGTGAAGCTTTAACTAATACGATGGCTGATTTAACTACATTAAAAGGTGAACCTGTAAAAAAAGTATCTACAAAATTACTTCATTTTTTAGTTACAGCTGAACATGATTCTGTACTTGAGCATGCTGTAATAAGTTTTATGATTCAAGGAGCTTCAAGATCTTGGTTAGCACAAATTACACGTCAAAGAATGACTTCTATGACATCTTCAAGTCAGCATTATCAAGATTATGGAGATTATCCTTTTGTAATTCATAAAAATTTGGTAAATAAAGAACAAATACAAAAGGCTTTTAATGACTCTCTTCTAAGGTATACAATTTTAATACAACAAGGAGTGCCAAAAGAAGAAGCTCGGCAAATATTAACTAATGCAATGGCAGTTAACTTTAAATGGACTATAAATGCTCGATCATTATATCATTTTATGCGATTAAGAATGTGCTTTCGTAATGTTATTGAAATGAGAATATTTTGTGATAAAGTATTTCTTTTAGTACAGAAATGGTGGCCTGAATATGCAAAAATTTTAGGCCCTCCTTGTTATATAGATGGAAAATGTAATCAAGGATTTATGACTTGTGGGAGGAAATATGATAAAGAAAAGAATATCAGCAGATAGAACATATTTAGCAATGGCACATGTTATTTCATTAAGGTCAACATGCCTTGATAAACAAGTAGGATGTGTTATTGTAAATAAACAAAATGAAATAATAGCAACAGGCTATAATGGAGCTTCTAGAGGAGTAGAACATTGTATAGATTTGGGATACTGTAAAAAAGAATACAGTGGTAATCCTAATGATTGTCCTTCTGCTCATGCAGAACAAAATGCTCTATTACAATGTAGAGTTCCAGAACAAATACATACAATTTATATAACTTTAAGTCCATGTATAGTTTGTATACGTATGATAATGAATACTCCGTGTAAACGTATTGTATTTTCAGAAGAATATCGTCATACAGAAGCAAAAATATTATGGGAAGGAGGTTGGGAAAATTATGGAAATATCTAATATGTTTGATTGGATTAAAGTATATCATAAAAGATTAGGATATGATTTTACGGAGGTCTCTCTTGAAGAACGTATGAATGCTATACGTAATATTTCTTTAGCACTTAACCAGGAAGTAGCAGAGTTAATTGATAGTTTTCCATGGAAACCTTGGAGAAAAATAAAAGATCAAGTATGGGATACTGAAAATGCTAAAGAAGAGATTATAGATATATTTTTCTTTTTGGGAGAGATTATGGAAGCTGCATGGATTGATCCTAAATCTTTAGAAAGAGTTTTTTATAAAAAACTCAATAAAAATTACGATCGTATTAAAAGAAACTATAATAATAAACCAGAAGAAAGAAAGGAAGGAAGGAAAGAGGTATATAAATGAAGAAGCTTGATATTGGAACAAATGAATTTACAGAAGTAAAAGTAAAAGATATACCAGGTCAAGGGAATGCTTGTCATGAATATTATATTTCTAGAGCTAATAAATTAAAATATGATCCTGAGGGTGAATTTGGTTTTGTTAAATTTCAAAATGGACCTGTTAAGGAAAACGGAGTAAATGGTTGTCATCAAGAAGATCTTTTGGCTATTGTGATTCATAGACTTCAAAGTTTTCAATCAAGTGAATTTGCTTGCCGGGAAAATGCTTTAGCTTTAACAAAGATTGAAGAAGCTATGCATTGGCTTAATCATAGAACTGCTAAAAGAATAGCTCGTGGTGTAGAAGGTACAAATATTAAATAATGTTTATTAAGGAAAGGAGGTAATAATATGCCAAAAGGAGATAAAACAGGACCACCTATTAATTCAGGTGGGAGTCATACGGGTGGAGGTAAAGGTAAAGGTAAAGCTACTGGAAAAGGTAAAGGTAAACAAACTGGAGGTAAAAGAAATACATAATAACCTTTAACAGAAAGAGGGTGATATAAAATGGCTAATAGGAGGATATGTGTTTCTTATGGCCGTACTATACAAGATAGGCCATTCCATAGCATTCATTTAGATATTACAATAGAAAGAGATATTCTAGATGAAGACAATGTAAAAGATCAAATTGATAAAACAGTTAATGGTTTGAGCAAGTATGCTCATGCTAAAGTAGCTGAAATTGCAAAACGACAAAATCAACAATAAGAAAGGAGACAAAAAGACATGATAACATCATTAGTAAGATTTAGTTACCTCAATGCATTTGAACCAAAAGCTAACCCTTCAGGAGATCTTAAGTATTCAGCTTCTATTCTTATTCCAAAGGAAGATAAAGCTGGAATTAAGACTATTCAAGCTGCAATTAATATAGCTGTTCAGAAGGGTATTGACAATAACAAATTTACTAAAGCTCAAGTTTCAGGACTTCGACTTCCACTTCGTGATGGTGATACGGAGTTTGATCAAGGAACTAGAGGTGCAGAGTATCAAGGATGTTTTTTCTTGAATTCTTCTTCTGTAAATAAACCAGGTGTGGTTAAAGCTCAAGTAGATGGACCACCTGTTCCTCTCTTTGATCCAGAAGATTTCTTTAGTGGTTGTTATGGTCGTGCAGACATTAACTTCTTTCCTTATAATCAAGCTGGTAATCGAGGCATTGGTGTTGGTCTCAATAACTTGATGATGGTTAAAGAAAGTGAGCGTCTTGATGGCCGCCAAAAAGCTGAGGATGCTTTTGCAGATTATATTGAGGAAGATATAGAAAAAGTTATTCAAGAAAAAAATGCAGATTTAGATGATGATATCCCATTTTAGAATAAACCTTTAATTATGGGGAGTATCATATTATGATACTCCCATATAAGGAGGGTAATTAATGGCTTTAATTGGAATTGATTTTGAAACCAAATCAGAAGTTGATTTAGTTAAACATGGTAAAGTAAAGTATCTTAAAGGTAAAGAAGCAGATATTATTTGCATGGGATATAAAATTAATAATGAACCAACTAAATTATGGATTCCTGGTAAACCACTTCCTAGTTTTGTAACAGATTTTTTAGTCTCATTCAATCATAGATTTTATGCTTTTAATGCACAATTTGACTTTGCAGTATGGAATATTCTTGGTCCTAAATATAAATTTCCTAAAACTTTTATATGTGATTGGACTGATGTTATGGCTATTTGTGGTAGATTTACATATCATCAATCTCTTGCTCAAGCAGGTGAAGATCTAAAACTTAAAGTTAAGAAAAATCCAAGAGGTAAAGCTTTAATAAAATTAATATGTAATCCGCCGTTTAAATATATTCATATAGATTTAATGGAATTATATGAATATTGTAAACGTGATGTAGATACAATGTATGAAATGCTTAATACTTTACCTGCTTCTAAATTATCAAATGAAGAACAAAAACATTGGGAACGAACAGTTAGAAAAAATAACCATGGATTACCTATTGATATTAATGCAGCTAAACAAATTTATAAAGTAACAGAAGTTTATAAAGAAGAACAAAATCAGTTATTACCTGATTTGACAAATGGTAAAGTTACTAAAGCTACACAAGCTAAAAGAATAATTGATTGGTTAAGATCTAAAGGACTTATAACTCCTAACTTGCAAGCTGATACTGTTATTAAGCTTCTTAAAAGGGTTGATCTTTCTGATAATGTTAGAACTGTATTAGAATTGAGGCAAGAACTTGGTAGGTCTTCAACTGCCAAATATCTAAAAATAATAGAACTTGAGCATAAAGGTAGAATACACGATAACATCCGATATTATGGGGCTAATACTGGCAGAGATTCAGGTATGGGATTTCAGTTATATAATTTGCCTAGATCAAAAGTTGGTGCAGAATCTGAAACTGAAGCTGATGAACTTATACAATCTTTTTTTGATTTAAGTGTCATTGAAAAAAATCCTGTTAATATTGCAAAGTCATTAGTTAGAGCTATGATTAAAGCTCCCAAAGGAAAACTTATTTGTGCAATTGATTTTACTGGAATAGAGAATCGAGGTCTTGCATGGGTTGCTCAAGATGAAAAAACTTTACAGCTTTTCCGTAAAGGTTTAGATCAGTATATTGATATGGCAGTTGATTTATATAGAATACCTTATAATGATATAAATAGTCAACAACGATATTTTGGTAAGCAACTTGTTCTTGGATGTGGATATGGTTTAGGAGCAAAAGGTTTTGTAGGATATGCTGAAAAGAATGACTTATTAGTAACTCCTTTGGAAGCACAACAAGCAATCACTGCATATAGAACAAAGTATTATAAAGTAGTTAAACTATGGTATGAATGTAAAGATGCTGCATTAAATGCTATAACATATCCAGGACATAAATTTGAAGTATCATATGCTTCATATAAAGTAGTTTTTGATAAAAATAAAACTCGATGGTTACAATTAACTTTACCTTCAGGAAGAAATTTATATTATAATAAACCACTTATTATAGAAGGAAAGTATGGACCTGAACCTTCTGCATTTGGAATTAATCCATATACTAAAAAATGGATGAGGTTAAGTATAATTCCTGGAAGGCTTGTTGAGAATATAGTTCAAGCTATGTCAAGAGATATATTATTTTATGGTGAAGAAGCTTTAGAAAAAGCAGGATATAAAATCATAGGTTCAGTTTATGATGAAATACTTTTAGAAGTTTCTGAAAACTGTAACAAAGAAGAAACGTTGAATCATGTTTATAATATTATATGTGAAGGGCCTAAATGGGCAAAAGGTCTTCCTTTGGAAGCGGAAGGTTTTATAGAAAAGAGGTATAGAAAAATGTGATTGGAGGATATAATGACAAAAACTTCAGATATGACTTATCATAGACGGGCTAGGCGTATTGTAGAATCAGTTTTAGGGAAACCTTTAAGTACTAAACATCCAATTCATCATTTAGATGGGAATCATAAAAATAATTCTAAAAATAATTTAGTAATATGTGAAAATAGAACTTATCATGTATTATTAGATATGCGAACACAAGCTTTTTTAGTTTGTGGAAAGGCTAATTGGCGGAAATGTGTTTTTTGTAAACAATATGATGCTTTAAAAAATTTATCTGTAACACCAACTAGTACATATCATAAATCTTGTAACAATAATTATTACCATAATGTCAGAAAAGTAACTGGATCTTTAGCAAAAATGTAAAGGAGGATAAAATGGAATTAGAGGAAATTGAAAAAGAAATTAATGGTTTAAGTCAATATGAAATGTGTAGGTTAACAAGATTTGCTCCTGTTGGTCATAAATATTTTGACAAAAGAAAACTTTATTGGGAAGTATTTAAAAAACGGTTTAATGAGTTAGGGGGATTTACTCCAGAAATTTCAAAAAACCTTGGATGGTAAAAGGAGGATAATATGAGTAGACTATTTCAAATTCAATTAGCTAATAAGAGTACTTATATAACTCGTGAGTCTAGTATAGAAGAATTCTATAAGTCAAGGTTTTATAAACTTAAAAGAGGATGTGTTGTTATACTAAATGAGCAAGGAAAAATTCAATTGTATGATTTGTTTAAAAATTCTCTTTTTGAATTGTCTATTTATATTCAATCAAATTGTATTAATGAAATTAAACTTGTAATAAAAAATTCTGAACTTGAGAAACTTTATTTAAAAGTTACTTCAGGTATTATATTAAATTGAGGTGATACTATGTTAGAACGAGATGTTGAAAAACACTTGGTTAAACAAGTTGCTAAACTTGGAGGTAAAGCATATAAATGGAGTTCTCCGGCAAATAGAGCTGTTCCTGATAGAATATGTTGTCTCCCACAAAGCAGGATAAAACTTGTCGAATGTAAAGCAACTGGAAAAGAACCAACACCTTTACAATGGAAAGTTATAAAGTCTTTAAGAGATTTAGATCATGAAGTATTTGTGGTTGATACCAAAGAAAAAGTTAATATTTTGATTGAAGTATGGAAGGAGGAATTAAAATGATTCCAATAATGCAAACAGATTTAACTTTTGAAACAGGTAATTGTGGAGAGGCTTGTATTGCAAGTATTTTAGAATTAGAATTATCAGATATTCTAATTTTTGGTAACCCTGATAACCCAGAAGATGGAAAGTTTTACTGCAAAAGTATTCGTAATTTTTTAAATAAATTTGGATATTCTTATATTGATATAGAAATGTCAAAAGAATATGATCCTATTGATTTTTTAAAAGATTGTTGGGTAATAGCAACAGGGAAATCACCAAGAGCTACAAAAAAGGAGCAAAGACACGCAGTTGTCTGGAAAAATGGAGAGATTATTCATGATCCACATCCAAGTGGTGATGGATTAAAAGAAATTGAAATGTATGGTGTTTTTATTAAAATGAATCCATCAATAAAAAGGAGGGAAAAATGATATCAAGTGATAAAGCTTATGATGTATTTCAGGCAATCGCTGAAACTAGTGGAACAAGTAAACAATGGTTATTAAAAAGAGCAGATGTAAAAGATTATTTACTTGCTGCTTATGACCCATTTATAATGTACCATATAACTAAAATAAGTTTAAAGGTTGGAGAAGGATCAAAAGAATTTGATGAAAATACTTGGATTATTTTGAGGGCCTTGTCCGATCATAAACTTACTGGTAATGATGCTCAAACTATTGTTAATATTCATACAAGTGAGTTAACTAAAAAGTCTGCTGAATTGTTCAAAATGATCCTTAATAAAGACTTACGAATGGGGATGGGAGTAAAAACTATTAATAAAGTTTTTCCAGGACTTATACCAACTCATGATGTAATGCTTGCAAAAACTTATGACCCAAACAGAATAAAATTTCCGTGTTATGCTGGTATTAAAATAGACTGTGTTAGAGCTATTTATAATCCTAAAGCCAGGAAATTTTATTCACGTAATGGTCATGAGTATTATGGACTAGATCATTTAATAGAAGAAATAATTGGTTGTGGATTAAGCACAAGACTTGATGTTGAATTAGCAGTTCAAGGTGGTAAGTTTCAATGGAGTTCTGGTAAAATAAGAGACCATAATGTTACTCCAAATGCTGTAGCTCATTTGATTGAGCTACCTGATATCAAAGATAGTTTTGCTCAACGACTTAAATTAATGAAAGAAATATCTCTTTTAGGAGAGCATTTATTAGAGATTCCACATATAGTTGTTCGTAATCATAATGATATGTTTGATTATTTTAATGAAGTTCGTAGAGACGGACATGAAGGATTAATTCTTAGGCCTGAAGATTATCCATACGAAAATAAAAGATCTTATAATTGGCAAAAAGTAAAAAATATTATTGATTTAGATCTTGAAGTAATTGATATATATGAGGGTAAAGGAAAATATAAAGGGCAATTAGGAGGAGTTATAGTTAAATATCTTTGTAAAGAACCTATACCAAAAGGATTTAATCAGTCAGGTCAAAGTGTTGGTGGCGGATTTTCAGATCAAGAAAGATTTGTATATTGGAATAAACCAAAAACAATTCTTAGTAAAACTATTCATGTAATTGTAACTGAATTTACAGATGATAAAAACTTTAGACATGCCCGTATGGGTAAACAAAAAATAAGGGAGGACAAATGAAAGCAATTGATATAATTATGGAACAATATGTAACTGAAGACGAATTGGCCGAATTATTGAATGTTGATTCCAAAAGGATTAGAGATTTAAGAAGTCACCATGTTACTGGTAAAGCTAAGTTTATAGATCACATCAAACCATCAGGTAAACAACGACTCTACCAATTAAACAATGTTTTACAGTACCTAAGTGTTTGTCCAGTTTGTTCTTTTGGTAGCAATAAAAATGAAGAAAATCAAGTCTCAGATACTGATTAGTAATTTTTACTTTAAAGACAAAATAGGTTTGTCACAGGATAAACTGCGATCAAAAACGATTATAAAAGTTACAATTTTAGACTTTAGTAGTAGTATAAGTCTAATTTAAAACGATTTTAAAGGTCTAAAAGTACTTCTAAACGAACCCAACATTGGAGAATAAATATGAAAATAGTAAAGTTAAAAGAACACAGTGATAATATTCAATTAACTCCTGAAGAAGCTTTTGAAATGATTAAAGAAGATTTTAAAAAAAATGATTCACTCTTGTTAATTCTTTTGCCTAAAAAGCGTCCTTGGGTATATGCTCAGTCAGGAGGTGTAACAAAAAAGGAAATAGTATGGACTTTAGGAAAAATAATTTTACAATTGCTTCAGGAAAACTAATGTTAAAACTTCATCAATACCAAAAAGATGCTATAGAATTTGGATTAAAGAATAAAACAGTATTTTTTGCCTTAGATTTAGGATTAGGTAAAACTGTTATTTCTTTAAAGATAATACAACGACTAAAACAAAAAGCTATTGTATTTGCTCCGTTAAGAGGTATATATAATACATGGCCAGCTGAAATTCAAAAATGGACACCTGAACTAACATACGATATTATTCATGGACCAAACAAAAGAAATGTTTTTAGAAAGTCTAAAGCAGATATACTTTTAATAAATTTTGATGGGTTAAAGTGGTTTATAAAAGAAATTGTAAATACTAAACCCAAAACTATATTACGAACTTATGATCCTAAAACAAAAAAAATGATAATTAAAAAAAGTAGTAATCCATGGACAAAACGTATTTTAATTCTTGATGAATCATC
>JAFCGI010000032.1 GCA_017608235.1 Candidatus Pacearchaeota archaeon
ATTATTTCCGTCGTTGTGGAAAGCGATGAAAAAATAACTAAATTAAGTGACATAACAATTCGAATTCCTCAACCCGCTGATAAATATCATAACCTTTTCAGCCCAATTACTTTCATGCCCGCCTTACAATTATTAGCCTATTATGCTGCCTTAGCTCACGATCTAGACCCCGATAAACCATTAAATCTTAGTAAAACTGTGACCGTTCATTAAAGACATTCTTTATTCTTATCAACATTCAAAAAACAATGAAATTATGTTTCGAAACTAATAAGGGTATTAAGTAGGAAGAATTTAATTAACAACTATCTCGTGCTCTGTATAAATCTTTTCTCTTTCAATAGTTCTATTTCCCATTTTTTCCGTTCAGAACGAAGTCGAAAAAGATCCACATCTTTAAAAATTAAACCTTCTTCCCTCTGAGGAATATTTCTTTCAACTCGCTCTTTTTCGGGGGTATATATAAAAGATTCTCCGTATTCAGCAACATTAGCGAAGAAACAGTATGCATATATTGATCTTCGAGCATCAAAGTGTGCTGCTTTAAAATCTGCTGTGACCGGAGTGAAGGCGGGATTAATGATGATGTCTACTGGTGGCTCAAAGTTCTTCATTTCTACTCTTAAATCCATATCTAAAAAATCTCGGCAAATCAGGATTGCAATTCTACCGTATTTAGTGTTACACACAATAGTTTTTTGCGGATATGAACTTGTTAATATTCCTTCTTTAAATTTCTCCTCTCCAAAATGTATTATAGCTGGTATATGTTTTTTTTGCTCCCATAAAATTCCTTCTGGTCCAATTACTATGCTTATATTCTGCTTAGATACAAGATCGTGATAAGAACCAGGAACAATATACATATTGAAAAGTTTTGATAAATTTGATAACTCCTCAAGAAAGCTTTTATAATTAAGATCAATGGTCATTTCAGGAAAGATTAGAATATCAATTCTATTGTTGTGAGCTTTCTGAACCATATCATTAACCTTAATTTTCAGTATTTCAATCTTGTCTTCTCTTAAGCTTAAAAGACCTGAATCTTTTTCTTCGTAAAATTCACGTAATATATCTCCGGAGCTAGATAAACCGATTTGGGCAATTCCAACTTTACAACTCTTCTTCTGGGTTTCTGGAGATTCTCTTAACATATCTTTATATTCTAATTTATATTTCTTTACTGCTCCATCTTTCTCCGCAAAACTTATTGATTCTTCAGTATACTCGTTAATCTCACTAATTCTTGGAGATTGACTAGTTTCTACTGGACAAGATGGTGCAACTAAACCCTCTACACTATGTGAAACAGAGGGCTTTTTTATAGTATTCAAAGCAGAAATAAGTATTTCTTCTTCTTTAGATAATCTATCTAATCTTTCTAAAAGTTCTCTTTCTTTCTCATTATACCCTGCTTTGCCATAAAGTTCCGCTGCTGACTTTAAATAATTAGATCCAATTTTTAAGAACTCTTGTTTTTTGTTAAAATCTAATTCTTTATCTGCTCTTATTAAATGCCAAGCAGCATCAAAATATGTTGAAGTTGCAAGAGCCCAAGCAGCTCCATTTTTAAAACCTCCCTTTTCGTAAGAATTGGCAGCCTTTCTAAGAATTGATTTTACTTTTAAATATAGACGTGTTTTAACTTCCGTATCATATGATTGGTCAAATTCCCACCCTACTTTCAATGCCATACAGAAATTTGAGTTACCATGAGCTAAAAATTTTAATTTACTCTCAGTAAAAATTTCGCTAGCTTTTATAAATAGTTCAGCTGCTTCTGTAAATTTCAAAGGATCTTCAAAGTTTTCTGCTAATTCCATTCTTTCCCAAGCTCTACAAAGATGAAAAACTGCTTCAAGTTCTTGTCGTTCTCTCTTAATATTGAATAGTAAACAGGTATCTTTGAATTGAGTTGCTGCTAAAGCAAATTTTTCGGCAGCCGCAACATGCTCTCCATTTTTTCCCAAAATTCTTGCTTCCTCAAGATTTATTCTTGCGGAACAATAGTTGATTCTGACCTTAGCCGCTTTCTCAAGTTTTTTTAGTTCTTTTGACCGTCTTACATTTTTTCTAATAACTCTAATCATCATCATTGCAGTATCAAAAAGTTCTTTGGTCTTTTCATAACTACTTATAGCTTCACTGTATTTTTCCTGCTTGCTAAATTCCTCTGCTTCTTCTAAAATCACCCAAGCGCCATAATAATTAGCTTCATAATTGAAACGTGGTAAATTAGCTAGAATTTCTGAAGCCTTTCCGTAACTTTCTTTTGCATTTAGATGTTGTTCTCCTTTATGGAATATCTTCGCTTTTTCAATTAAATTCCAAGCTCTTGCATATTTTATTTTTTCATTAACTCTATCTTTTAGAGGTTTAAACTCAATTTTCAATAATGATTCATTGTGAAACTTTTCTGTTTTTTCATAATATTCTGCAGAAGCCATATGGTTACCTAATCTATCTTCCAACCGAGCGATATATTCACAAACTGCAGCTGTATAGTAGAAATAACCTTTTCCGGAAGTTTCTTCCATTATACGGAGAAATAACTCTCTGGCTTGCATTAGGTGCTTTTCATCCATGGTTAATATTCCTAATTCCTCGTAGAGCAAACCTAAGCGCATTTTAAAAACTAAAAAGGCTCTATAAGATTCTACTGAATACTTAATATTATTCTCAGCAGCTTCGATGGCAATCTCAAAATTTTGGATTTTTTCTTCTTTTTTTTTTACGAAATCAGCCATTGTTTTATAAGCTCTATAAATGGAAGTAAGTCCAGCTGACCTAATATTACCACCTTTGTATTCTTTAGCCATATTTTCAGTTATCCTTGCATAATGGACCATTTGTTTTATGTAAAAATCAGGATCTTCTTCTTCTGTAGCAACAATTACTTGCTGTGAGTACAAATGAGTTATTATATAATTTGTTATTGTTAAATAGGGTCCAAAAACAGTTTTTTTTAAAGCTACCTTGGCATGCTTAATTCCTGCTTTAGCATAAGACTTACGTGTATTTGGAGTTAAAAAACTCTTGTTTGTAAAATTGTTGTAGTAAGAGGCAGGTAAAATATACGAAAAAAATCCATGCATTGTATAAAAACCATCGTAGACTTTGCTTAATGTTTGAAGTTCTTGTAAATCATGTAAAATTCTCTTTTGAGAGTATTCAAATCTTCCAAAAATATTAGCTTGGTTATTTAAAACATAAACCGAATTAATAAAATTAATAAACTCCTTTGATTTCCTACAAAATAGTAATCCTTTTTCCATTAGTTCAAATCCTTCTTCAGCAAATTGCAGTCGCTTGTTTGAATCTTCAATATATAATCCTCCATACATACAATAATGATTTCCAACGATAATATATACTGTTCCAAGAAGAGTGTAATCATTACAATTCTCAGTCAACTTTAAAGTTTCTTCACATCTCATTAAAAACCGTTTATAAACTTCTTCTTCTTTTTTATCAGGATATGTGAGTTCGGTCCACCGTATAACATTGTTAAGCAAATTTTCATATAGCATTAAATCTACTCGAAAATTAATAAAATCAAATTCTTTAATTAGTTTCCAAGCATTTTCTATTATTTCACGACTAAGCTGACAGTTGTTAGAGATTTCAGATGGATCAGCACTGATAAATGTTAACGAGTTTATCGAATTCAACCTTAAGAGTGAAGTTCTTATGACATTCTCCGTATCATTCGCCTTAGAATATTGTTGAGAAAGATTGAGTAAAATATCTAATGAATGTTTTAAATCCTTTTTTGCATCTTCAGTTGATGTAACTACATAACTTATAGTGGAGAGCGCCTTAGCTTTACATTCCATACTTAAAAGCCCCTCATTTCCCTGTTTAAACAGATTTTCAGCACTACCGAAAGCCTCAGCAGATCTATCACGCCACTTTACATAATCTGCTTTAGTTTTTGATGCTCTTATAGTTCGAACACATATCTCGCCAAATTTGTTATAGGCTATTGCTGCATCTATTAGCATATTTTTGTCTAAGTATGCCTTAGCAACTTGCTCATATAATACTGCTGCCTCTTCCCAATTATAATTCTTTTCCTCTGTTTCAGCTTTATTTAATAACTCTACTTCGCTTATTCTTACCAACCCACCTTATTGAATAAACTTGAAATAGGTATTTTTAATTTTCAAATTTTACCCTAGAGGTTAAATAATAATGAAATTTTTCAACTTATAATCTTTTACATTATTGTATTAAAAAATGGTAAAAATCTGAATATGTCAAGAT
>JAFCGI010000033.1 GCA_017608235.1 Candidatus Pacearchaeota archaeon
GATAAATCAGGTTGCTATTCCTCATATCTATTATTCAGGTGAAAGCGAACCTGCAGAGTATAATGCAGGACAGGCACAAATGATAAAGATAGGACCAGAGGATAGAATATGGCCCGACCCAATGGGACAATCAACTGCTCCATTTGATGAATATTTAGCATCAAGAAAAAATGATATTCATCACCTCTCAATGATTTCTGAGGTTTTTTATGGCAGTGCCATGACTGCTAAAGCAACGGGTAGGGCTTTATCTGTTTTATTGCAGGGAGTGAATAATAAAGTAAAAATGAAGCAACAGTATTGGAAAGTAGCTATTCGCAAATTGAATGCTAATATTTTAAAGTTGGTTGAAATATATTCATCGAAAGCTAAACTTTTAGTTCAAGGATATTATAAGACTGATGTTTTCTTCCCATCTCTTTTAGTTAGAGATGTTCTAGAAGAGGTTAACAAATTTAATATGAAGGTTCAATCTCAATATACTACAATGAAAAATCTTGGCATTCCTTCTCCAAAGGAAGAACAAAAGATTATGAAGAGGGAATGGAATGATATGGATTTAGCAATTGAAATTTCAAGGTTGCCGGGATTAAGGATGCAACTTCAAGGTATGATTGCAGAACAAATGCAAGCTCAAGGTTCTGGAAAAGGTCCGCAATTAACGGAAGGAGAGGGAGGTGCAGGCAATACTGCAGAAGAGTCATTACCAATGAGTGCTCCAAATGTTCCTCAACAAGCACCTGTTTCACCTGAAGGAGCAGTGGCTCAAAAAGGTTTTAGGGGGCAATAAATACTATGGCAGTAGAGAGAAAAAAAGAATTTATAATAGATTTAGAGGATTTAGTTAAAACACAATTAAATGATTTTGTCAAGTCAAGACAAAGGATTCACGCTTTGGAAGAAACTAATTTTCAGAGAAATATTATTGATAATGATTTATCTTATCAGGAACAATTAGATTACCGCATAGAACAATTAAAAAAAGAGAAAGAAAATAAATATCCCGATAATGATTTTATAGAAGAAATCAAGACATCTATTTCTAATTTGAAAAAGATGGTCAGGCAAAGGAAATTTAGAGATGAATATTTTTCTTTGTTGCAGGATTTGGCTTCTGGAAATAAGTCATTAGAAAATCATTTGAGTTTTTTACAGGATTCTATTTTAGACGAATCTTTGGATAGAGAGATTAAAGACCAATTACAAGAGGAATTAATAAAAGTTACGGAAGCAAAAAGAACTCAAGATAGAAATATTATTAATTCACAGATTACATTTTATCAGAAAGACAGAACTTCAGATTCTATAAATGAAGCTATTGATATTGTAAAGAAACAATTGCTTAAGCCCGATATTCAGAGAGATGAAGTTTTGCGTAATTCTTATGAGATGCAATTAAAAACTTTGAATAAAGAAAAGAGGGAAGTAGAAATAGAAGACAAAGCAAATTGGATAGTTATGACTATGATTAAGCAGGAAAAGCCCCATCCATCTTTGTGGAAGATTAATACTTTTGCTGATTTTAGGAATAATGCCGATGTAGATAATCCTATAAATGTTGGTGGAGTAAGGTATGCTTCAGAACAAGAGTATTGGGATGCAACATTAAATAATTATATTAAGAAGGATTTTGAAATAGAATATGCAAATGAAAATAAGAAGATGGCGACGTCAGTATGGAACAAGATGGGAATGTTGCCAGATTCTTATTTACAAAATCTTATTAAGGATAACAATATTGTCAGAAATCATTCAGAGCTTCAAGATTATCCCCAGATTATAACTACATCTATACAAGATTCTATTGCTAATGCTTTAAATTTAAAAGCAAGAGATTTAACTGCTAAATATTATTTAGATAATCCAACTATTGCTACTGAAAGTGATTACGCACAAGCTAAAAGTGCATTAGAAAACTTAAAAGTTATATTTGGAGAAGATTATTCTTTATCTCCTGAAATACAAGCATTGGAAACCAAGTTGATTGCAAAGAAAGTTCAAACAACTCAAAGTATATTAGAAACTGCTGCTGAATATGCGAAAGCAGAAGGTATAACTTTACAAGAAGCTATAGAAAAGTATGGTTCAACTGCTGCTGTGGAGGTAGAGGCAGAAGAGTTTAAAGATAAAACACCAGAAGAAATGGCAAAGATTATAGCAGAAAGAGGGCAGAAAGTTGCTGAAGAACCAACAGAACCAGAAAAGCCAGAAGCACCTGCGGAAAAAAGTAAATGGAGATATGCTTATGATTCTTCTGGTAAACAGCACAAATTTTTTGGGACAGAAGATAAATATACAAGTTGGATAGAAAGAATGGGATATACTAAAGTTAAGGCAGAAGAAGCTGAAAAACCTAAACCACCAGTAGAACCTGTGTTTATGCCTGAACAATACGCAAAAGAAAAAGGATATACTAAATATTTTCAGAAAGGCGGCAAATGGTATGCTAATGTAAATGGAAAATGGACAACTGTAGGAAGTAGGGAAGAAGCTAAAAGTATGGTATCTGCTAAACCTGTTGCTCCTATTACTCCTGAAGCTCCAACACCAAAGACTCATATTGTTAAGGCAGGAGAAACTTTATGGAGTATCTCGCAGAAATATTTAGGTTCAGGAAGTAGATGGAAAGAGTTGGGTTATGAAGGAGACCCAAAGAAATTACAAGTCGGTCAAAAATTAACCATTCCTCAAAAGTGATATGCCTACATTTAATTTAGTTCCCATCCTATTCCCAAAACCCAGCCAAGATGACCTTTATGATAGGTTAAAAGACCTCTTGCAAATACAAGAGAAGCAGTTTGCTATTGATGAAGGCGGTGAGATTAATAATCCTTCTGCGTATGATTATTTGATTAAAGGATATGAAGATATTATCAATGACCCGTCTATTTCTGAAGATGACAGAAGAGATGCTCAAAAGCAACTCAGAAATCTTCAGATTAAACAATTAAAAACAGATTTAGACCAAAAGAAAAAAATAGACGTTGGAGATTTAAGGCAGATGATAGAACAGGATTTAAGAGAACTTGAATTTGAATACCCCAATAATCCAGTTGCTTATTCTGCTGGTGCTGCAATGAAATATGAAGATATTCTTGAGGGAACTTCTGAAAGAGAAGGATTAAATCAACTTATCAAGATTTTTGAAGAGAATGGAGTTGATGTTACATCTCTCCAAAATTATAAGAATGAATGCTTGGAGGAATTAAATAAATATTCTGATATTGTAGATGCTTTTGAGAGAGGTGATATGGAGAGATTAAGTGAATATGCTGTTGTTTATACCCCTTATGCTAATAAGACGAATGCTATGCAGATTGTTTTTAAAGGTTCTGTAAGACCTGAGTATTCTCAAAGAACTAATATAGCATTTACGAGAGATGCTGCAGGAAGGTTAATAACAACAGAAAATATAGATGGTCTTAATGGCTTACAAGTGTTTTTTGTAAAAGCAGGAGCATCTAGAGACGATAGAATCTCTTTTGCTAATTCTCAATTTGAATATGGTTTAAATGGAATATGGGAAACAGAAAATCCATCTGCTTTTAATAGCATTAATATTAAGCATGCTCCCTTGCATTCAATACCTTCTGGTTCTTTTGTAAAGGATAGTAAAGATAAATTGTATTATATTAATAGAGACAGAAGTTTTTATCCTGTGAGGAATGAAGCACAACGGAAAGAATTAGGTTTTAAAGAAGGTGAGTTTTATAAATTAAGTCCTGATGAAGAAATAAATACTTTGCGTGGGGCAATAGACCATTCTACCTATCCCGTATTTGAGAAATATGCACGAGAAGCTATTGAAGTTTCTTCTTTTGACCAGTTTGCCGCTTTTAAAGAAGGATTAAAGAAAGAGATAGCCGAACCATCACTTTTTAAAGAATTACCTGAACATATTGGAAGGGCAGAAAGAGCAATTGGAGAAGCTGTAAAAAGGGAAGTGCCTAAGGCAGCAAAAGGTTTTTGGGAACTTACTAAAGAATCTTTTGAAAAAGGAGTTCAAACATTGCGTGAAAGATTAAGAGGATTGAAAACTATTCCGACAAGAGAAATACAACCCAGACCAGAAACTAAATGGGGATTAGAAGGATTAAAAGAATTACCTGCTATTAAATCGGCAAAAAAAACTATTAAAGAATTAACTCCTTAAAATGCCTTTTACAGAAGATGAAAAAAAGAGATTAAGAGATTATTCAAATGAATTAAGCAGTGGGAGAACTTTGCCAGAAGGAAGAAATAACTGCACAACGACAAAGAGAAGCGACAGAACCTAGGGGAACTCTTTTGAAAACTCTTGATTATCTAAATAGACCATTATATGCTTCGGCTGGTTTTGCTAATGCTATAGTTCAGGGCAAAACTATGGAAAAAGCATTTGAATCTGCCCTTCTCGGTCTTCGTGGTAAAGAGAGGGTTTTTTATAGTGAAGTTTTAAAGTCCGCAGGCATTAAGAATAAATATATAAGGGCTATTGGTGGTTTTACTTTAGATGTAGCTTTAGACCCAGTTACTTATATGACCTTCTTTACAGGTGCTGGAGCAAAGTTAGGAATGACTACCTTGAATAAATCCGGGAAAACATTATTAAATAGAACTTTAAGAAGGCAATTACCTAGATTAACTAAATTAAATATTGCAGGCGGAATGTCAAAGGAGATAGCTGAAAAGGTAGCAAGAGAAACTGTTGAGGAAGCAGCATTAAGAATGGCATTAAAAAGTCCAGAGAAATATGTTGCTAAGTCAGCAGTTAGAATCTTTGGAAAAGAGATTCCTATTGTTTCGGATGTTTGGAGAGAAGTTGGGAAAAAAGGAGCTCCTGTTATTGAAAAGCTTCATCAGAAAGGTCCTGTCAGATGGGTTGGAGAAGCTTTAATAGGAGATGATTATATTAAAAAACATGCTAAAAATTTAACTTCATTACAAAAGAATCTTGCCATTCTTTATCATCAACAATTTAAATCAAGAACGCTTTTAGGTGGTGAATTAGCATTTCAGAAAGCATTAGAGATGGCAAGGAAAGTTCCTAATACTAAGAATAGGGAATTGATTGCGAATTCTATTGAACAAGCAATAAAGAAGAAAGTTCCTTTAAGAACTTTATTGCCAAAACATTTAGCCAAACAAGCAGATGATGTTGAAAGATTTATTATTAAAGAAATTACTCAGCCAGAAGCTCAAAGGGGTTTGCTTTCAAAAGATTTACTTACAACATTTAGAAAAGGGCATATCCCTCATTATTACAAACAAAGGATGGCTGGATTTTTAAGCAAAGACCTTCCACATCCTATTATGGCAAAGAATAAAGCTGGTAAGATGAGAATATTTGAAACAATGAAAGATGCTGTTGATGCTGGTTGGCAACCAATAGAAGATTATGCTATTTCAATAGGGATTAGGAATGCTTATTCAAAAAGATTAATTGCAGTGGATGATTATGTTCAGAGAATGTTATCTCTAACAGGCAAACCTATTAACAAGAAATCTGTTATTTGGAAACAGATGATGAAAACAAATAGAGTTCCTAAAGGAATGGGAATTTATGTTCCGAGAGGAGGTGCGAGATTTTATCCTTTATATAATTCAACTAAATCAAAGAAAATTCAGATTAATGTAGCAAAATCAATGAGGAAGTTAGAAGAGAAAGAAGGTAAAAAATTCTTTATGGGAGGAGCTTTATTAGAAGATTTAAGATTAACTCCATTAAAGAAAGCTTTTAAAGTTTCAGATGATATTCCAGTTTATCTTTTGCCAAAAGAAATTGCCGATACTATGAATGCTATTTCTCCTTATATGACCAGAGAAAAAAATATGAATGAATTGCTTAAATTTAGCGATGATGTAATGAGAATTTGGAAAACTTCTGTTACTTCTTGGTGGCCGGGATTTCATTCAAGAAATGCAATGTCTAATATTTGGTTAAGTTGGCTTGGCGGATTAAATAATCCAAAGCAATATATGTTATCTGCTAAATTGCAATGGTATGATTATATGACATCAAAAGGAAAAGATGTTGCTGATTTTACCGTATCATTAGGAGGAAAAAAATATAGGGCATCAAAATTGGTTAAGATGGGCAAAGAAACTGGAGTATTGAATAAAGGTTGGTATGGGGCAGAAATAGGAGATGATTTAGAGAAGCGAATTATGATGAGAACAGGAGTTAGACCCAAATTAACGGGAAAGGAAAGAGGTCGCCAGTTAGCCAGAAGCATTTTTTTAGAGAAGCCGAGAGCAGCAGGAACAGCAGTAGAAAACAATGCTCGGTTTGCTTTGTTTATAGACCAGTTAGACAAAGGGTTTGATGTAACTTCAGCAGCACAACATACAAAGAAGTTTCTTTTTGATTATGGTGAATTAACAAAGTTTGAGAAGAATACTATGAAGAGGATTTTTCCTTTTTATACATGGATACGCAAGAATATACCTCTTGAAATTGAACAGCTCTTTAAACAGCCGGGCAAGTTTGCGATAGTTGGAAAAACAAAAGCAGAAATTGAAAGTTTATCAGAAAGACCAAACGAAAAGTATTTGCCAGAGTGGATGAAAGAACAGGAATTGTTTGTAAGATTGCCTTATGAAAGTCCTGATAAACCTTTTTATATGAACTTTGATTTTGCTTTTCAGGATTTAGCAAGATTAAATTTTGTAGGGAAACCTCTTGATACATTACAAGAATGGTATTCTTTCTTAAGACCTGATGTAAAAGCTTTAACTGAAATTGTTACAAACTATAATATTTTTTTAGGCAGGAATATTGTTGACCCTGATTTGCCTCAAGGAGTAAAATTTAGAGAAATGGTGAAAGAAGAGTTATTAAGCAATATGAGGATTACGGGATATTGGAAGAAGTTTAATAAAGATGATATTCCTGTTATTCATAAGATGCTTGATTTTCTGTTAGGATTAAAACCATACCCTTATAATCAAAGCCAACAAAAATATTACTATTATCAAAGGAAACGAAGAGAAGAAGATGCCTTAAGAAGGTATCAAGAAAGAAAAAAGAAAAAATAATATGGTCGTAAAAAAACTTGACATTTTAGCAATTTTCTGCTATAAGTAAATAATATGTTAGCAAAATATTTTAAGATGATAAAATCACGATTAATGTATGAATTGAGAGGTGGTGCGTATGGAGAACAAATGAGTAGAAGGTATTCTT
>JAFCGI010000014.1 GCA_017608235.1 Candidatus Pacearchaeota archaeon
ACCTATTTCCGGTGGCAATAAATCATCTTGAGTAGTAATAAATAACCTACTTTCTACTAATTCAAATCCTTTTGCAAAACACGTAGACAGGAATTCATTTTTTGTATTAAATACCAATTTCCAAATCCTTTTTTTATGTAATTGCTCAAGTAACCATTCTTTTGTTGTATCATTAGAACCGTTATCGACAACAATTAATCGATAGGGATATTGAGTTCTTTTCTCAAGCTGCTCAATAAATTCTTTTATAAATAAGGGTCTCCTATAAGTCACTACAATAATATCAACAGGTTCAGTTTTAGACATATTTTTTATTATATGTATAATAATTTTTAAATCCTTTAGGATAACCTTTATTTCCTCTTCTCCAATGTGTCTTTATTTCCTCTTCTCCAATGTGTTGCGTGAAAGTTACCCTCTTTAAGTACCCTTGCCCCTTTTTTATTATTTTTTTGTAAATGCGTAAAGAAATCATGTGCTTCCCATTTGCTACCCTTCGGAAAGCCTATTATCTTCATATCTTTTGTTCTATGTATTCTGAAACATGCTCCTATATTTCTTGCTTCTTCTACTTTTCTCATACTATCTATATTTAGTACATCTAGAGCAAAGAAAGAATTTATATCTTTCACCTTTCCTTAAACTATTAAATGTACTGATTACTTTATCTGATGTAATAATCTCTTTTAATGTTTGCTTTTTCACTGAACCGAATGTATTAAAATATTTCCAATCATGGCAACAAAGAGTAACATTTCCATCAACATTAATTCCTAAATATCCTAATGGAGCATTACAAGGAATTTTACTATTTATGGGTTTTCTATCATACCATTCAACTTTGTTATTCATTGTCTTTTCACAAGGGTATCTTCTCGCTCCCCTTATTCTATTAGCTATTCCTTCTTCCCTTACTTCTTTTAATATTTTACTTATGCGTTCTTCTTCTTCTGGCATATAATACGAAACAGTCATTTTCTTAATATCGTAATTCTCTAATTCTCTAATCATAGTTTTATCTAGAAAAAAACCATTAGTATAAAGTTTAATGTCTGCTTTTGGTATATATTTTTTAATCATATCTAATACCAAGAAAAAGCGAGGGTCAATCAATGGTTCAGAATAACCAAAGGGATATATTGTTTTATCAAATCCTAAATCTCTTAATTCAATCAGAATCTTTTCAATTAGCCCTAAAGACATTACTTTTTTCTCTTTTCTATAATGTGCAGGACAAAGTTTGTGTAAATGACTATAATTACAAATATTACTTAATTCAATAGAAATCGAATGGGTATAATACAATGGATTCTTTTTTAAATTTTCTCTAATATCGTTCATATTTTAATTTATTCCAAAGTCTTTTAATATATTTTGTTTCTCTTCTTCATTTTGATACATAGGACCTCTAAATGAATGTCTCCAAGTAGTTGTACTATTCATCCCGTGACATCCAACTATATATTTTCTGCCTGAAAGTTTAATGACATTGAATAGTCTTGGCACTGTTAAGTGAGAAACATACCCTGGTCTATATTCTAAATGTTTTTTAGCATTAAAGAATGTTTCTACTGGATAAAGGATTGTAGAAAAAGGAGGACAAGTATCAGGATTCCATTGAGCTAAGACCTTTGTATTTGTATTATAAATATATCCTTTATCAAAACATAAAGCTCTTTTATACTTAAAATCATAACTCTGTATTTCTTTTATTGCATCTCTATGAAATAAATCATCTGAATCAAGAAATGTTAAATATATACTTTTTTGCCCTTGATAAAGTTTCTTAACTATATCTAAAGACCTTTGTAATCTTTCCGGAATCTCTTTTCTAAATTCTTTTGTTTGATACTTTGGATGTGGATATTGAAATCCAAAAGTAAATACAAAATTATAATTCAAACTTTTAAGATATTCTCTTAATTCATTAATTAAAGGTTCTTCTTCCGTTTTCTCCCGAAAAGAAATCCAATGTAAAAAATTATGTTCAGACTGATTTATTAAACTATTAATAGTATATTTTTTAAAAAACTCAATTCTAAATTTTAACCAATCCTTATTTTTATCAAATGAAGGAATCCCTTGTCTTCCAGTAAGGCTTGTATAAATTATATGCATCATATTTGATAATTAAGTTTTAAACTTAAGTTCAACTCTGGATTCCATTTTCTTTTTATCCATTCTTTTTTACTTAAAGGTATCCTCCAATCTTTTCCATATCTAGATTCTAAATATAATTCTGGTTCTTTAGGTATACTAAGTTCTATTCCTTTAAAATTTATCTTTTCTGTTCCTTCAAAACAATGCCTTGGAAAAACAAATGTAGCATAATCTTTTGTTTGGTCTTTCGCTTTATTTATTACTAATCGATATATATCATTATTTTTCTTATGAATAATATCTAAATCTATTACACTACCTTCTCTTTTTAAATGAACGCTCTCTATTTTTCCTAGTGGTTTAAAATAATTTCTTGGGATTATAAATTCCTCTTTTTTTAATTCTTCCATAATTTCAGGAATTCTATTAACAAACGATTCTTCAATGGCAAAATCTATATCTCTAGTATCTTCCTTAGTAAAATCATTGTCTCTATATGCTCCAAGTAAAACTCCCTCCCATAAAATAAATGGAATCTCCAACTTATCCATTACCTTTTTAAAATCAATCAAATTCCTGAATGTCTGGATTCTATCTAATCCATCTTTTAAAAGCAACCAACCCATTCCTCTTAATTTTTTAAATAACTCTTTTTTATCTATTTTTCTCCATTGGTCTTTACCATCAATTATAGTTCGAGAAGGCGAATCAATCTTTATCATTTTCATTCCATGTTTCATTCGGGCTAAATAACATAAATATAAATCTTCTACATTTTTAAAAGGTTCAGGAATATTCTGTAATAATAGTTCTTTGTCAAATATCTCTCTATCTATAACCATTCCTGCTGTTCCTATATAATCTGCTTCTTCACCATATTGTAAATGGTGATTATCTTTTTTATAAGATTCCTGAAGCCAAACTTTAGCATACCATCCGATAATACAATTTGAACCAAACTTTTTATAATGTTCATAACAATACTCAATAAAATTATCTCTTATTATCTCATCATCATCTAAAAAGATTATAGGAGTTCCTTTTGTTTTAAGAACTAACTTAAATCTTGCACAAGAACCAATATTTTTGTCTGATTCAATAATTTGTATTCTATTATCAGGAAAATCAATATCTAGTTTCTTCCCACTATTATTCCATATATTAACTTTAAAATCTTGAATAGTTTGTTGTTTAAGTTGTTCTAATAACCTCGGTATGTTATATGGTCTTTGATATGTAACTATACAAACTTCTATCATATTACCTTATTTTCTCGCACTTTGAACATATATTAAACTTATACCTTTCTCCTTTACTCAACGCCGAATACATGCTTAGAACCTTATCTGAGATAAGAATCTCTCTTAATGACTTTTCTTTTACTGAACCAAAAGTATATGTATATTTCCAATCATAACAACAAAGTACCACTTCACCTTTAACATTAATGAGTAAGTGTCCTAAGGGGGCATGACAAGGAGTATTTAGATTAATTGGCTCTATGTCATATCTATCTACTCTTTTATCCAATTTATCTTGATAAGGAAACATTTTATCAACTGTAAATATTGCCTTACCTCTTTGTTCTCTTGATATTTTACACAATCTCTCGTAATCATCGGGAGTATAACCAGAAAACTTAAACTTTTTTACCCCTCTTTGTATCAATTCTTCAACAATAGTTTTAGTTATAAAGAATCCATTAGTAATTATATAAGGAATTGCTTTAGGAATATATTTCTTTATCATATTCAATACAACATATAATCTAGGGTCTATTGTAGGTTCTGAGTAAGAATAAGGAGACAGAATCCCATTATAATTATACTTCCCTAATTCTATTAAGATTTTCTCTATTGCCTCTAAAGACATTACTTCTTTTTTCATATAATGTATAGGACAAGTAGTATGTATTTTGCTATTATTACACATAGTACTCATCTCTATACTTATTTGTCCTGTAAATAACAATGGATTAAATCCTAGAATATTCCTAATATTTTTCATAAAGTAAAGGTTCCAGCTGTTTGTGGTATATAGTGTCTATGTTCGTCGCTTTCATTATTTTAAGGAACTGTTGATTGCTTTTACTATGAATTAAATGTTCGTTTATCTCTTTTGCTAGATTAGCATATCCTTCTTCTGTTCTATATCTAAATCCTGCTTTAATAAGTGAACCAAAATTATAAGCAAGACAGGTTTTCCCATCTTCGCCAAAATCGAATAATGCTGGAAAATCTCTATTGATTACAATTAATTGTTTAGTTATTGATGCTTCTAATAAAACATTAGGACATACTTCTGATAAACTTGGAAAGATAAATAAATTAGAAATAGTCATTAAATCTCTTACAACTCTTCTTGGAACTCCACTCGCACTTTCAGAACAAATAGTAGAAGTAAATAAAATATCACCTTTATCTAATCCTTGTTCATAAGCAGATTTTAGTTTTTGTTCTATTTCTTCTGTTCTCTTTCTTCCATTTGAATTAACTATTATTAAAAGAACATTGTTACCTAATTTCTTTAACTTACTAAACACCTTAATAACATGGTCTATTCCTTTGGAACCCATTCTTGTTGTACACATTGGATAAGTTTGTATGATATCTTTATTAAATAAATCATACTTATCCGCAATCTGACGAGTTATCTCGTGCCAATCGAAGAAGAATCTAGGGTCTTTATCATTAAATACAACTCTTACATCTTCCATCCCAACTCCTATATGCTCAGCAAATCTCGATGCATCAGCATAGTTCATATAAATATACTTAGCGTGAGGCATTTTAAGAGCCAATCTTTCACCTAAGGCTGAATGAACCCAATGTACCCATTTAACAGGAATATCGCATTCCATTATTGCTTTTCTATAAGTAAAATACTGACGAATAAATAATAAGTCGTGAGTAATTACAACATCAAAATCCTTCAGTTCTTTTCTGAAGATTTTTATTAGTTCTTCTTTAGCTTCTTTATTCTCGACATCTTTCTCTAACCTGAAATGGGGCAAGATAGCTTTTATCTCACAATCTATACCTTGCCCCTCACAGGTCGTTTGAGCAAAGAACACTACTTCATGTCCGTACTTTTTAAGAGTTTTTACTTGGTCACGAACATCATTGACTAAAGAATAACTATCAGGCATTCTCCTAAAAGAGGTCAAAATTGCTATTCTCATATTAAGCAGTCGTAGTAAAGGTTAATTCTTCTCCGTAATCCCATCCTGCTGAATTATGTCCGCATACTCTGAACCAATATTGTGTTTCAGGTGTCAAATCTCCAATCGTTGTATCAAACTCATCAAAACTACTAAAGCTTCCTCCTTGAGTCATTGAAAATTCATAATCAGAGTCTACTGGTGCTACATCTCCTGGGTCTCCATGAGATTCATCATCCCAAACAAATCCTATAATATCAAGAGGTTCTCCTCCTAAATCAAGAATCTGTCCATTAAGGTCTGCTCCATTTGCACCAACAAGGTCGGCTGCGTTAGTCTGCATTTCTGGAATACTAACTTCAGTTGTTGAACTGCTAGTACTTGAAGATGTTGAACTTGAACTTGAAGTGCTTGTTGAAGACGAAGTACTACTTGAAGTTGAAGTTTCAGTCGATGTAGAAGATGATGTTGACGAACTTGTGGAACTGGATGTACTCGAAGAAGTAGAACTACTACTTGAACTAGAAGTTGACGAACTCGTCGAACTTGAAGTTGAACTTGTAGACGAACTTGTTGAACTAGATGTACTAGATGAACTTGATGAAGATGTAGATGAACTAGTTGAAGATGTTACAGGTAATCCTGTTTCATAAACAATTAATTGTATTGCACCTTCTGCTTCTCCTCCGCTTTTATTAGTAATAACAATCAAGTAATCTTCATTTTCAGCTAATTTCCAGAACTGAGTATGGTTTTTTGCCATACCTAACATTCCATGTCCTGTTGTTGCATCTACAATTTGAGTTCCACCGGTTGCTGTTGGAGTATAGAAGAAACGAGCATTAATAGTACTTGTATCTCTTCTATTTAAATTATATGCAACTAATTCAGTTCCCATTGCAGTAACTGTAGGATTCTCATAGATATCAACGTGCCATGTTCCTTCTGAATCTATTTCTATTTCAGTATCTAAGATAGAACTAGCACTAGTCTTAATCAAAAACTTACAAACTCCATCGTTAGCTACACCAGTAAAAGTATGACTAACGTAATAAACATCAGATAATTCTGCTAAACCTTTAATGTGATTTTGGATTGCCAGTCCTGTATTCGAAACAGCTGCTACTCCTTTATCTTCTATATCAGGAGGAAAAACTATTGCTTGTCTTCCTGTTGGTAAACTTTTAAATTCTGTCATAATTTCTAAATTTTATTATTAACGCGACCTTTATTTTTATTTAACTATATATACTTTTCCTCTTTGTCTTGCCCTTCTCTCTGCAGTTGTTTCTGGCCTCATCATTTTATCCTTTGGAGCTATTCTCACCATGCCTGTTATATAATTCCTAAAAAGCACAGCAATTTTATTCTCAATTAAATCATGAGCTGTGTTGTTTAACACTTCTTCAGTATCACCAATTTTATGCCCTTTATAGTTTTTGACATATATTATCTTTTCCATTTTTTTTAAGATAAGAGGAGTAAGAATGGAAGGTTACATCTAACTCCTCTATCTCATTTTCAACTAATTAAGGATGATTAAGGAATAGTTATAAGTTTCCTCATAGCATCTTCCAAAATACAATCTCCTGCAATTCTTTCTACGACTCTAATACCAACCATATCCTTTTCCCAAGCATCTCCTGCAATATCAGAAACTTTAACAGCCATTCTTTGTCTGTCTCCAAGCCAATAACCTAATTTGAAGTCACCGAAATAAATTTCGTCTTCTCCAAGCCAGTTATTTTCAATTACAGGATACCCATGGAAAGTAGCAGGTTGTCCAGAAGCAATAGGTTCTTGCCATAAATATCTATTTTGACTATCTTTCAATTTCCTTAACTCTCTAATATTAGCATTAGCAACTAAGAACTTAGCTCTTGTTCTATACTGAGCAGGCAATTCATAGATTAGATTAATTATGTCGTCGAATCCTAAATTTCCGCTACAAGTAACAGAAGCAATACTACAAGAAGTTAATCCAGTTGGTTCAGTACTACCTCCTCCTGCTGTAATAACTCTATCTTCCTCTTGGGCTAATGCATCAGCAAATAACTCAATAATAAGTTTAACTACATCAAAAGTATCACAATCATCTACTAATTCTTGCGAAGTGTAGAGAATAGCAGCACATTTATAAGCAGTTAAAGTCTTTTGACCAAAGTCAGCAGTAGTTGTAGATTTAGCTGTATTTTCTGCGGTCCAGGTTACGTGAGGTCTACTTCCGAGTTTAGGAATTTTCAAGACATCCCTTTTCATAGGAACAACTCTCACTAAACTTCTCATTCTTGTAGGTCCAAGCAAGTCTTTTATCAATTCTGCACGAAATTCATCAGGAAAAAGGTATCCACCATCGGCTGGTGTTCCTTCACTTAATGCCTTTAAGGTAGGTACATCATTATTTACTAAAGCTTGGAAGAAGCCAACAATTTTCTCTTCAGGAGATAAATCATCGCCGTCTTTTTTAACATCTGCTTTATTAAATAACTTTTTCTTCAATTCAGATTTGCCAACAAAATCATCAATTTTCTTTCTTAAACCTTTTAAATCAAGAGCCTTTTCAAGATTCATTGCAACCTCTTGTGTAGCTTTCTCGATTTCCTCTTTTTCCTCTTCTTCCTTTTCCTCTTCCTCGTTTTCTTCCTCTTCTTCTTTTTTCTCTACTTCTTCTTTTTCTTCCTCTTCTTCTTTTTCTTCTTCTTTTTCTTCCTCAATTTCCTTTTTTTCTATTTTACTCATTTTTTTATGTCTCTTAACATCTGGTTTATTTCACCAGATATTCTTTTGAGAACCCGTACCTTAATTCCGTCTTTCGGAGTTTTGCGTACCTCTTCTCGGCGACCTTTCGCCTTTATTTTACCTTCTCCATCCGTTACAGGTTCACTTGCTTTAAGCAAGTCCCGTAACATGGAAATAGCTTTTCTTAATTCTCCGATTGTATCAGAGATTAAATTTCTGTTTCTACCTGAAATAACTCTACCTGATTTTTGTTCTTGATTTATTTTATCTAATGCTTCTTTTATCCCTTCTTCTATTTTTTTATCATTATCTATTTTTTCTTCTTTAGTTTCTTTTCCGAATACTTTTTCTAATTCTTCTTTGGTATATTCTTTAAACTCAGGAGCTTCTTTATCAAATTGTTTATAATGTTTTGCTAGATGATTATAAACACCTTTTCTATCTCCGCTTGGAATATCAACTCCACCTCTTGCTCCTAGTAAAGCCGCCATTCCAGCAGCCACTCCTCTCCAAACAACAGATTGGACTCCATCACCTTTATGATGAGGAAGTTTATACCATTTTCTTTCTGAAGCATCAAAGTTATCATCTGTAGTATCAACCCAAGTATGCATTTTCTTTAACCTTGAAGCATTCCCCGAAGCTTTCTTTACTTCTAATCCAGCATCCCAACTTTCTCCTTCAGGAGCTTTTGGAGTAGCTAAAAAAGGAATAACTCCTTTTTCTTCTATCTTTTCTTCTATCTTTTCCTTCTCTATCTCTTTTCCTGGTCCTGGTCTTTCTTTTCTTCTCATCTCCCCTCCACATTTAGGACATTTAACATCCTTACAATGTTTATCACTTCCTGATACATGTCCACAATCCAAACATTCGCAGGTGTACTTATGTTCTTCTTCTTTTCCTCCTTTTTTCTCTTCTTTCTTTACATCATCTTCTTCTTTCTTAGCAGCAGCTTCAAAAGTTCCCCCAGCAGCCTTACAATGTGCAGCTGCCGCTCCACCTGTCCAAATATCTTTCTTATATCTCATAGACTGAAGTTCTGCTTTTTGAGCTTCAGTAATTCCAAAAATAAAATCAATACATTTTCCATCAGATTTCCTATAACAATTATTCCTTCTAAATCTTTTATATTTAGCAGGAGCTTTTAATCTACATGCATGTTCATTTGGATAAGGTTTTATCTCAAAATCACTTTCTTCTATTCCTTTCTTTTGAGTTTTTATCCAATCTTCTATTTTTTCTTTCTCTGTAGGAGTAAAACTCTTTGATATTGTACTTAAAGCTTCTGCATTAGCAGGAACAGGAACTGCTGAAATTTCCAGTAATTCTTGCTGTATAATTTCATGTTTTTCTTCATCAACTTCTAGAGCCATAAATCCAACTGAGAATGCTCGCATTATAGGAGGAACAGATTCATACATCTGTCTTACTTCTTTCGATAATTGTGTAATCCCATGAAAGACTGGTTCAAAGATTAATTTCTTTGCTTCCACCCTAATGTTTTTTGCAAGTCCTACAGGAGGTTGGTCATATTTATGAGCAAACATAAGAACAGGATTCTTTTTAAAGTTCTTTAATTTCCAACCATCTGCCCTAATAACATCTCCCATTCTATCTTTTCCTTCGCTTGAAGCTACGGCAATTAATTTGCCTTCTACTTTCTCAACGAAAGCTTTTAATGTTTTTTTCTCTGTTTTATCTTTTTCTTCTGTCATATTTTTGAGTAGAAATACTTATTATAAATTTTATATTTCTCTCGTTTATTTATCGACTTTTCTCTCAACCTTTTAAAAATTCAACCTTTATTTTCGACCTTATTTAATTACTGGTATAATTGTACAACGACAGCTTGCATGTAAAGGAGGCTCTCCTACATCGTCATAATCTAAATTTAATTTACTATCTCCAACTTTATATTCGTCTCCCTGTTCAAAATAATTATCGCTTAGACCAACTATCTTTCCATTCATATCAGCACAGAACGAACATGTTCTTTCGTCGAATGCAGTTAACCATTCTTTCGCCTCTACTACTCCCGATTGTTTATATCCTTCAACAGTAGCAAAATTAGTTGCCCTCGATACTTCACTTCTCGCTATCGTCTTAGTTCTATTATCTGTTGCACTTTTGAATATATTTTTAACCCTTTTTGATATTTCAGGAATCCCTTCTCCTTTTGAGATTCCTTCTACGAGTTGTTTCTTTAATCTATTATTTGTTGTTTTATTTACTGACTTCGCAAATTTAATAGGATACTTATCTAAATAAGAAGCGACAGCAGTACTTTCTGTAAATGTCATTGGCACTCCTATTTCATCTAAAGCATACTGTCCTGTTTCCATAATATCTTCACTTAAGAGAGGTGTTACAGCCACTGCCATTTTCTTATTCTCTTTTTTTAAGTTTAATAAAAGAAAAGGTATATTTATTTTTATATCAAATTCCTTTTGTTTTATTACTTGTTTCCCTAACTTCCTCAAAGTCTCTTTTTCTTGCCTATTAAAAATACTTACTAATATCTTAATTAATCTCTTTTCATATTTCTCTTCAATCTCAATTTGCCTCGTCCAAAAATCTTCTGGGTCAGCAATACCATAATGAGAAATCTCTTTTCCATCATCTTCAATAATCAGTTTCAATGCCTTATTTATTTCCTTTAATATTTTTAGCTTTTTTAATTGCATGTTTATTTTTATTTAAATGGGTTTGAATAATCTTTTTAATACCGTCTTCAAGTTTTTCAACTCCTCTTTTTCTAGTGTTTCTAGCATTGATAGATAATCTTTGTTCACGATATTTATTTTTTTCTTTCTCCTTTTTTATTTCATTAATTGCTTTTCTAGAAACAATCATTTGCTTTTGAACTTCTCCAACGGGCATATTTGCTACTGGCCTGTAAATTGAGTCTCCACCTTCAATAGGTTTTAATCCTTCTATATCTCTAACTTCGTTAACACTCATCCATCCACTTGGACCCAATGCTTCTTTGTATTTTTTAATTTTCATTTCTACATTTTCAGGAACAGGGTCTTCAAAATCTAGAAATAAATCATCCCCAAACATTGGAACTAAAAATTCATTTAGTTGTTCTACTATCTTTGTCATCTTTGGTTTAATTGTCCATCTGGCAAAAGCATAAGCAGCAGTTTCTGCATTAGCAAGATTAACATCTTCTGTAATAGCAATAACTGATTTAGGAACTCTAAATATAGAAAGTATCTTACTCATACTAAACTTTTGTTGTTCCAAGAAATCCATATCTTTCTGACTCAACTGCATTTGTTTATATGTTAATCCTGACTCTAAAATCGCTAGTTTTGCATTCTTCCCTATTCCTCTAAATTGTTTATTCCACATCTTGCTCAATGTTTTTCTTTGGTCTGAAGTTAATTTGTTGTCAGTTGTTAATATACCATCAGGCCTTGCCGAATTATAAAAGAAATTAACATTCCATTTTTCAGCATACCTATCTAAATTAACAGTTTGAGCAGCTGCCTCTAATGTTCCCAATCCTCTAAAAGGTCTAAGAGGATTTGGATATTTAATAAGTATAAGGTCTTCAGGTTCAAATTCTTCTTTCTTCCCTCCTCCTACATCGTATATATATTTCCCGATTATTTTTTCTTTATCGAATTTAATAGTAAGTTTATCTGGCCTTAGGAGATAAATTGCAACAGGTTCTTTATTCTCTCCGCTTCTATCTAACAACCAAGGAGCTTCCCCTACTAATTCCAAATAATTCTGAGTTAAGTACCAATGGTCAGCTTTAGTAGTATAATCATTAACCCTATAAAGCAAATCTAATAAACTGCTATCAAATACTTCTTCAACTCCTTTCTCTTTTCTCTTATATAAATGCAATTTGATTGTTGATATCTCATCAGCAATAGCTGCAACACAAGCATAAACCCAACCCTTACATTCTTTAAGATAGTCCTCTGAATTCCAAACAGGAGGAGATTCACTTAAAAGGGGATTGAGAGTTCTTTCATCATCAGGAAAATCAGACCAAGGTTTAATGACAGCCTTTTTTTTAGGTTCTTTTTTGTACCCGAACCTATTGAATATTTTTTCTGTAAAAGTCATATATTTTAAATAATTAAAAAACGACTAATGAGTTATAGCCGTTAGTTTTTCTATTGACTAAAATACTAATTTTATTTCGTAATATTGAATTGTTTTAATTCTCTTAGTTTTGAGTTGAAGAGATTATGCCGTCCGGTAGCTAACCCAGACTTTACTCTTAAGGAGCCTAACTCTGCATCTTAGTTATCGTTTTTTCAGCTCCAACTTACTTTGTCCTCCCCTGGTAGAAGGCAGTAGCAATACTTTACGCCGAGTATGCGTTATTCAGTCACAACTCAAAACTAAAAGAACTAAATTTTTAAATCTATTACCATTAACTCCTTTAAGACTGGATTGGAAGGTATCTACCGATTGGGAGCTTATCCCCAAAATTTTCCTTCAAGAAGTTTAACGCTTAACTTCAACTTACATTATCCTCCCCTCTAAAGAGAGGTTTTGTAATGCCTTACCTTGGATGGAGGTTATTCAGCCACAATCCATTCTCAAAGGAATTAATTCTTTTAAAGATATTTTATTATGGTTTAATTATATATGATTTTTAAACAAAAATCAATAGATACTTTTTTATAGACCGTGTTATTACTTATATTATAAGGATTTTTACTGATTATCGATGTTTTATTATTTAGGTTCGAGGTAGGTAGATTTAAATCAAAATCTGGCATTTTTCGTTTAATCCCATAAATTACGAAAATATTTAACGAATAACCTCATTCCTTCCTTATATTGTTTATCTAATTTTTCAAACTTCCTTCCTTTCCAAAAATGATTATTTTGTATCTTCTCTACCGCCTCAAATCCTTTAGCTATTTTTTCTAAAATTTCTTTCCATTTATAACATTCATTATTCTTTCTTTTTTTATCGTAAAGTTTTCCTGGACAACCCATTCCATATTTTTTTATATGTCTTACACATTTAGGAATAATCCAAGATAAATTAATATCTAAATTCCAATACCACCTATCATCAAAACCTCTAAACACTCTTTGCCAAGCCCATTTGATTTCATATTTCATATTATCAAACCAACGAGGAATGCTATAAATTGGATTAGTAGAAAATAATCTTTCACAATCTTTTATGAATCCGGGAGCAAATTCAACTTTCCATTTTTTATTCTTTTTAATCATGTAGTTCTTATTTTCTCTAATTTTAATTCCATCTTAAACTTTTTAGTTGGATACTTACTTAGTCGTTTTCGCCTTAATAATGCTTTGAGTTTTTTGTGGTTTATAGTTTTCATTTAATCCTTCCTAAACTGATTAGGAATATAATATCCTTCTTCTTTTAATTGTTTAAACTTAAAAGTATTAAGTCGTCTTTCTAATTCTACAAATGCTGGTGAGCTAACCCAATCATTACTACTATACGAATCTATAATATCATATAGTTTTTCTCGTGATAGTTTTTTTATGTTTGTTTCTTCTAGTATAGTTGTTTTTTCTGATGATTCTTTTGTTCCTTGTATTATTTCTTTGTTAATCATATTTATTCAAATTAATTAATCTTTTAAATCTTCTCCATATTCATCCCTGTTAAAAAACTCATTGACTTGTTCCTCTCCAAAAGTAATCCATTTTAAGATAATCCTAATGATACGTTCCCATTCTTCTAAATCACTATCACAATGAGTAGTTAATTCCAATTTATCATTATCTCCTCTCTTTACTATAATTTTAATTTGATTTTCTTCGTTCATACTATTTATTAATCATCTAAAAACCAAAGGAAAGCCCCAGCCCATAAAAAGATTAATCCAATATATAAAAAGAATCCTCCAAACAATTCTGAATAATGAACCATACTACCAAAAATATAAAGACTTATTACTCCTGCGAGTCCAAAAAGATATATTGTAAGGTTTTTAGAAATTTTCATGTTTATTAATTTTAGGTTTCAAAGCGAGGTACATGTGTTTTCTAATGGTAGGAAATATAATTAACACCTAGAGAACATGAGTGCAATTCCCATATACCCCGCTTCTTCCCCATAACTCAATGGAAAGCTACTCTCGTTCGCTTACTTAAAAAGTACTACGTACCAAACTTTTAAAAGACCTAAACCACCTAATACAATAAGATACCAAACATTAAGTTCAGCAACCCAAAGTATCCATCTTGATAACAATACTCCAAGACAAATGCCTACAAATCCGACTAATTTGATATCAAGCCAACTGAGGTTTTTTACTGCTTTATTTGCCCATGTAAATAATGACATATATTTATATTTTGTTATTTTCTTACGACCTTTATATAATTCTAATAATAATTTAGTTACTGCTATTTCAGGAGTTCTACAATTTTTCGCTTGTGGAACTTTTCCAAAGACCTTTTCTGATAGTGCTGTTGCATACCAAGTATCATTAAAAACATTTCTACGTACTAACAAAAATTTATCTCCACACTCCTCAATAAGTTCAGAAAGGGTAGGGATTTTATATGCTTTCTCCTCACTTACTGCTATTGCTGCTATTATTCCACTAGTCCAAGATTTGCCACCTTTCCACCAAGCTTTATCCACGTCTTCTTGTGAAAACCCCGCATCTTTTAATTGTTTTGCTAATTTATATGTAATCATAATTATTTATTATTTTTTTCAATATCCCCAACCTTTTCAATATATTCCTCATCCATACTAAAAGTTATAGCAACTACATTATCTTTATCTGGACTATAAATATCAATATATTTCCATTTAAGAATTTTTGCCCCGAACCAGAGCCAAATAAATTGTAACGGATGTAGTTTTTCTTCATTTAATTTTTTCATATATTTTATATTATTGTCATCAAAGGACCTTCCGTATAAGAACTCATTAATTTCATTATAAGATGAACACAAGCATCACACAAGTCATCATGTTTCTCAATACCAAATCCAGTAAGTTGTAATATTAAATCCTCACATCCTTTCTCAGGAAATACTACTGTCCCATTCTCTATATATTTTGCTGCTAATCTTAACCTTGCCCTCTTATCAGTACTAACAGTTATTCCTTCTGCTGGTAGTCCTGCCTCTACCATTTCTTCTATTGCTCTTTTCTGATAAGCAACATCTTCTACCCATAATGATGTCAACGTTCCATTTCCTAAAGCCAAACTAACTGTCTTTGCTTCATCATCTGTTTCTTTCCCACTTAATCTTTTGTTTACAGGATTAGGCATTATATAAATCTTCGGTTTATCATCTATTATAAATAACTTACCTGACACCATTGCAGTAAAGTCTGCCGTCTGTTTCTTACTAATAGCAAGGTCTACTGCTGTCCCTTGATTCATAGGAGTATCATCTGGTAAAGTTTTATAATGTTTTATCCATTCATCTTTGACTTCTTGCCCTTCTTCTGGAATTAATCTTAATAAAAATTCTCTTTGCCATGTTCTATTATCATACTTCGCTTTTTCTTCTTCTACTACTTCTTTGGTTTTAAATTTTTCTTTCCATTGAGGTTCTCCTTTCTCATCAAAAAAAGAAAATTCTTTTACTACTCCTTTCCTAATTCCTTCTTCTATTTGTTTTTTAATCCGACTCATTATTGAGTCTTTATTCAATAAATTCCCAATTAATATATATCTTGTCTCTTTATCTCCTCCAGGCAATACATCTCCTAAGAACCATCTATATGTCTTATCTCTTTGTTCTTTTGTCCTTACCATTTCTTGATTTTCAATGTCATCAACAACGATTAAGTCAGGTCTGTATTGTTTATGTCTTAGCCCTCTTATCTTTTGTCCTGTTGATTTGGCTACTATTCTTGCTCCATACTTAGGTAAAACTATTTCTGTTGCCGTCCATTCATCTTGTAATTCGAAAGGACCCCAATCAGCTTTTAGCAATTCATTATTATCAAGTTCTGATTTCAGATTATATATGTGAGATTTCGCTTGAGGAAATGTATCAGAAATGATAATCGGAAACTTTGCTTTTCCGGTAACCACTGCCCAAAT
Organism: Candidatus Pacearchaeota archaeon; assembly: GCA_017608235.1. Taxonomy (GTDB): domain Archaea; phylum Nanobdellota; class Nanobdellia; order UBA10117; family JAFCGI01; genus JAFCGI01. The sequence continues at coordinate 16,036 of JAFCGI010000014.1, forward strand.
AGGTAATCCAAGCATTGCTAATGTTGATTTAGCACTTCCCCTAAAAGCTATTATCTCTAGAAATTTAAGAGCCCAATTCTGCAAAAGAGCATAAATCCTCTTATGAAACTTGCCTGTAGGATATTTTATGTAATGAGGAAAATAAATATGAAAGAACCAGTAATAGTCTTGTGAAGCCAATTCCATTCTGAAATCCTTATCATTCAGTATCTTCTCTTGTATCTTCTCTAATTCCTGCATAGTTAATTGCTCTTTTGATGAGTTCCCTGTCCTCATCACTTAACTTCCTTATTACTGTACCTTTTATTGTTAGTTTATCCTCAAACTCTTCTGCGTATTTCAAAAATAACTTAGCTTCCGCTGCTTTTCCTTCTAATACTGCTGTTCTATATAATCCCATTAATACATCTGATACTTTATCTTTAGCCCATCTTTTTCTTTCTATCCTCACTAAATCCCAAAAACCATCTACCTTTTTCCAGTTAGATAAAGTAGGTTCTGGTATTCCTAGTTTCAAGCTTAAATCCTTTTGTTCTTTCGGGTCTCTTTCAGGTCCAGGAAGTCCCATCCATTCAACAAATTGTTGATATTCTATTTTCTTTTTGATTTCTTCTGGTATGTCCATAATTAATATAATTAATTTATAATTTTATATTTTATGTATGTTTACTTAATATATCTATATTCTTAACTTCCGATAAAAAATTATTTACATTGCCCCAAAACTCATCTACTTCTACTTTGTAATATGTATAAGGAATCTTCTTTTTCTTTGCTACCTCTAATTCATTCATAGTTCCTATACTTTTTCCATCATGAATAAATATAGCATGATTTGATAATTCCATAAGTTTTATTGTTCTCCAATAATAACATCCTTTACCATATTTTTTCTCAAGAAAAAACAATAATAAAGGAATACCTAATTTCTTACATTCCTCCTGAACTAATTGACAAACCCCTGCTGGCTCTCCGTGTGTAATCACTATACTAGGATTATGTTTTTTAATTTCTTTATCTATTATTGTACGGACTTTATCATAATCTAATGTTCTACTACCACTAAAAGATAAATAATTTACTTGCTCTTTTTTGATTATTTTTGGCATATTTATACCTTTTTTACCTCTACCTATAATTGATTATAGGTTGAGTATTTTAGTTTTTTATCTCTTTAATAACTCTTTATTGATTCTATTAAGATATTTTTTCCATAACCCCGCACTCCACTCTTTTTTTATCCACCAATTCATAAGAAACTCTTGTCTCCTATATTTTGGAATAAACCTTTTCCACCACCAACCTTTTAATATAATTTTAGGAGGTTCATTTTTAATCCCTGCTCTTGCCCATTTTCTCATTGTTCGTAATGGTTTTATTATGTCCTCCGGTGGTCTAAATTCCTTTTTCATATTTTTTATTTATAAAAATCTCTCTAAATATTTAAGTGGTTCTTTTTCCATAACCATATTAACAAGTAGATTATTCTTAATATCTTCTATCCTTTCTTCATCATAAATTTTCTTAATATCTTTCCATTCAATATCTGGTTCAAATTGATGAGCACTTGTAGTATTAATATACCAAGCTAATTTCTCTACTTGTTTTGTTTCTAATATATATTTTGCAAATGCCTTAGCAAAGTTGTGGGAAAAGATAAAAAGATTTGGGTTTTCTAATAAGTCCAAATGTTGTCCATAATCATAAGCAGGTTCTTTCCAACCATTTTTTCTCGCTTTATCCATTACTCCTTCTATTATTTTTTCTTTTTTCTCAAATTCTATTTGTGCCTTTTTAATCTTTTTATTCATCACTTTTCTGATAATCTTTCTATTCTTTTCAATCTCCATTTTTGCTTTTGTAAGTATTTGTTCGTTAGTCATATTTTTACTTGGAGCGAGTGGGAATCGAACCCACCCAAGGATATTGCAAGTATCCTTCGCCAACCTTGGACATGCCACCCCTTAATAATCTAATAATAATAAACCATCTTTCTTAATATCTCCATAATCACTATTCCATAAATTAGGATTAAACGGTTCAGTTATTATATGTATTCCATTTTTTGTAGGATATTGTAATATTATCTTAACTTCTATATTAACCAAGTGTTTTTCTACTTCTGAAATATCCCATTTATCTTCTGTTCCCAAATTATCAATATCTATTAAAAACTTAGTTTCCGCCTTTGACCTTGGATTCATTAAGCAACTAATCCATCTATTCTTAATATCAAGATAGAAATTATTCTTGCTTTCCTCGTCATAATAATCAGCTTCAAGTTGTCTGTATTTAAATTCTCTTATCGCTTTATTTATATCTCGGCTATTAACAGACGAATAAATTCTTAATGGTTTATCGTTTTTATCTTTAATTTCTTTGAATTCTTTAAAGATTTCCAAAAACTCTTCTTTATTACATGAGATTTTCTTTTTAGCTACTCTATCCGGTTTGTTAACTTTTCCGCCTTCTTTACCTCGATGGGTTAACATTATCAATCTATAACCATCCATAAAATTGTTGAATTTCTCTATATTCATATTTTTTGAGTATTTATTTTTTTCAATAAATCATCTAAAGAAACAGGATAAAAATCATTATTATCAACCCCTACATCCCATTGGTTTTTGAGAGGTTCAAGATTTCCATGAGAATGTCCATAAAACATTATACTCCCATTTTTGTAATGAGATTTCGGCCAAACCCTCATAGCATAATGGCAAACAACTATATGAATTTTATTAATTGTTTTTTCCCAAACATAAGGAAGATTATTATTCCATTTATCATGACTTCCTTGAATAAATATATGTTTTCCGTTTAATCTTCTAATATAGTTCTCTGCTTCTTTCTCATTTTTTAAGGTAAAATCTCCTGCGTGAATAACCATATCATCAAATTTTACTAAAGA
>JAFCGI010000034.1 GCA_017608235.1 Candidatus Pacearchaeota archaeon
GATGCATATGTATCTTATATGGAACGTGAGAACATAGAAGAAGTATATGACGACTATCAAGAGATGGAGAGTGGAAACTTTGTTGTAATAACAGAGGAAGCACTTAAGAGAATACAAGGGAGGAAACAAAATGAATAAAAAAGAAAAAGAGAAAATACTTATATACCTAAAAAAAAGAGCCGAAGAATTGGAAAAATTAGGGTTGAAAGAAGAAGCAAAAAAAGAATGGGACGAATATTATAATCTTAAAAATTGGGATAGCATAAACTATACCCCTTATCAAATAAAATGAAAACAAAAGTAAGTTCAACATATCAGAATTGGTTTGAGGTAGATAAGGAAGGGCTGAAACAATTACAAGCCGGAAAACCTAAGCACTATTTAGTAAGAGAGTTGATTCAAAATGCTTGGGATGAAGACGTAAAAGTAGTAGAAATTAACTTATCCTATAAAAACGGAACAGCTCTGATTGAAGTTATAGATGACAGTAAAGCAGGATTTAAGGACATAAAGGATAGTTTTACTCTTTACAAAGATACTTATAAAAGAAAAGACCCAGAAAAAAGGGGGAGATTTAATTTAGGAGAGAAACAAGCTTTTAGCATTTGTGAAAAGGCTCAGCTTATTACTACCAAAGGAACTATAATATTTGATAAAGAAGGAAGAACTGAAATTCCAGAAGAGAAGTTAAAGCAAGGTTCTAAAATAAATGTGTGGGTTAAGATGACTCAAGAGGAGTATGATGAAATTCTTGAAACAATTAAATTGTATAATATTCCTGAGCATATAAAGATGATAGTTAACGGTGAAAAATATAAATCAAAGAAACCAGATAAAAGTTTCACTGCTTCTTTGACAACAGAAATAAGTGATGGTAACATATTAAGACAGACTACAAGAAAAACTACTATACACCTTTATAAAACGGAAAAAACATATCTATATGAGATGGGAATACCTGTTTGTAAAATAGAATGTGACTATAGTATTGATGTGCAACAAAAAATTCCTATGGGAATTGACAGAGAAACTGTATCACAAGCTTACTTAAGAGATGTGTTTAGTGAAGTACTTAATCATATATTTGAAGAGTTGGATGAAGAAAGTAGCTCACAAGTTTGGGTAAGAGAAGCTATGAGTGATGAAAGAATAAACCAAGAAGCAGTTGAAACAGTAATAGAGAAAAGATTTGGAGATAAGGTTTGTGTAGCTGATACATTTGACCCTAATAGTATTGATGAAGCAATTTCAAATGGGTACAGAGTGATAAGAGGAACTGAATTAGGTAAACAGGAGTGGAATATTCTTAAGAAGTTTAATATTTTGAAAAGTAGTAGTAGTTTGTTTGGTAGTAATTTTACACAAGCTAAATGTGTTGAACCAAATACGAACCAAAGGTTAACAGGTGATTATGCAAAGAAAATTGCTAAGAGATTACTGAATATTGACATAAGTGTAGTATTTGTTAAAGAAAGAGATATGGTGGCGGCACAATTTGGTAATAATGAATTAACATTTAATATTGCTAAATTGGGAAGAAAGTTTTTTGAAGAGCCTGTATCTGATATTACTACAAATTTAATTCTACATGAGTTAGGACATTATGCAGGTAATCATACTGAAGAAGGATATCATTCATTAATAACTAAGATGGCAGGTGAGTTAGTAATACTGGCTTTGGAGGAACCAGAATTCTTTGAGGTAAAATGAAAATATATATTGTTACTCAGTCTTATGATTATGAAGATACAGAAATTTTAGGAGTCTTTAAAGATAAAGTTAAGGCTTCTATTTTTATGTCTGAAAAAGCTGCTGAATTTAGAATAAAAGAAAATGCTGAATCGGAGAGTTGGACAGGAGAAACTAAAGGTCATAAATTTCAAACTATTAAAATAGGTGATTGTGCATTCGTTACTACAGAGTGGGAGGTTGAAAAATGAAACTAATTTTATATCATGGCACATCAGCAAAGAATGCTAAACAAATAGAGAAAGAAGGATTTGTAGTTGGGAAGAAGTATAATTGGAAAGTAAAAAGTAAAGAAGGATTTATTTATTTAAGTTTAGCTTATGCACCTTTTTATGCCATGAATCACAACTCAACAAAATTGGCTTTAATAAAAGTAGAAGTTGATTCAAAAGATTGTTATCCAGAAGATGATTTTTTGATGTTTGCTTTCGGAAAACAAGTTTACACTCACGAAGAATTAAATAAAATAAATTTTGAAAAGTTCAAAAGATATTGGAAGGAGAGTTTAAAGTATATGGGTAATGTTGCAGTGAAGCCAAATAAGATAAAAATTATTGGTATAAGATATTTTGATGGCAAAGGATTAATTTATAAATGTGACCCGGTTATTACTCCTATAAATTTTCAGGTTATGGGAGAATATTATAAGGAATTAAGTGATTGGATTTTTAATGGAAAAGATATTTAATAACAATATTTATCAAATAAAAAATATTAAATAAAACATGGCAATAAAAACAGAAGGAAGAAATTTTGTAATAATAAGATTTGATAATTTAGGTGGCACAGGAAAAGATGGTCCCTATACATATAAACAACTTCAAGACCATTTACGTTTTAAAAGAAAATATGACCCAGATTACTTTAAAAATTTTAAAATAGTTATTTTTAAAAAGAGTAAAGTAATTCAAAAATAAAATGGCATACAAAGAATTAAAACGTGTTAAAGTTGGAGTATCTACTGTTACATTAAGTAAACGAAATAACACATATGAAGTGTGGATATCTACAGATAAATTATCTTATGCAACAAAAAAGAAAATACTCAGCAAATTTCCTTATATATCTAAATGGTATCCTGATTTTAAAGTTGCTGCTTTAACTGCTGTTAGTAATATTAAAGATAAAAAAAGAGCAGAGAGAATATACAACAGAATGAAACTTATACTCAGACAATTTAAAAAATAAAATGGCACTAAAAGATTGGAGAAAAAGCAGAGCAAAAGGACCAACAATGAAAGGTACTTTTCATATAAGGTGGAATAAAAAGAATACAAAAGAATTTTTAATAATAAATAAATATATGGGCAAAAGGGAAGATAAGTATCATGTTCTTCTTTATGATAAAAAAAGACAGTTTGAAGATATTTGGGATAAATCTTTCAAAACTAAACAACAAGCTCTTAAATATGCAAAAGCTTATATGAGGAAACATTAAAAAATGGGAAAGAAATTATACAGAGTTAAAGTAAGAAAAATTGATAAACCTAATAAAATTCTTGATAAATATTTTATCATAGCAAAGAATAAAGGAGAAGCTGAAATATTTGCTTGTGATATATTTATAGACCATGTTGAACCTGGGGAATTTGAATATGATGATATTTATGGTCAAGCGAAACAAATTAAAGTAAGTAAGAAAGCTTTAACCAATTATATTTTAACTAAGAGAATTAAAAAAGAGGATATTTATATAAAATAAAATGGCACTAAAAGATTGGAGGAAAATTCCAAAAAATAAATTTGAAGAAGATGATGATACTCTGCTTTATAAATGGGAACATAAATATAGTTGGGAAACTGTAGGAGTATCATATCTTAAAGATATTAAAAAGTTTGACGTATGGTATAAAGGTAAGCATCAAAAATATTTCAAAACTAAAACTCAAGCACTTAAATTTGCTAAAGAGTATATGAGGAAACATTAAAATGACAAATAAAAAAATTAAGTTGGGTAGTTTTGTAATGATTAAAAAAGATATAACTCCAAGAATGGGTGCAAAGTGGTATACTAAAGGAAGTGTAGGGAGAGTAATATATGTATACAGTAACTCAGTTGAAGTAAGATTGAGTGAAAGTGTAGGTTCATCAGCAGGAAGAGGATATGGCACTATAAAAAATATAGTGGTTAATAAAAAAGATATAAGAGTTCTTACTGAAAAAGAAAGAAAAAGGTTAAGATTAACGGATAGATTAGGAGTTAAATATTTACAAAGAAGCAAAGTAAACAATTAAATATCAGTGAAAAGAATCAGTTACATCAATTTAGAAGATTGCTTGTAAGAATAAGAGAAAAATAAATAAAATGACAAAAGAAAAGAAAACATATATAGTTTTGAAAAAAATAAAAACAGTAAGACAGGCAAATGCTGCTGCTAAAGATATGGGATGGGAAAGTGATGAAGATTTCCGAGATGATA
>JAFCGI010000015.1 GCA_017608235.1 Candidatus Pacearchaeota archaeon
AAAGCTAAAAACAATAAAATAAAAGTTAAAAACAATAGAACAAAAGCTAAAGACAATAAAATAAAAGTTAAAAACAATAGAACAAAAGCTAAAAACAATAAAATAAAAGTTAAAGATACTAAATATAATTGTATTAGTTTAGGGTTAACAAAGTCATTCATAAGTTGTCCTAATTATAACTACTTATGAGTAAATAAAAATAGTAAATTTTTTAAATCCTAAATATTCCTTTAATTATATGGAAACAAAATATGCTATATTAGCAGATATTCATCCTGCAGCTGTAGATAAAAGACAGCGATATCAATTAACTACTAGTATAATAGTAAATGCATTTAAAGCCATTAAAGAAGAAAAACCAAATGCTTTAATCTTAAATGGAGATATTCTTGCTGAAAATCCAAGCATACTTTTTAGAATATTAAAAAAATGTGCAGGAAACATTAATACATATATTCAACCAGGGAGTCATGAAGTTACTTGGGATTATAATAAAATGATACAAAATTTCTCACAAAAATATCCACATTCATTCTTTGATGCTCTTAAAAATAAAGTAATTAAGAAACCAGATCATACTCTTGTATTTTTACCAGGATCTGATTGGAATATTGAGGGAGCAAATTACATATTTACAACTGATCAAAATAAACGATCAGGAATAAAATTAGATATAGAAACTTATAATATAATACATTATACAAACCTAAATGATCTAAGAGATTTAGTAGAAGATCCTGAAAATACTATAGTAGTTTCACATGTTCCAAGACATTTTGATAATCCAGAAACTTGTGTAGATATGGCATATTTTGGAGAAAATCCAAAAGGAAATGTTTTGCCAGGATTATATGCTAAAATAGCAAATATGCGAGGAGATAATTTTAAAATTAGAGAAGAAAATCGTGGAAATAGAGATCTTGAAGCAATTTTTGAAGAACTTGGGATAACAAAAGCAATAAGTAATCATTTTCATGAATCAGGACATAGAGCTAATAATCTTAATAGTAAACATGTAAATCCAGAAACTTGGAACTCAGAATTATTTTATAATTCTGGCTGTCTTACTATGGGTCAACTAGGAATATTAACAGTCTCAGATAACAAGGTTAAATATAAGAATATTTCAATATAAATATTTCAATATAAATATTTTAATAGCATAAAACTATTCGAGAATTATATATTTATTTCTCTTGAAATTCTATATGATTTATTTTGATATAAAATCAATATCTTGCTTTTACTTTTCATATAATAGAATTCCATCATCAACTAACATACTAAAGAATATACTAGATACATACCCTGGGCAATCAGAACGATATGATCTAACAAACTCTTCACTATCTGTTCCATATATGGAAGGCATAAGTAGATAATGAATTAAAACATTATCAATTTCTTTTTGATCTTCAAAAATTGTTGCATTCTTGCGTTTTCTTTCTAAAAACTTAGAACTTTCAACGCCTGCAAAGCAATCAACTACATCAATATCCATTGAAAAGTTTTTACTAGAAATAGGATCTTTTGAAATCTCTTCATTTAATATAACTGCTAAATCTATATGTCTATCTTTATCTGTATATGCTGCAGGCCCAAATAAGTATATTCTGCTTACAGCATCTTCAAGTTTAATTACAGTATGAGTGATAAACTTATTTACTGCCTCTTTTTCTTCAGTACTTAGCTTATTTGCTTTTTCTATGTAATTTTTTATGAGATCCATGTTTTTTTTGTATAATTGACATTTATAAATCTTTCTTTTTTTGTTACTTGTAAGTGGCAGATATAATTAGGAAATAATAAATATTCTGTAAATTTAATTTTCTGTATGATTTGTTTAGGAATAGAATCCACAGCACATACTTTTGGAATAGGTATAATGAATGACTCTGGAAAAGTCTTAGCAAATAAGAAAGCTACGTTTACTACAGAATCCGGAGGCATCCAACCAAGTAAAGCAACTCAACATCATTATCTATTTTGGGAATTCGTTCTAAAGGACACACTAAAGAAAGCTAAACTTAAACTTTCAGACATTGATCTTATTGCATTCTCACAAGGTCCTGGTTTGGGAGCCTGTCTAAGAGTGGGAGCAGTTCTTGCTAGAACTCTTTCATCTAAACTAAGCATTCCTCTTGTTGGAGTTAATCATTGTATAGCACACATTGAAATTGGAAAGCTTACCTCTGGCTTCAAAGATCCTATAACTCTTTATACAAGTGGAGCAAATACGCAAATTTTAGCATTTGCTTCAGGTAAATATAGATTATTTGGAGAAACTCTAGATATTGGAGTAGGAAACTTTTTAGATAGCTTCGGCCGCGATCTAGGACTAGGATTTCCAGCAGGTCCAAAAATAGAACAATTTGCAAAAAAATCTAAAAAATACATAGAACTGCCTTACACAATTAAAGGCATGGATTTTGCATTCTCAGGAATTCAAACCAAACTAAGACAATTAATTAACTCAAAAGACTTCAACAAAGACTATACAAAAGAAGACCTTTGTTATTCAGCTCAAGAAACAGTCTATGCTATTCTAACAGAAGCAACAGAACGAGCTATTGCTCATATCAACAAGCAAGAAATTCTATTAACTGGAGGTGTAGCAGCTAATAAGCGCTTGCAGAAAATGCTTTCCACAATGGCAAAGGATCGAGAAGTAAGATTTGATACAGTTCCTTTTCCTTTGGCAGGAGATAACGGAGCAATGATTGCTTGGCAAGGCATTCTAGAATACAAAGCAGGCCGCTCACATAAGCCAAAAGAAACTAAAGTTTCACAAACCTGGCGCACTGATCAAGTTGATGTAAATTGGATTTAAAGTTTATCCATTATAAAATTAACAATAAATTCTAAGTCTCCCTCAACAAAATATGCATTTACTTTATCTGAAATTTTTTCTATAGTTTTTGCTCTTAGCACTCTAAAAACATCTTTATCTAATGATTGTACAGGTATTCTTTGTTCAGATAATAAAAAATTACCATTGATTATAGATGAAGAATCTTCATAAAGAAGCATTCTTATCATAGGCTTACTCATGAGAAAAATATGTCCTTTATTGTTACATAATTTCGGATATATTATTAAAGATAACTTTCCAGATCGAGCTAAATTTATTCCAATTTCTGCAGGATCTAAAGTGCGGCGCTTTTTATATTGGCAAAGCATAGGCAAATACAAATCAATTGTAGCATTCCTTAAAGCAATAGTTTTCGTACCTCCTAATATTTCGTTAGAACTAAGAAGCGTTCTTTCGCCAGATACAAATGAAAAGCTTTTTTCTAAACAAGCATATGTTGCAATGGTTGTTTTTCCACTTAAAGGAGCACCAAGTATAAGCACATATTTATCGTCTAAAGATATAGTGCTAGAATGTAAAGAAAACATATTGTTTTCTAGATAAGTCCTTTCTATTAATTGTTTAGAAAGATGAAGTATATCCCAAATAAAACAATTTTCATTATATTGGCCAAAATACTTTATTTCTTTTTGATCCTTTAGATATTCTAAATTATGGGTATTTCTGTTCTGATATTTTAAAGTCCAACAATTTAATTCCTCTCCTTCATATATATTAAAGTTAGCGATTTCATTCGCAAATATTTTAGTCGAAAGTATATCTTCTAATATACCAATATTTGTTTCTAAATTTATTTTAGCAGGAAGAGACGAAATTATATAACTATACATAGTCATTATATACTAAAAAAATAGTTTTTTATTATTTTTTATTATATGATTAACATGGAATGCATAATTCTCGCTGCAGGTTTTGGCAGTAGAGCTAGGCCTTTGTCTTATGAAATCCCAAAACCATTATTCCCTGTATTAAATAAAAAAACAATAGACAATTCAATTGAAATAGCTAATTTCTTAAATCTAAATCCAATAGTTATTATAGATTATAGGGTAGAGGAGATCATATCTTATCTAAAAAGATATAAATCTTTGAAAGTTCAGAAAATAAATAAAAAATCAACAAATCTTTACGATTCTCTATTATCTGCAAGAGATCTAATTACAGGAACCCATTTTGTATGGATGGGTGCAGCAATGTTTTTCAAAGACTACAAGGATATATCAAAATTAGTAAAAGAAAGTGAATCTTATTTTCTAAGCGTTATTGCTCAGAATAAAGTAAGTTACAAACCCAAATTAAAAATTATTAATAATCGTTTAACGAAGTTTTTTCTTGGTGATTCAGACGATTTTGTATTTAGCGCTCCAACATTTATTGCATCATCAGTAGAATTATTTAATTATATTGAAAAATTTTCAGAAGAAGAAGCAATTCAAAAAGCTATAGATGACGGCAAAAAATGCAATATTGTTTTTTCAGAAGTACTTTCTAGGGAAATACATACGCTTGAGGATTATTTTCTTGTCAATAGTATGTTATCTGAAAATTCTTACATATCTAATTCAAAAATAAATGACGTGGATTTAACAAATAGTTTTATTTTTGATAGCGAACTAAATAATTCACGTCTTCGCAATTCGATAATTATTAATTCAAATATAACCGATCAACAAATAGAAAATAAATTAGTATGGAGAAAAAATGAATATATATTTAGGTTTAGCCACTAATTATAATTTACAGACAGACATATTATTAAAAGAAGAAGAATCTGATATGGTAAGTATTGCATATATAGCTATGCAGACTATATTTGAAGATTTGGATATTAAAACAAATCATTTTCCTGTCGGATGGACAACAGAAAAATTAAACGAATCTTATCCAGAAATAACTAACAATATAAAAAAACAAATCAATAAAGGGAGGATAGAATTAGGATCACATACATATGGTCATCCTATAATTCCTTTGATTCTAACAAGAGATTTTATAAAACAAATAGAATTCGAATTAGAAATTGATAAAAAGGTTTATGGTAAATCTCCAATAGGATTTTATCCACCAGAATGGTGTTATGATCCAACAATTCCAGAAGTTATAAATAAATTTGATTTTAGTTGGATAATGTTACTTAATAGTAATGTTGTGGATTCATATAGATTAGATTTTTCAGAAACATTTAAGCCACATTATGTAAAAGGAACTAACAATTCATATTCTCCTGTATCTTTTGTTTATGGAGATAAAAATTTAGAAATAAGAACAGATATTTTTAATTTATTTGATAATAAATTAAGTCCAAAAGAATTTGCCTCAAAATTTCTGATAAGATTAGAAAAGGAAAAAGGAGATATATTAGATAATCTTTTTGTTTTATTATATTTCGATATCGAAACTCCTTTTTTTGCATATAGAGAAAATAATAAAAATCCTGCAAAAAATATGTATCTTGCATTAGAAGAAATATTTTCTGCTAATAATATAGAAAGTGTATTTATATCCGAATTCTTGGAAATGTTTCCACCAAATAAAGAAGACAAAATTGTGCCACAAATGTTTGCGACATACAAACCATTAAATATGTGGAAAATAGGATCTGAAAAATTAGATTTACTTATAGAAGAAGCAAGACAAAAGATATATTTAGCAGAGGATCTCTACCCTAAAGATCCTCTTGTTTTAGAGGCTTGGAAGAATCTATTATTAGCTGAGGGCGCAGATCCGAGAATAGCAGTATCTCCAAGAAGATTAGAAGGGATACCTTTAGGAAACAAAATTAGATATGGCAATTTTGAAAGAGTAATAGATGCATATAATTTTGCAATTAATGCAAAAAAACTCGCGCACCAAATTTTAGATAAATAAAATTTCTAGTTAGCTATCTTGAACGTAATTTTAACAATTTAGCAATTTAGTTGTTTAAGTATTTCTAAAGTTTTAATTGCATCTCCAAATTTATGGGTTTCTATAATCCATTTATTTATTTTTGTGTTTTGTTTAAGAATCTTAATAGTTTCTATAGGATTTTCTAAGCCAGACCCTAAATAAGAGTGATCATCATTATTGCTAGGAGAATCATGTATATGTGCATAACTTATATTTTTACTAAGAGTTTTTGCTAATTCAATTTCTGAAGCTATAATATTTCGTTTTCTTGCAATCAACGCATGTCCAAGATCAAAACAGATGCCCAAGTCAGAAAAATTATCACATAGCCACAAAAGTTGATCGCCATTCGAAAATAATACTTTGCTGTTATTTTCAATCAATAATTTAACATTGTTCTCTTTTGCAAATTCCAATGCTTTCGGAATAAACTCATTTATTTTTGGTTTTATGGTCTCAAAATCCTCTGACTTTGAAATATGAAATATTAGTTCTTTTGCACCTACCCAATTTGCTAGAAGAATTTCAGCAAAAAGCAAGTTTTTTTGACTAGTATTTATAATTTCATCAGCATTAAATAAACTTCTAACAGTAGAATGAATACTAAGGTAAGCATTTTTTAGACTAGGTTTCACTCTTTCTTTAACTATTTTTTCTTCATATGGAAAGAAAGAATCACTTAAGTTAATTTCTAAACATTTTACTTTGTTATCCATAAATTTATCTATAAACCACTTGTTCCAATAGGTATGAGGTCCTGCGGAAGTACTGATTCCTATCATATATGTTTGAAAGAATAACATCTATAAATTATTTGCTAAAAAGGATCATAATTTAATCCCGTTATAGTTAATTCATATCTTTTTTATTTCTAACTTTTTATATATTAGCATGGAATCTCCAGAACAACCAATTCAAAGATATGAGAAATGCAGGAAATGTGGCAAAATCTATGAAACTTATCCAGGTGATGATGGCTTATGCAAAAAATGTCATCTTCAACCTAAAGAAGCACAATTAACTGAACAAAAATTATCAGAAAAAGAAAAACAATACTAGACCAAAGAGCAATAATTTTAAAAATAAAAAACTAAGTTATTACTAACCATGTCTAAGTTATTTCTAATCCTATGCTCTTAAGATTGCTGGTAATCCTGTCTTCAATTTTTGAATATTCAGGTATCTTAAAGTCTTTCCCCAAAAGTCTTTCATAGGTAGCAATGTATCTTAATGAAGTATTTACTATATGGTTTGTTGTGCTATCAGGAAAACTTCCATCTTTTTTATTATATCCCAAAGCCTTATGAATATCTTTTTCTTTAATACCTTTATTTCTTCCAAGTTTTTCTATTATAAATTGCCTGCTAGCTTCTTTATCTAATCCTATTTGTTTTGAGCCACATTCAAATCTTTCCTTATATTCAGATGCTATCCAGAATCTCGAGGAATCCTGAGTATGTATTTCATCAATTAAAACAAGATCGCCAGCACTATTAATACCAAATTCATATTTTGTATCTGCTAATATTAGACCTTGTCTAGCAGCTATCTCTTGTCCCCTTTCAAAAAGTTTAAGAGAAGTTTGTTTTATTTCATCCCATAGGTTTTTATTTCCAGAAGCATCAGCAATTATTTGATCAGCTTCATGATCCCATAAAGGCATATCTTTTTTTCCTTTAGTAGTAGGAGTTATATATACTTGATCTAATTTTTGATTCTCTTTCAAACCAGAATCAAGATCTATTCCATAACATTCAAAAAAATTTCCATACTCCCATCTTTTTTCTGCTTTTATCAGTTTACTTTTCTTTTTAGCAAAGGGTTCTCTAATATATGCCCTCCAACCAGATCCAGCAATATATCCTCTTAAAATAACTTCAATAGGTAAAGGCTTACATTTCTTAACAACCATGACATTTGGATCTGGATAACAAATCATATGATTATCAACAATATCTTCTACTTGATTAAATTGCGACACAGATATTTTAGTTAGTATATCCCCCTTAAAGGGAATTGCAATAGGCCATTTATAATCAAATGTAGAAATTCTATCTGTTGCAACTAAAACCATATCTTTCTTACTGGAATAAATATCTCTTACTTTCCCATAACGAAGCATATAGCCAGCCATAACAAAATTAGTCTGTCTTAAAGTGTTAGGAATAGCTCTTTGTATCTCAATTTCTTTGGCAGAGGTATATTTTAGACATTCATCTACATAATCTATAAGTATCCCAAGCATTTTTATTTATCAGCTTAAAAGACATATAAGTATTTATTTAGTGTATAGAATATATCATTAGTATTCCACTAAACGCTTCAACATAATGTTTTACTCTAGTATTATACATTCCTTCAACCCAGAAATCAAATCTATCTTGTTCTTTTAAATCCACTAAACTCATAATATCATTCAAACTAGATATCTTCCATCTATATCCAAAAAAATCCTCATCCACACTTACTTGCTTTATTTCCATTTGCTTGCATCTCTTGCTTAGAGTTTCAAAAGATTCTATCAAAAAGGAATGACCTCTAATGCTTATTTCTTCAATGTCTGACTCAGAATAAATAGATAAATTATGCGTATAAGGAAGATAACAAAGTCTTTGGTCTTTTAGGTCAGGCGCATTCTCTGGCAAGACAAGATGTACTTCTCTTCCATTAAGCAATTCATAATAAACCCAAGCACCACACTTAGGACGATTATAAAGTTCTGTATGTTTATCTATAACTATTAAAGGCATATCTAGCTGATCATAACCAGCAAAATGATGTGCAATGTTAGTTCCAATTAAAAATTCAGAATAACTATTCCAATTATGAGAATATCTTTCTGTAGGAATATCAAACCTCCATCTAAGCTCCCTAGTTATTTTAATAGTAGGATCTGGCCATACACTAGAAAATGGCCATCTTACTTTGTCAATTTTTTTTAAGACATTTATTGGAGCATAAAGTACTTTATTAATAGATTTCATTAAATATTAGAACTAATACTCTTTTTAATGAATTTATATAGTAGTTAGAACATGTCTTCTTCACCTAATTTTTTATAAACAAAAAGAAAATAATAAATACTTTTCAAAAAGATAAAAATATTTAAACTAGCTCTTCTTCTGATTTAATATGGGATCTTTTGATAATATCTTAGGAGCAGAGCAAACTCTTTTTAGTAATATCGATGCTCTTGATCCAGATTTCATTCCAAAACTTCTCCCACACAGAGAAGAACAACAAAAATATATAGCTACAATCATAAAACCCTTATTCCAAGACCGTCCAGGTACAAATCTATTGATTAGAGGATCACCAGGAATAGGAAAAACTGCCTGTGTAAAACGAGTTCTTCTAGATCTAGAAGAAGAAACTGAAGATATAACTCCAATATTCATAAACTGCTGGAAGCAAAATACATCACATAAAATTCTATCAGAAATTCTTAGTAAGTTAGGCTATAAATTTGGATTCTCTAATCTTAGGACAGATGAAGTCATGAATTTAGTATCTAAAATAGCAAAACAAAGAAAAGCTATAGTCTTCACATTTGATGAAATAGACAAAGCAGAAGATCAAGATTTCTTATATTTTATTCTAGAAGAAATCCCAAAGAAATCAATTCTTTTAATAACAAACAACAAAGAATGGGGTTCTAAATTAGATACAAGAGTACAATCAAGACTTCTTCCAGAGTTATTAGAATTTCCAAAATATTCTACTAGAGAAACTTATGACATTTTAAAAGAAAGAATCAAATATGCTTTTTATCAAAACACCTGGGCAGACGAGGCTTTAGATGCTATCACAGAAAAAGCTTCAGATCTTGGAGATATAAGAGTTGGGATAATGCTTCTAAAAGCAGCAGGTAATGAAGCAGAAAATCAATCTTCAAAAAAAATTATAAAAGAACATGCCCAAAAAGCTATTGAAAAATCAGAATCATTTAAAATAAAATCAGACTCAGCATTTACAGATGAAGATAAACTAATATTAAATATTTGTAAAGAAAATTCTGGAAAGCAATCTAAAGAACTATATGATCTCTATAAGACTTCAGGTGGGGATAAATCAGATAGAACTTTTAGAAGAAAGTTAGAGGCTTTAGCTAAGAAAAATATAATCCTTATAGAAAAATCTTCAGAAGATATAGAAGGAGGAGCTAACATAATAAAATTCAAAGGCTTCTAAAATGCAAAGAGAACAATCTGCAGGATTAATAATCTTTAGAAAAGAACCAAAATCAAAAGAAAACAAATTCTTACTTCTTCATAGAGAAGCTCATGAACAATACAAAGAGTCTTGGGATTTTCCTAAGGGATTAGTTGACCCAGGAGAAACTCCCAAAGACACAGCTAAGAGAGAAGCTACAGAAGAAGCAGGCATTACCCAGCTAAAAATTCTACCTATTTTCAAAGAAGTTATTTATTTTTTCTATAGAAAAGGCGAAGAACTCATAAGCAAAGAAGTTATTTATTTCCTAGCTGAAACCTCTCAAAAAGAAATCAAAGTATCTTATGAACACTCTTCAGGATCTTGGTTTACATATGAAGAAGCTCTTAAAAAACTTACATTCAAAAACGCTAAAGATCTACTTAAGAAAGCTAATAAATTTCTTGAAAAACCTCAACAAGCAACTCTTTCTCCATAAACAATATTAATTCTATTTCTTTTAGTCTTTTCTATGATTTCAGCGCAAAACATCTGATATTTATAAAGTATCACAGATTCTTGGTTTGGATTATATTCAATAT
Source organism: Candidatus Pacearchaeota archaeon (assembly GCA_017608235.1). Lineage (GTDB taxonomy): Archaea > Nanobdellota > Nanobdellia > UBA10117 > JAFCGI01 > JAFCGI01. Next base: position 10,516 of record JAFCGI010000015.1, read on the forward strand.
CTAAAATATAGTTTAGAGTACATAAAAAATTAACAATAACTTCTTTGTGATAAAAAGTTTGGACATGGACAACTGTGCGCGCGGGATATATAAAGAATTCTTGGTAATATAACGTTAAAGGAGAAAAACGGGCCCAATCCTCCTTCAAGAAAACAAAAAAGGAGATGATATAAATGCAAACTAGACCCCAAACAAACACTAACTCTAGCCCCCAAACAAACATATATGCAACAGATGACCCTTCTGTTGACCCTGGCAATATACTTCCAATTTATTTTAACAAGACCTTTATTAGTCGCCTCCTAAGTTGCCAACTCTCGTCCCTGCCTGCCAAACGGCAGGGCACCCCTAATTTTCTAAAATCATAAAGTTATACTCTTTCTTTTCCCCATTCCCCAATTACCCTTCCCCTTTTCTTTTTTTCTTTAAGAAAACTTTTAGATTCTTCAGATATTTTTCATTTTTTAAGCGAAAGTCATAGACTATGAAACCATAAATCAACAAAGACAATAAATCTTAAAGACAATACATGAAACAACAAAGACAATAAATCTTAAAGACAATACATGAAACAGCTAAAGAGAAACAAATCTTAAAGACAATACATGAAACAACAAAGACAATAAATCTTAAAGACAATACATGAAACAGCTAAAGAAAAACAAATCTTAAAGACAATACATGAAACAGCTAAAGAACATTATCTCCAATTTCTGGTAACTTAGGCAAAATAACTTAGAAGAATTAATTATTTTGAGTAACTACTTTTCTTATTTATTTAAACATCCAAGAATATTTTCTTTGAACTTGAGAAATAAATGTTTGTACTCTATAAACTCCCAACTCAGAAATTATACCAGATACAAAATCAGGATCTACAATAGAAAAAGCAGGATTCATTATCTTTACACCGCGAGGAGGATCCTTCCAAATCTCTCCAGGGCTTCTCTGCTCGATTTTTTCAGGAATCCCTTGGATTGTTATAGGATCAAACTTCCAAGAGTTAGTACAACAATATACAGGAATTGTATATTTATCAGCTAGCTCAGCCACAATATCTGTGCCAATCTTATTAATTATATACCCTTCAGAAGTAATTGCATCAGCTCCAAATAAGAATAAATCACATTCTTTCAAAGCTTTCCTAGCACAAGAATCTACATAATGTCTTACTGGAATTCTTAGCTTAGCAAGATCTTTAGCAGTACTTCTTCCCTGATATAATGGACGAGTTTCAGTATTATGTACAGTAAACTTTTTAGCTTGCTTCTTAGCTTCCTTTAAAATTCTAATAACAGTAGAGCTATGACATATAGTCATAATATTCATTCCATTCTTAATTTTAGCTGCACCATATTTTGCAATCTTATCTTTAGACTCATTAAGAAATCCTATAACTTCATTAGCAGAATGTCCATTTAAAATAAACAGAATAGCATTTCTCATTCCAGGCTCTGTAGGTCTTGATTTAGCTAGAATTCTTGCTGCTCTTTTCTTATCTTTAGCTTTTTCCAGAGCCTTAGCTGCAGCTCTTGCAACATTTTCAGCTCCTTGAATTTTAAGAGATTTTATGTCCTTAGCAACCTTTAAGATATTATCCATATATATTCCTAAAAATTAATTCTATAAAAACTTTTCAAATCACTCTTTAAGAATTAAATACAAAAATTAAATATGAAAATCAAATTCAAAAATTAAATATGAAAATCAAATTCAAAAATTAAATATGAAAATCAAATTCAAAAATTAAATATGAAAATCAAATTCAAAAATTAAATATGAAAATCAAATACAAAAATTAAATATAAAACTTAAGTATATCTAGTTAACCATAGATAATCACTAATATCCATCTCAGCAGCAAATATTGGTACTTTATCTTTATCAGCATATTTCCCATCGAGTGGAAGAACAGGTACTGGTCTATTGATTATTATATTTTTATAATCTTCTTTATTCATTAGATAAAGAAACCTTGCAGTATTTTCTATTAATATACTATATTCTGGTAGGTTTATTGGAAATTCAAGATAACCAATTATTTCCATTATCTTTTTGTTTCTTAGACTAGAATATTTAAGTTTTACTCTATCCTAAACCTTAGAATTGCAGAAATCCCACCTAATCCTTGAAGCTTCTTGCCAGCTTCATGATCTACACCAATAATATGAATCTCTCCTTTGTTCTGCTCTACTTGTTCTAAAAGATTCTCAAGGTCTTCATATCTGTTATCTTGTCTAGCTTTCTCAATATTCTTATCAGTTACTAATAAAATCTCAACAGCTCCCTGCTTGCTTGCTTTTTTAACATCTCTAATTCCATAGACTGCTAACTCATCCTTAGCTATCTCTTTTAGTAATTTATCAACTAATTTTGTTTCTTTTTGAAGTCTACCCTGTTTTATAGCATCATTCAAAGCCTTAGATTTCAAAAGCTCTTCCACACCTCTCCTAGAGCCAGTGCTAACATTTTCTAATTTAATTTTCTTTTTCAGAGTAGAAGCTTTCTCGCCAATTACTTTAAGAAATTCATCCTTCCAAAACAAAGGACTAGCTATAACAATTATTCCAGGATTTTCTTGCTTGTCTGCAGAAACAAGATCTTTAGCTAATTCATCAAAAGGCTTCTCTCGTTTTTCTTTAATCCTTTTCTTAGCCAGTCTAAGATTAACTTTACTAAGATACTTAATTCCTGCAGCACCTAACAATGCTATATTAGCTTGTTCATCATCTAATACACAAACCAATACTTTTGGTCCTATAGAGCTAGATTCAGCATCTTTAAGTCTAGAAATCTGAAAATCCTTCCATTTATTTTTTATGATTTTAATCTCAGTTCCAGGTTCAACTTCAATAGTATGGCTTGATCCTAAAGGAATATCCTCACGTTCCTTAGTAGTTTTGCCATGAATCCTTAATGCTAAAATATGAGAATCAAATCCTATTTTATTCACTTGAATTTCCAAGGAAATAGTCTTTTTCACAGCCCTAGATTTTTCATCTTTTCCTTGTCCAAGCTTTATCTTCCTAGTAGTCTGGCCATATACTAAGTCAAGAGGTTCTATGACTTTAGATAAATGCCATAAGTCATCAGCATTAGTAACTCTAACTTTAATTATCTTCTGCTTCTTGTTAGTTCCAAGGATTTTCATAATAAGACAAGGAATGCACGTTTATTAAATATTTCTAGCTACAAAAACTTATATACTCTACTATCTATTAATATTTATGATTTATATAATACCAGTGCAAAGCATGAAGATTTATAGTTAATTTTAATTAGCAGACTATTTGAAATAATTTATCTTAGTGAGATATATCTATTTGCTAAACATGGTAAAAATATGAGTATGATAAGAAAAAGTACAAGTATAAGATTTATATTTGATTATGACTTAACAGAAGAGTATCCTTAATAATTATATTTTCTTAACTAAGATTCATATGCTCTAACCAATAGATTTTTATTCTATGTTTGCATATCTTAATTTATGATTAGAAAAGGGAAAAAGGGCCAAACCCAGCTAAAAGGTAGTTTAGCAGTTCCATTAATATTAATGGTAATTCTATTGGGAGTAGTTTTCTATACAGTATCTGTAACTAGAGAAGAAAGATCAAAACTTATTCCAAAAGTAACTTATAGAAGCCTTTTAGACGAGACTCCTGGAATACTTAAAGTAGATCTGGAACACATAAAAATAACTCCTGAACCATATTCTCTTGGAACTGTAGTGGTAGATAATTCACCAGTAACTAGAGGGGAAGCAATACAATCTAATTTTGCAGTATCTCATAGTGCAGTAACTGAAGATGTAATTGATTTTAATTTCTCAGTAACCAACAAGGAAATACTAAAAGAAATAAATCTTAATTTTAATATATTAAGAGTAACTGGAAATGGTATTCTTACTATTTCATTAAATGATATAATAATATTCAGTGATCCTGTTGCAGAAAGATCTAACATCAATATTCCTATGCCAGCTAATACTTTAAACCTAGGACAAAACAATCTAAAAATACGTGTTTCTGGTCCTGGATTAGCGTTTTGGAACAAAAACTCATATGTTTGCTCAGATCTATACTTATTATATAAAGAATATTCTTCTAAGGCAGCATCAGTTGACCAAACACTCATAATCTCAAAAACAGATCTGCAAAAAATAAAAACTGCTGAAGTGCAAACATACATAAATAAGATATCAAATCTCCCTGCTAATCTTAAGTTAGCTGTTAATGATGAACTAGTATATGATAATCAGCTAACAGTTAATGAAAATCTTGTAATTAATGTTCCACTTGAGGCATTCCACTCTGGCGTAAATACATTTACATGGTCTACAGAAAGAGATGGTTCTTTTGAAGTAAGAAATGCATATTTAGTTGTAGGAAAATCTGATGAAGAAATTGGAAGAGTAGTTAAAAACTATGAATTTAGTTTTCCAGATGAATTACTCTCCAGTATAAGAAATTATGATTGCAGGCTAAAAATCACTAAGACTTCTGATGAAAAAAATTCTAATGTAATAAGAGTAATATTAAATGATCATACTTTAATACTTGCATTCTCTCAAAATAAAATAGATACAAGTGTATGTAAATATTTGAAAAAAGGCATGAATGAAATATATATTTCCACAAATGACTACTTAGATATTGCCAGCTTAAAAGTAGATATAACCAGCATAATATAATTTTTTCTTAATTTTCCAAATAATTTTCTTTTCATTTACTTTTAGCTATTTATTAGCTAATTAAGCTGATTTGACACAATTACCTAGTGAAAAATCACTTTTAAAAAAACCGAACGGCTATTTCTTAATTAAATTATAATAAAAAAGGGGATAAAAATGGGTGTAAAGAAAAAATCAATAATATACATAGTATTAATGTTTTCGTTGCTAGCTTTTGCTAGTGGATGTACACAACAAACTGCAGAAGTTAAAGAAGAATCTGTAGGCACATATTTTGTAGGTGGAACTTCAGGACTAGATGTTAGATTTGCTGAAGGCGAGCCGCCAACAGAATTCTATGAGAATGAATCTATACCAATTTCAATTATATTAGAAAACAAAGGTGAAACTGATGTTGTAAATCCAAAAGTATTCATAAGTGGAGTCCCTCCATCAGCATGGGAAGATGGAGTATCTACCTCAAAACAATTAGAAAGTACATTAGAAGGAATTTCTAAATTTGGAGAAACAACCACACCAGGTGGCCAAACAGACTATACTTTTGGAAATGTTAACTTTGATCTTCCAATAACTACAGGAAGCATCTCACAAAGAACTTATGCTACTGCTTGCTATAATTATAGTACAGATATAGTAACTTCAATATGTATGAAACAAAATATAGCAAAGCAAGTATCTGGAAGAGAAGTTTGTGAACTTTCAGGCGCAAGATCTATAGAAAACAGTGCAGCTCCTATTCAAGTTACTACAGTAAGAGAAGAACCAAGATCAAGGAACCAAGTATCTATAACTTTTATAGTAGAAAATAAGGGTTCAGGAGATGTTTATTGGACTCCTGGCGAACTGGATTGTAATACTTTAACTCCTAGGGATATAGATAAAGTTAAAGTATCAAGCATAAATCTAGGAGCAAAGAGTCTTGATAATGGCATAACCTGTAATGGCCTAACTACTGATAACTTATTAAGAATGTCTGATGGAGTTGGAACATTTGTATGTCATATAAATGTATTAGAAAATGAAGAATACCTAGACTTATTAACAATGACTTTAGACTATGGATACAGTGCAGAAGCCTCAAAAACGCTAAAGATCTTAGCTTTTGAGTAATTTTCTTTTCTTTTTAAATTCTATATTTTTATATATAAGTTAGTTCTAAACTTTTCAGGATAAAATAAAAATAAATAATAAAATACAATAAAATGAAAAATTTCCTTGAGATAAACGCAGACTTGCATATGCATGGATTGTATTCTGGAGCTGTAAGCTCCCGTATGACTCCAAGCACAATAGCAGAGCAAGCCCCATTAAAAGGCCTTCAGCTGTTAGGCACTGCAGATATCCTGCATAGAAAATGGATTAATTTAGTTAAAGAACAACTCTCTCAGGGAGAAGATGAAGCTATTCTAGAGCATAAAAACGGAACCAAATTCCTGCTGCAAACAGAGGTAGAGGATTCTAATAGAATACATCACATAATCTTCATTCCCAGCTTTTCTAAAGTAGAAGAATTAAGAGAAAAGTTCAAAACCAAATGCAAGAATCTTGATTCAGATGGTCGTCCCAAAATCTGGTTAAATTCAGAAGAATTAGCAGAAGCTTGCATAGAATCTGGCTGTATGCTAGGATTTGCACATGCATTTACTCCATATTTTGGAATTCTTGCTAAGTATGATTCGTATAAGGATGCTTATAAGTCTCAAGCATCAAACATTCATTTTCTAGAGTTAGGACTTAGCGCTGACACTAACATGGCTGATAGAATCTTAGAGTTGCATAATCTTACTTTTCTAAGCAATAGTGATGCACACTCTCCTTGGCCAAATAAGCTTGGTAGAGAATTTAATACTCTTAAACTCAAGGAAATTTCTTGGCAAGAACTCAAGAGAGCTATCCAACGCAAAGATAGCAGAGGATGTATCTTAAATGTAGGATTTAACCCTTTAGAAGGTAGATATCATAAAACAAGATGCAGAGGTTGTCTAACATTCTTTGAACCTAAAGAAGCTTCAGAGCTAGGTTGGCGTTGCCCGAAATGCAAGAATATAATTAAGAAGGGTGTAGACTTCAGAATAGAAGAATTAGCAGATCTTCCCTTGGGAAAACATCCATCTCACCGCCCTCCATATAAGCATATAATTCCTTTATCAGAAATCATAGCGCTAGCTATAGGCATAAAGAATTCATGGTCACAAAAAGTACAAGATCTCTGGCAGCAATATGTTAACAAGTTTGGCTCAGAAATTAAAGTTCTTCTTGAAACAGATCTTAAAGAGCTTTCAGAATTAAGTCCTAAAATAGCAGAATATATTTCTTATTTCAGAAATGAAAAAATTAAATATGTTCCTGGCGGCGCTGGAGTTTATGGTTCCTTACTAAAGCCAGGAGAGAAAGCAGAAGATAAAATAAAAAAATTCAAACAAACCCAAAAATCCCTAACTGAATTTTAATAAAATCTATATTTCCTTCCTCAAGGATTTTTTTTAAAAAAACATAAAGAAAAAGGCTCAAAAAAGGCTCATCTCATGGTCTATAAAAAAATAGTTTCTTTTTCCCGAGGGTTTTTCTTTTCTAAAGAAAAAGGCTCATTCTATAGTTTATAAAAATAGTTTCTTTTTCCCGAGGGTTTTTCTTTTCTAAAGAAAAAGGC
>JAFCGI010000035.1 GCA_017608235.1 Candidatus Pacearchaeota archaeon
CTAGAATTTCGAGATAAGCTGGAACAGTTATTGAAGGATTATAATAAAGAAATTAGGATTATATTTGTAGATAAAGAAAATGCTTAAATTTGAAAAAATTCTTAAAAGGGTATTAATGAATGGCCTTGGTTTTTTGATACTTGATTTGTTTTTACTTAGTTGTCTGTTGCTTATTATTAGAGCTAAGTGGTATATCGTGATAGGTTATCTGTTGTTTAGACCATTCTGTTATTATCTGGAGAAAAGATTGATTGTTCTTGATTTAGCAACTTATTTACTAAGTCAATTAGAAACAGGCCCTAAAAATTATTTTGAAGAAAGGATAAGTCATTTGGGACCTGAGGTAAGAATTGTTGGATTAGAGAAGGAATTAGAAGAATCGAAGAAGGAATAAGTTATTATTTGTTTATCTAAATATAAAGAAGATAGGCTTAAATTTAATGGCTTTGAAGACCAAAGAGATGAATCCTAACTCTAAGTCTGTGATTAAAACAGGTGAACATGTTTATTATTGGGATAAGACGAAATTGAAGATGTTAGAGCTCTTATTGGATAGAGATTATTCTGTTAATGAATTGGCTAAAGAATTGGGTATATCAAGAGATAAAGTTTTAGCTTGGCTTAATGATGAAGAGTTTAAGAAAGTCTATAAGAGATATATATTGGCGAGTCTTAATGAGATTCAACTGCAAGCACAAGATTATTTAAAGGATTTGATGAAACAATTGAAGAATAGAGTTGATGTTACAATGAATGAATTAAAAGGCAATCATGCAGTTTCTGAGTTAAGAAAATTGTTACAGCTTGCAACTTCATTAACCCAATCAGAAAGTGAAAAAGAATCTCCACCCAAGGAAGGAGATAAAATTCTTAATATCTTTTCACCAGAAATAGCCAAAAAGCTAGAAGAAATTTATTTGAAAAAGCAGGGTATTGAACAGTTAGATATTCAAGAAGATGAATTGAAAAATATTCAGAATCAAACTTCGAATAAAGAAAATAAAGATGAAACTGAAACAAGTTTAAATGAGACAGAAACCAGAGATACCTAAGTCTCAAATAGAAGCTATAGATAAAATAGGTCAAACAGGCATTATTAATTGGCTGCAGGCTTCTGGTATAAAGACTCATAAAAAATCAGATTTTGAGTGGAAGCAACATAGTTTTTTACTCCAACCACTGACAGATTGGACGCCAACTTTAGTTTTTCGAAAACCAACTCAGATAGGTGTATCAACAACTGCAATTCTTAAAATGTTATATAAAGCTTGTCTATCGCCTTTGGCAATCATTTATACTTTGCCTACTACTCCAGAACAAAGGAAATTTGTTTCAGCTAGGATCGATCCAATTGTTGAAAATTCTTGGTATTTGCGAGAAAAGCTAAGACCAGAAGGAGTATTACAGGCGGATTCTACAGAGTTAAAGCGTATAGGAGATTCTTCTATTTATTTTAAAGGATCTTACGTTTCTCACATAGCTCAGGTAGTTGATGCCGATATTCTCATTAATGATGAATATGATTTTTCTAAACAAGAAGTTTTAGAGGATTATGAAGAACGTTTAGAAGGAGCTTCATCGCTTGGATGGCATTGGGCTTTCTCAGTTCCGTCGGTTCCTAATTTTGGGATATCTAAACTTTTTGAAAATTCTTGTCAGTATTATTGGTTTATCAGATGTTCTAGATGTAATCATTTGCAAACCTTGGATTTTTTTCAAAATGTAGATTTAGTTAAAAAAAGATATATTTGTGCAAAGTGTAAGAATGAGTTAAGAGAAGAAGATCGAGCCAAAGGAGCTTGGGTTGCTAAATACCCGGATAGATCTATTCACGGCTATCAATTCTCTCATTTAATGTGCCCTTGGATATCGGCTGAGAGGATAATTGAAAAAAGAGAAAAAGCGAGAAATGAGAAGCATTTCTTTAATTATACTCTGGGTTTACCCTATGAGCCTAAAGGTTCGTCTTTAGCAGATTCAGATTTTTGGAAACTTGTAGGTGATTATGAAGAAATAAAATTTGGTAAAGATACAATTTTTGGAATAGATCAAGGCGATGTATTTCATGTTGCGATTGGCAAACTAGAACCTGATAAGGAATCTAATGCTTATAAGAAAAAAATCGTAGCCTTGAAAATTGTTGATACTAAAGAAAAATTGTTGGATCTTTTTAAATCTTACGGTATGAACTTTGGTCTTATGGATTTATTGCCGAATAAGCATACAGCTAAAGAGTTAAGAGATAAACTTAAAGGAAGACTTTATCTGGCTCATTATCAAACAACTCTTTCTCTTAAGGAAGATTTTGATATTTGTAAATGGGATGTTGCTAATAGATCTGTTACTATTAATAGATCTGAATCACTTGACTCATTGTTCAAATCGTTGTATGATAAAAAATGGGAGTTCCCTAGATTAGCTATTCATTTTAAATCGGTTGTTGAACATTTCAAAAATTTGAAAGCTGAATATGTTGTTAAGTATGGTAGAAATTTAAAAGTTTATAGAAATACAGGTCCAGATCACTTTGCTCATGCGATCAATTTATTAAATATTGCTTTTTCTGCACCCCGTTTTATTTTGGGTAAGTCTTCTTTTAATGAAAAGAGTGCTTCGGTGAGATATTCAGGTGGTCCTTTATCACCGAATCATGTAGACATAAGAGATTCTAGATTTTTAGATAAAAGTATTCCAACAACACGCGGGGGCTTTACGCGTGTTGATGTCTTACAGGATAATGCCTAAGAATTCTAAGGTTTATTTTAATAAAAATGAAATTCTTAATTTAATAGATAGTAGGCGAGTTAAAGATAAAAATTATCCTCAACTTTTAGACAGATATGAAAAGGCCTTCCTGAAAGGTTATAATACTTCTGTATTGTCTATTGATAATGATGTTGATAATCAAATATTCTCTATTATTCAATCGCTAGTTAGTCATATTCAAAGCGTGGAAATTCAAGACATATTTAATCCACCTGATTTACCTAATCCATCTGAGATTACTCGTTCCAATGCTTTGAAGCTTCAATATGCAGCTAGCGATTTTTGGTTTGAGAACCATAGAGAAGTTGATTTACAGATTTGGGCTAGAACTTGTTTGATTAAAGGAGATTTTTTCGGTTTTTTAAGAATTGATCCTAAGTCTGATTATCCTTTAAAGTATGACATGCTAGACCCTTCTGAAGTTATCTTGGCTTCTGATTCTATTGATAATATTCAAAATCAGCCTTGGATAGCTAGGCAGTTAACGACTAATATTAGTAATTTAAAAAGATTTGTTAAGAATAATTTTTCAAATGACAAAGAGAGAATAGATAAGATTTACCAACATTTAGCTTTGTTAGAACCTAGTGCTACGATTACTCTATATGACTTTTGGTCGAAGGTTGAAGGTGGTCAAAATACTTTATTGACATCTGGAGGAGTTGAGATTTATTCCAAACCTTGGCCATTCAACTATCTAAATCTATATCCATTTTTCCAATATAAAGATATTCCTATTTTAAAGAGATCAAGATCGATATCAACAGTTTCAATGTTAATAGCTCTTCAAGAAAGATTTGGAAAAGAAACTAGACAGATAAGAGAAAATGCTGAATATGTTGGAAACCCGCCTATCGTAGTTGATGTTGAAAGTGGAGTAGATATTAACAAAATAGAAGGGAGACCTAGATTAATAGTAAGAAAGTATAAAGAAGGAGACTTTAGAATCGAGAGAGTTCCATCTCTACCTGCTTATGTGCAGGCTCTTCCAAGAGAAACGTATCAACAAATGTTAAAAAATGCTGGCTGGAATGAATTAATGATGCAGGCAAGGGTTGGAGGAGGTCAAAGAGAAAAAGGAGCTTTAGCTATCTTATTAAGATCAGGTTATGTTCAATTAAA
>JAFCGI010000002.1 GCA_017608235.1 Candidatus Pacearchaeota archaeon
TTGATTGCTTCTTTTTCATTGGAGGAGCTCCCATAAGCACCTCCACTTAGCTTTTTTAGAAATTAATAGGTAGAGCTAATACTTAAGAATTTTGATATGTTTTCGACAGAGCCTATTTTGTACCACTTCAAAGTTAATACTGCGCTCGGTAATCTTTTATAATTCTAACTGCTAGCTCAAATCATGGCTAACTTTCAAAATAAATCATATAATATTCTCTATCTTTAAAAAATCAAATTTATTTAATCTTTATAACCATGCTTTTACATCCTAACCTTATAAAAATACTGTATCTGTTTTTATTGCAGTACCTTTTTGTTTCTTTACTATTTCTCCAGAATTCATTTTCGCTATGCCTAAGCCCAACAAATCACTCTCAAGATCAAAAATTGCAACTAAATCATCTTTCTTAACATTATTATCTAAAGCCACTATTCCAGGAATATAAATAGGAGATCCATGCTTCACAGGAGATATAACATCATCTTTAACAAAAACCTTAGAAAGATGTTCTATTGCAGATTCTATCGGCATTATCACTTGCTGAATATATTTATCTTGCTTTGTTTTCATATAATTCTCATAGTTCTCCTCAAGCTTCTCTATCGTTACTGCATCCTTAATCAAGAATGGCCCATGTTGAACTCTTCTTAATTTAATCATATGCGCCCCTACTCCAAGAGATTCACCAAAATCATGCACTAATTTTCTAACATAAGTTCCAGCTTCTGTCCCAACCTCAAATTCAACATCTCTCTTCTTAATACTAAGAATATTAAAATAATATACCTCCCTCTCCCTTAATTGCCTCTTTACAGCAGATCTCACTGGAGGTAATTGCTCAATCTTACCAATAAACTTCTTTAGTTCCGCATTCAATGCCTTCTTAGAAATTTCACCATGCAAATGCATAACTCCTTCGTATTTCTTTCCACCTAAAAGCAAAGTTCTCATAACCTTTGTAGCCTTATTCAAAGCTATTGGCAATACTCCAGTAACCATTGGATCTAAAGTTCCACCATGACCTGCTTTCCTAATTTCTAGGACTTCTTTAACACTCTCCAAAGCCATATTAGATGTTGGTCCTGAAGATTTATCTAAAATAACAATCCCTTTCCCTAAGAGTTCTTGAGCAGATTTCTTTCTAGCTACCAAGATCTTATCTTTAAGTCTAAAAAGAAGTTTTCTCTTCTCAAGTTCAAAAGGTAGTTTATTCATATCATTAAGAATAAAAACTATTATATATATCTTTAACTTTTAACTACAATATATTATGGATCTAAACGACTTAGAACAATTTATCAAAAATGCAAATTTACCTGAAAAAATTATTTCAGAGCTAAAAACTGCGCATTCAGATTTCAAAAAAATTAATGACCTCTTAATAGACACTGCAAACCAAAAAAACTACTTAAATCCTACAAATGACCTTACTATATTAGGTTATGAATTAATCAGAGACAGTAATCTAAATAATATGGATATAGATAAAGACTTTAAAAAAGGTAATATCTTACTTAATTTTAAATATAAATGGTGGGATAGAGACTATAATTCTGAAACAAGCCTAGACAAACATAAATTCATACTTATAATGTCTCATCCTTTACTTTCTGAAGAAATAGAGTCAACTCAGATCTTTTATTATTAAAACACAATCTAAAAACAATCTAATATATTATTCTTACTATCAAATATCAATTATTTTACTTTCTTCTTTTCAGCCTTTTTAGCCTTCTTTCTTTTCTGTCTTTTTCTTAGCTACTTTCTTTTCCTTTGGCTTTTTTTCTTTTTTACCTTTATCTTCTTTCTTGCCAAATAGTTTAAACCCTTTCTTTTCTTTTTTTACTTCTGGTTTTTTAACTTTTTGTGCTTCTTGAGCTTCCTGCCTTGTTTTTTTTATTTTAGCTGGAGCTTTCTTTTCTATAGTAATTTTCAGAGATTCCAAAGCTTTCTTTACTTCCTCTGAACTAGCTCCCTTCCTTAGCTCTACTTTTTTGCCAATAAACTGTAAATGCTTTAAATTACATTTTCTCCTACGAGTATTTCCATCAATAAGAACTTCATGCTTTGAAATAGTATCAACTATAATACATTCCTTACCTGCATCCCTTCCTGCAATCTTAACACATACACTTCCAATCATCTCTTACCACCTTATTTTTTACTTATAGGCAAAACATAGTTCTTTAATTTTAAAGGAATATCTTTTTCTTTTATAAGACCAAATTTTAACTTTGCTCTCAACTTTAACACTTCTCTTGTACATTTACTACATAGCTGCCCAGCAAAAGGTCTTTCTGGAACTCTTTGAGATTTAAGCATTTTTTTAATCTCAATAATTCTGCCTCTTGGAACCCCTAGTAATAACCCTTTACATACTGCACAAACATGCTTTGCAGTCTTCTTTTTCTTATAATGAGTTACAGTTCTAACTCCTGGAGTTCTTTTTCTAACTTTCTTACTAGCTTTTGTCTTAAATCTCGGTTGACCTTTTACTTCTATCCTTGCCATCTTAAGCTACCTTCAATGCCTTCCTAAATAATCCTGTAAATACCATTGAACATAAAATATATGTTCCTAACCATCCCAATGAAGTTCCCAATAATGGTAAACTAAATGGAAAAACAATAACTTTTATACCTTCAAATACACTTCTTAAACCTGCAAATATTGCTAAAAAAGGCAGCATAGTTATTAACATAGGCTTCATTGTTTGCGAGAGATACTTCATATTTAATTTATTCACTTTATTACTAAGCTCCATCATTTTTTCTGTATCTCCTCTATGTTCCTTCATTTGAGCCTGATACTTTTTCATATCATTTTTAACTTCTTTCATAAGTACTTGATCTGTAGCAAACTTATAAACTAAAGTTATAATTAATGACAACAATATACTTATACCTAAAATTGAAATTCCAGGATTTTGTTGTAGTGCTTCTATCATTTTTCTACTCCGGTGCAACAAACTTCCTCAATGCAGGATGCATATCAAATGCATGTTGCTTTGCAATATCTTCATATAAACGATAAACAATCATCACCGCTAATAATATTCCAGTACCTCTTGCCAAGGCACCACTAAGGTCAGCAAAAGCAGCTAAAAATCCTACTGTTGCTCCTCCCATAATAGTTAGAGCAGGTATATATCGGTTTAAAATCTTTTCTAATACTCTAGGGTCCCTTCTAAAACCAGGAATCTGCAACCCAGAAGCTAATATCTGTTTTGCCTGAGCACCAGCATCCATATTAGATGTTTTAACCCATAATACACTAAATAACACTGCTCCTAACACTAAAACACTAGTATACACCACTGCCTGAATAACCATATCTCCTGATGCACTACCTCTTAACAAAGCAGATATAATATCTGGAGATGCAATCCATTTAACTAAACCAGACGCAGGCACATTTCCCGAATAAGTTCCTAATATAGGATGTCCCCAATTCTGTAGCAATCTTGCCCAAAGCTGAATATTAGCCATCAGAGCAGCAATTAAAATAACAGGAATATTACTTGTATATAAAAATCTTAAAGGCCATCTCATCCCATAACCTCTCATTCTTCCAAAACTTAACGGAATTTCTACCTTCATAGCCTGTGCATAAACCGCCATCAAGAATACAAGAATAGTTGCAATTATCGCAGCTGCCGCTAAAATAGCAGTAGTAGGATCTCCTGCAGCCAAGGCTTGGAATAGCTGTAGTACTTTTCCTACAGAATATGTAGATCCTTCAGCACTAGCACCAATTCCTTTTATAGGATTAAATGCAGTAACAAAAATCTGATGAGACACTCCTGCTACAATAAACAATCCAACACCAGAACCAAAACCCCATTTATTAATTACCTCATCCATTAAAAATATCATATATCCTCCAATGAATAATTGTATAATCAATAACATTTGCATTATAACAAACACAGTAGTTCCAGCTAATGCTGGATCAGGAGCTAGACCTCCCATTAAAACATAAATTGATGCCTCAAAAACAATGAATAATATAGTAAGAACTTTCTGCAAACCTTGAAACTTGGCCTTCCCTTCTTGAGTGGTCAGATCCATTCCTAAAAATCCAGATCCCACTAATAGCTGTAAAATAATACTAGCCATTACAATTGGACCAATACCTAAAGAGATCACAGATCCAAAATTTGCTCCTAATATGATAGAAAGTGATTCAAATTGTTCTAAAGCATTTTTCCCTAATCCATAAAGAGGCACATGATACAATACAAAATATAAAAGCAATGTCATACCAGTCCACTTTAGTTTCTCATTAAAGTTTAACCTTTTCTTTCTAGGACTTGTTATTTCTGGCAAATACCTGAGTATAGACTCCCAGCTCATTACTTTTCAACCTCTTCACTTGATTCTTCCTTAGCTCTCTCAGATTTTTCTTTAGATTCCAGTTCTACTTTAGTTTCCTTAACTCTTTTCTTAATTAATTCTGTTACTTTTCCGCCAGCAGCAGTAATTTTCTCCTTGGCTGCTTTTGAAAAATACTTTGCAGTAACATCTAACTTCTCATTCATGTTTCCTGCAGATAAGAGTTTATCATAACCCAAAGCATCTAAATTAATAACATAAACATTCTTTTCCTTCCTAATCAAACCATTATTCACCCAAGAATCTAATTTTTGATTTAATATATTAAAATTAACAACTTTAATAGCTGGTTTCTCCCTTACTTTACTCATACCATGTTTACCAACAGGCTTAATTCCTTTAGAAAGATATTTTGTCTTTTTCTGTCCGCCTCTCTTACCTATTCCTGCAAATCCCTTTCCACCCCTATGGCCAGCACCTCTATGTTTTTTCCTTTCTCCCCAGCCATGAGAGCTATCCCCTCTAAACTTCCTTGTCTTCTTTGATTTTCTAGCTACCATTATATCTCCTAAAGCATCTTTGAAATTAATTTGTTGATTTCCTTTCCTCTATATCCTAAGACTCCACCAATAGAGAAAGGTTTCTTTATCCCTCCCCTTTCAAATCCACCAATAGGAGGATGTAACTTAAAGAATTTCTTTAACCCAGGAACATCCTTAAAAGAAATCTTAAATTCATAAAAATCATCAGCAAATTGTTTGAAATCCTTTTTTACTTTCTCTTTAAGATATGATTCAGTTAATTTTTGTTTAGTTGTTATTTTTCCTCTTTTTTCTAATAAACTAACAAACACATCCCTATCTAATTCGCCAAAGGTAGTATAATCCTTAATTTTTCTTAACATTCCTAGATAATCTGGAGAATCAGGAATAACAACACAAGTATTCTTTCTATATAATTTTAAGAAATTAAGAGTATCCTTAATTTTCTTATTAATTCCAATATCTCCCCTCACTCTAACAATAGCAATTATATTTTTCATTTCTTAACCGGACCATATACTATTTTTTTAAGACCATGAGATTTAGTCTCAACAGTACTCTTAAGCGCCTTAAATGTAGCTTTCATCAAATTAATTTTTTTTCTTGTTTGGCCAAATGTTTTACCCCATACATCCTTAATTCCAGCTAATCTTAAGAGTTTCTTAATTTCATCATCAACTACTAAACCTGTACCTTTTGGAGCAGGCATTAAAACAACTCTAACACTTCCTTCTCCACCACTGACTTCAAAAGGTAAAGAATGAGGTTCACCACAGCCACACTCCCAAGATCCACAACCTCTAGCAACCTGAATCAACTTTAATCTAGCATTACGTAAGGCCTTCTCTTTTGAAGGTAAAGTTTCCTTAGCTGCACCAAGTCCCATTCCTACATAACCATCATTATTTCCAACTAAACCAACAGCTGTAAAAATAGGTTTATTACCTTCCCTAGACTTCTTTTGGGTTTGCTTGAAAAGTCTTCTCTTACCTCCACCAAACTTTCCTTTAGCCTGCCCAACCAAAACCATATCAGAATCTAACTCAGGAAGTAGCCTATCAACTATTTCCGGCTCTGATATCTTCATACTCTTATCTAAGATATCTTTTATATCTGTGATTTCTTTTGCCTTAACCTTCTTTCCCAAAAGAGTTTTTGGCTTCCAAAGGTCTTCTGCATCAAACTTTTCTTCTTCCTTAGCTACCATTTTATTTCACTATCTTTAACCTTAACTCCTCAAAATCTTTTATTATATCTGGTTTTTTAAGATATTCAAATATATGTTTACCTGAAATTCTATCTTCTGATGGTAAGTTTTTATCAGAATGTTCAACATTTAATCCAGCATCCACAACTCCTTTCAAAAAGGAATATAACTTAGATTCTTTTGTTGATGTATACAAACCATGATCAAACACTGCTTTATCTATCTTAGATTCTTTTGCTTTCTTTCCTACTAACAATCCAGTTAGATATGCTGCTGGTAGATTTTTACAACTATATTTCCAGCCTAACTTCTTAAGAGCAGCAGAACTCACAGAAAACACAGTTCTATCTCCTTTAACATCATAATTAATAACTTGTCCCAAAATATATTTATTAGACTTTCTAACAACCAATCTTGGTAGTTTTGACTTTAGTAAAGCCAATCTAGACTTGTAATTAGTTTTACCAGCTCTTTTTCTTCTAAACTTAACTGCAAATCTTGGTCCTCTAGCCATTATTTCTGTTTAATTAATTTATCAGCATACATTAGAAGATGTTTGCGATTCCTAAAAAAACCTCCCTTAGCTTTCAAATAAAGTTCTCTGTAAATCCGAGCATCAATATGCTTCTTAGCTCTTAGCTGAGATAATAATTCTCTTTGAGGCCTAATTTTATTTATCCAAGATCTTTTCTTAGGAGTTCTAGCTTTTTGTGCACCTTTTCTCTTACCAACACCTTTTTGTCTACCTTTTCTCTTTTGGAGATGTCTTTTTCTAGCTCTTCCCCTTGAAGTACCTTCTTTATTAGATATCTTAATCATATTTTCAGCTATCAAATCCTTGACATCTGCTTTAGTGATAGCTTCTTTTATATCAGAAAGATTAGCAGGATTAATCTTAACTCTACTTAAGCCTACTTTTGCTGCCTTACTTGCTAATTTCTTTTGAAGTCTTAAGTTCATTTCTTATCTTCCACCCTAGCCTCTTCTTTCTCTGCTTCTCCCGCTTTTGATGAAACTTTTTCTAAAAGTTTCTTTTCCTCTTTCCTTGCTTCTTCCTTAGATTCTTCTTCTTTAGCTTCTTCCTTAGATTTTTCTTCTTTAGCTTCTTCTTTAAGTTTTTCTTTCTTTTTCTCTTTCTTTTTATCTTCTTTCTTTGATTTCTCCTTCTTCCTAGCTAATTTTTCCTTTCTAATCTTTTTTCTTTTCTCAAACATTTCTTGAATAATCTTAATATCCTTATCAATATTCTTAACATTCAAAATTTTCAAACCAAGTTCTTTGACCTTATTTAATATAGCTATTTTCTTTTTCTTTCCAAACCTACTTAAAACAATAATTTCCTTCTCTTTATCTACAAGAGCTAACTGACGAATATTAGAAATTAAAACAGGCTTCATATTATTAATCAAGAATCTAGTTTTCTTATCAGATCCATATCCAATATTAACCATTACAGGCTTACCTCTTCTCCTAAGCCTTACTTTATTCTGAATACCTCTTGGCTTACGCCAATTATCAGATATCCTTTTTCTTCTTCTAGACTCTGATCTCAAAAATACTGGTTTTCTCATATTGGTTTACCTGCCTTTTCAATAATATAAATTCCATCTTGAAATATCCTCTTATCTCTACCTTTCGGCTTTGCTATCTTCTCTATGCTAGCTGCAGTTTGTCCTGCAAGCTCCTTATCTATGGATTCAATAGTTATAATATCACCATCAATATTCATCTTAACTTTTTCACTAGCAGAGAATATTTTCGGTTTTTTACCACCAAAATAATTTTGAACTTGTAATTCATTACCTTGTAATTTAGCACTTATTGGAAAATGAGTTGAACATATTTTTAATTTGTAAATGAAAGGTTCTTGTACCCCAGAAATCATATTTCTTATATGTGCCCTAAAAGTTCCAACAACAGCACGATTAGTTGCCCTTTCTTCAGCAACAGTATTTACAGTAACCTTGCTATCCTTAACTTCAATCTTTAAAATATTAGTAGGATATTTTCTTTTTAGCTCTCCCTTTGGACCTTTAACTATTATCATACCCAAATTTATATTTACTTCAATTCCCTCTGGTATTTGAATAATATCCACTGCTCTTGGCATTTTAGTATACGTATGCTATCAGCACACCTCCTAATTTCTTTTCTTTAGCTTCTATATGAGTCATCAATTTCTGATTTGTGGAAACTATAATTCTACCAAAATCTTTTGCTGGAAGATATCTTTTCTCAAATTTTTCATAATCTTCCAACTTAACTGGGAATCTTGGCTTTATAACTCCAATTTTATTGATGTTTCCTTTTAGTTCTACCTTAAACAAACCACCTTTTCTATCATCAACATATTCATAGCCAACAATGTATCCTTCCTTCTTTAGTAATTCAAATACATCTCTAGCTAACTTTGAAGCTGGCTTCACCAATACTATACTTTTACTAGCATTCTCTGCATTCGAAATCACAGACAATGCATTCGCTAACACATCATGTAACATTTTATCACCATCACATATTCTTTTGGAAGTTAATCTTCTTAGCTATCTCTCTGAAACATCTCCTGCAAACATTTAAACCATACTTAGCTATATGGCCTCTCTGAGTACCACATCTTATACATCTTTTCAAAGACGCTCCAAACTTTCTTGGCTTAGGAGAGTTATGTCTAATAAAACGTTGCCTTTTTGTTTTACCAACAATCATCTTTTCTATTCCAATTCTATTCATCTTATCTTTCTCCCTTTAGCTTAACTCCTAATTCATTAATAGCAAAATCTATTGCATCTTGTTTTGTAATCTTATGTTTCTTTGAAATATTGTTTTTTGCTATCTTTCTTAACTTAACATGAAATCCTGGCCTCGTAAGAGTAACACACACATCAAAACCAATAATTCCTATATTAGGATCATATTTCATATCAGGAACATCAATATATTCTTTAACTCCAAATGAAAAACCATTTTCAGTAAAGGAATTTTCTAAAATCTCATTGCTTACCGAAACTAATAATCTTTTAAGTAAAATTAGTGCATCTTTACCTCTAACTGTTACTTTTGCACCAATTGGCAATCCAAGTCTAATCTTCCATGCTGCAATTCTTTTCTTTGATAATGTCTTAACTGGTTTTCTTCCAGTAAGTCTTTCTAACAAAGTTAATGCTTTCTCAAGATTTTCCTGATTTGCACCTGTACCAAGATTCAAAGTAACTTTATCTATTCTTATAGTTCTCATTATATTATTTTTCTTACTCTGACTTGTTTTTTGTTCTGTTATCATAATTTAATCTCCGGAGACTTTTCTCCAATCACAAAAACATAAGCTAAACTAGTTTCAACTTTAGCCTTATCAATAATTATAGATGCAATTTTATTTTTCTTTAGCAATCCAGTAGACTTTATTTTATCAAATATTCCTATCTTACCTATATGTTTTCCACCTATAATATATACTGATACTCCTTTCTTAAGATTCAAAATATTCTTTATTTTACGTTCTTTTAAATCAAACAAAATAGTATCATTAGTTGAACATTCTATTTTATCTGCTAAAAAATTCCAACCATTACTAAAGTTCAATTGAACCTTTCCTTTCTTTTGAACAGTCTTATTAACTAATTTTAAAGGTAAAATTTCTGCATCTTTATCAGATATGTTTACAAAATTAAATTTACCTTTTGCATTGAATATTAATCTATAATATTTTTTTACTTTTGGAATACTTAAAACATCAAAAATACCTATCGGAAAACGTATATCTGTTTCAATTCTATTATTAACAAATATAGTTCTAGTATTTAGTGCCTGTTTAATATTTTTAGATATCTTAGCAAAGCCAAGTAAATCTCTTAATGCAATAACTAATGGAATACTAGTTTCAAGATTATGCACTCCAGGTATTGGCTTAGCAACCCACTTAATACCCTTTCTCTTAATTGGCCATGCCCTTGGTGCAGCCAACCTCGATAAATGTTGATTTCTTGCCATCTTACTTCTTCTCTCCAAGCTCTTTAGTTTCTTTCTTAACCACTTTTTTAGTTTTTGATGAAACTTCTCCTAAACGTTCCTTTGATTTAGTTTTCTCAATACTAGCAACTCTTTTTTTATCATCTAAATTTAAACTTAATATAATAATATTAGAAGGATTAATCCCAGAACTTAGTTTTGTACCATCCTTCTTCTTAACTTCTGCGCCTTTAACAAATACTCTATTATTTTTCCTATCTATTCTTTCAACTTCACCAATAACCCCCTTAAACTGACCTCTTAATACTTTAACTTTATCCTTTTTTCTAAGAGGAACAGCCCTTCTAGAATATTTATCTCTAAGGTCTTTTGATAAATGTGCTGATAAAAAGCTAGTCTTAACATGTAACGGAGCATTATATCTATACTTCCTCTGCTTACGAGGCTGTGCTGAACTTAACCAAGATCTACTCCATTTAATTTTCATAATACTATATTAGCTAACTTTGCTACCTGTGACCAGCGTGTAGCTACCTCTTTTGCAATTGGCCCTTTAATCATAGTTCCTTTAGGTAAACCTAATTTAGGATCTTTAAGTACAATAGCAGCATTATCTTCAAACTTAACCTTTCTACCATCAGGTCTAGTATATTCTTTCTTTTGTCTTACTATAACTGCCTGAACTAACTTATGTCTCATATCTGGTTTTCCAGCAATAACTGCAGCAGTAACAAGATCAGCAATGCCTGCAGAAGCAAGTTTTCTTGTCCTTGTTTTCTGACCTCTAATACTAATTACTTGAATAATTCTAGCACCAGAATTATCAACAACATCTACTTTAGCTCCTATCGGAAGCCCTCTTGATATATTTGCTTTTATTGCCTTCATTCTTTCTTTCCTAATATCTTAGTTACCACAAAAGATACTGTTTTACTTAAAGGTCTACATTCTGAAACCAAAACTCTATCCCCTAATTTAGCATTAATACAAGGAGGATTATGTGCTTTAATCTTTGATTTTCTAGCAGCTTTTCTTTCGTATTTAGGAACATCAACTTTATAGGTCCAGCCAACACTAATTGTGCCTTGCATTTTATCACTAACTACAGTAGCTTCAATAGCTCTACCTCTAGTCTTAAGCTTTCCATGCTCTGGACATTTTATATCAGTACATTTTTCCATTTTACATATTTTTTATTTTCTTAACTCGATCCCAGGGTCTTCCAACCAAAAACTTGCCCTCAACTTCTATTTTTTTCTTGTTTGGCAAGTTCATTTTCAACACAACTTGACCTTT
This sequence comes from Candidatus Pacearchaeota archaeon, assembly GCA_017608235.1. Taxonomy (GTDB): domain Archaea; phylum Nanobdellota; class Nanobdellia; order UBA10117; family JAFCGI01; genus JAFCGI01. The sequence goes on from JAFCGI010000002.1 coordinate 11,349, forward strand.
GAACAGAGTTTTTTCGTTGCCTTTGTAATCAATCTTTATTGTGCGATATGTTTCATCGATGATTCTACCCTTAATACCAATATTTTTCTTATTAGCTGAATCAACAACTTCAACATTCAAACCAATTAATTCATGTCGAAGTATGTTATTTTCGCTTATTAGCATAGTTTTTCTTCACCTCGATGCTGTCTTCTGAAAATCCCATATCAACCAACAAAGACTTAACTTTTTCCAAGTGGTTTCCTTGAAGTTCAATCTTGTTGTCCTTTAGTGTTCCACCACACGCCAAAGATTCCTTAAGCTTCTTAGCAAGCTGCTTTAAATTTATTTGCTTAGGATCTAATCCTTCAATAAACGTAGCAATTTTTCCATATCTCCGTCTATCTGGATAAATGTATATCTTTTGTTTCTCCTTGGCAAGTGTTGTGCAGATACATAAGTCCTTAGGGAGTCCACATACAGCACATATATCACTCATTACTTACTTTGTACCTCCTTAGTTCTTTGATTCTGAATTGTGTTTATTCTAGCTAAAGTCCTTTTTATTTCCTTAACTTTTCCAGGACTTTCTGGTAAGGTTCCAGTAGATATTTGAGATCTAAGTTTCATTAGTTCTTTCTTAAGCTCAGTAACCTTATCTTCTAATTCCTTGCCTCCCAGCTTTCTTATTTCAGATGATCTTAATATTACCATTCTATTCTTTCTTTACCTCTTCTGTTTTTGATGAAACTTTTTCTAAAAGTTTCTTTTCCTCTTTCTCTGCTTCTCCCACTTTTGATGAAACTTTTTCTAAAAGTTTCTTTTCCTCTTTCTTTGCTTCTTCCTTAGATTTTTTTTCTTTAGGCTTTTCTTCCTTAAGATTTTCTTCCCTCTTTACTTTTTTAGCAATTTTTTTTGTAGTCTTTTTCTTAGTAACTTTCTTCTCTTTTGATTTTCCTTCTTTAGCTTCTTTCTTTTCAGCCTTCTCTATATTTTTTTTCTTAGTTACTTTTTCTTTCTTTTCTTTCTTAGGAATTTCTTCTCCCTTTACCGCTTCTATTTTTTCAACTTCTTCCTCAAACTTTTTACTGTCTTGAGGTGCTACTTCCTCAACCTTAATTTCTGGTTCTTTAACTATAATTTTATCTGGTAATGGAGTATTAGGTAGCATAATTGATACCTTAACTCCCACACTTCCAGTCTTCAAATTAGCAGTACCATATGAACTATCTATATAATGATCCGCAATATATCCACATTTCTTAATATATCCACCATAAAATCTCCAACTATTCGCTCTTGAACCTGGAACACCTCTTCCACCAATTATAATCTCTACACCCATTGCTCCAGCTCTTAAAATATCTGCAAGTGCTCTATATCCTACAGCCCTAAATCTTGATGCTCCAAATCTTGTTAATGTAGAAACAATTCTCTTAGCCACAATACTTGAAGATAGATTTGGTTGAACTACTTCTCTAACTTCAATTTGAGGATTTTCTAATTTATACTTAAATTTTAATATCTTAGTAAGATCATCGATTGTCTTACCTCCTCTACCAATTACTAATCCAGGTTTAACTGCATTAATAGTAACTCTCTCACCTAGAGGAGTTTTTTCAATTTCAATACTTCCACTACCAGCTTCTATTCTTATCTTCTTCTCAAGCTCCTCGATTATATTCATATATTTTATTTTATCCTTAACAAATTCTCTTTCTATCATTTCTTATCTTCCACCCTAGCCTCTTCTTTCTCTTTCTCTACTTCTCCCGCTTTTGATGAAACTTTTTCTAAAAGTTTCTTTTCCTCTTTCTTTGCTTCTTCCTTAAGTTTTTCTTCTTTTGTTTCTTCCTTAAGTTTTTCTTCTTTTGTTTCTTCCTTAAGTTTTTCTTCTTTTGCTTCTTCCTTAAGTTTTTCTTCTTTTGCTTCTTCCTTAAGTTTTTCTTCTTTTGTTTCTTTTGGAATATCTTTTGGAACTTCAATAGATTTTTCAATAGGTTTAGTTTCCTTCTTTGAAACTTCTTTTTTAGTTTCTTTTTTCTTTGCTGGCTTCTTTTCTTCTTTTTCTACTTCCTGAGCTACCAATTGAACATGAGTCAATTTCTTTTTTCTTCTCCTTCTACCATAATGCCACCTCATACCTCCAGAAGTAGCACCCAAACTTACAGAACCATGAATTATCTCCAATTTATCTAGATCCAAACCCTTAGCATCTGCATTCTTCTCTAAACTTTTTATTAAAGCAATAATATGAACACTAGTTTTCTTTGGAAATCTTCCTGGACCAAATCCTTTTCCTCTTTTATGAGGAACATTACCATTAAATCTTGTGTATGGAATCGGTTTCTTTAATTCAACAACTTGTTCTAAGTAAGAAATTGCCTTCTTAGTATTCATTCCTTTAATGAACTTAACAACTTCTCTAGAGGTCTTTGTAGATATTGGCAAGTCTTTGCCAGTAACTCTTGCCATAGTTTTCTCATCAAACCTAACAAATGCATAATTAACCATCTTACTTTACTGAAATATGTGCACTTGACCTTGTAGCACCTACACCTGGTGAAGAATGCTTAACCTCCTTTCTTGTTAAAACAAACTCCCCAAGATAATGTCCAATCATTTCTGATTTAAGTTCAACAGGCACAAATTCTTTTCCAGAATAAATACTTAAAGTTACCCCCACCATCTCAGGCAAAATAATCATATCTCTCAAATGAGTTTTAATTCTCTTCTTTGATTTTCCTTCTTTAACATCTTTAATCTTAACTAGTAATTTCTTTTGATTATCATTAAAACCTCTCTTTATTTTTCTTCTCTGTCTTGCTTTCAAAAGATCAGCAATCTCATTCAAGCTAAACTTATCTAATTCTGAAATTGACTTGCCCCTGTATTTAAATTCTTTAACCATCCTACTTACCTCTACCAGTTTTCTTTGGTGAAATTAATCCTACTTTACTTCCTGGAGGAGCATGTCTTGATACAGAACTTGGACCTCCAATAGTTCTACGATGAGTGCCTCCATGAGGATGATCTACAGCATTCATTGCTACTCCAGATACTTTCGGATATAGTCCACCTCTTGCCTTAATTTTATGATATTTATTTCCTGCCTTCAATAGCGGCTTATCTTTCCTACCTCCACCTGCAATAACACCAATAGTTGCTCTACAATCTTTACTTAATTTAACTAATTTCTTTGAAGGCAACTTAACTATTACCTTATCTTTTTGATGAGCAACAACTATTGCAGAACTTCCACTTCCCCTAATTAACTTACCACCATCACTTGGCTTTAATTCAAGATTATAAACAACACTTGCACTAGGTATATTTCCTAGTTTTAAAATATTACCAACACTAGCGCTAGCTTTCTCTCCGATCATTATCTCTTGACCATTCCTTATTCCTAGCGGAGCTGGTACTAAACTAGACATACCATTTTCATACTCAACATACATCAATGGAGCAGTATGTCCAGCAGAATGAAAAATATCTATAACAACTCCTCTTACTGTACCTTCTATCTTGGAAGGATAACCTATTTCTCCAAGAGATTTATGACTATTTGACTTGTACAATGAGGAACCTTTTCCTCTTCTTTGTTGAATAAGTCTTTTACCCATTTTATACCAATCCTAGTTGAGTTGTTATGTCAATTGCAGGTGTATCTTCACTCAACTTAATATATGCTTTCTTTCCTTTTGAGGACAAAACAGTCCTCACCTTAACAACTTGAACATCAAACGCCTTCTCTATAGCCCATTTTATTTGTTTTTTATTTGCATTCTTATCTACAATAAAGATCAAACAATTATCTGCTTCCATTTCTCTAACTGCTTTTTCTGTACTTAACGGATATTCTATAATCTTATATGGATCCATCATTTTCAAAAAAACAACCTCTCCTTATCTAATGTTTCTATAGCAGATTTTGTCCAAACACTTAGTCTTCCTGCTTGAGTACCAGGAGCTAAGATTTCTGCATTTAAATTATGAACATCAATAACATCCACACCAGGAATATTTCTAGCTGCTCTTAACGCGCTACATTCCCTACTTAAAACTAAAACTGGACCAATTTTTCTAATATATTTTCTTCCACGCATCTTTCCTCTTCCAGCTCTTATTTTCTTAGCAGAACACCTTTCAAGTTCCGATTTAAGACCTATTTTATATAGTGCATCCATAATTTCCTTTGTTTTCTTTAGATTCTCAAATTTATCTTCAACAACTACTGGAAGTTTCCTAAGCTTAGAAACATCATGCCCTCTTTCCTTAACAAAACTAGGAACTACTGTAGCAGCAATAGCAGATCTTATTGCTTTTCTTTTCTCCTTCCTATTTATCCTTTCAATAATTTCCTTTTCAACTTTAGGAGGGAATGCTTTTCTTCCCTTAACAGCATTAGAAACAAATGCAGCAACCCAATAGAATCTTATACCACGTCTCCATAACCTCTTTCTTCTTACTCTTGAAATACCATGCCCATAAGTACCACCAAATTTCTTTCTTCTCTTTGGTGTTGCATTCCCTTGCCTTGTTCCAGCATAAGGATCTGCACCTTTAGGTTGATACCTTGTTGATTGAACAGCCAGTACAGCTCTCTTAATTAGATCTTTTCTAACCGGCTCTACAAAATGGACTGGCAGTTCTAGTTCTTCCCCCTTAACACCACCAACTGAATATACTTCCGTTTTCATTGCTGTTTTCATTGTTGTGACCTCTCTGAAATATTTCTAATTTCTGGAGCTTGTAAGAATGCCTTAGATTTTACCTTAACAGCATGACTGAATACTATTGCACGTTTCTTTGGTCCAGGAATAGATCCTTTGAAAAGCGCATATTTTCCTTTAACTTCTCCATACTTAAGAAAACCACCATTTGGAGTAACATTTTTTTCTTTAGCATCTCCAATAAACAGCACTTGTTTATTATATTCTGTTCTAGCATGATATCCCATCTGTCCCGGATGCGCCACCATCCATGTCTTAGCAGGATTTCTATTACCTAACGTTGCAATCTTTCTCCTACCTTTCTCAGCTTTATGGCTCATCAACTTAACACCAAATCTCTTAATAACTCCCTGAAATCCTTTTCCTTTGGTTACAGCATGAGCATCTAATAATTCCCCTGGCTTAAAAACATCTTCAAAGTCAATCTCTTTTCCCAATACAGAATTAACTTGTTCCCATTGTTCTCTTACTTTACCTCCAATAGGAATTTCTAATAAATCAGGTTTATTCTTTAAGCCAATTAATTTAGGTTGAGTATGAATAATAATTCTTAATTCTGAAAGATCATCAAGCATTGCTTCAATTCTTTTCTTTACCTCTTGATTCGCTTTCTTAGGCAAAGTAATTTTTCTTCCAAGCTCTTTATCTAATTTATTTGTATAAAACTCACCAACAGCATATGTTCCATACACATCCTTTGCATATGCTCTAGCCCCTATAACTTTAATACTTGGAATCTCAATAACAGTAACAGCTTTTCTAATAGTTTCTCCTTTAGTAGCTGCCTTGGGTCTGTTGTCAACATAACTTACTCTAGTCATACCTGCTTTATAACCAACAAAACCAAGAACTCCAGATTTTTTCCTTGCAAATCTAGCTCTAGCAACTGCATGTTTAGACCTTTTTCTAGGCCAAAACTGCATACTTCCTCTTCTTGGTCTTTTTCTCTTGATATGACCCATTTCTCTTATCTATCAGCTTCTTTTGCTTTGGTTTAGTGCTTTTTAAACTTTCCTACTTAGGTTTTAAATTTCAATAATCTTATCTAGAATTAGCAGCATCTTGGCTTTTCTCTGTAAAGGGGATAATTACTCCTGATCCAGCCTTTATAAAACTTATCTTTTAGAATCTATTAATTAAATCTTTAACATAATAAAACCATCTGAAAATATTATACAAAGAAAGAACTAGCAATAAAATTTTCAGACTAACCTCACTATAAAATAATTATAAAATAATTTTTCTCACTTTATTTATTTATTTTATTTATTATTTTTATTTATTATTCTTTTATAACTAAATAATAAACTACATCTGCAATTAAATCTACAATCTTTGGAACTCTTGCTCCAACTATTTGTCTATCTGCATAACTAAGAGCTAATCCTGCAAATTCTCCATCTTTTATGAAAATTCCACCAGCAAAAGTTTCTATCTCATAAGAACTTGTTAAAAAACCATCAGAAACTATTACTGTAGGTTTTCTAAATGCTCTTAAATAATCATATACAAAACCAGAACATCCATATTTTATGATTTGAGATGTCTGACTAAAAATTCTTCGATTATTTAATCTTAATATTTTAATATCTTCATTTCTCTCTAAAGGAGCTTCTGTAAGTCTAAACTCAACCGGCTCTGGACTCTTAGGAATTCTTGCTTTAATAAGTGCAATATCCTCTTCAGGATATGCTGCTAAAAAACCAACATCTATAGAATACTTAGTTCCTTGCTGGTCAGATACATAATATCTATCTTCTAATTCTTCCAAATCTATTGATCTATCATTCCAATTATTTATACTGTCTTTAATATTATGATATGCAGTTAAAATCAAACCATCTTCTGTTAACTTTAAACCAGAACCAATATGCCTATGTCTCTCCATAAAATCAAAATGCATTCCAGGAAAATCTATTTCATCCCCAATATAAACTCTCATTAAATTATTTTTAAGATTTTTTTCTGAGTTTTGTTCTGAAAGATCTTCTTTAAGAGAATTATCTGTTGTTTTATCTAATGCACTAATACTTTTCAATATTTCTTTTCTTCTAAAATTTTTTAATATCATAATACTGCTCTTAATATATAATCTTCATCCCTAACCAAGATAATTCCTGCCAATCACAAGATAGTCTTTTTGTTTTTTAAAACCATCCTCATCAATATCCAAATCATCATCAAAAACATCTAAAGACGCTGTAAGCTTTCTTGGTCTAACTCCACCACAAGAAGCAAGCATATCAAATTCTATCTTACCCCTATCATTAAGAATAACTGCTCTTTCCTTATCCAAATCTTCTTCACCTATAACTCTTCTTGGATAAACTTGAAATCTACCATCATTACGCAGTCTAGTTATTTTAGGTTCATAAGAGAAATTTATTGCATCTATCAAATATACATTTCCCTCATCAGGAACATAAACAGTTAAAGGTAACTTAGCTTCTCCATCTTTAAAGTACTTAGTACCAATCTTTTTCACAACACATCTATATGCTCTATCTGGATTCCTAGAAAGTTCATGATTAATCAAAACTAAATGATCTTCAAGATTAAAATCATCAAAAGATTCTGCTATCTTAGCATACTCTTTATTTATAAAAGTATTATATATAAATTTCCTTATATTGTTGCCGTTTCCCATAACAAAGACTCTATTTCTACCTTTTTAAGGTTTTCTATTGTAACTACTATTAAGTTACATACATTCATAAAGTATCTCAAAATTAACCTTTAATCACTGCCAGTGGCTTTACTTTAGCAACTAAATTTCCAATGCCTGCCTCATGACTAACTCTTACTACTTCATCTATATCTTTATAGACTCCAGGAGCTTCCTCAGCTACTCCTTTCCAAGAGGTTGACTTAAGTACTATATCTTGTTTCTCTAAAGCAGCCCTAACCGCCTCTCCCCTATATTGTTTCAAAGCAGCATGCCTTGACATAACCCTTCCAGCGCCATGAGCAGTACTTCCAAATGAGACCTCTTCAGCTTTTTTAGTTCCAACCAAAAGATATGATGCAGTTCCCATACTTCCAGGAATTATAACAGGTTGTCCTACTTTCCTATAAATGCTAGGAATTTCATCTCTTCCAGGACCAAAACTTCTAGTAGCACCTTTTCTATGCATACAAACTTCTTTAGTTCTACCATCAATCTTATGTTTCTCTACTTTAGCAATATTATGCGCAACATCATAAATCAAATCCATTTTAGTCTTTCCAAACACTTTAGAAAAACTCTCTCTAGTCCAATGCATTATCATTTGTCTGTTTGCCCATGCATAATTAGCAGAAGCACTCATTGCTTTGAAATATTCCTGTCCTAAATCAGAATTAAATGGAGCATTTATCAATTCTCTATCAGGCAAATGTTCATGCCCATACTCGTCTTCCATTTTTTTAATATAATCAGAAGCAACCTGATGTCCTAATCCTCTAGAACCACAATGAATCATTAGTACAGCATCTCCTTTTTCAACACCAAATACTTTAGCAGTCTTCTCATCAAATAATTCTGAAACTTCAGAAATTTCTATGAAATGATTTCCTGCTCCTAAACTTCCTATTTGAGGACGCCCTCTTTTCAGAGCAACTTCAGACACAAGACTAGAATCTGCTGCTTTTATTCTTCCATATTCTTCATGTCTTTCAAGATCTTTTTTAGTTCCATAACCATTCTTAATAGCCCATTCAGATCCCTTATCTAATACTTCAAGAAGCTCATCTTTCTCAAGTATGGTTTTTCCACCTTTTCCTAATCCTACAGGAACATTTCTATAAATTTCATCAAGAATTGCTTTTCTTCTTTTTCTAATCTCTTCAGTTTTCAAGCCAGTAGTCAACATACGAACACCACAATTAGATACTATAAAAGAATCTGCAATGAAGTTATGATTATCTCTCATAGTAAAATCATAAACCCTCTCCACGCCTTTAGCTGAAATTTTTATAATCTTATCAAAAATAACACCATATTCAGCTAAATCCTCAAGACATTTTTTCTTAAAATCTGCAAAAGAAATAAAATCTAAATTTATTCTTTGTCCAACATCTTCATAATAGTGCCGTTCAATAAATCTACTATTAATTTTTCCAAAAAGAAGTTTCTGAATTTCTTTAAGTTTCAGCCCTTTATTTTTATATTCTTTAATTTTATTTGCGAGATCTCTACGCTTAGCATTTTCAGCTTTCTTAAGTAAAATATAGAAAGACGCAATATTTGCTAGATTTTTTCTTTTTAGATTATACTCAAACCCAATTGTTTTCCAAAGTCGCAGCAAATTTTCTTCTTCTCCAGAAATATTCAATCTTAACCTTACAACTTCACCATATTTATTATTTATTCCAGCTCGAGAAGTGATCTTAGAGACTTTCACACCAAGATCTTCTAGAAGCTTCATAATTTGTATTAGGAAGGTCCGCCCACTATCTTCAAGAACTTTAGCTTTGTTTTGGGATAAAACAGGCATATTAAATCCAGTCTTACTGCCTGTCCTTGGTGAACTTAACTCTGCTCCAAAGAATCCTGCCAAAAATAAGCGCTTTATCCAATTCTTTGACCGCATTACCCACTTAGGTACACTATATTTAGTAATAGCTTTAGTCCCTAAAGGCATACCCAAAGCTATTAATAGATTTGCTAATGCCTTTGAAGGGCAATGTAATTCATAAGTCTCAGTTTCAAAGTTTACCATTCTATATTGCGTATTAATTCTATGTTTTCGTTTCCTAGAATAAATCTGTGAAGAAAAACCAATCCTTTTCAGATCCTCTTTAATAATTTCTAAATCTTCTTTTGCACCATAAAAATTCACATATCCTTTATTTTTATAGAAATACACTAAACCATCACCATATAAATATCCTAGAATCTTAGCTAAATATGGTAATTTAGAACTTGACTCTTTCAGGGGGAGCAAATCTCTTTTTTTTAGTTCAACGAGTTGCTCTCTAGTAAACCTTGCAGAATATTCATCAATTATTACATAATCAGACGGAATCTCATATTCTACTCCAGTAAATGGGAAAATTGCAATTACTTCATCAGCACTTAGCTCTTTAAGTTCTTTCATTCCTTTTTTTGTTAAGAATGGGTGATCTTTAGTAGCTCTAATTTTTAGACCAGAAGCAGTTTCTAGCTCAAATACTTGATCCTCTTTATACATATAAGCTAAAATTTTTTTATTTTCTATTTTTTTAGCGCCAAGAGTAGGTAAAGAAAATGAAAATTGCATCATGCTATCAGACTGATTAATATTTTGTTGAAAATCTGCGATCTTTAGATTGAAACCATGCTCTGTTAAAATCTTTGTATTACCATGCAAGCAATTAATATCATAACCAACTCCTCCTGGCGATATTATACCACTATTAAGATCAAATGCAGCCACTCCTCCAATCGGGAATCCATATCCTTGATGAGCATCAGGCATTACCAAAGCATGCTTCTGAATTCCAGAAAGTGCAGCCATATTCTTAGCTTGCTCAAGTGACTTATCAAGTTTTATCTTCTCCATTAATTTCTCGGATGCAAAAATAATTGTAGGCACTAACATCTTCCCAGCCTTAGGAATCTTATAAGAATAATTTGTTATCTTCTCAGTCTTAATCCCAAATTCATTTCCAATTTCTTCTTTCATTTTATCACCAAATTAAACAAATAAACCATACATTTATATCTATTTTTGGTATATAATACCAAATATGAAACTCAGAATAAAATACCATATTCCAATAGAACAAATAATCAAACAAATCTCCAAGCTAGAAAAAAAATCAAGAATTAACTCTAAAGAGTCTGATAGGCTTAGAGCACTAAAACAGGCACTTTCAGAATATGAAGAATCAGGAGAAACTTATTTTCTAGAAGAAAATGCCTCAGAATTAAGCATAAAGCAATTAAGACAAATCCTTACACCAAAGCGACTTAAGATTCTAAAACATCTTAATGCACAAGAATTTAATTCTATCTCTGCCCTAGCAAGAACCCTGAATAGAGATATAAAAAACATACATCAAGATTTGTTAATACTTAATAAATTTAACTTAATAAAAAAAATCAAACTCGGAAAGAGCATAGCAATAAAAAAAAACATAGAAGAAATTAATCTCGAATTTTAGTATTAAGAATTATTTTATTAATATTATAGCCAGGACACTGAAATTTATCTTCACAGCTAGAACAATAAGTTTCAAAAAAATGCTTAAATTTTACCAAATAATACTCGCTACTAAAATAATTATGCTCTAACACTATTGATTCACAGTGTCTTTCCAAAAAATCATCATCAGACATTATCTTATTAGCAGTAGCCCATGCTAAAAGATACTTAGATATAGTTTCTAGCCCTAACTTTCCTGAAGGATTATATGCTAACAAAATATCACTGCCAATATTAGCACCTAATATCGCAGACAATGCAGATTTGCCTTGCTCTCCACCCTTAAATATATCTATCGAAATATTTGAAATTCTAGGTTCTTCAATATAAAATGGAATATTTATCGCAAATTCATAAAGATGCTCATTATTATAATAAAAAACTTTATGCTTAATATCCTCTCCAAGATTCGGAATCTTAATAATCTCAGTAAGATGTTCTAGCTCATTAATTAACTCATTCCTTTCATTAACCAAATCATCAAATACTTTTATATGTAATTTCACTGCTTCTGTCTGAAGATTTACTACTTCTCGCATATCCAAATTCAAATAGGACAAAACACTTAGCCCCAATAATAGATCTGCATATCTATATATAGTATCTTGATAATCAGAAATTCTCATACCTAAATCTATTATCTTACTTTCTAAAAAAGCAGCCCGATCATTAACCATCTCCTTCATAAATTTTAATTAAAAAAGATATTTTTTAAACATTACTATCAAATATCAACAACAAATTGTACAACCCAGTTTCTCTGTTTCCCAGAAATATCCATATCATTATAAGTCATAGCTTTAACAACACCTGCAGTCTCATATTTTTCTACAGAGTCTCCAAGCGCAACAGCATCTAACTTAAAACCTTTCTTAGTCTTACTAATTTTAATTTTTTCAAATGAATTTAAAACAAAATTATTAATATCCAACAAAATCAATAAAGCTTCTATAAAATTATAAAGCAAACTGCCATGATCTCTTCCCTCTACAGATATTTCTTCCTTAATAATAGGTTTTACTTTTGAAGTTTTTACCATAATATCAAAAGTAGCTATAGCTGCATTTCCAAATGCTTCTTCAAGAGTCTTGCCAAATGCTTGAAACTTAGCATCTGCTGTGTGCTCTAATACTTTATATTTCTCCATTTTATTTTATAATTTTTCCAGTCTCTAAATACCATAAATACATATCTAACTCTGAAAGAGTTATCCCTATCTTATTAGCTATATTTCTCATCAAATTCTCAATCTCTAAATACTTAGCTTTACTAAGATTATTAGTATGTTTAATTAACTTCTCTCTTTCTAAAAGATCAATAATATGAAAATCTATTATAGCAAAATCTCGAAATCCAATATTCCTCAGAAAATTACTAGCAGTTTTATATCCAAGTCCTTTAATATTCTTAACTAACCACTCTCTAAGTTCTTCTCCATTTAAGTTTTCAAGAATAATTCTAAGATTATTTTTATGTTTCCTAGCTTCAAAAATATAATTAGCTCTTATATTAGGATATCTATGTCCTAATTTTGTAAGCCTATTAGCTAGCTCCTTTTCAGATAAGTTTAAAAAACCTGTCCCAATCTTTTCTTGCATCCTTAAACTTCTTTCACCATTAAAATTTGCATTTAAAATACAAAAGCAAATCTCCTGAAATAATTCTCCATTAGATCTCTCACCTAGCTCATCAAATTCTATTAGTTTATCTCTAACTAATCTTCCTATTTTACTATTTTTAAGATTTCCAACAGACTTCAACAAACTTTGCATTCTATCTTAATTATTAACAAGACTTAAAAAGATTTTCAGATTGCACAACAACTATGGAGTCAAGACAAGATCAAATAAACAGAGTCATTAAAACCTATTCTGAGACTCTAGATTTATTAAATGAATTTTTTGGACTTCTTTATAACGAAACATGTAAATCTCATATCGAAGAGAATGGTTATGGTTGTTGTATTGGCGGTGCTTGTATAGAGTATGGTATTTCTAATTTAGTATATATTGAATTTAGAAAAAGACGAGAGGAGATCGCTGAAAAAGCAATCAAAGAAGGTAAAAATCTTAATGATAGTTATTGTGAATACTTTGAGTCAAGAAAAGGATGCATAATTCCTAGATTAAAATCTCCAATCTGTGCAAGCTTCCTTTGTATAGATACTCCTACCGAAAAGAAATATAGTATAGATTATAATAATACTATCATAAAAGAAACCTTAGAAAATATACTTTCAGATACTCTAGGTCCTAAAGCCATAGCACAATTTCAAGACTATATCCAAAATATAATAAATTCTGTAAAGAAAGTCAAAAATCCTAGTTAGAAAGCTATTTAAACCAAAAACCATCTCTTTCTCTTGTGCTGGGATCGCATAACCTGGTATTGCGCAAGCCTGGAATAACCTTTCTTAGAAAGAAAGTTTAACTAAAGAAGGTTGCTGTTAGCTTGTTTCCTAACGGATGTGAGGGTTCAAATCCCTCTCCCAGCGTTATTAAATTATATATGAGATAAATTTATAAAGGAACTAAATAACTAATTTAGTATGGCTTTAAGGAAATTATCAAGTGCTGGCAGATTTGGAACAAGATATGGACGTAGAATCAAGCAAAGAATTATTGCTGTTGAAAAAATCCAAAAAAGCAAACAAAAATGTCCTTTCTGTAATAAACTTTCAGTCAAAAGAATATCTTCTGGGATTTGGTACTGCAAAGCATGTGATTCAAAATTCGCTGCCAAAGCATATGATCCGATTATTAAAGCTGAAGCTAAAGTAGAAGAAACCTCTGAAGAAAAATCTACAGAGGAAGAGGAAAAATAATGACTTATAAATGTTTTAATTGTAAAGACGAAATTCCTGAAAAATTAATAGAAAGAAGAATAATCTGCCCAAGTTGTGGATCCAGAATATTAATAAAAACTCGCCCAGAAATAATAAAAAAAGTAAAGGCATTATGACATTTAACTCTAAAATAGAAATCAAAGCGTCTCAGAGATTACTAAAAACTTATTATGATGCATTAATTCCTGAGAGCGAATCCACAAAAAGATCTAGCTACAATCTAGATCTAAAAAAAGACAAACTTATAATCTCAATAATTGCAGAAGATGCAACTGCTCTAAGAGCAATCACAAACACACTAACGAACCTTATTGCAATTATTGAAAAAACTTGGAGGATCAAAAATGACTAACGAAAAAATAGATAAAAAAATTCAAGAAAAAATAGCACAACTACAATTATTCCAACAAAGATTACAAATTTTCAATAACCAAAAACAAAATTTCCAACTTCAACAACTAGAAATAGAAAACGCTCTGGCAGAATTAAAAAAAGCAAAATCCCCAGTATATAAACAAGTTGGAGAAGTGCTGGTTGAAAAAGAACCAAAACAACTAGAAACTGAGTTAAAAGAAAAGAAAAAAGATATCGAAGTTAAAATAAAAAACATAGACTCACAAGAGAAAAAAACTAAAGATAAGGCTCTTGAGTTACAGCAAGAAATAACAACACAACTCAAATAATCCTTTCCTAGAAAATTTTAAATATTTGTATATTACTCTTAAAGACACCTTTAAGCTATAGGGGGTTAAAATGAAAAACTCACATCTGAAATTTGATGATTACGATGAAGATGATGATACTGATTATTGGGAATCTGATGAAGATGAAGATGATGAATTTTAATTAAATTTGATTTTGTTTTTTCTTATTTACATAAAATGAATCTTAAAAATATATTCTCCAAAAACAATTTAGTTTTAACGCATGCTAATGCAGATATAGATGCAATTTCCTCATTAATTCTGTTCAAAGAACTAGCAACCAAGTTAAAGAAAAACATAAAATTAGAATTATGCTATACTCAATCTATAAAAAAGCCAGCTAAGAAAATAATAATTCTCTACAAAACAACAATTAAAAAACACTCTGAAATAGATTCTAACAAATTCCAAAAATTAATCTTAATAGATATGCAACCTAACAATGCTCCTGCAGAAATTCTAAGTCATTTTAAACTATCTGAAATCTTAGTAATAGATCATCACCAACTTCATCCTGATACTAAAAAAACCAAACATATAATAGATTTAAAAGCAGTCTCAACAACAGAAATTCTATATCGCCTATTCAAAAAACATAAAATAATACTCAACAAAAAACTAGCATCTCTAATAATCTATGGCTTACTTACCGATACAGGAATACTTAGGTTTGCAAACAATCAAACATTTGAAATCATAAACAAGCTCTTAAAAGAACAAAAATTAGACTATAATAAAATTTTATTAAATCTACAAGAATCTCCAGAAAAAGCTGAAAAAATAGCCTGGATTAAAGCTGCACAAAGAGCTAAAATACTAAAAAAAGAACCCTTAATCCTAATCTCAAAGATTTCATCCTATGAATCTTCCTGCTCACAGAAATTAATTGTTTTAGGAGCAGACATCTCATTAATAATCTCAAAAAAACCAAAACTAATAAGAATCATAGCAAGAGCTAACTCAAAAACTAAAATAAATCTAGGCAAAATATTTATAGACACTGCTGAAAAGTTCAAATGTATGGGTGGCGGACATCCAGCAGCAGCAGCAATAAATCTGCCACTAGATAAAGAAAAGCAAGCTTTTAAATACATAATTGCTAAAGTTAAAAAAGAGGCAAAATAAGCTAAAATCCAAAAAACAGAAAAATGGTAGAAATCAAAGACGTCCTCGAACTCATAGAACAACTAGAACAAGATAGCTCTATTCCAAAGAATGTAAGGCAATCTCTATTAAAAATAAAAGAAATTCTAGAAACAAATGAAGATATTGCCATAAAAGTAGATTCTGCAATGCAAATTCTAGAAGAACTCTCACTAGACCCTAATTTAAGCAGTCATGCTAGAACTCAAATCTGGAATCTTACATCTACACTAGAAGCCCTAGCAGAATAATTTTAAAACTCATCAACTATAATCTTCTTATCAACTATAATCTTCTTATCAACTATAATCTTCTTATATGTTTACAACAGTTTAAACAAAATTATCCTTTTAACCAAAGACAAATAACTTAACTTAAGCTACAAGTAGCAACTAAGTAGCAACATTTATATAAATTTAGCATTCTAAATGCTAAGTAGCAAAAGCTTTATATGTTAAGCTATAATTAAATATTTACAAAAGCGGAGGCTGATGGTTATGCGAAAATTACTAGATCTTGGTAAAAAATTATTACCTAAACAAGAAAATACTGAAATCGGAGAAGAATATGTAGAACTCGAAGCAGATATAGATGATAAAAAAGCAGGAGCTAAAGTTCTCATAAGACCATTTACACTAAAAGATTTCGAAAACATAAAACCAATATTAAATTCACTAAGAGAAGGCTATACTATTGCACTAATAAATATTGCACCTTTAAAAGAAAAAGATATATCAGACCTAAAAAGAGCAATAGATAAATTAAAGAAAACAATCGAAGCTACTGACGGTGATATTGCTGGTTTTGGAGAAAACTGGATAATTGCAACACCTTCATTCGCAAAGGTGTTCAAAGGTGGAGTTGACTTAAACACCGAAGAAGAAGTTGACGAAGCTCTTGATTTAGAATAAAAAATAAAATAAAAAGGGAGGAAAAATGGTATTTGAAGGCGACATACTAATGTGGGCCACAGTTCTAGGACTTTTAGTAGGAATAGTTTGGAGTTTAAGATATATTGTAACTCTCGATAAAAAAATCGAGAGAATGGACATAAAACTCGAGAGAATGCTGCTACACCTAGAAAAAGGGCGAGCAACCCCAAAAAAGAAAGCTATAAAAAAGAAAAAAAGAAAGTAATTTTTGCTTTTAATTCATCTTAATAATTTAATAATTTTGGAGGTTCAAAATGGCAATGAGTATAGAAGGTATGGTTTATTTCTTATTACTATTAGATGTAATAATCTACACAGGTATGACTATAACAAAAAACTGGCATAAGAAAAAAACACATATATTCTGGAAAAACATACCACTAGATCCCTTTCTAAATATATACTTTCTAGTGCTTGCAGGTTGGTTAGGGTTTGCTCTATATAGATTAGGTTTCCTATTCTAATAGTTAAATATAAAATTCCCTAATTTTTTATTATTTTTATGAAAGTTTTATTCTCAGTCTCAGCCGAAAATCTAAAACTATCAAATCAAGAGCTAGAAGCTCTATTTGAAATATATGACCTTGATTCTAAAAAACAATCTAAGCATAAAATCACAATAATCAATAGCAAAAAAGCCACAAAAGCAAAAATAAAAAAACTGTCTAATAGATCCTCCATGCTAAAATTCTCTGGAAAATTAATATCTGAAACTTCTCCTAAAAATCTAGAAAAAGAATTCCAAAAAATAAACTGGGCCTTCATAAAATGTCCTTTCTGCCTCAGAATTAAAACAGAAAATCCTAAACTTAAAGAGAAAATTCCTGCATTAGAAAGAACCCTAAGCTCAATCATCTGGAAATCTCTTAAAAAACCTTCTGTAGATCTAGAAAACCCTATCACTCAAATAACTATAATAATAAACAAAAAAGCTTACATAACTGAAAAAATTTGGGAATTTAAAACTGGAAGATTTAAAGATAGAGATCCAAAACAAAAACCAGCATTTCATCCTACTTCTTTAAAACCAAAACTATCCAGACTCCTAGTAAACCTAAGCAGGTCCAAAAAATCCTTACTAGATCCCTTCTGCGGAGCTGGTTCTATATTAATAGAGGCTTCTCTTTTAAACATAAAGACTAAAGGCTATGACATAGACAATAGAATGATCCAAAAGGCATTCATCAACCTTATACACTATAAATGCAAAAATTTTCTTTTAAAGAAATTAGATGCTACAAAACTTCATAAAGAACTAAAGTCAGAATCAGTAGAAGCAATAGCCACAGACCCTCCATATGGACAATCTGCTTATGTTGGAGCTAAAGATATTTCTACACTTTACAAAGAATTCCTTACTTCTGCTTCAAAAGTACTAAAGAAAGGGTCTTATATTGCATTAATTCATCCTCATAAGCTTAAAAAGAACAAATTCCTAACTAAATCTCTAAAAGAAATAAGTTCCCATAGCCTATACGTTCATGGAGGTCTTACAAGAAAAATCCTTGTTTTAAAGAAAAAATAAAATGTTAATAGACTGTCATGCTCACTTGGATGATAAGAAATTCTCTAAAGACTTAGATAAAGTCATAGAAAAAGCAAAAAACTCTGGAGTTAAAATAATAATAAATAATGGTACAAATCCAGAAACTAATAGAACTACTTTGCAGTTAGCTAAGAAATACAAAATAATCTATCCTGCTTTAGCTATTCATCCAACACATATTCATGAATTCTCAGATTCTGAAATAGAAAAAGAATTAAAATTCATTAAATCTAAAAAACCAATAGCCATAGGAGAAACTGGTCTAGACTATCTCTGGATTAAAAAAGTTCTCCCAAGAGAAATTGGAATCAAGAAAGCTAAGAAAGCTGGCAAAGAAAAGCAGCGCCAAATAGCTTTCTTCAAAAAACATATTCTCCTAGCTAATGAGCTTAATATTCCAGTAATCTGCCATTCAAGATGGGCAGTCAAGCGAGTCTGTGAAATTCTAACAGAACTTCATCCAAAAAAAGCAATTCTGCATGGCTTCTCTGGATCTTTAACTCAAGCTCAAGAAATGATCTCTCTTGGATATAAAATCTCTATAAGCACAAACATCCTCTATTCAGAATATACTCAATGCTATGCTAAACATCTTCCTCTAGAAGCTCTTCTCACCGAAACAGACTGTCCATACTTGTTCAGAAAGAACAATAAAACAGCAAGAAACGAACCTGCTAATATCAAACTAGTAATTAAAGAACTAGCCAAGTTAAAGAAAATCTCAGAAAAAAAAGTAGAGCAAGCAATCCAAGCAAGCTTTAAATCTTATTTTAAATTAAACTTAACACTCTGATTAAGCTATAACACTCCAATTAAACTATAAACACTCCAATTAAGCTAAATAATAAAAAGAAAAAGAATTATTTTTTCTTTTTTGTCTTTAAGAAATAAACCCAATCATATTCTCTTCCAGTAATCGGACTCTTATCATATATCTTAGAAATTTTTCCATTCAATATATCAAACCTTACAAAAATCTTTCCTAAAGAATTCTTTAAGTAATAAGTTCCTGTAGGCCAATTCTTTGCTATAGTTAAGATATGTTTAGTAAACGCTCTCTTATCTTTCAAATCAGCTTTAGTTATAGCAAAAAACTTGCATTTCCTATAAGGTCCTGAATAATTAGCTCTAACCCTAATAACATTTAATCTTGTCTCAAAAATAGGTTTTTCTTCCAGCACTTGCAATGCCTCCTGATGTCTAAGCATTCAAAATTCCTCCAAATATTACACAATATATAGTGTATTCCTCTTATATAAAGGTGTCGCATTTTAAAATACTTCACAAAGAAACATATCACAAAATAAGATAGATTACAAAATGCTTTTATTAATCAAAATCTAAAAATATGTTATGAAACTCATATTAATTTCTAAAAAAAACTTAGCAAGCCAAAACATTAGTAAAATTCTAATAGAAAAACTAAAACCTAAAAAATCTAAAAAAATGTTTGATTCAGAACCAATCCTAGAACTTAAAAATATAGATACTAAAATAGTGTTTGCAGAAAATGAAGTAACTCATTTAGACTATCTTGAAGAAGAATTCAAAAAGCTTAACCCAAAAATTATAATCGTGGCTTCTTCTCATAAAGCAAAAACTAAGATTCCTACTCTAACTTGTCATTCTCCAGGAAATTGGAGTTCAGCAGACTATGGAGGAACTCCTAAGACATTAAGTATAGCTCCAGCACACTATCTAAAACATGCTTTAATTAATCTAAAAAACTTAAAAGAAGAACGAAAATTAAAATATGAAGTCTCTCTAGAAGTTACTCATCATGGTCCTTCTCTGGAATTTCCAATAATTTTCATAGAAGTAGGTTCTTCTGAAGTTCAATGGCAAGACATGAAAGCATGTGAAGCAGCAGCAGATACAATAATAGATCTGGTTACTAAAAAAATCTCTCCAAAAGATTCATTTATTGGATTCGGAGGAGGACACTATGCTCCTATTTTCACAAAACGAATACTAGAACAAAAAATAGCTATAGGCCATATTTGTCCAAAATATCAAATTCATCATATTAACAAAGATATGTTATTCCAAGCTCTTCAGAAGACAATCCCAAAACCCAAAGCAGCAATAATTGAATGGAAAGGCCTAAACAAAGACCAACGAGATTCTATAATAAAACTTCTAGAAGCCACAAAAACTCCATGGATCAAAGACAAAGATTTAAAAAAGTAACAAGTTAAACGGATCCATGAAAAAAACCTTAGCTATAATATCTATAATTATTTTCATCTCATTTCTAATCGGACTTTATCTATATCCTAGCATGCCAGATCAGATGGCATCTCATTGGGATATTAATGGAAAAGTAGACAACCATCTCCCAAAATTTTGGGGTTTATTCCTTATGCCATTAGTTTCTGTTGGAATGGTTTTATTATTCATACTAATTCCTAAGATTGATCCTTTAAAAGAGAATATAGAAAAATTCATGAAATACTATAATAGATTCATAATTGTATTAATTTCATATCTATTTTATATCTATTCCCTAACAATCCTCTGGAACATTGGCTATGAATTCTCAATGAAAAACATGATAATTCCAGCATTTGGATTCTTTTTTTTATATATAGGAGTCATGCTAGAAAATGCAAAAAGAAATTGGTTCATAGGAATCAGGACACCATGGACCTTAAGTAATGAAACTGTATGGAATAAAACCCATAAGCTAGGTGCTAAACTATTCAAAATTTCAGGAATTATAACATTCTTAGGTTTATTATTTAATGATCTTGCTCTAACATTCTTCCTAGCTCCAATAACAATCTCTACTGCCTACCTAATAGTTTATTCTTACTTTGAATATAAAAAACAAACTAAGAAACAGCTATAAAAAATAAACTAAGAAACAGCTTTTCCTTTTGCTTCTTGTTTTCGCATATATAATTTTTCTAGCTCAATTATTACTATAACACTCATACTGACTACTAATATTTTAACCCAATCCATTAATCCAATAGCTACAGTATCAAATAATACTTGAAAGAACCCAATATATAATATCAAAACCTGTAGTCCAACAGAAGATACCAATGCTAATAATAAATACTTATTTGAAACTAAACTCTCTGAAATCATAGAATCTTTCTCAGATCTTGAATTAAATACATTAAATATCTGAAACATAACTATTCCTGTAAATGCTATAGTTCTAGCTCTACTCAAAGATGCACCAGCCATCAACTCTGAATTAAATAACCATAAAGTTCCAACCATCATTATGGCCCCAACTAAAGCTATCCTAAATATCATATTACTATCTATAACTCTCTCTTCTGGCTTTCTAGGTTTACGCTGCATTATATTCTTCTCTATAGGATCAACTCCTAGAGCTACCGCTGGCAATCCATCAGTCAATAGATTCATCCAAAGAATCTGAACAGCAATCAAAGGCAAAGGTAATCCTATCAATGATGCTGCAAATATAGTCATAAGCTCGCCAATATTACTAGAAAGCAAGAATCTAATGAATTTTTTTATGTTATCATAAATTCCTCTTCCCTCTTCAACAGCTTTAACAATAGTAGCAAAATTATCATCCTCAAGAATCATATCTGCTGCCTCTTTAGCAACATCAGTTCCTGCTATACCCATAGCAACTCCGATATCTGCATTCTTTAGAGCAGGTGCATCATTCACACCATCTCCAGTCATAGCAACCACATGCTTCCTAGTTTTCAGGGCCTTAATAATCTTCATCTTATGCTCTGGAGAAACTCTAGCATACACTGCTACCCTCTCAACAATCTTATCAAACTTTATATCATCATATTCTTCAATATCCTGTCCAGTTAGCACTAATTTTCCTGGCTTCAAAATATTTAATTCTGTAGCAATAGCTTTAGCAGTAATCTTATTATCTCCAGTAATCATAACAACCTTTATTCCTGCTTTTTCACAAGTCTTTATAGCTTCCTTAGCTTCCTGCCTTGGAGGATCAATCATTCCCATCAAACCTAAGAAAACCATATCCTTTTCTACTTCCTCAGACTTATATTTTCCAGATTTCTTATCTGAAACATACTTAAAGGCCATTCCTAAAACTCTTAATGCTTTAGCACCCATAGCATCTATTATTTTCAAGATCTGCTCTTTCTCTGCCTTTTTCAAGCGCCACATTCTTCCATCTCTGTAAATATGACTACATAAATCCAAAACAATTTCTGGAGCTCCTTTCATACAAGCTATATGTTTTCCCTTATTCGTTCTATGTATTGTAGTCATCCTTTTCCTTTTAGAATCAAAAGAAATCTCCCCAACTTGTGGGTGTTGTTCTAATAAAGAAGCCCTAGCAAACCCTGCTTTAGCAGCAGCAACTATCAAAGCTGCTTCTGTAGGATCTCCTGTAATCTTCCATTCTCCTTCCTCAGAATACAAAGATGCACTATTACACAAAGCTCCTACTTTCAACATATGCAGACTATGTATATTTCTCTCAGGAACAAATACAGTTCCCTTATGCAAGAACTTTCCTTCAGGTTTGTAACCCTCCCCAGTAACACTAATAAGTTTATTATCAATAAACATCTGCCTAACAGTCATCTCATTCCTAGTTAAAGTTCCAGTCTTATCAGAACAAATAACAGTTGCAGATCCAAGAGTCTCAACAACAGGAAGTTTTCTCACGATAGCATTATTCTTTGCCATTCTTTCTAAACCTATAGCTAAAGTAATCGTAACTATTGCAGGCAATCCCTCTGGAACAGCAGCTACTGCTAAAGATATAGATGTAAGAAACATATCAAAAAAATCTTGACCCCGGATCACACCTAATCCAAAAATTATAGCAGTTATTCCTATAACCACTAATCCAAGAACCCTTGCAACCTGCTCCATCTTCTTCTGTAGAGGAGTTTTTTTATCTGGAGTAGTCTCAAGCATCCTAGCAATCTGTCCCATCTCTGTTTTCATTCCAGTATTTGTCACAACTGCCATACCATGTCCATATGTAATAATAGTACCTGCAAAAATCATATTCTTTCTATCAGACAAAACTACTTCTTCCTTAAGCACCTTAACTAACTTAGTAACAGAAACAGACTCTCCAGTTAGAGCAGATTCATCAGCTGCAAGATTTACAGCTTCAAGAAGTCTTGCATCAGCAGGAACTCTATCTCCCACTTCCAAAAGAATAATATCTCCAGGAACAAGCTTATGAGCAGAAATCTTCATTTTTTTACCATCTCTAATAACTGTAGCCCTAGGTGCAGACATCTTTTCTAATGCTTCAACAGCTTTCTCAGCTCTATACTCTTGAATAAACCCTAAAATAGAATTCAAAATAACAATAACAGAAATAACAACAGTATCTATCATATGTCCAAGTACTGCAGAAATACCTGCAGCAAATAATAAAATCCAAATTAAAAAACTCTTAAACTGATTAACAAAAATCTTCAACGGACTAATCTCTTTCTTCTTAACAAAAACATTAGCACCATAATTAACTAATCTCTCCTTAGCTTCATAGTCTTTTAATCCTTCTTCAGAAGTTTTTAGACTACTCAACACATCATCTATCTTCAAAGAATGCCATTTTTTCCTAATCTGAGCAACCATTAACTACTAATATTATTTATTACAAGAATAAAAACATTTCCTATTATAATGAATAAAAATTAAATCATAAAATAAGGTCACCATAATAGCTTCACCATCAAACAACATCTTTTTATTTTCACTCTTAATTAATTATCTTGCACCTAACAAATTAACAAATTCAAAAAAATAATCATCTGATTTGACAAAAATAGGAACCTTATTATCAAACAGATTATTTAGTTTGAAAAAAAATACATCTTCCATAACAGATTTTCCTGAACTTAAGAAACAAACAATTTGATTATTCAAAAAAACATTGCTATAAAGCCTAAACAACCTATATGCTTTTTTTTCACATACAGACATAACAACTTTTATATCCTCAGATCTCACTTTAAAATCTGGTAACCGAATAACAACCATGCCTCTTTTAAAACAAAAATCAAGTATATCTTTAACTTCGTTCGCCAAAGAATCCATCATAAGAATAATTTTACCCATAATAAGCCTATTTCACCTCCATACTGTTTCAAAAAAAATTTGAAATATATATACATTCTTTACTCTATAAGTTTGAATGTTTCAAAAAATCTCTGAAATAAGAAATTTTATATAATTGTACTTCTTCTGAAATTTTATGTCTAGAACAGAAGATAGTATCTTAAATCTGTTTAAAAAACATCCTACTAAAACATTTTCAACTACTGAAATAATAGAAAACATAGATCCTAAACATAATAAAATTAAAGAGATCATTCAAAACCAATATTCTTCTAAAGACCAAATAAAAAAAGCTAAACAACTAAAAGCAAAGCTTCACAGAAAGATACTATATTATATAAACAAATTAATAGAAAACGATGTGCTAATTCTAGAAAAACAAGGAAACAAGGGAGAAAAATATGTATCATTATCAATAAAAGATGATGAAGAATTAATAGTTAGAAAATATACAAAAAGAAAAATCACAATCTCTAAACCTCACATGCCAGCAAGTCCCATAGAAGGTTATGAACAGATAGGTATAGTTCATAAATTTGAAGCAGTAAACTGGATAAGTAGATTAAATTCCATATTAATAGAAGTTGAAAAAATTAAAGATCTATCAAAAACCTATGATCTAATAAACAACTGGTTTTCAAATGTAAATGATGCTATAGGCTTAAATAACTTTGAATACTTCATTAAAAAGAATGATAACAAAGCTATTAATTTTCTAAAAAAAATAGATGTTGATTGTAAAGATTATGGGAAAAAGCTAACTTTAATATTAGACTTAAGCAACATCACTAAAAAAGACTATAGTTCTATATTAAAATTTATTGAGAATTATAAAAAATATACAAACTCTGTACATCTTATAATAGACTTAACTAGCAAAGAAATAAACGAACATTCAGAATTATTAGACAATGCAGTTAGCATATATTCAAAATATGCAAGTAGAATATGGATAAAAAATAAGGACGTGCATAGTGCTCCATATATAATTGGCAGGCCAGGACCATATACTTTTAATAACAAAGAATGGGAGCAATACAAGCATGAATATCCTGAAAAACTATTAGGAATTTCTTGCGGTCAAAGCACACTATCAATAGATCTAGCAAAATTCTTCTCAGAAAATAAACCTAGAATAAAAGAATTTAATGAGTTTTTAATAAATAATGCTAATACATTATTAACTGGAAATTCTCTGCAAAGAAGAAAGTCCAGCGAATACTTCAAAAATATAATCGCACTCAATGCTCCATCTGAAAAAGGATTCTTTAATTTCTCTAGAAACTATATACGATTCTGGAATTATGGTTGGAAACAAGATAATATAGACCAAGAGCTAATTTCTGATCTATTAAAAACAATCAAAGATAAAATAGATCAATTTTGTCTAAATGAAGAAACCATCTATATGGTATGTGGAATGCCTATGAGATTCAAAATAGCGTTTTCATGCGCATTCAGAGGATATCATAGCCAATTCTTTACACAACCAAAATATAAAAAACTAAAAATCCAAAGTTCTGAAATATTGTATAATAAAAATATTAAAGAAATACTAAAGGCAAAAGAAAAAATAACTAATATTTTTGATGGTGGCGACACTATGAGTTTTTACAGACAACCAGAAGATCTTGATGAAATAACAAATGAACTTAGAATAATAAATTCTTACAAACTACCTCTAATAAGCTATAAATTCGAAATGCCTAGTAAAGTTAATCTAAAACTTGATCAATTCATAAAATAAAATGTACATCTCAAAAGAAACCACTTATGAAACTTGGAAAAACATTCTTAGTCAGATCTATAAAAAAGGTCAAGACTTCAAGGATCATAGAAATAGAATATGCAGGGAAATTCTAAATGTGAATTTAGAAATACAAAATCCTGAAAAAGACATAACAAAACCAATAGACAGACTAAATAAATTTCAGATATGGAAATATCCACCATTAGAAGAAATAGAAAACATAATACTTTCAAGACATTCTATTCCAGATTACAAATATAGCTATGGCCCAAGACTTTTTAATTTTAATCAAAAAATAGATCAAGTAAATGATTTTCTAATACCTTTACTAAAAAAAGATCTGCTAACCAGAAGAGCAGTACTCTGTGTATGGGATCCATTAGAAGACTCTAACATAGAAAACAAAGAAAGTCCTGGATTAGCACTTATTGATATAAAACTAAGAAATAACAAACTTAATCTAACAACAATAATTAGATCAAATGATATTTTCTTTGGCTGGCCAGCAAACATATACCAACTATTTGCACTACAAAAATATATACAAAAAAGAATAAACTGCAAGATAGGCAAACTAAGCACTTTCTCAACCTCAGCACACATCTATGAAGATCAATTTCCCTACATCAAAAAAATCCTAGACAAATAATGAAAAAACTCATAGCACAAGGAGCAGAAGCAAAGATCTACAAAGAAAATAACAAGATCATTAAAGAGCGTATCAAAAAGAACTATAGAATTCCAGAAATTGATCAAAAACTAAGAAAACAAAGAACAAAACAAGAAGCATCCCTTATATCTAAAGCAATAAGAGCCAAAGTAGCCTCTGCCTCTGTCCTAGAATATAATCTCAAAAAGAACATTCTAGAAATAGAATATCTTCAAGGACCTAAAATCCGAGACTATCTTAATTCTCTAAATGAAAACAAAAAAAAACAAAATTTAGAAATTAAAAACACTTCTAAAAAAATTGGTTCAATAATTGGAAAACTTCATGAAGCAAATATCATTCATGGTGATTTAACAACCTCAAACATGATATTCAAAGATAAAGAAATCTACATCATAGATTTTGGATTAGGTTCTTTTTCTGAAAAAATAGAAGATAAAGCAGTAGATTTACATCTTTTCAAAGAATGTCTAAAGAGCAAACACTATAGTATTTGGAGAATTTGTTGGCAAGAATTCATAAAAGCATATAAAAAAGAACTCAAAAATTCAAAAAAAATTTTAGAAAGATTAGAAACTGTAGAAGCTCGAGGCAGATATAAAAAATTAGGCACTCAGTAAAATAGACCTAATAATATTTAGTAATCCTTCATTAGCATAAATATTTAACTTTCTCCCATCATACTCTATAGAAAAATATCTATCTGCACTAGACTTTATATCTGAATAGCCAAAAGTATAAGAAAAATCAGACTTTTCTCTATCTGGCTTTATATTAAATCCATAACTAGTAATAACCCAGCCTATTCTATTAGTATCAGAAATACCTGGTTTTTTAGGATCAACAATCACTCCTTTAAACTCTCCATTAATTCTAAAAACTCCATCTTTTTCCAAAATTCTTTCAACTTGAGAAGCTAGTTCTTTAATACTATTAAATTCTAGAGAAGTGTCATAGCTAGGTATATTGTCAGTTAGCCTGCCAGTATCCAAGCTATCAAAACTAAAACTCTTACTCTTACCATTAAATAAATTCATCATATTTACTGAATCTGCTTCAAATACATATAGCGCCATATTCTACACTCCAAAATAAATCATTTAAAAAGCTTTCTAAACAAAACCTTTAAAAACTCAAGAATTTAACAGAAAACCAATGGATAAGCCGGCTTACAGCTAACTTATACCGGGATGATTTTTATATTTTCCATCCCATTAAAACAAACTAAAGGTGATATCATGGCAAGAATGCATTCAAGAGACAAAGGAAAATCTGGAAGTAAGAAACCATTATCAAAATCCCCACCAACATGGATGTCTTACAAAAAAGATACTGTAGAACAGCTAATAACAAAACTAGCTAAACAAGGTCTAAACTCAAGTACAATCGGATTAATATTAAGAGATACTTATGGAATACCAGATACTGAAATAGTCACTGGTAAAAAAATAAGCAAAATTCTAAAAGAACAAAAACTCAGTCCAGAACTTCCAGAGGATCTTCAAAATCTAATTAAAAAACAAGTAAAAATTACAAAACATCTTGAAGGTAATAAAAAAGATATGTCTTCTAAACGCGGATTACAATTAACAGAATCTAAAATTAGAAGGCTTGTGAAATATTACAAAGTTAAAGGAACCCTTCCAAAAGGTTGGAAATTCGATGCTTCAAGAGCTAGACTTATTGTAGGTTAAACAATACATAAATATGAAAGAATTCCTTGAAGATATATCCAATGCAGCAAAAGAATTTAAAAAAAGAAATCAAGGTTGCATTGGCATTTTATCTCACAATGATACTGATGGAATAACTTCTGCAGCAATCATTTCAAAAGCTCTAGAAAGACTAAATCAAAAATTTCATATTTCTATAATTACACGCCTTTCTAAAGAAGAAGCAAATAATAAAATTAAATTAAAAGACTACAAAACCTGGCTTCTTTTAGACTATGGTGGAAAAGAAGCAAAAGACCTAGCTAAAGCACATCCAGACAAATTCTTTATTATATTAGACCATCATCTTACAGATGGCATAAAAATAAAACATAAAAATATTATTTGTCTAGATCCTAGTTTATATGGAATTGATGGTGGGAAAGATGTCTGTGCAGCTAGTATTTGCTATCTTTTTACTGAAGCACTCTCCCCTGAAAATCTAGACTTACTTCCATTAGCTATTGTAGGTATGACTGGTGATTCTCAAATACCTCCAACTAGCATAAATAAAGAACTTTTAGATAAAGCCATAAAACACAAACTAATAGAAATTAAAAAAGGTCTAAAATTCTATGGCTGGACTTCTCGCCCAATACAAAAAGCTCTAGAGTATAGCACAGAGCCCTATATTCCAGGAATTTCTGGATCCGAATCTAAAGCAGTAGAATTCCTTCAAGAACTAGACATAAATCCTAAAAAAGAAGATGGAAGCTGGAAAACTTTTCTAGACTTAACTGAAGATGAAAAAAAGAAACTAGCTAGCGCAATCATACTTAAAAGACACAAAGCAAAAGACGCTCAAGAGGTATTTGGAGATAAAATATTCATAACAAATCCAAAAATCTCAGAATTTAGAGAAGTCGAAATCTTTTCTGCATATCTAAACTCTTGTGCCAAACAAAATCAATTTGGAATAGCAATTGCAACTGCTCTAGGAGACCAAGAAGCTTATGAAGCAAGCAAGCAACTGGTAATAAAGTATAGAAGTTCACTATTAAATGCAATGAGTTATTTCTATGACAATCAAGAAAACAAAGATACTGTTCTAAAAACAGAAAAAGCAATCTATTTTCTTGGAAAAGATAACCTAGACACTAATATAGTAAGTACAGTATGTACTATTCTCTCACATAATCTAGAAGAACAAGGAAAACCAATATTTTGCTTTTCTTATATAAAAGATACTAATAAAATGAAAGTATCTTCAAGAATTATTGGAGAAAACACAAAAAATATGAACTTAGGTAAAATAAATAAAAAAATAGCTGAAGAACTTGGTGGTATAGGTGGCGGACATGCACCTGCTGCTGCCTGCACAGTTCCAAAGAAAGAAGAAAACTTTATAAAGCTCGTAGAGCAAAGCATTAAGTAAATATGGTTAAGAAAAAAGAAAAAAAAGCTATAATCAAAAGAAAGAAAAAGTGGTTCAAAGCTGTAGCTCCAGCTATTTTCAAAAACATAAATCTTGGAGAAATAATGGCTTTTGAACATAAAGATTTAGCTGGAAGGAATATCGGAGTTAATTATATGCAAATTACTTCAAATCCAAGAGACCAAAATAAAAAAGTAATACTAAAAATAAATGATATAAAAGGTGATACAGCATACACCTCACCAACAAAATTTTTTTATCTAGATAGTTTCATTCAAAGAGCAACAAAAAGATATAAAGAAAAATTTATTTCAGTTATAAAAAAACCTTCTAAAGATAAAAAAAATATCAAAATAAAAACCTCTGTACTAATCAGGAACCATGTTACACAAAAAGTTCGTGCAGCAATACTCAAAAAAATAGAAGATCTACTAACTGAAAAAATCAAAAAAATAGATTCTGAAAACCTATTTATTCCAGAATTTGCAGACAAAACTGCTTTTGAAATAAAAAAAGAAGTTAAAAAGATTTATCCAATAGATAAATTAACTATTTGGAAGATTTCTATTATTTAATTATTTATTTCTTTAAAGAAAACTTTAAATGCTTATTTTCCAAAAATTACACTATGAAAGAAAAATATCAGGAAATGAGATATACTGTAGGAAAAGATTCAAGTATAATAAATCACACTATAGAAAATATACAATCAACATATAATATAGAGATAACTCATTATTTTTTAAAAAACAATAGAGAATTAAAAATAAATTTAGATGATCGAATATTAGAAGACTCACAAATAACTGCTCGCGGCTCAAAGAAAAGTCTCGAAGAGTTATCAAAAAGTATCAAACTTTAATTTTCTCCAATCATAATCTTCTTTAGCAATTAAAGCAACTCTTGATTCTTTCTTTTCATCAATAACTTTCCAAGCTAACTCTTTAGCAAGCTCTTTAGAAAACTCTATAATTTCATTATGAGCAGGCATATTTTCATGCTTTAGTCTTTGCCTAGACTTTCCTATAAACATATATGCTTTAACCTCCACAAAATCAGGATCTGCTTTCTTAATTAATTCCGCATATTCTTTAATATGATTGTCATTTAATCCTTTCACAACAGTTAATCTAATAACAGTTCTAGTATCTAGCTGCTTCATTATTTCAAGACTTCGATTAAGACGTTCCCAATAATCTTTAAATATAGGTCTATCTAATTCTCTATACAATTCTTTAGTTGGTGCATCTAATGAAAGATAAAATTGTGTAGGTAAACTATCTTGTTCTTGCAAAAGTTTAATCTTCTCAGGAAGCTGACCATTAGTAACTAAGAAAGTACTCATACCTCTTGAATGAATTTCCTTAATTAACTCTCCTAATTTAGGATAAAAGAAACTATCTCCTGTAAGACTTAAAGCAAAATGTAAGGGAGTCATAGCTCCTTTAACACGATCCATATTTGCTATTGAACTTCCTTTAAACCCTTGTAAAATCTCTCTCTGTTCTCTAATACAACCATCTACAATAAACTTAGGATCATCAATTTCATCTTGCTTAATCTCTTCTGGATTTGTATATTTTAAATCACGCCAACAGTAAACACATTGATTAGAACAATTAGTTAAAGAACAGCTCATTTGCACACATCTCCAACTCTTAATCCCATAAAAATCTCCTTTATAACAAATTCCTTCACCATTCAAAGAATGCTTACACCAAGTACAAATCTTAATAGCACTATGATTTCCCACAATTCTATATCCTTGTTTCTCTAACTCTTGTTTAACCTCATTACTAACCATAAAAAGACTCCAAAAAAAGTATGTTTAAAATTATTTCGATCCCATTAATGCATTCAGATTAATCTCAAATAAAACAACAGGCACCTCTATTCTAAAATTATTCAAAACTTGTGGATGTATTTCTCCAATAACACCTATATTTTTATTATCCACATAAATTCTTCCCACTCTTCCAGGAATAAAACTATCATGATCTATTTCTCTAATTTCTATATTATAGTAACCAATGCTATTCAATAAGAAATCCAAAGCCTGTCTTGCTTCAGTAAAGTTAGTAGATTTGTTTGCATCCACAAAACATGTTTTCTGTATAGTATCAGAATTTGTTTCTGCTCGAGTATTACTTATTACAGTACTTCCCACCTCAAAAATTCTTTGTGGATATTCTACTTTAGTATTCTTTGAAAGAAAATCTAGCAACCCTGGCCATATCTCATCTCTTACAACTGCATAACTAGAACTTATTGGATTAATAAGCTCTATAAGTTTTTCATTCTTAACTAAGATTTTCTTAGTTAGTATTTCTTTATCAGTTAATGTAAAAGTCATAACTTCTTGAGCTGAAAGGCCTAACATCAGTTCTCTTATTTTATCAGAAAATTCTGTTAATCTATCTAATTTACCAATACTTAACACATCTAAATCTTCTGGCTGGAATTTATCATAACCATACATAATAGCAATATCTTCAATCAAATCTATACTATGAAGTATATCTGTTCTATACACAGGCAAGTAAACATCTAAATATTTATCAGAAATTTTCTTGATACCATATCTACCTTTCTCTAGTAAAGATGCTACTTGCTTTCCAGATAAATCCAAACCAAGTCTTTTGTTAACATCATACACATTTAATCTCCAATTTCTTTCTTGAAAGATAGGCGTTACCTCTTTTTTCCTATAAGGATAATTTATTTTAACTGAATAAAGCTTACCTCCTCTATCTACCAGCGTTAAAGCAATCATAATTAACACATTTTGAACTGCTTCATAATCTGTACCAGTAACCTCAATCAAAACATTTTTTGTCTTATTAGTTAACTTTCCTAAATCATTAGAATTAATAATTGGAGGCATACTCAAAACCCTTCCTTTAGAATCTACAAACAAAGGATACTCTTTCATCCCCTCAAGCAAATGAGCATATTCCTTTCCTTTAGGATGCTCCTCAAGAATTTCAGAAGGAGTCATCTTAACTTTAAAATCTAAAGGTACAAATTCTATTCCTCTCGGTTTAACTGCCTTATAAGTTAAAGGAAATTTAATTAAATCAAAATCATACAATCCAATAGATGTTTTTCTACGTTTTCTACCATAAGTACCATCTACTTTATCCTGCTGTTGCATTATTTGTCTAATAACTTCATCACTTAATTTTATATCTTTAACAACCGCACATGCTATAAAGGGACGTTTATCCTTAAGATTCTTATCAACATTTACTACAAATTTAGAAGCTTCTGCTTTATATTTAGCTAGTCCTCTTTCCTTACCTAAAACACCTCTTAATTCTCTAGCTATTCCTTCTACACTCCAAAGATCTGGACGATTCCTGCATTTAATCTCTAGCTGGATATTATCTCCATCCAGTGCTTCTGTTTCTCCACCAACATACTGAAAGAACTCTGTAAGTTTATCTGCATCTCTTGGCAATTTCTTATTAATAAACTTCTCAAGATCTTTCAAATTAAATTCAATTATTGGCATTATACATTAGCACCTCTTAACCACTTCAAATCACTACTAAACAAATACCTAATATCATTAATCCCTTCTTTAATCATAAATAATCTATCTATACCTATTCCCCAAGCTATTACAGGCACCTTAATTCCTAAAGGTTCCGTTAGCTCAGGCCTAAATATTCCAGCAGGCATAACTTCTGTCCATTTCCCAAGTTCCTTAAGATAAATAAATGCCTCCACACTAGGTTCTGTAAATGGAAAATAACCTGGCAAGAATTTTATCTTATCAACATTTGCAACTTTTTTTGCAAAATTCGCTAGCAATGAAAGTAATTTCCTAAAATTAACATCATCTCCCAAAACAATTCCTTCAAGTTGATTAAATTCTGTAAGATGAGTAGGATCTACAACATCAGGCCTATAACATCTTGCAACTGCAAAATATTTTCCAGGAATTTTTAAATCAGGAGACATTAACATTCTCGCAGACAATGCTGTACCTTGAGATCTAAGTAATAATCTTTTTGTTATTTGCTCAGAAAAAGGAATTCTCCATCCTAATGATGCTGTCTTACCACCAGTTTCATGAACTGCCTTAACAGCTGCAATCTCTTTCTTATATTTAGAAAGATCTGCCTCACCCTTAATAAAATAAGCATCATGTATTCCTCTAGCTGGGTGATCTTGAGGCATAAACAAAGAATCATTATTAAAAAACTCGCACTCTACTAAAGGTCCAGTCATCTCTTCAAAACCCATAGCCACAAGTTCTCTTTTAACTTTATCTAAAAATGCAAGATAAGCTTGCTTCTTTCCAGCAAAAATCTTTGGCACATTTATAGAAACATCATATCTTCTAAGTTTATGTTTTTTCCAATCCCCAGTTCTTATTAAACTAGGATTCAAAACTCCAATTCTTTTTTCAGATCCTTTACCTAATAGCTTTACAACTTCTAATCCTAAATCTGTAATCTTAAAACTTCTTGATTTTCTTTCAATTTCTTTAACAATTTCTTTTCTCTTCTTTAGTTCTTCATAAGCAAATAATTCTTCTGGCTTTAAAGATTCAAAATCTACTTCACCTTGCTTAGATAATTTCTTCAAAAATAACTCTTCCAAACTTTCTTTAGCTCCTTTTCTAACTAGAGATACTATTCCTTTGTTAATCTTAATTATTCCCTTACCCCGAAGATATCCAAGACAAAAATTTAATTCATCCTTTTCAAAATCCTTGCTTAAATCTTTCAAAGACAGCTTATCTTTCTTAAGTAGTTTAGAACAAAAACTCTTTTCTGGGAGTTTACCTTTAGCATATTGTTCTCCTAATTTATCTAAGATAATAAACTTAGAAGCAGATTCTTCGCCTTCAATTAACCTCTTATTTTCAAGCCACATACCTGCTCTACCAATCTCAATTGCCTGTAACTTAGTAACAGCAATCAATTCTATACCAGATAACTCCTTCTTAGATTTAAGAGCATTCAAAACCGCTATCTCCGAATCTTGTAAAGTCTCAGCTATCTTTTTAGCATCTGTCATAGTAATTAAATTAAGAATTCTTCCTTAAAAAACTTATTCATCTAAGTCAGCAACCAACTTATCTACTAATTCTTTACTTAGCTCGCGAATATAAATACGTTTTTCATGTTTCAAATTATTAGCTAAATTATTTAATTTTAAATCTATAAACATTCTTCCTTCAGTGTCTACAATACAAATACCATTTAATTTTGGATCATATTTAGTCTGTGGAGGAAGCCTCAGATCATTATATGCTAAAAAAATTTTATGATTATTAGGAACATTACCTCTAGCTAAATAAATTACTCCTTCTTTTAACAACTGCTGATAATTATCTCTTAAAAAACTACTGGGCACATTTGCAAAATCTGCTAGCTTATCTAAAGGATAAAATTTTCTAGTTGATATAATTGTTCTTGAGTTTCGTAATGCCCTAACTATTGCATTTTCTCTTGAATGTCTTATTACAAGCTCTTCTATATCTTCTACCATAAAATTTAATTAAAGTCAGGAAAATGAGCCCGCTGAGATTTGAACTCAGGACCTCTCGATATCCAATAGAATTGGTCGAGAGAAATACTCCCAGACTTATCAGTCGAGCGCGCTACCAGGCTACGCCACGGGCTCATACAATGCATAGACTATTAACCCTTTAAAAATATTTTCAATTAATCCTTCTTCCTTAAAGCATCAACCGGCTTTAATCCAGCTGCATTTCTTGCAGGCATCACCCCTGAAATTATACCTACAACCATAGAAAATAATAATGCGCCTCCTATTAGCCAAGGAGAAGTATAAATACTAAATGTAAATACTTGTAAACTACCTGCATAAAGCTCTACAAGTTTAGCTAATCCTAATCCAATACTAACTCCCAAAACTCCACCTATAAAACCTAATACAGCTGACTCTATTAAGAAAATAAACAAAATCTGTTTATTAGTAGCACCAATAGATTTCATTATTCCAATTTCTGTAGTTCTTTCAAGAACATTTGTATACATAGTATTAGTTATTCCAATCCCGCCAATAATTAAAGAAATAAATCCTATTCCCACAACAACTAAAATAATAACTGAAAACAACTGACTATATACTCTCATCAGTTCTTCAGAAGTTTGCACTCCAAAATCTTCTTCCCCTTCTTTAACTCCACGATGTTTTCTAAGCTTCGCTTCTATCTCTTCTGCAACATCCGCTACTTTCCTATTTGGTTCAACTTCCACAATAATTGTACTAATCGCATCAGGTTCATCAAACAATTCCCGAGCAGTACTTAAAGGAATATACATCTGATTATCATCCTGATTATTTCCAATCGGAGTAAATCTTCCCACAACTTTAAACTCTCTATTCTCAATCATAATTTTATCTCTCAGAGATATAGCCTTCTTAAATAAACCAGCATCTGTTCCCTGTAAATATCCAATCATTACACTATATTTATCATTTTTAGTAGGATACTTTCCTTCAAGCAAATCAATAGTTGCAAAAGCTTCCACAAATCTTTCTGCATTCTCAGCAGGTAAACCAATTACCCAAAAATATTTAACATCATCTTCATATTCAATTTTTGCAGACTTAAACAACATAGGATCTGCAAAAGCTACACCATTAACTTTTTCCACAACATCCAAATCAGATTTATCTAATGTCTGGGTAAATGCTCCTAATGCACTCATATCCTGCCCAGGAAATATAAACAACTTATTGATCCCCATTGCCTCAAACTGATCACTAATAGTCTTATCCATACCTAATCCAAGAGATAATAAAGAAACAATAGCAGCAACTCCAATAACAATCGCAATGACTGTAAGAAAACTTCTAGTTTTCCTATCCCATAAACTTCCTAATGCTAATTTAAAATACTCTCTCATCACTCATACCTCAATGAATCCATAGGATTAAGTTTTGCTGCCTTATATGCAGGCAATGATCCTGAAACCATACCTATACAAAATGAAAACAATAAAGATCCAAATATTAACATTGGCGAAAAAACTGCACTTAACAAAGTTATTCCATAGACTATAGCTCCAACCTGAACAATAGCATAACTCATACCAATCCCAAGTAACAAACCTAGTATTCCTCCACTAAGTCCAATCAAACCTGCCTCAAATAAAAAAATACTCATGATATGCCAGTTCTTAGCTCCAATCGCTTTCATAATACCTATATCCCTAGTCTGCTCAATTACAGAAGTATACATTGTATTCATTATACCAATTCCACCAACAAGCAAAGAAATAGCAGCAATCCCTACCAAAATAACCTGGATTAAAGTTATTATTGCAGTAAATCCCTGCACTATATTCTGCGCAAGATCAACTGTAAAATCTTCATCACCTTCTTCTAGACCATGATCTTTTCTAAGATCTTTTTTTATAGCTTCAGCAACAACACTAGGATCAAATCCTTTCTTAACTTTTACAACAATTATAGAAACTTCATCTGGTTCATCAAACAAATCTCTAGCAGTATCTAAAGTTATCCTAAATAATCCATCATGTATAGGACTTCCACTTTTTTGCTGCACACCTACAATACTAAACTTAATATCATCTATAAAGATCTTATCTCCTAATTTTA
This sequence comes from Candidatus Pacearchaeota archaeon, assembly GCA_017608235.1. Lineage (GTDB taxonomy): Archaea > Nanobdellota > Nanobdellia > UBA10117 > JAFCGI01 > JAFCGI01. Next base: position 48,576 of record JAFCGI010000002.1, read on the forward strand.
TCTCTTTATCAAAAGTAGATCGAGAAGCAGCATATCCTACTATTGCTTTATGAGCATCTCCAGGGCCTAGTTGCCTTCCATGTTCAACTTTATAAAAATCTATTTCTTGAAGCTGCTCCCTAATCTCAGATTCAGTAGACGCAGCCACAACATTAGCATACTTCACTTGATCTCTATATTTAATTTGTGCAGTTCTCATAAGAATTCCAGTAGCTAACTCTACTCCATTAACATCTCTTACAATTTCAACATCACTATCATAAAGCTTAGCAGCAGTAACCTCTGACCCAGAACCCCCTGCAGCAAACCCCCCACCTGGAGTAATAAGAATTTTATCAGTTCCCAAACTCTTAAACAAATCATCAACTGTAGTCTGCATACCAGATCCTATAGAAATCAAACTTACTACTAATGCTATACCAATAACAATAGAAACAATCGTAAGCCAAGATCTGAGCTTCCTATGCCTCATCCTTCGGATTGCAAATTTAAAAAAGCTCTCTATCATTTCACTTCTACTCTACTAACTAAAGAAAATTTTATTTTTTCTTCTTATAGTATTTTTTATAATAGAACCATCCGCCAGCTATAGCAATAATGAATATCAAAAAGTAAACTCCATTATAATTTCCCTGAACCAATCCTAGTTTAGATAATTCACCAGAAGTATATATTCTCAAATTAATATCTTTATAGTCTGTATGAAGCTTATTAAAATTATCTTTATAATTTATTTTAAATCTTATTGGAATCTCACCCTTAACCTTTCCAATATTTATCTTAAACTCTGCAGTCTCATAATCATCAGAATCTATATTACCAATGTATACTTTATTATTAGACACTAAAGAATATTGATCTGAATCCAATATTTCCACATCTAAAAAGCTAACTTTAGTAAGACCTTTATTTGATATGCTTAACACAACATCGCCAGTCATGCCCTTAGTAAAATAACCTTCCGCAGGTTCTAAAGAATACAATAAATCTGGTTGCTCATCAACAACTAATGCTAAATTATCTGATCTTGTAATTTCATTACCTGCAGCATCAGAATAAGATACATCTAATGGAATCTTATACACTTGAGATACTGCATTTCCTTCAACAATAATATCAAATACAACATCTCTAGATTCTCCAACAGATAATGCTCTAATAGTTTTTTCTGATATTCCATTCAAAGGCGCAAATGGTATATCTTCTCCAGATAAATCCAATGCTAAAGAAATATCTTTTATGTCTGAGTCTGCATTATTCCTCATAGTAAGTATGATTTTTGCAATATCTCCAGGACTTAACCTTTCTGGTTCATATCTTACAGTAACAAAATCCAAAACAGGATTTGGAGTAGTTACAGACATAGTAATTGGTATAGATATAATACTTCTGCCACTACTACCTATTTTATATTTCAGATTCAAATCATAATCTCCTTCTAAAGCCTTAGAATCCACTCTAATCTCATACTCAACCAAAATTTCCTGACTAGGATTAATACTAGAAATTATTTTAGTTCCATTATCCCCAGGATCAAATGAAAAAGGATATTCCTCTTCTAACATTAAATAAACATTATTTAATTGTTTAGAACCTACATTCTTTAACTTAAGCCAAACCTTAACATATTGTCCAGGCTCTGCAGGAAAAGGCTCATACTTCATCTGTTCTACTTTCAAATAATAATTATATATATATTCATTTGTAGCAGCTAATGCTGGAGTTCCAGCTATCCCAAAAATAAATATGCTTAACAATATCAGCACACTACTTCGCCTTTCCATAACCATTTTTTTCCTTTTCAGCCCAAACAAATTTTTTATATTGCTCTTTACTTTTCCTAATTTTACCATCTTTTATATTATATATCTTTTCGTCCTTCGCATAAGTAGCAATATATGGATCATGAGTAACCATAATTATGGTTTTTTTCTGTTCTTCATGCAATTTAATGAAAATATCCATAATAATCTTACCTGTTCTTGAATCAAGATTTCCAGTAGGCTCGTCCGCTAATATAATCTCAGGGTTATTAGCTAATGATCTTGCTATAGCAACTCTCTGTCTTTCACCACCACTCATCTCACTAGGTTTATGAGTAATCCTATCCCCTAAATTTACCATCCTCAATAACTCTATAGCTCTTTTTTCCTTTTCAGTTTGAGGAATCCCTTGAAAAGTCATAGGTAACATCACATTCTCTAATGCTGTTAATGTTCCTATCAAATTAAAAGTCTGAAACACAAATCCAATTTTTTGTCCACGAATATTTGCTAGATTACTCTCTGTAAGTTTAGATATATCATATCCTTCCAAAAAAACCTTACCTCTTGAAGGCACATCCAATGCACCTATTATAGCCATAGCAGTACTCTTTCCACTACCAGATGGCCCCATAATAGCAATAAATTCATTCTTATAAACATCTAAACTAACTCCACGAAGGGCATCCACTCTTACATTACCCATCATATAAGTCTTCCAAACATCCCTAAGACTAATTATTGGTTTGCCTCCTCTACTAATATCAGCCATTGCCTATAAATCCATAAAATAAAGTAATATATAATATTATTCTTTAAAATTTATTCTTTAGAATGGACCGGTCGGGATTTGAACCCGAGGCCTCTTGCTTTTTCGACAAAATATGCGAAGCAAGCGATCTACCGAACTGATCTACCAGCCCATTACAGTGCATAAACAAACACAAGTATTAAAAGTATGCTCTTCTTCTGAAATTTCAAGATGAGCGAGCTAACACTATCTAAATTAAAAAATTATTCAGCATATTTAGAAATAAAATGGTATAGTGATTGGCCGCCAAAAACAAAAAATGGAAGACAAAATCACTTTCCTAGGTACAGGTGGAGGCAGAGTAGTAGTAGCAAACCAAATCCGAGCCACAGGAGGATTTATAATAAATCTTAAAGGACGTCAAATACATGTAGATCCAGGACCAGGAGCATTAGTAAGAGCAAGACAATATGGAGTAAAAGCATATCAAACAGATATAATATTTGCTTCACACTCTCATTTAGATCATTGTAATGATCTAAACGCAATAATCTATGCCATGACTCTTGGTGGAATCAACAAAAAAGGAATTCTAATTTCTACAGGCGAAGTAATAAATGGAACTCAAAAAGAACGTCCTTGGTTGTCAGATTATTATAGAGACAAACTAAAAAACCTAATAGTAGCCTCTGAAAAAGATACTATAAAAATAGGAAATCTAACATTACATACCACAAAAACCAAACACGACATAAACACTAATATAGGATTTAGATTAGAGTCTCCAGACCTTACTATTGGATATACATCTGATACAACTTATTTTGATGATCTTCCTAAAGAATTCAAAAATACAACAGTATTAATAGCAAATATTCTCCGTCCTGGAAATGATAAATGGAAAACCCATCTTTGTGGAGATGACATAGTTAAGTTAGCTACAGAAGTACGCCCAGAACTAATGATCATTCAACACTATGGAGCTAAACTAATAAAAAGCAGCCCATTATATGAAGCTAGAGAAATTCAACGTCGCTCAGGCATAAGAACTATTGCAGCAACAGATGGACTTTCTATACCAATTTCTGGATTCAAGAAAAGAATTCCAACAATCTAAATATTATAAGCTCTAAAAAGATTTTTAAACTCTAAGAACTTTTGAATTTTTATGGTAACTGAAGAACAATCTAAAGATAAAATAGGTGGAGCATATTCTGATGAAGGCAGAGAAGACGCAGTAGAATCTGGTGCAATGACTGTAGAAGAAGCTGGATTCGTAGAAGGATACCAAGAAGGAGAAAAAAAAGCAATATGCGCAGAATGTAAAACAGAACTTTATGAAGAAACAATAGAAAGAGAAATTAATGGGGAATTATATGAGTTTTGTTCAGAAAATCATGCTGAGCTCTTCGCCAAAAGAAAAGAAGCTGAAAAGAGAATCTAGATCCATAATATACATTAATGAAAATATACAAACCAAGAGAAGATTCTAAACTTTTATTGGATTATCTAAACAAGATCTCTTGCTCTAACAAAACAATCCTAGAAATAGGAACTGGTTCAGGAATAATAGCTGAAACTGCCAAAAGTAAAGGGGCAAAAGTAATTGCCACAGACTTAAATCCAGATGCCTGTCTCTCTGCAAAATATAAAAACATAAAAACAATCTGCTCAGATCTTCTTAAAGGAATAAATCCAAAAAAGAAATTTGATATAATAATCTTTAATCCACCATACCTTCCAGAATCTCCAAACTCTAATGAAAACTTTCCAGATTTAGTAGGTGGAAAGAAAGGCTACGAGCTAACTCTAGAATTCATAAAGCAAGCAAAACCACATCTAACCAATCATGGATTTATTCTTTTTATAGCATCCTCATTATCTAAACCAAAAGAACTTTTAGAAAAAATTAAAAAACTTAAACTCAAATCTCTAATTCTAGAAACCCTAAACTTTGACTTTGAGTCTATTTTCTTAATCAAAGTTTGGTAGATAGCTTTTTAAGCTACTAAAAGCCAATTATTACCATGGAAAACATCAGCGGAAAGCAGAAATTTGCTTTACGAAAAACAATCAAAGAATTAGAAAACTATCGAGCTAGACATACTGAGCTCGTTTCTGTGTATATTCCTAAAGGTTATGCTATCATTAAAATTATTCAACAACTTCAGCAAGAACAAGGCACTGCTGAAAACATCAAGTCAAAAACCACTAAGAAAAATGTTATTAGCGCCTTGGAAAAGATGATTCAGCATCTCAGAATCTATAAAAAAACTCCTGAAAATGGTCTTGCAGTATTTTCAGGAAATGTCTCAGAAAGAGAAGGTGCTCAAGACATAAGAGTTTGGGGAATAGAACCTCCAATGCCTCTAAACATACGTATGTATAAATGTGATCAAATATTCTATCTAGATCCACTAAAAGATATGTCCAAACCAAAAACTGCATATGGTTTAATTGTAATGGACCGAAGAGAAGGTGACATAGCACTACTAAAAGGCAAAACTATAATCACATTATCAAGATTAAGGTCTGCTGTTCCTGGAAAATTTCGTGCAGGAGGTCAATGTTTAACTCAAGATTCTCTAGTACAAATGTCTAATGGAGATATAGTACAAATTAAAGATGTTCATACAAATCTCAAATCTGCAGACTTTTTAAACTTTAAACACACAGATACAAAAACTATAGATAAATGGAAGACAGAAAAAAACAATATATATAAAATAATTACAAAAAATCCAAGGAACGAAATTATTTGTTCCAAAGATCACTTATTTTTTGTAAGAGAAGATAAAATCATACAAAAACCTGCTTCCGAATTAACCACTAAAGACCATTTAATATTACCAGAAAAATTAGAAATATTTGGTAAAATTCAAAAAATTAAAACCTATTCTAATAAAAAAATAAAAACTCCTAAAATTCTAAACGAAGAATTAGCACAAATAGTAGGATATTATCTTAGTAAGGGAAATATCGATGATTCAAGAATATATTTTTCAGAAGGAAATAAAGAATTAGCAGAATACTATCTCAATATATGCAAAAATCTATTCAGCGCAAATACAAATATAAGATTTAGAGAAAATAAAAAATATTATGAAATCAAAATATATAGCAGACCAATTGAAAAATTATTTAGAGAACAATTTCCAAAAAAACAAGGCATACCTACTAAAGTATTAAAATCTCCAAATAATGTCGTTGCTTCATTCTTAAAGGGGTTCTTTGATGCCGAAGGATATGTTTCTAGCAGCAGAATAGCATTAGGTATAAATAATAAATTATTAGCAAAACAAATTCAACTTTTATTATTAAGATTTAGAATATTAGCATCACTTCAAGAATATAACAACAAAAGAAATCTGCATAGTAATAATCCTAGATATACTATAGTACTTTGTGGAAAAGAATCTTTCATTGAATTTCAAAAGAATATTGGTTTTTCCTTAATCAGTAAACAAAACAAATTACTAAACTTAATTAATAATAAAACAAACATTGATTACACAAGACAAATTTTAATCACAGGAAGAGAAATAAGAAAAATAATCGAAAATCATGGCTTTAAAATACATAAATTATTACCTAAGATTGCTCCAAGCGGTTTCTTTATAAATAAGAAGAACATGAGCAAACACATATTCAAAAAACAAATTCTTGATAAGGTACAAGAACATAAGCTCTTATATAAAGAACTCAAAAAAATATATAACAATCCATTTATTCCAGCTAAAATAAGTAAAATAGAAAAATACAATCAAAATACAAAAATGTTTGATATCTCTACAGAATCAGAAAATTTCATAGCAAATGGAATTTTTGTTCATAATAGTGCAGCAAGATTCGCAAGAGTCAGAGAAAACCTAGCCAAAGATTTCTACAAAAAAATTGGCGAAGAAGCAAATAAAGAATTTGCAGAAGTAGAAGAACTTCAAGGAATAATCATTGGCGGTCCAGGACCAACAAAAGAGGACTTTGCTCATGGAAACTTTCTAAGCACAAATATAAAAAAGAAAATCCTAGGTATAAAAAATATCTCATATACTGGAGAATTCGGACTAAAAGAGCTTGTAGATAAAAGTGAAGATCTCCTGGAAAAAGAAGATATTATTAAAGAAAAAAAGATTCTAAATAGACTATTTGAACTTCTAAGCACACAACCAAATCATGTATCTTATGGAAAAGAGGATATTAAAAAAGCCATAAAAATGGGTGCTGTTGACACACTAATCATCTCAGAAAAGCTAGAAACCAAAGAAATAGAAGAACTAATTGATACTGCAGAAGAATTCGGTGGGGAAATAGAAATAGTCTCAGATGAAACTAGAGAAGGTGTCCAGCTATTAAGCATAGGTGGACTAGCAGCTATTCTAAGATATCCTATAACATAAGCATAAGTCCCAAATAAGACTAACACTTACTAATCATTTCCTAGTAAAAGTTAATTTTTTTGGAAAAGCTTTATATACTCCAAACGAATAATATAAATTAAAACTTCTATATGAGGTGCCGGGAAAAGGCATACCTGGAGCAGCTATGGACTTCTAACTTTTTTTATTTTTATAGCAATCTTTTTATATATGCCTCGCATTCCAGTTTTAGATTTTAATTAATTTCTAAGGTGAAAAAATGGCTGGTAGAAAACAAGAAGAAATAGGTTCTCTTAAGGTAGGAAGATTCATAATTCTAGATAATCAAGCCTGTAGAATCTCAGACATGCAGAAATCTGCACCAGGAAAACATGGACATGCTAAATACAGAGTTTCAGCAATAGACTTAATAACTGGACAAAAAAAAGTAATAGTAATAACAGGACATGCAAAGGTAGATGTTCCAATAATTGATAAAAAGCCTGCTCAAGTACTATCTGTTTCCGGAAGTAATGCCCAAATAATGGATTTAGAAACATATGAAACCTTTGATGCAGAAATCGATGATGAAGTAAAAGGCAAAGTAATAGAAAATGCAGAAGTCACTTATTGGGATATCTTAGGTAGAAAAATCATAAAACAAGTCAAAGGATAACTTTTTAAACCCATAAACAAACACAAAAACAAAAATGAAAGTACCTGAAGCAGAAGCAAGATTGTTTAAGAGAGTATTTGTCTGCAGAAAATGTAAAAGTAAAATAAAAGCAGATCAATCTAAAATTAGAGCTAGAAAGATCATTTGTAGAAATAAAAAATGTAATTCTAGAGATTTTCGACCTATAAAGAAGGAAAAGAAAGTTAAAGCCTAGAATTAGTTAATTGAAAAAATATTTAAAACATAAAATATAATATATTAAAAAAGCAAGGAGGGCAAAAATGGTAAAAAGAAAAAAAACAAAAAGAAAAGCTGCACGAAGAATGCCAGCAATGAGTTCTGACAAAAAATTAGGTGGTTTATTTATCTTAATTAGCATATTAATAGGACTGGCAAATGGCACAAACAACTATACAGCAATATTACCAATGGGCTTATTCATATTTGGAGCACTAATTTTTTTCAGTAAAAAATAATCCCTTTTCATTATTTTATATTTTCTAATTCTTCAGCAGATAGCAATTAAATAATTATTTTAAAATAAAAAGAAAAACAAAATTTTAAAAGAAAAAAATTAATTATTCTGAAGTTTCCTCTCCACCAGAACTTTCTTCACTTCTAGAATCTGATTCTCCAGACTCTTCTCCTCTACTATTTGTGCTTTCATCACTCCCATCAGAATCTAATACAGAATCAGTACCTTCATAGATATCCTCTTCTATAATTTCAGTAAACCCTTCTTCATAAAGGCCATCTTCAGTAGAATCATTACTATTTAAATCAGTCAGATCTGTTTGGTTCTCTTGAGCAGAAACAGCAACCGGTAACAACAATAAAACTAATAATATAAATATAATTTTCTTCATTTTATAGCTCCCTCCAAGCATAATAACTACTCTTAATAAAATCCTATTATTATTTAAGATCAACTTTTTACTTTTTCTTCAAGATTTTTTCTAAACTCTTCCCAAAAATCCTTTCCAGCCATAGGTATAAACCTATCCTTAACAAATCCTAAAAAATCCTCAAGATTTTCTTTTGTTAACTCAAAATCTTCCTTATTTTTATAATTTAAAAGTTGTCTAAGCTGACCATTAACAATTTGGTGATTCAACCAATTATCACCAAGATCATCCCCTATATATATTTTAGATACTCTAAGCAATTGATTGTAATTCATAGTAATCAGAATTCTTGCAATCATAAATAAATAAAAAACTTTTGAATGGGCCCGGCAGGATTCGAACCCACGACTCCTCGCTTAAAAGGCGAGTGCTCTAACCAGGCTGAGCTACGAGCCCATAATTAAAAATCTAAAATTCTGGCTTAAAAAGGTTTCTAATAGGTTTTTAATAGAATTATTTCAAGCGTTTCCCTGCTTTCTTATTCTGCCAACCATAACTCCTTATCTTAGAATCAGGATATCCACAACTCGCACATTTTTTATGAGAAACATGATAAGTATGCTTACCACATCGTCTACATTTTATATGAGTCTTCTTACCTGAGTGCTTTCCTTTAGAAGGAGTTCCCTTAACCATTTTAAGTCATCAAGCTGGAGATATCAAAATTATTGTGTCTCCTCTCACAAACACTGTATTAAGCTTTCGTTTCATTTCTCCGTCTTCTCTTTCCTCTGCATCTTCCAACACAATATTTATGTGTTGATCAAATACTTTTAGTACACCAATTAATTGTTTTCTATTTTTTAGCTCTACAATTACTCTTTTACCTTTCGCTTGATTTAATGCATCAAATGCTCTCTCAAAATCCATGAGTATACACCTTAAAAAAATGAATAAAAGACACTATATAAAACTTACTATATAAATCCATAGCTCACCAACACTAGAAAACCAAAGAAAAAACTCACTCCAAATATTAATTCTACTAAAAAATATCTAAAAGGAATCCCTACTTCACAATTTCTACATTTTCCCTGTAAAAAAACATAGCTTACTAAAGGAATCAAATCCCTCCACTTAAGAGTCTTCTTACACACAGGACAGTGAGATCTTGTTAAAAATACAGATTCTTTTCTAGGAACCCTATACATAACTACATTAGCAAAACTCCCTGCTATACTTCCTAATACAAAACTCCATATAAGATACGCTAAAAAAATACTCATGTTCATAAAAGAGACTAAACGAAACATATATAAAAGACTTTTCTTAGAATTCTCTTATGTCTATTTGGAAAGGAAGATCAAAAAGAAAACCTAGTGGTGGAAGATACTGGCCATTTAGGAAGAAAAGAAAATCAGAAATAGGTAAAGATCCAGTCTACACAAAAGTTGGAGAAACCAAAAGAAAACAAGAAAGAGTTAGATCTGGAAAGAAAATCACAAGACTTCTTAACGCTGAATTTGCAAACATAATAAAAGATAAAAAAGCTACAAAAGTCAAAATTCTAAGTGTTAAAGAAAATCCTGCAAATAGACACTTTGTAAGACAAAACATAATCACAAAAGGCGCGATCATAGAAACCGAAACTGGCTTGGCTAAAGTAACCTCTAAACCAACAAAACATGGACTAGTAAATGCTATTCCACTTAAAAAATAATAATTCTCAAAACACAGGTAAAAACAAAAAGTTTATAAACATATATTATGAGCGTTTTTTAAAACTTTCGGTGGATCTGAAAGGTGATGATCATGGCTATAAGAAAACTTTTAAAGAAAAAAATCAAGAAAGTTAGCCTAAAGAAAAAAACAATTTCTAAAGCTAAAAAAACTATAAGAAAGACTATAAAAGCTAAAAAAGCCGCTTCTAAGAAGACTAAAAAAGTTCTAAGACCTAAGACTAAAAAAGTTACTAAAACTAAAAAAGCAGTAAGAAAAGTAACCAAAAAAACAAAACCCAAAACTAGAGCTAAGAAGAAAGAAAGAAGAATTTCTGTTAAAATCATAAGACCAAAAGAAACTAAGATAGCTGCTATACCAGCACCAATAATACCTGCAGCAACTATTAGCAGTGATATATCTAAAGAAAAATCATTCATTAAAAGATGCCCAGAATGTAAAAGCATCAATCTTTCAATCGACTCCAAAAGAGGAGAAGTCATCTGTAAAAATTGTGGATTAGTTCTTGATGAAAATCTAGTAGATATAGGTCAAGAATGGCGTGAATTCAGCGGAGAAGAAATGGGTAAAAGAAGAGCTGGAGCACCACTAACAATGACCAAACATGATATGGGCACAGGAACTCAAATAGGAACTTCTGCAGAAATTTACAGCTTGCCAAGCTCACAAAGAAGAAAGATGATGAGACTAAAACAATGGCATGACAGAACATCTACTTCACTAGAGCGAAATCTAAAATATGCTCTAGTTGAGCTAAAAAGAATTGCTTCTATCCTAAATATTCCTGTTGCAATCGAAGAAGAAGCAGCAAGAATTTATAATCTTGCTGTAAGAAAAGGATTAGTTAGGGGAAGATCTATGGAATCTGTTGTTGTAGGTGCAATCTATATTGCCTCAAGACAATTTAATCTTCCAAGATCATTAAATGAAATTTGTAAACTCACAGGAATCAATAAAAGAGAAGTAGGAAAAACATATAGATTTGTTGCAAGAGAACTTGGAATCAAATTACTTCCAAGCGGACCAGCAGACTATATTCCTAAATTCGCTAACAAGTTAGGATTCTCAGCATCAACACAAACAAAAGCATTAGAAATCATAAAAAAATCCAAAGAAGTTGAACTTACCTCTGGTAGAGGACCTACTGGATTAGCAGCAGCTGCTCTTTATGTCGCAAGTTTAATGACTGGAGAAAAAAGAACTCAAAGAGAAATCGCTGATGTTGTTGGTGTAACAGAAGTAACAATAAGAAACAGATACAAAGAAATCATAGATCGTTTAGAACTAAAAGATGAATTAGAAAAACTCAAAAAAGAAAGAGAATAAATCTCTTTTTTATTCTATTCATTTTAATTCTTTCCATTTATTTTAATCCTTTATATTTAAGCCTTTAAATTTTCTATAATATCTACTATATCTAAAATATCTGCATCTGTTTTGATTCCAGTCTTGCTATAATGAGTTCTAAATGCCTTAAACTTTCTTTCTCGCAAAGCCTCTAAGATCAAATCAAACTTTGGAATCTTCACTCTATAAATCTTAGCAATCTTATGAATATCAAAAAACCAAGGCTCCTTAACCTCAGATTCTAGATAAATCTGTTTAACTAATTCTTTTGTACTATTAATCGCATAAGATCCACTCTCGCTAATAGCACTAAACATCTTTTTAGCAAGAGCTCTATCAAACAAACTGCCAAGCCAAAGCTTTCCTGCTACTTCCATTCTCTTACCGCAACACTTCTTTTCAAGTTTCTGTTTTGAAGAAAACCTATCCAAACACTTTGGACAATAATAAATATGACCAATATCATCTAGTTTAGATTTCTTAGAATCCTTAAGATAAACTCTCATATAATGATTAGAACTATGTGCATAAATCGGCCTTAAAGTTCTTCCCATCTTTAAACCAGCCTGCCGAACTTTATTTGTTAATATCCTCAAACCCGTCTCATACATAAACTCATTCCTCAAAGACAAAGAATTATACTTTCTTAGACAAGCTTTAGGATAAGTTCCGCACAAAGCAGAAGTATCTGTTGCTGTAACTCCAATAACTCCTCCAAGCCTTAACTTAGAGATAAAGTCTAGAAAACCGATCGGCGTACCAAAAGGATCTATATCTATATAATCATACTTTTCTTTCTCAGCTAATAATTCTCTTGCACTTCTTTTAATAATTTCAATATTCCCAACCTTATTCAAATGAGCATTCTCTATCATCAACTCAACAGCCTGCAAATTAACATCATTCAGCACAACTTTTTCTGCAGAAGTCTCATTAGCAATCCTTAATCCTCTAACTCCAGAAGCAGCTAACAAATCCAAAGCCCTGTTTCTAAAATTCAAACTTTTTAACAATAATACAGAAACATCCCTATTTTTAACCATAACAGGATTATAGAAAACAGGCATCTTAGAATCTAAATTATATTTAGATGGATCTGGAACTTTCAACTTCAGGGATCCTTCTCTAACACTAATAGTATCAAAATCCAACTTTTCCATTTATTATTATCCCGATAGCTATATAAATCAGTTTTGCTATATTAACAAAATGGCTAATCCAAAAGATATCAAGGCAAAAGATATAATGAATAAAGACTTCTTAAAAATAGATAAAGAAGAAGTAATTTCAAAACTTATTGGAAAGCTAATAAGATACAAAAAAGATGAAGCAGTTATCTTTGACAAAGATAGATTTTTTGGAATCACCAGGAAATATTATTTAATCAAATCAAAACTAGACCCTACTAAAGCAAAAATATCTACTGTCACATTTAAGCCACCCGTAGTAGAGGAAGATACAGACCTTATGACAATAGCAGAACTACTCTTAGGATCAGATCCAACTGCTCTCCCAGTAATCAAAAAAGACAAAGTTCTTGGTTTAATAACAAAAACAGATGTTTTACTAACATTCAAAAAAATAAAAGAACTTAGTAATATAAAAATTAATGATATTATGACAAAAAAACCTATCTGTTTTCATAAAGATGACAGGGTAGGTGATGCATTCTCTATAATGAGAGAGCAAGCAATAGGAAGACTCCCTGTTGTAGATAACTCAGGAAAGTTATACGGTGTACTTTGTTTCGCAGACACACTATTCAAAAATGCATTAAAACCAAAAAAGAAACAGCAAGGATCTAACAGCCACACTAAACTACATTTTCCAGAATTCAGTCCAAAATCTATTTTTCTGCTAGATACAAATGTTGGAGATCTATCAACTAAACCAGTAATAACAATCTCAAAAAGATCCAGCATCAAAAAAGCAATAAAAATAATGGATGAATATAACATCTCAAGCTTAATAGTAACCGAACAAGATTTCCCAGTAGGAATAGTAACTAAAAAAGATATTCTTGAATCAATTCTAAGATTACAAGAATTCAAACCAGAAGTAATACATATAGTTGGAATTCAAAATCTAAAACCAATGCAAGCCACAATAGTAAAAGAAATTGCCTCTAGCATGTACTATAAAATTCATAATAACTTCCATAAAGATATAATTCATATGATTATTCATATCAAACAATACCATGATAAAGCATCTAAACATCAAAAAAAAGTAGGCGAATCAAAATATTCTATAATCATAAGACTTGCTGTACCAAGTCATACTTATGTTGCAAGATCTGTTAAATGGACTCTACCTGATGCAGTTGGAGATGCCTTCGACACTTTAGAAAAAGAAATTCGTAATGCTCTAGAACACAAAGAAGATCTAAGAAGATTCCCAAAAACAGCATTTAGAATCCCAAGAATCAGACTTTTAAAAGGAAAATAACTTAATTTCCAAAGTAGTAAAGTAGTATCTCAAAATCTTAATATCCTCTAACCTATAGATTTTTTTTGAAATACTAATACTTAAACAGTAACTTAAATAGAACACTAATACTTAATAGTATTTATATCCAATCCTATCAGTTTAAACATCTATATATTTAGGTTTAGGCAAGGTAAACTTAAAATCTATCCAATCCCTGCTAGTTTCAGCCCAAATCTGTCCATTATATTTTTCAATTACTTTTCTAGCATCTGCTAACTCAAATCTAGGTATTTGATCTCCTTTATAATTACTCCAAATACTAATCAAATACTTATCATTCTGATCCTCAATAAAATATCTAGTTTTGCTTTCTCCGTATTTAAGAGCTTTTGATATTAAATCAAACATAATTTTACTTTGAAATTCTCCTGCATTAATACATACAGAAACAGGATCTTCAACTGCAACAGCACGTTCTACATTTATACCTTTATTTTCAAAATCCAAATAATGAATATGAAACATTATATCAATCAAAGACACTAAATCTGTCCTTCTCTCCAAACAAGGATCAACATCAAACAAAACATCCTTCATAACTCTTATACTTTCTCGAACCGCAAAATACAAAGATTCACTATCATCAAATAAAGGATTCACCTGTCTAAAGGTATTTAATGGATAGATAGCATATCCAAATGCATTAGCAAGCACATGAGACCTTTTAAAAATATTCTTCTTCAAATTCTCCATTGCGCTAAGCTGTTGATATAACTTTCTAGAAACGCTTCTATTCATAGGACCTCTAATTATACTCTCTAAACCCAAAATTATCTTATTAGCATCAAACATTAGATCATCCATAAAAACATAAAGAATAAATAAAATTTTAAAAGTTTCTTAATCTTTCCTTTAAAAGTTTCTTAATCTTCTCAATGCAAAAATCTTTTCCTTCCTATCAAACTTAGCCTGCTTAATAGTTTCTCTAAGCAAATTAATTGATCGATCATAATTTACTCTATCAACAGGATATGGAATCCCATCCTTGCCACCATGAGCAAAGCTATATTTACATGGATCCTGCCAAGAAGACTCAGAACCATAAATTAGTTCAGAGATTAAAGCTAAAGCTCTTATTGTCTTTGGACCCATCCCTTTCAAAGACACTAACTCTTCATAACTCTTAGGCTGATACTCATAAGCCTTCTGCAAAGTTTTGAAGTTTATTCGTCCCATATCTCTAATTTCATGGCAAGAAGGCATATTTAGAACTTTAACCTTATTTAAAAACAAGTCTAAATCAAGTTGCCCTCCAGACTTCAAATACTTCCTAAGATGTTCAGGATTATCATTAATCAAATCCAAAGATATTTCCCTTGTGTCTGTACTTCTCTTAGACGTTAAATCTAAAACATTTTTTTCTTTATGATCACTACAAATCGCAGAGTGTGGTTCATTCACAAAACTCTTCACATCAAAAGACAACCAATGATATCTCCTAGCATACTTAGTATTAGAATTTAACCCTTGTTGAATTACGCACCATCTTCCCTTTTCATTAACAAAAAAAACATGATGATACAAGCCATATCCATCCTGTACAAGTGAATTATCAACTTTAGCTGAAAGCTTCGAACTATAAACTAAAGACTCAATTTTCTTACTAGAAAAAGAAAACTCATCCCCTACTTTCTCCAGTTCTAAAGGAGTCTTATTTGAAGTCTTGCCCTTACCACCCGTAACTCTTACCCCACAGTCCAGGGAATTAACAGACTCCTTCAAGGCTCCACAAACTGTTGTTGTTAAACCAGAACTATGCCAATCAAATCCAAGCACGTTTCCAAACGCTTGAAACCAATAAGGATCTGAAAGCCTCTTAAGTAACTCATTAGAACCATACTCATGAATAACTATATTACATATTTCCCTAGATAATAATCTCATACGCTTAAACAACCAAGCAGGACATTTCCCTGGATGCAAAGGCAAATTAGCAATTCCAGTTCTCATAATCAAGAAAATACTAAGATATTTTATAAAGCCTGCGCGTGTAGTTGTCCAAAGTCTAAATCAAGTTACCCTAAGTGGTAATAAATAACATTCATAAATGCCTTTTGACTAGTTATTACTAATGGCATCTGCAGATATTATAGTATTTCAAAATTTCCTAATTGCAATAGCTATAGGTGCACTCCTAGGACTAGAAAAAGAACAATTAATACAAAAATTAAAACTAAAAAGATTTAGTGGATTAAGAACATCAATACTAATTGCTTTGTTTGGTGCTATATCAGGCTATCTATCCAAAGAAATTTTCGAATCTATATATATAGTTGCAATAGCTTTTGGTGGCTTAATAGCCTTAGTAATTGCAGGATATTTTGCTACTTCCTTCATCAAAAAATCAATCGGTGGAACACAAGAAATAGCAACAATTCTAATCTTTATGCTGGGATTAATGACTAGTGTAGGTTATGCAAATTTTGCAATAGTGCTTGCAGTAATAATTGCAGCAATAATAGCTTGGAGAAAACCTCTACACACTTTTGCAAAAAAGATCGAATCCTCAGAAATACTTGCTATGGTCAAGTTTGCTATAATTTCTCTTGTAATTTTACCTTTCCTTCCAAATGTAAACTATACCCCTTTAGACATCCCATTAATAGGAAGCCTACTTTCAAATATTATATCTCCAGAACTATTAGCACAAATAGACGTCTTCAATCTATATAAAATATGGTTGATGGTAGTATTTATTTCTGCAATAGGATTTACAGGTTATGTCTTAATGAAATGGATTGGGTCTAGGGGAATTATTGCCACAGGTTTCCTAGGAGGATTAGTTTCTAGTACAGCAGTTACTTCTGCAATGTCAGATAAAAGTTTAAAAACAAAACTATATGCAAGCGCACTAGCAGCAGCAGTAATTGTAGCAACTTGTACAAAGTTTGTAAGAGTATTATTTGAAGTTGCTGTTTTAAATCCCTCATTATTAGCTACTTTAGCTGTACCTATGCTCACTATGCTTGGTACAGGATTAATTTCATCCTATTATATAGTAAACAAAGTAAAGAAAAAGCAGGCTACAGTTCAACATAAAGAAATCGATAAACTAAAAAGCCCATTCACAATCACCCCTGCTTTACAATTTGGTGCATTCTTTGCTGTCGTATTAACCGCAGCAAAAGTAGCACAAGTATTCTTTGGCAACATAGGAATATACTTTGCTGCAGCGCTCTCTGGATTAGCAGATGTTGATGCCATAACAATTAGTATGGCTAGTCTTTCAAGTCAAGGAGATATAGCAGGAGCTGTAGCAGTAACTGCAATAACAGTAGCAGTAATCACAAATACAATAGTTAAAAGTGCAATAGCTTATTTATTTGGAGCAAAACAATTCGCAAAGAATGTAATTTTAATCCTAACAATAACCCTAATTGCTGGAGGATTAAGCCTCTTATTTATATAATTCAACAAAACCGCATACCGCAACACTTTTATTCTTCACACTTCCATTTTTTTATGGGTGAAAACTATGGAAAAAATAGAAGTAGGAAAAATAACTCACTATTTTTCAAAAATCGGAGTAGCTGTAGTAGAACTCAGCAATGAACTTAAAGAAGGAGATAAAATCTTAATAGAAGGCGCCACAACAGATATAGAACAAAAAGCAACATCCATGCAAATAGAACATGATAAGATTAATATTGCAAAAGCAGGTCAAGCAATAGGCATGAAAGTCAAAGACAAAGTCAGAAAGGGAGATACAGTCTACAAAATCATAGAATAATTTTTTTCTTTATTTATCATTCCGAAACACTTAATAGAAATAAACTAGACTATCTCTTAAGAAAATGAACCCTAAAGAAAAACTTGAATTAATTAAAAGAAATACTGAAGAAATAATTACTGAAAAAGAACTCGAAAGCCTGTTAAAGAAAAAGAAACAGCCTGTAGTATATTTAGGCACAGCTATTACTGGCAAGCCACATATTGCCTATTTTATGTTTATTCTAAAATTATCTGATTTTCTTAAAGCAGGATTTAAAGTTAAACTATTATTAGCAGATATCCATGGTGCCCTAGATAATACTCCTTGGGAAATATTAGAATACAGATACAAATACTATAATAAAATTATTCCATTAATGTTCAAAGCCATAGGCATAGATACAAAAAACTTTGAAATAATAAGGGGCTCAGAATTCCAACTAAAAAAAGAATATGTATATGATATACTTAAAGCATCTACCTATATCTCCATAAATGATGCTAAAAGAGCTGCATCTGAAGTAGTTAAATTTGGAGATAACCCAAGACTTTCAGGACTCATCTATCCCATAATGCAAATGCTCGATGAACAATATCTAAATGTGGATATCCAATATGGTGGTACAGATCAAAGGAAGATTTTTATGCTTGCTAGAGAAAATCATCCCAAAATAGGCTATAAACCAAGAATTGAAATTATGACTCCAATGCTTCCTGGATTAGCTGGAGCAAAAATGTCTGCTTCAGTAGAAAAATCAAAGATAGATCTTCTTGATTCAGAGGAAATAGTCAAAGACAAAGTCAAATCTGCATTCTGCCCGCCAGGAGAAATTGAAAACAATGGAATAATACTATTCATAAAACATATAATCTTTACACTAAAACAAGATCAAAAAAAGACCTTTATTATCAAGCGTCCAGAAAAATATGGAGGTAATGTTGAATATAAAAACTATAAATCTCTAGAAAAAGACTATCTAGCAAAGAAAATACACCCTGCAGACCTTAAAACTGCATTTACAGAAGAAATAAACTCTTTACTAAACCCAATAAGAAAAAGTTTCAAAGATTCCTCTCTAATCAAGAAAGCCTACCCAAAAGCTTAAAAACCATACAAAGAACAAATTCTTATGGCATATTTCAAAAGTAAACCAATCAGACTAACAACAAGACCATTAAAAGCAGTATTTTACCAAGCTGTAAATACTACTAATATGGTAAGTCTACCTTTTGCAGACAAAGGACATGCAGAAAGAATAGCTTTTGTAATTCAAGGTTGGACTGAAGAACTAAAAGCCTAAATTTAAATACTATCTTTTCTTATTTTTCTTAATGGCAAATCTTAAGAAAGACATTGAAAAGTATGCTTTAGCTAATGCATTTCTGCATAATGGGAAAGCCAACTCTGGCGCTGTTCTTGGAAAACTAATCTCTAAAGATTCTTCTATAAAATCTAAAATCAAAAACATAATGCCAGACATCAATAAAATCACTTCTAAAGTCAATAAACTTTCAATTAAAGAACAAGAATCCAAACTAAAGAAAATCTATCCAGATTTCTTCAAACCAAAAGAAGTTGAAGAAAAAGTTCTTCCAGAACTTCCAAACGTTTCAGGCAGAGTTATAATGAGATTTGAACCAAGTCCTTCTGGCCCATTACATATAGGCCATGCTTATACTCTTAATTTAAATTCAGAATTTTGTAAAAACTACAAAGGTAAACTTATAATCAGAATCTCAGATACTAATCCAGACAATATCTATCCAAAAGCATACAAAATGATTCCTGAAGATGCAAACTGGGTAACAAAAGGCAATGTCCAGGAAGTTGCAATACAATCTGATAATCTTAAAAACTATTACAAAGTTGCAGAAAAACTTTTGAAGATAGAAAAAGCCTATGTTTGTGATTGTGATCCTGAAAAATGGAGAAAATTAATGCTAGATAAAAAATCCTGTGATTGTAGAAATCTCAAAGCAAAATCACAATTAACTCGTTGGAGAAAAATGCTCTCTAAGCAAGGCTATAAACAAGGAGAAGCAGTTCTTAGAATTAAAACAAATCTAAAACATAAAAACCCTGCTATAAGAGACTGGCCTGCTCTTAGAATTAATGAAACCAAACATCCTAGACAAGGTAAAAAATATAGAGTCTGGCCTTTAATGAATTTTGCAGTTGCTGTAGACGACCATTTCATGAATATAACACATGCTGTAAGAATGAAAGAACACAGAGATAACGAATTAAAACAAAAATATATGTACAACTATTTAAAATGGAAAATGCCTACTCATCTTTATGTTGGTGCTATAAATTTCATAGGGATCCCTTGTTCATGTTCCAAGGTTCGTCCATTAATTGAAGATAAAGTTTATTCTGGCTGGGATGATCCAAGAATTCCATTTCTCCGCGCCTTAAAGAGACGAGGCTATCAACCAGAAGCCCTAATCAAATACGCAATCCAAGTTGGACCTACAGAAAATGACAAAACTGTCAACGGAGAAGAATTCTATAAACAACTAGATAGCTTAAACCGAGATATAATTGACCTATTAGCAGACAGATATTTCTTTGTCCCAAATCCAGTAAAAATAGAAGTAAAAGATCTCCCAAAAATAAAAGAAATCACTTTAAAAGTTCATCCAGAAAAAGCAGAAACTAGAAAGGTTAAACTCTCTGGAAATACATTTTACATAACAAAGCAAGATTTCAAAAAATTCAAAGGAAAAGAAATCAGACTCAAAGACCTAGTCAACATCAAACTAAACAAGAAATCCAAATTTACCTCAAAAAAGAATAAAGAAATTCCAAAGATCCAATGGGTTTCCAAAGATAACATCTCAGCAGAAATTCTAATGCCCTCAGGAGAAACCATCTCTGGATTAGCAGAAATAGCTGCTTCAAAACTAAAACCTGGATCCATAATACAATTTGAGAGAGTAGGTTTCGCTAGATTGGATAGAAAAAAACAAGGCAAAATTATTTTTTATTATTTGCATAAGTGACTAAATAATCTGTGCCTTGTTCATTTATTTTATATAGCTATGAAGTCATATCAGTTCCAACAAATTTTCTTCCATATTTTTCAACTAGACGCAACTTCTATAATTTATTAAAATATCTAACTATTGTATTTGAATCATGTTTTATTATTTTGCTTGCTAAATTTATACAGACTAGATAAAAAACAAAAAAAAGCTAACCTTCTACTTTAACCACAAATAATAAGTTTTATAAAGCCCTTTTCATAAAATTCTATTACCCATGAACTTAGGTATAACCAATGATAGTGAGGTAAGATAAAAATGATAAAAAAATTCGAAGTATCTGAAGAACTTGCTAATAAAGTCTATAGACTAGTAGAAGAAGTAAGATCTTCAGGAAAATTAAGAAAGGGAACAAACGAAGTAACTAAAAGTATAGAACGTGGAGATGCTAAATTAGTAATTGTTGCTGATGATATAAATCCTCAAGAAATAATTATGCATATTCCTATGTTAGCAGATGAAAAGAAAATTCCATTTATCTTTGTACCAAAGAAAGATGAACTAGGAGCTGCAGCAGGACTTCCTGTAAGCACATCTGCAATAGCAATTCTAAATCCTGGTGAAGGTGCTAAATCACTTAAACAAGTAATTAGCAGCATAGAAAGCTTAAGAAAACCAAAGACTATCCCTAAGGAAGAAAAAACTGAGGCAAAAAAAGCTGAACCAGCTGAGACAGAAAAAGCTAAGAAAAAAGAAACCCCTAAAGAATCAGTGAAAGAAGAAAAGCCAGCTGAAACAGTGAAAGAAGAAAAGCCAGCTGAAACAGTGAAAGAAGAAACCAAAGAAAAATAAACATGGCAAAAAAACAACAAAAACCACAAAAATCAAGAGAAAAAAAAGCAAGAATTATAGAAATTAGTGATCATGCTTACACTGCAAAAGTAGTTGAACTAATTGGAAGCATTGGTACAAAACAAGGTGGAACTCAAGTTCGTTGCAAGGTTCTTCAAGGTCCAGATACAGGAAAAATCATAAGAAGAAACGTTCTCGGCCCAGTAAAAATCAATGATCTCTTAATGTTAAAAGAAACAGAAATCGAAGCAAACCCACTAAAGGGAAGAAAAAGATAAAAATGAAATGTTCATTTTGTTCTAAAGAACTTAAAGAAGGCACCGGCAAGCTATATATTAGAAAATCTGGAAAAATCAGCTATTTCTGCTCATCTAAGTGCGAAAAAAACATGCTTAAACTCAAGAGAAAACCAGTAAAACTCAAGTGGACCAAAGAAAAAAAGCAAAATCTGAGAAAAAATAATTAAAAATAATTATTTCTAAATTAAAACAATCCTTTATATATACTTATACTCTTAAATTTTTAGTAGGAGGTGGCTAAAATCAAGCCTTTACTACCAACCTTAAAAGAACGAAAACGTTATATACTCTTTAAAATATATACAGATTCAGAGATCGAGAAAGAAAAAGTATCGAGATGCGTTGCGAAGGCGTGTCTGCAATTTCTCGGGGAATTAAATATGGCAAAATCAGGAATACAATTTTTACCTGAAACATTAAATAAAACAGAAAAAACAGGTATAATAAGAACAAATAACAAATATTTAGACCAAGTAAAAGCAGCTCTGACTCTAATAAAAGACATAGAAGGCAAAAAAACTAGCTTCTCAACTATTAAAGTATCAGGATCTCTTGATAAACTAAAAAAAATTCATAATTGAGGTGAAAAAAATGGTACAAATGCTTCCACAACAAGTAATGGGTTATGACCGTGCTATTACAATGTTTAGCCCAGATGGTAGATTATTACAAGTAGAATATGCAAAAAAGGCAGTAAGCCTAGGCTCAATGGCTCTAGGAATTACATGCAAAGATGGCGTAGTATTAATGGCTGATAAAAGAATAACTGAAAACCTTATCATAAAAGAATCAGTTAAGAAAATATTCATAATAGATAAACAAATCATAGCAACAGCTGCAGGGTATATATCTGATGCAAGAGTGCTTGTTAAAAGATGTAGATTATTTGCTCAACAACATAAACTAACTTATGGAGAAAAAATTGATGTTGAAGGAATAATCAAATATATTTCTGATATGGAACAAGCCTATACTCAATATGGAGGAATACGTCCATTTGGAATATCCTTCTTAATGGGTGGTATTGACAAGAAAGGATCACAGCTCTTCTTAACAGAACCTTCAGGAATATACTTCAAATACAAAGCAAAAGCTATAGGAATAGGTTCTTCAGATGCAAATAAAATGCTTGAAGAAAAATATGATCCTAATATAACTACAGAACAAGGACTCAAATTAGCTAAAGACATATTCAAAAAGATACTTGGAAAGAAATACAAAAGTGATAGAATAGAAGCATCAATAGTAACAAAAAGTGGTGTTAAAGTAATAAGCGAATAAAATGACTCACCCACAACAAATATATGATAGAGAAAAAGTATCATTCAATCTGGCTAGATTAAAAAAAGCTGGTGAAACTTTCGAAATTATACTAAAAGATCCAGACTTAGCAATCTCATTAAAACAAGGCTCACCAGAAGATATCAGAAATATTCTTGAATCTGAACAAATTTTCAAAGATGCTAAAAAAGGAGAACTAGCATCTGAAACAAAGCTAAAAGAAATTTTTAAAACAGATGATACTTTAGAAATAGCAAAAATAATAATAGAAACTGGAGAAATAAATCTCACAACAGAATATAGAAAAAAAGTACAAGAAAATAAAAAGAAAAAAATAATCGAATACATACATAAAAATGCAATAGATTCTAAAACAAAATTACCTCATCCAATCTCAAGAATAGAACTGGCAATGGATGAAGCAAAAGTGCATATAGATCCTTTTAGATCAATAAAAGTTCAAAGAGAAGAAATAATTCAAAAACTAAAATCCATACTTCCTTTAAGCTTTGATAAACTTAAAATCAAAGTTACAATACCTGCTAGATATGCAAGTCATGCTTATGGAATTCTAAAAGGAAAATATGAAATCTTAAATGAAAAATGGGAAAATGATGGATCAATAACCTTTTTACTAGAATCTGCTGCAGGACTAAAAGAAGAAATATTCAATATTATAAACAAACTAACTAATGGCGAAGCCAATATAGTAGAAAAATAGAGGTGAACTAAATGGATAAAATATATGTTAAAGACAGAGATATAGTTGTACCTGGCGATCTTCTCGCTGAAGGCCTAAATTATCTTCCATCAGGAAAAGCATTTAGAGAGAATGAAAAAATATTCGCTTCAACTATCGGTCTAATAAATATTAAAGGCAGGGTAATAAAAGTAATTCCTCTTGCAGGAAAATACATGCCTAAAAAAGATGATATTGTAGTTGGAAGAGTCATCGGAATTAGCCATCATGGATGGCAAATAGATATAAATAGCGCATATAATGCAGATTTAAATGTAGGCGAAGGTGTTTCTGAATATATTGACTTAAACAAAACAAATCTAAGCAAATATTTTGATATCGGAGATTATATGCTGGCAGGAATAATCAACATAAGCGAATCAAAATTCGTAAAACTTACTGCAAAAAATCGTCCATATAAAAAACTAGCTGGTGGAAATATAATAGAAGTTTCACCAACTAAGATTCCAAGAATTATAGGAAAACAAGGAAGTATGATAAAGATGTTAAAAGAAGAATCTGGATGTAATGTTGCAGTAGGCCAAAATGGTTGGATCTGGATAAAAGGTATACCAGAAAATGAAGCAATAGTTGCAAGAATAATTAAAACTATTGAAGCTGAATCCCATACAACAGGATTAACAGATAAAATAAAAGAAACTCTAAAAAAAGAAATCAAAAGAGGTGGTAAATAATGGGAGGCACAAGTACAGAAAAACTAGTAATTAAAAACAAAAGACTTGATGGTAGAAAACTTAATGAAATGAGAAAACTATCTATCAAAGCAGGAATAATACCTAATGCTGACGGATCCGCAGAACTTGCGCTTGGCGAAACAAAAGTAATCGCTGCAGTATATGGACCTAGAGAAGTACTTCCAAAACATCTACAAAAACAAGACAGAGCATATCTTGAATGTATATATGATATGGCAAGTTTTTCAACCCCAGAAAGAAACCGGCCAGGTCCATCAAGAAGAAGTGTAGAAATATCCAAAGTTATAACAGAAGGTTTAGCACCAGCAATCTTTCTAGAAAAGTATCCAAAAACAAAAATAGATATTTACTTAGAAATAACTAATGCTAACGCAGGTACAAGATGTGCAGCAATGACAGCTGCTGCAGTAGCGCTAGCTGATGCTGGAATCGAAATGAGAGATTTAGTAGCATCTATTGCTTCTGGAAAAGTAGACGGGCAACTAGCTCTAGATCTAGCTCAAAAAGAAGATAATTTCGGTGAAGCTGATGTGCCTATCGCAGTAATGCCTAGAACAAAAGAAATAACCTTACTTCAAATGGATGGCGACCTAACAAAAGAAGAACTACAAAAAATAATACAAATGAATCTAAAAGCTTGCGATGAAATTTACAAAGTTCAAAAACAAGCATTAAAAAACAGCTATAAGGGGGCAAGTAAAAATGGGGAATAAAGTAATTAAAAAATATCTCACTGAACTGTTATCCAAAGACAAAAGAGAAGATGGTAGAACACTAGACAGCTACAGAGATATAAAAATTGAAGTTAATCCAATAATAAGAGCTAACGGCTCTGCGAAAGTAACTATCGGCAAAACTGAAGTTCTAGTAGGAGTCAAATTAGATGTTGGAGAACCATTCCCTGATACCCCAAATCAAGGAGTCCTAATATCAAATGCAGAACTGCTGCCTCTAGCATCTCCCAAATTCGAATCAGGACCACCAAGACCTCCAGCAATAGAATTAGCAAGGGTTGTAGACAGGGGAATAAGAGAATCCAAGATGATTGACTTAGAAAAGTTATGCATCAAAGAAAAAGAAAAAGTATGGATGGTTTTCATAGACATATATCCATTAAATGATGATGGAAATTTATTTGATGCATCTGCACTAGGTGCTCTAATAGCTCTAAAAAATGCAAAAATGCCTAAATATGATGAAAAAGAAGAAAAAGTAATTTATGAAGAGCTAACAAAAGAGTATCTTCCATTAACAGAAGAACCAGTATTATGCACATTTTATAAAATAGGATCTTCAATATTCCTAGATGCAAACAAAAAAGAAGAAAACGAAATAGACTGTAGAATATCAATTGCAGTAACCAAAAAGAATACTATTGCTGCTATGCAAAAAGGCGAATTTGGAACTTTTACAGAAAAAGAGATAAATAGCCTAATAGAGAAAGCAATTCAAAAAAGCAAAGAATTAAGAAAATTTATAAAGTAGAAAAATCCAAAATTCACTAAGAAAAATGCAATACACAAAATATGAAGTAGCAAGAATTATTGGTGCTAGAGCACTACAATTAGCAATGGGAGCACCATTCTTGATAGAAAAACCCAAAGAACAATTTGATACAATACAGTTAGCAAAAACAGAATTTGAAATAGGTGTTCTTCCTATAACAATAAAACGCCCTAAACCAGAAAAACTAGAATTCAAAGAGGAAGAAGACTAATTTTTATTTTCTTTATCAATTAATTCAGCTTTACCAGATTTAATTCAGTATTAAACACTAGTAGCTAACTTATATAAATCTCAAAAAACTAATAATTATTATGCAAATAAAGGATATAAAGGCAATAAAAGTTTTAAACTCCCGCGCCCAAGAAACAATTGCAGTTAGAGTTAAGACTCGCAGAGAAACTGCATGGGGCTCTGCACCAAGTGGAGCTAGCACAGGTAAATTTGAAACTCCTTCCTACAAAAAAAATCTAAACTATGCTATAAAATTCATTAACTCTCAAGCAAAAAAACTTAAAGTAAGTTTTAATCACTTTTCAGATTTAGGAGATATAGAAAAAATAATAAAACCCAAATCTGCTGGGGGAAACCCTTTAATCGCTCTAGAATTCTCAATATTAAATCTTTGGGCTAAAGAAAATAAAACAGCATTATGGCAGCTTATCAATGATAAAGCTAAAGGTATGCCCAAGCCTCTTGCTAATGTAATTGGCGGAGGAGCACATGCAGGTCCAAATGCCCCAGACATTCAAGAAATATTAATCTGCCCAAAAAGAAACAAATTCAAGGAAGCTGCACTAATAAATGCTGAAATTCATAGAAAACTAAAAGACATACTAAAAGAAAAAGATTTAGAATTCAAAGGTGGAAAAACAGATGAAGGTGCCTGGATTACAAGCTTATCATGTATAGAAATATTTGAACTAATGAAAGATCTAGCAAAAAAGTACAAAGTAGACCTTGGTATGGATCTTGCAGCTTCACAACTATTCAAATCTAGATATTCTTGGAAAAACTACTCCAGATATAAACAAAAAATGATGATTGGCAGAGACAAACAAATCAAAATAATTCTAGACCTAATAAAACAATTCAAATTATTCTATGTAGAAGATCCTCTAAATGAACAAGATTTTGTTGGTTTTGCAGAATTAACAAGAAAGGCTCCAAATACTTTAATTTGCGCAGATGATCTTTATGTAACAAATCTAAAAAGAACAAAAATAGGCCAACAGATACGTGCAGCAAATGCAATGATAATAAAACCAAATCAAATCGGCTCTCTACTCAAAACCAAAGAAGTATTTGATTTCGCTAAGGAGCATAATATTAAACCAATAATCAGTCACCGCTCTGGAGAAACCCTTGACACCATAATAAGTCATTTAGCAAAAGCTTGGGAAGCACCATATGCAAAGATTGGAGCTGCAGGCGGAGAAAGAATTGCTAAGATAAATGAATTAATAAAAATTGAATTCTCTGACTAATTTTGAAAAACAAAATATTTAAATACCGTCTTCAAAAGATAAAACTATGGCAGAAGAAGACTTGTTAGTACCACTAGAACAATATCTAGCTGCAGGTATACATATCGGAACTAAATTCAAAACAAAGAGCATGGGTCCATTTATATACAAAATAAATGCTAATGGACTAGCAATCTTAAATGTTCAAAAAATCGATGAAAGGCTAAGAATAGCTGCAAAGTTACTAGCAAAATATGATCCTAAAGAAATTCTAGTAATAAGCAGACGTGAAAATGGCTGGAAACCAACAAAACAATTTGCAAAACTAACAGGTGTAAATTACTATACTGGAAGATATCCTGCAGGTACTATGACAAACATCAAATTAGAAAATTTCATAGAACCAAAAATAATTCTTGTTACAGATCCATGGCCAGATAAAAACGCAATACATGATTCTGTACTAATGGGAATTCCTGTCATAGGATTTTGTGATTCTAATAATACTACAAACAATGTTGATCTAGTGATTCCATGCAATAACAAAGGTGCAAAATCTCTAGCTTTAGTATTCTGGATTCTAGCCAACGAATACATGAAAGAAAGAGGTTTATTGGATAGAGATAAACAAATTGATATTTCTTTAGATGATTTCTCTGAACAATAAGAAACAATAAGGAATTTCCTATATAATTTTAGAACAACAATAAAGCAATTATTAATCCTATCATAGAAAACAAAGCAATTGGAGGCAATGCTGGAATTGGTTCTTTAGTTTTTATAATTATATAATAATCAAATAACAATCCTACAAAAGCTCCTGCTATAATAAATAAAGAACTAAATATACTATGCTGTAAAGCAGATACTGCAAAAATAATTGGAAAAGTTATATCCCCAGTTCCCAACATAAAGAACTTAGCTCCAGACTTTTTTCTTTTTCCTTTTTTCTTTTGATACTTAATCTGAGATGCTGTTAAATCTTTAAGTCTCTCTGGAACCACTAAACTCAAAATCACTCCTTTTTCCATCATTTTGTTAAACATAGTTAACATATGTTTTGTTTTGTATACGGCAATAATATCATAGTAAGATAAAGCAACCAACAAAAATAACACAACTGGAACACTAAACATCAATCCCAAACTAGCTCCAATGCCTGCCACAGTTAATGATATCGCTAAATTCTGTGTTATTATACTTGGTTTTAGATATCTAATTAATACTATAAAAATAGCTAAAGCAGTTGCTAAGCCTATAGGAAAATATGCACTAAATACTGTTTGTGTCCCAATAAATATCGCAAATGCAAAGAATAAATGTATAAACTTACCTTGCATTATATTAAGAAATAAGAAAATTAAAACAATAGCAATAGCAAACGCAACAAAGAAGCTAATCAAAGAAGTACCTGGTTCTATATACTCAACCAGTCCTTGATTAAATAATCTATGTCCTACTAAAAGACCTAAGAACTGAGTCATCAAAAATATTAATGCTGTAATTATAAATGCATTCCAAGGCACTCCCTCCTTCTTAGCCATAGAACATAATTTATAGTTTCTAGAATATAAACCTTTGTTTTAAGAAAACTTAAAAATATTAACTACTTAATATATTACATGGTTGAAGTAACAGAAATAACCTTTGGATTAATAAATGGATTTAAAGCAATTTTCACGGCCCCATTTAAAGATATCAACATTTTATGGCTTCTAATACCAATCCTAGGAATCTGGATCTTCTTAGAAATAACATATTTCTATAAAAAAGAAGAATTAGGCTGGAATAACATTCTAATAAACGGCTTATCCCTATTCTGGATAGGAGTATTCCTTACCCAATATTTAAGTCAATCTGAATTATCAATAAAACTACTGGTTCCTATTTTATTTATTATATATGGACTTGGAATAACAATATTTGCAATAAAACAAGAACTGCCAGAAAAAATAACCATGCTTTTAACATCTCCAACAGCAACATACTATTTTGCAAGCATAATAACTCTTTGGACATATAATGCATTAAAAATAAACATCTGGGTTTTTATAGACATCATGATTCTTCTTCCAGTAGTGCTAGGAATATTCTTCCTAATAAAGAAAGTACTTCCTGCTGGGGGCGGAGGAGATATGGGAACTATAGGAAGTATAGAAAAAGAACCAAGCCCACCTTCAGAAGACCTAAAAGACATGAAACTATGAAGATTCTAAATAACAACATAATTTTAGCAAACGATATTATTCTATGCAAATCCACACCTTCTAAGATGAAAGGATTAATGTTCCACAAAAAGTTAAAAAATAATCAATGTTTAGTCTTAAAAAACAATAAAGATTCTTTATATCTATCCACTATTCATACTTTCTTTGTATTTTTCCCATTAGATGTTATTTGGCTAGATTCCAAAAATAAAGTAGTAGACATCAAAAAAAATATTCCACCATTTAGCTCAACAATATATCCAAAAAAGCCTGCCTCAATGATACTAGAATTTAGAGCAGGAACAATAAAAAATCAAGTAAAAACTAATGACAGATTAAAAATAAATTTCTAGATTCAAATAATTTATAAATGTCCTTTTTAATATAATATATGATTAAAATGGTAGAAAAAGAACCAAGTAAAGACGAACAAATAGGATTTCATAAAGGAGCAATGAGTACTCTAATAAAAGAGAGACAAGAAATGACAAAAATAATAGGAATTGTAGACTCCCTAATAAAAATGCATTATGATGCTCTAAAAAAGCTTGGAGTAGACTTAGGAAAAATAGAAAAAGATGCTAAAGACATCAAAGGACTAGAAGAAAACTTATGAAAGAAAAAAAAGAGATACTTAAATTAGGATTCATTTTAGAAGATAATAATGAACCTTTTAGCACAATAAATAGAATTCTAAAAAACCTAGAAATAAATGAAAAAGTAAACCTAAGAATAAATGCACCTCATTTCTCAAATATGAGCGCAGAAATTTCTGAATCCATAAAAAAATTCATAAAAAAACAAGGTTATGATGCTTTAATTGACGGACAAACCTTAAATTTAAATCCAGACAACATAAAGAACGCAATCTTTGAATTCGAAGAAATATCAAAAGAAAAAGTTTCTTTTTTTACTCTTTTTCTATTAAACAAAGGTATAGAAATAAACATAAACATTCCCAGCAAATTCTTTGAAGTAATTGGATCTTCTTTATTTATTAATAAACTAAAAAATCTAAGCATGGAAAATAGGAATTAAAATGATTAAAATAAGAGCTATTGGTGGATATGAAGAAGTAGGTAGAAACATGACTTATATAGAATCTGATGATGAAGGAATTATCATTGATATGGGCCTTTATTTAGATAGATATCTTGCTGTCATAGATAAAAAAGAACATCCTACAGAAAATGAATTAATAGATGAAGGTGGAATACCAAATGACAGAGTTCTAGCAGAAACAAAAAAGAATGTAAAAGCAATAATCCTAGGTCATGGTCATCTCGACCATATAGGTGCAGTAAGATGGTTAGCCTCAAAATATAGCTGTCCAATAATAGGATCTCCATATACACTAGAGGTACTAGAACAAATTGCTAAAGACAATAAATTTAAAATAAAAAACAAATTAGTAAGATTAAATCCAAATTCTATCTATCAACTAACAGACAACATAAAAATAGAATTTATTAATGTCACACATTCTATCCCCCAAACAGTAATAGTAAATGTTCAAACTCCATATGGAAGTATAGTCTATGCTTCTGATTACAAATTTGATAATAATCCAATCCTTGGAAAGAAAACAAACAAAAAAAGACTAAAACAATTAGCTCAAGAAAATATAGTTGGTTTAATCATAGACAGCACAAGAGCTGAAGAGGAAAAGAAAACATTCTCTGAAGCAGTAGCAAAAGATATGCTTAGAGATGTCTTACTAGGCACAGAAAACAAAGGGCATGGTATTATATTCAGTACTTTTTCTTCACATCTAGCAAGATTAAAAAGCGTTATCGACATAGGAGAAGAACTAAATAGAAAAGTAGTATTTCTTGGTAGATCACTAAACAAGTATATCACTGCTGGAGAAAACCTAGACCTAATTAACTTCTCAGAAAGAGCAGAAATAATTGGATTTGCTAGCAAAGCAAGAAAAAGACTCAGAGAAATAAATAAAGAGCGAGAAAAATATCTAATTGCAGTAACCGGAAACCAAGGAGAACCAAATGCTATGCTTCCAAGACTTGCAAGAGATGAACTCCCATTCACTATCTTGCCAGGAGACTTTATTATATTTTCATGTAACACAATCCCTACTCCAGAAATACAAGCTAACAGAAGACTCCTTGAGAAAAAACTAAAAAACAAAAAAGCTAGAATTTTTAAAGATATTCATGTCTCAGGACATGGAGCTAGAGAAGATCACCGCGACCTAATAAAAATGATAGCTCCTAAACATATAATTCCTGCTCATGGAGATATGCAAAAACTAAGTGCACTAGCAGAACTCGCTACAGAAATTGGATTCAAACTTGGAGAAACAGTACACATTCTACAAAACGGACAAGAAATCAATCTAGAATAATTCTCCAGAATAAAATAATCAAAATAAAAGATAAAAACAAAATAACTAAAAACAAAAAAATTTCTTTATTTATTAGCCCATGCAATTCCAAATGCACCAAGTATATAAACTATAAAAGTCTCTATTGCCCAAATCATTAATAATGCTGTTGGCACTGCTAATAGTAAATACATAGTAAAATACATTGGCACAGCACTAATAAAGAACAATAAAAGTCCATACTCTAATCCCTTCCTAGCCATCTTACCTGGAACACTAGATCTAATTACTGTATATATTACAGAAAATAATACACCAATAATTAATGCAAAAGCTATTGATGCAAAAAAGAATTCTGCTCCAGGTGAACCTGCATTAGGCATCATCAATTCACTCCACAAAGAAAAGTATTTTGGATCTGTATAAAAACTCATAGTCATCTGTGATGAAATACTATGCACTATTTGAGATATCACTGCAAAAATAATACCTCCTAAAAGTGCTTTCCATGGGTTAAACATTCCCTTCTTTCCTTTAACTTTCTTTGTAGTTTTAACTTTTTTTCTTGCTGGCATCGTCTACACTCCTAATAAGTAATTAAAATACTTATTTCCATATTTATAATCTTTTATTCACTTTAAACTATATACTATACTACCACAAAAATAAACCTCTTAAAGATAGAATTACTATAAAAAACCTAAAAAACATAAAAAACCTAAAAAACCTAAAAATATAAAAATATAAAAACATGTTCACAATAAGCAAACCAATCTAATAATATAATTTTAAGAATTTAATCAAGCAACAATCTAACACCTTCCCTAACAATCTTTCCAGATTTAATATCTTGTTTTTTCTTCAGAAGATCTCCAAGAATAATCACACTCTTTGTACTTGCTTTCACACTTAGAACTTTAGAAAACGCTACTAAATCTTTAGGTTTTCTTAAACCATAAGAATCCTTGGCCATGCTAGTAATCATAATAGGAACTTTATATTTCTGCATAATTCTAATATTTTGCATAACTCTTCCAAGAAGCTTAGCTCGCTTATCATTTTCATACTTTAAAATTCTTGCAAAATTTATAGCATACACTTGCTTATTTTTGAAAGCATTCTTAGCTATAACTTGATTCACACCACTTCTTCTATAATGAGTATGATCTCTACCTGTTACAGTAGCTAAATCCAAGAATATGTCTATTTCTTTAGAAGAAACAATAGCATCATTCACATCTTCAGCACCATTGCTCTTCACAACAACCAAATCATGTTTCTTAACTTTCCTAAGAACTTTCAAATCTGAAGGCTTTTTAACATCCAAAAACAGAGCCCTATTTTCAACTTTCTCAGCTTCTTTAGAAAAATAACTATCTTTACCAAACATCCAAACTATATCTTTCCAGCCTAGTTCTTTAGCTCTCTTAGCTATGCTTGCCTGAGATGCATAAAACACTAAATCTATCATATTAAAATAAAGAAAAAGGTTTCTTTAAAATCTTACTATCTAGTTAGCTTTTCTACCCTTAGCTCTTACTGACGGACGACTCTTGCTAGCTCTCTCACCCTTAACTCTTAAGCCCCTAGATTTCCTTCCAGCGGAAGTTAATCCTCTATGAACTCTTCCTTTATGAGTTCTCTTTGAAATCCACTTAATATCCTTGCTCTTCTTAATCACAGGATGGCTCTTATCCACTAAAATAACTTCAAACCATTTATGTTTTCCATCTTCACCAACCCAATAAGAATTCAAAACTTCCAAATTAGGATATTTCCTAGACACCTTCTCTTCAGCAATCATCTGACCAGACTTTCCTGGAGTAAAACCAGTTCTTCCATATCTCTTAGGACGTCTTCCACCAGCCATAGCTGGCCTTTTAGTTGTACCTTTAGTAACTCTAGATCTAACCATCACATAACCTTGCTTTGCTTTGTATCCAAGGCTTCTAGCTCTATCTAATCTTGTAGGTCTTTCTATTTTTAGAATAGCTGGTTCTCTTCTAAAAGAAGCTAACCTATCTCTCCAGGCTGTCTCCCCAAGTAATTCATTAATATTTTTCTTAGGTTTCTTCCAAATTTCTCTTATATGTTGATATAATCCCTTCATATTATCACCTCTGATTCAGGCTCCCTAGGGTTGGGAGTTATCCACATCTCAGATAATCAAAATCCAGAAATCTGCTATTATAAATGTTTCTATACTCATTCATTGTTACCTTAGCAGAGGTTTCTGATTAATTTTCTATTGTGTATTATGCATACTTACCCAAAACGAAAGATTTAAATAGTATAATGACTATGTATTCATAACTAAAATAAGCCTATAAGGCACGGAGGAATTAAAATGCCACGAGGAGATGGAACAGGCCCTGCAGGACAGGGAAGCATGACTGGAAGAGGAATGGGTTATTGTGCAGGTTTTAATGCACCCGGATTTATGAACTCTGGATTCGGAAGAGGTTTAGGCATGGGAAGAGGCAGAGGATTTGGATGGAGAGCAAGAGTTGTTCACGCTATGCCAATACAACAAGTCAAACCTGCAGTTATAACAGAAAAACAAGAAAAACAATTTTTAGAGCAAGAACTAAGTGCTTTAAAAGAAGAAATGAAAGAAATAGAGAAAAGACTAAAAGAACTAAAGGATTAATTGAACAATGGTAAGACCAAGAAAAGTAAGAAGAATCTTTTTTCAGCCAGATGTAACTTATTTCAAGCCAGCAGGCATTCCTATGGTTAATCTAAAGGAAACTGTATTGAGCTTTGATGAATTAGAAGCAATAAGACTAATAGATTCTAAAGGAATGGAACAAAACAATGTTGCTAAAAAAATGAAGATAAGTCAATCTACATTATCAAGATTACTTAGAATAGGAAGAAAAAAATTAGCTGATGCTATAACTACTGGTCAAGCAATTAAAATTCAAGGAGGTAACTTTAAAATGGCTGTGCCAAGAGGAAGAGGTTTAGGCATGGGAAGAGGCAGAGGATTTGGTGGCGGAGGTAGAATGGGTGGTCCAGTAGCAGCAGGTCCAGGAGGAGTTTGTAAATGCCCTAAGTGTGGATATGAAGAGCCTCAAATAAGAGGTCACCCCTGCATGAATAAAAAATGTCCTAAATGCCAAACTCAAATGACAAGAAAATAAAATTAAAATAAATTGTAAGGAAGAAAAATAGTAAAAATAGGTCAGGAGAAATGTTTAGGTTGTGGAGCATGTGTTTCTGCATGTGAAAAAGGGTTTGAAATAAAAAATGGAAAAGCTGAAATTAGGGATTCAAAAGCTTCTTGTTTAAAAGAAGGTGTTGAGGCTTGTCCCGTTGATGTAATCAGTATTTGACTATAAATAAAAAATGTCAACAGTAGAAATAACAACCAAGAATTTTGAAAAAGAAGTTTTAAATTCAGAGATTCCTGTTTTAGTAGATTTTTGGGCTCCTTGGTGTCAACCTTGCTTAATAATGAGCCCAATTTTAGATGAATTATCTAAAGAATTGAAAGATAAATTAAGAATAGGGAAGATAAATGTAGATGAATCTGAAAATCAAACATTAGCTAGACAATATCAAATACAAAGCATACCAAACATGAAATTGTTTAAAGATGGAAAAATCACTAAAGAATTTATTGGATTACACCCAAAAGAAGCATTAAAAGAAGAACTTAAAGAAGAAATTAATCTAGATTAATAACAATAATGAAATTACTTATAGCTATAGATGAAGATAAAGGAGAAAACTCTAAACTTAGTGAGCACTTTGGGCATTGCCCCTATTTTGCTATATATAAATCAAACACAAAAGAACTATCAATTATAGAGAATAAATTAGAACATACAAATCCTAATTTATCTCCTGTAGACCAAATTATGAAGTTTGAGCCAGATATTGTTTTTTCTTTAGGAATGGGGCAGAGGGCGATAAAACTATTTAATAAAAAAGGAGTAAAACTTAAAACAGGCAATTATAAAATTGTAAAAGAGGTTATTGATAATATTGATAACCTTAAAGAATTAAATGAAGAATGTGATCATTAAAATGCAAAAATTAAAAGAGGCAACTCTTAAAGCAGGAAAAGGTTTATGGAAAACTTTTCCTATGATATTAGGAACAATATTACTTATTAGTTTAATTACAACTCTAATCCCAAAATCATTTTACACTTCTATATTTCAGAATAATATTTTTATAGATTCATTTATAGGAAGTTTAGTTGGGAGTATATCTGCTGGAAATCCTGTAACAAGTTATATTTTTGGAGGCGAACTTTTAGCTCAAGGTGTTAGTCTATTTGCTGTTACTGCTTTTTTAGTTGCATGGGTTACTGTTGGACTAATACAATTACCTGCAGAATCTGCGATTTTAGGTAAAAAATTTGCTCTTCTAAGAAACATTACTGCATTTATTTTAGCAATTATCGTAGCAATAATCACAATACTAATTTTAGGAGTATTTTAATATGAATATAAGAAACAAGTTAAAACAAATTTCAGGATCTTGGCATTTCTTAATAATTATCTTATTAGTTTATCTCGGATTATATATTTTTAGAAAAGATATATTTTCTTCAAGTATAATATTCTTTTATAATATTCTTTTAAAAATAATCCCTATATTTATTCTTGTTTTTGTTTTAATGAGTTTAACTAATTATTTTATAACACCAAAATTTGTAATGAAGCATTTAGAAGAGAAAGGAGTTAAAAAATGGTTTTTCATTATTATTGGAGGAATTTTATCTACAGGACCAATTTATATGTGGTATCCTCTTTTAGCAGACTTAAAAAATAAAGGTTTAAGTTATGGGCTAATTGCATGTTTCTTGTATAATAGAGCAATTAAAATTCCTTTATTGCCAATTGCTATTTTTTATTTTGGATGGGAATACATTTTAGTTTTATCTTTTGTTATGATTTTTATATCTATGGTTCAAGGTATATTAATAAATAAATTAATGGATGTTAAAAAATGAAAGTTGCCATAGCATCAGAAGGAAAAGACGAAAATTCAGAAGTAAGTCAAAGAGGTGGAAGGGCTCCTTATTACCTTATTTTTGAGGACAGAAAATTAATAGAATCAATAAAAAATCCTTTTGCAACAGGTTCTGGCGGAGCAGGTTTTTCTGTAGCATATATGTTAGCTGACAAAAAAGTTAATTTAGTAATTGCAGGAAAATTTGGTGGGAATATGGAATCTGCTTTAAAAGAGAAAGGAATTAAATTTAAGGAAGAAAGCAGAAAAAAGGTAAAGGACATTATTAAAGAGATTTAATTCTACTCAATTGAATTAACTCTAACCATTTATTATTAGAATTTAATTTTAAATTAGGACAAGCCAATTCATATGGAGCTCTGTTTAGAGCTTGGTGCTTCCTAATAAAATTATAATAAATTTCTAATCCTCTCATTATCGCATTAGCACTTTCCACACTTCCATAAAAACCTCTCATTGTTTTTGTTCTTCCTCTTATTGAATTATGTAACCTTTCAATCATAATGTTAAAACCTTCTCCTTTAGAGGCATTAACAACATTATGTTCAACCATGTATTTTCCTAACTTGTTGTTATAACCCCAACTTTTCTTAACAATATTTCCATAAGCAAGAAGTCCGTCTGTTGTGCAGATTTTAACTTGTTCTCCTGTTTTATCTTTAGCTTTCTTAATAACGAGCTTTAATTCATTCTTCCCTCTTGCTTTTGTATATTCAGAAGAAACTATGAATCTTGGTTTACAATCAACAGCATCAATAAACCAATTTTTATCAACTCCTTTTTTATTGTGATATTTTCTTCTATGATATTCCATCTCGTCAACTTATAGTTCTTTTCCAACTTGAAGTTTAAGATCATCTGTAAATTTTGAAATTATTTTTGAATATTTAATAATCCATTTGTAGATAGATTTATGAGAAGAATTCTCTGGATAAAATGCTTGAAAATGTTCTTGCACTTTTCTAGTTGAAACTCCTCGATAAAATAGATCTAAAGCACAAGTTATTTTATTTGGATGATTTCTCATTCTGAAAAAGCCACCGTCATTAGTAAATCTATATTCACAATCTTTACATTTGTATCTTTGAATTAATCCTCTATTCTGTGTTTTTCTTCTTCCATTCTTTTTGATATTCTTACTTTTACAACTAGGACAGCAAAGTTTTTTATACTTCTTTTCTTTTATATTGTTAGGTTTCATTTTATCTTGACGGATTTGATGGAATCTGGGGCTCTTCGGAGCCTCCCTTATTTACTTAACTAATTAATAATTATATAAGTAAGTTAAACTTAAAAAATGTTTCGGTAGTAAATTAATAACTAGGTAGTTAATACTTATTAAAGTAAAATTTATAAAGAATAAAATTCTAAAAGATTATATGGCTGAGATAAAAATACAGGTAAAGGGATATAAATGCGAACGTTGTGGACATGAATGGATACCAAGGAAAAAGGAATATCCCATCTTATGCCCTAAATGTAAATCTGCTTATTGGGATAAACCCAAGAAAAAGAGGAATTAATTTTTTATCTTTCTTAGCGCCCTTTAAGGTAACAATGAACTATACTCACAAAATTTAAAAACAAACAAAACGAAAGCCTTTTATTTATTTACCATCGTAGAATCATAAACTTATCGGAGGTTATATACATGGCAGCAAGAAAAAAAACAAAAAAGAAAACAGCAAAAAAAGTAGAAGATGATGATTTAGATTTTGAAGATGATGAAGATGAAGGCTTCACAAAAGATAAAATAATGAAATACTTCAAAGGTGTAATCGGACTGTTAGTATGTTTAATCGGTCTTTATGGCACAATAATCTTCTGGAATCCTTTTATGCAATTATTAAAAGGTATGATAGGTCCATTCATAATATTAATAGGACTAATAATTCTATTAATAGCTTGGACAGATTAATTTTATTTTTTATTTTTTTTAGTAATTTTTTTCTTTCTTGTAATTCCTATAAATAAAACTGCAACTAGAATAACAATCACTATGCTTACAAACGATAATAGATTAAGATCAAACAAACTAATAAACCCATCAAGAGTTTCTTCAGTTTCCTCTCCACCCAATATTAGTTTTTTATCAAGCTTAGGCAATACTACTAACTTTGTGGAATTAATTAAATCATCAGACACTTCTTTATTCACAGTATAAATTATTTCTTTATCAACTAAATCAGAAAAGCTCCATCTTACAACAGGATCATCCTTTACAATTTCATAATCTGCTGTCCTAAAGGTAATTTCACCAGCAGTGCTAGCAATATCTTTTGGTATTGTCTCCACTATATAGAGCTCTTCAGAAGAATCTAAACTGATAGTCTTCTTAAACATAGTTATTTTTCCTGTGTTTCCAGAAAGATATTTAACATCCAAAACCTTAGTATTTACATCTACACTAACTTTATCTTTAAGCCTTGCAGCTTCAGAAACATAATTTTGTTTTTCAGAATCATCTAAACCATCTTTAACTACAATACTTTCAATAGATGCATCTATATCACTATCTTTCACACTCTGCGTAAATTCATCTGTAGAAATAATTTCTGCTTCAACAATTGTAGACTTCTTAATTTCTGTTAGTCTATTTTGTAACTTAGTAAATTCAAGTTCCTTTTTTGTATCAGAAATGCTTGAACCCTTCAAAGCTTTAAGCGCTGATTCAATAGATGCTATATTAGTTTTAGTAAACTTAAGATCACCTTCTATATTCAAATCAGCAACTAAGTTTTTATCAATACTAGATACCTTAGTTAAATACTTATCTATATCATCTCCCAGATATTCAACACTAGTTATTTCATCATCAATTTCTTCTGTAACCGAAGAATCAGTAGTAGTTGTGCTAGGCGTAACAACTACATCATCCTCTGCAGTAGTAGTGGTGGTAGTACCTCCGCCACTATTACTAGACTCTTCCTCAATAGTTAGAGTAAAGGTTTCTGAATCAGTAGCACCATGATTATCCTGAACAGTTATAGTTATAGAATAACTTCCCTCATCTGAACTATCAGGAGTAAACTCAATATTACCATTACCAGAATTTATATTAAACAAATTAGTATTATCTGAAAATGTTAAAGTATCTCCAGTAGGATCTGGATCAGTAGCACTAACATCTAAACTAAATTCTTCATTAACAGTTGCAGTTTGAGAACTAATACTACTTATTATAGGAGGATCATTCGTGTTATTAACATCTATATTCAAGTTCTTACTAACACTATTATAACCATCACTAACTGTAATATTAATAGTATTATTCCCCACATAATCATTAGTAGGAGTCCAATTCAATAGCCCAGTACTTGAATTAATAATTCCTGAAATATTAGCACTATAAGTTAAGGTATCTGCATCATCATCACTAGCATTAATATCATACACTATAGCAGAATCCTCATTAACTGTCAGATTATCAAATGCATGACTAAAACTTGGTAGCCAAGGATCAACTACAATCAAAGTCCAAGATACTGAATCATTAAGACTTCCATCTGAAACTATCAATGTAACATTACGAGTTCCACCATTATGCAAACCAACATCATAAGTTAAATTTTGTTCTGTAGAATTAAGTTCACCCTCAAAATACCAATTATACAACAAAGTAACATTATCCACATCACTTGCACTTGCATTAAAGAATATTGTATTATTCTCTGTCAGATAAATGGTTTGATTCGTAGTACTGTTTATTGTAGAATTATCCCAATACCAAGAATCAATTACAGGCGCATCATTAGTATTTTCTATAGTAATAACAAATACCTCACTAATATTCACATTACCATCTGTAATATTAATTCTAACTCCCAAACTTCCTACATCATCATTAGTTGGTGTCCAAGTAATAACTCCATTCGAACTAATATTAAATTCTGAAACATTATCTAAAAATGTAATATTATCTCCATCAAGATCAGTAACATCTATATCATATGTAAACTCTTGATCTTCTATAGCAGTCTGATCTTGCAAAGCTGGATTAAAGAAAGGTGCATTATTTGGATCTGTTGAATTTAAAGTAATATCTCTTGTACTAGAAACTCCTAATTTTCCTTCTGTTCTATTTCCAATAATTCTATATGTAAAATCTCCAGAAACATCTGTCTTATTAATATACCAATTTTTTAAACTAGAGTTACTCATACTTATATTAGTAGTGCCATCCCATTCTAACCAAGCTTCTCTTAGATCCCGATCACTCGTAATATTAACAAAAATCCAAGTAGTATTCAATTTACTTTTGTGTGAGGGTGTAGGACTAACAATCATAATCTCTGGAGCAAATAAACCAAGAGTGGTTGCATTATCACTAGTCTGATTCAAATTTCCAGCATCATCTGCAGATTTCAAAGTTAAATTATATTCTGTATCTGCACTAAGTCCTGTTGCATTATAATAACTAATATTACTTGTTAAATTAACCTTAAATACACTATTCAACCAAACCTCTGTATGATCAAAATCAGTTTCTGAAGGATTAGTCCAATTCCAATAAATCCAAGTTTCATCTTTTGAGAGTTCTGCTAAACCAGCAGCAGCTGAAGTAGGAGTATCATCTAAAAACTTTATTGCTGCCAGAATATCTATTCTCGGAAATACTAGACTATTTTTAGAATCTGTAACATTAACACCTTTATTCTTAAGAACAGTTCTAATCTCTCCAGGGTCTATAGTCACGCCTTCTAACCTCTCATGCTGGAAAATAAGTGCTGCAGCTCCTCCAACAAATGGAGCAGCCATAGAAGTTCCACTTCCAGACAAATATCCAGAACTATGACAATTAGTACATGATCCTGTTGGAACTGTTGAAACAACCTTGCATCCTGGTGCTAATAAATCTAAAATCTCATCACTATTTACAAAATTAGGTATATTATCTTCAGTAGTACCTTCAGAACCATCATCAACTGCACCAACAGAAGTAACATTAGCAAGACAGGCTGGATAACTTATACCATCATCAAAACCACTATTACCAGATGAAGCCACAACAAAAATACCTGCAGCAGTTGCATTATTTATTGCGCTTGTTGTAGCAGAATATGTGCTTGCAGGACAACTAGAAAGATTATGTTCTCCACTATCTCCTAAACTCATTACTATAACAGAAATATTAAACTTACTTGCATTATTCACACACCAATCTATTCCAGATGCTATATTTGAAAAATCACCTCTTCCACTAGCATTAAGTGCTTTAATTGCTACAATCTTAGCATCAAATGCTATTCCTTTGTTATTACCAGATATTCCATTTCCAGCTGCAATCCCTGCAACATGAGTTCCATGTCCATCATCATCAAAAGGATTTGCATCTGGAGTTGTGCATCCTCCTCCATCACTTCCACAAAAATCATAACCACTTATAACTTTAGAACAGTTACCAGCCAGAAATTCCTCTTCTGTACAAGAACCAAATTCAGTATGCGTATAGTCAATTCCACTATCTATAACACAAATAGTTTCTCCTGCCCCAGTAATATTTAAACCCTGAAGATTTCTAAGCCATACATCATCAGCATTAATTAGAGAATTTGCTTCTGCTCTATGAGCTACAGCAATCCCTGGTTTATATATTCTTAATACATTAGGATCATTAGCTAATTTAGCTAGTCCTTGCGCGCTAACTTTTCCACTAATAGCTTCTACATTAGAAAATTTATACTTTAATTCAAAATCTTCTTCCATAAGATCTGAAAGAACATTCTCCTGCTTAACAGCAATAGATGTACTTGCTTCCGAACCACTAGATCCTGATCTTGTTCCACTAGTATCTTCCTTAAGCATAATAATAACATCTACCTTAGAATTCTTATCTAAATCCTCAAAAACATTATCATCTATACTTGCTGCTATCACTACTTGCAAGCTCACTAATAAAAAAACACTCATTAATATTAATAGTGTTATTCTCTTACTCATTTTTTCCTTTTTTTCAATTATTCAGCAAAAACTGCAGCACATTGGTTATTCACACATTTACAACTACCATAGCCACAATCTAAAGTGCCAGGTTCACAAATCTGGGTACATGCAACACCAACACAATCTGGTTTATTCTCTATGCTTATACATGCAGTAGCATGACAGCAAGAATCTTGCACACAATCAGAATCTGCTTCACAATACAAAGTATCCCTAAACATATCCTTATTTGCATAAGTTGTTGCAAAGATTATAATAATAGCAAATATTGCTATAAACACTAATACAAACATATTAGATTCTTCATCCATTCTTGCTAATTAATCTACAATTCTTATTTAAAATAATTTTGATTATCTTAAAATAACTGATCCAAATAAGAAAATAAGAAAAACAATCAAAAATAATATCTGACTATAGATCCTTCCGCTCCTTTTCTTTCTTCGCCTTACTCTTTCTTCTCACAAAAGAAATCACTATGTAAATAAACAATAACATAAGGATTATACT
The DNA here is from genome assembly GCA_017608235.1 of Candidatus Pacearchaeota archaeon. Classification (GTDB taxonomy): domain Archaea; phylum Nanobdellota; class Nanobdellia; order UBA10117; family JAFCGI01; genus JAFCGI01. The sequence goes on from JAFCGI010000002.1 coordinate 92,091, forward strand.
AATCAAAAATCCAAGACTTATTGCTTTAAATTCAGTTAAACAATCACCTGGGCAATTTGCATTATTTTCTCCACTCTCACAAACCTTATTACCACAAAATGGCCCTTCTCTAACTGCTTTGTTATCTACTATAGTATTAGACTCTATCTTATCTATTTCCTTTTTAACAATATAGCTTACTTCAGCAGTAGATCCTTCAGCTAAATTAGCGATATACCATCTTACAATAGGATCTGCTTGAATTACTTCTGGCTGAATTCCTGGAAATGCAAGTTCTGCTATGCTCGCTGCAACACTTTTTGGAATTACTTCTACAATCTCAACATCCTTCATATTTTCTTGAGCAGTAACCACAATTCTTATCTCAGAAACTTTATTTATAGCACCTGTATCTTTACTCTTAACTTCATACACATTCAAATCTGTTTTAATATTAACCTCTCCAGATTCTCCTGATGTGATAGCATCTCTGATTTTCTCAAATATCTCTATTGTATTATCATCAGTTACTGAATTAAGCGCATCATCAATATTTCCTATGGTTACTGTTGTTTCCTTACTTAATTCACCAATCTTAGTAACTTCTACATCTTCAGGAGTTATCTCTTCCATGCCTATAGACCTAGGATCAACACCTGCAATAATATCCTCTACCTTATCTTCATCTGTAATAATTTCTTGCTTTGGTTGAATAACCTCTTCCTCTGGCTCTTCAGTTTCATCAATAGGAGCTGTGCCAGTTGGTGTTGTTACTTCTTCACTACCACCGCCACCACCATTTTCTTCCTCACATGCAGAATCTGTACTATGAGTTTCTCCAGATTCACAGATACCATTTCCATTAATCGCAGTCCCTGAAGCTACCAGCAAATCTACTTCAGATATGCCTCCAGGCCTCCAAGTAACACTGCTTGGAGTAGTAGTAGCTAAAGCACCTCCAACATAAAACAATATAGCCTTACCTTCATCATCTGATACTGAACTAACAATCAACTTCTGAGTATCAGGATCTGAACCTCCACCATATGCCCCATCACTAGTCATAGTAAAACTAGCTTTCTGCTGTCCAGATATTTCAGCAGTTATCTCCACACCACTAGGAACATCACTGGTTCCATGCAGTACAGTTCCATAAAAAGCATGAGGTAAGACTGGAGGAGAATCAGCATAGACTCCTACTAAAATTATTGAGAACATTAATGAAACAAAGATCATCAAACCAAACAACTTTTTCATTTTACCATCCCTTCTTCTAAATTTCCTTTTCCTTTAAAACAATTTAGATAATAAAAAATACAAAAACAAGGGCTAAGCCCCCGAATTTATTTATCTAATCACACCTTTGTCCAGTTAGTGTATCTGCTCTTTCCATTAGTACCCAATATCCTTCATACTCATCCATATTACTTCCAGAATCATCTTCATACTTGCTAGATGCTTCTAAGTAATAATTTGCATTTGGAGGACTTGGACTCAATATCTTAGACAATCCCTTATAATCATTAGATTCTCCAGATACAACTTCAAGATCATCTAATGCAGTAGTCCATTTAGTACTAATATTTTCATTTAAACTTACTAAATTCCATCCACTTGTTAGACTTCTTGAAGGATATACACAATTTGGTCCTGGTGTAGCCTTCTTATAGAAGAATGCAAGCTCATCTGCTTCTGTTATATTTATGTAAATAGCTTCCAATGGATCTAATGTATAATTACTTGTTACCTGTACCCATCCATTATCATATGTATACGCAATAGACCAATTCAACCCATCATAATATGCTATTACATCTGACCAAGTACTATTATCAAGCACTCTTGGCGTAGAAATTAAATTCCATCCACTACTTAAATCTATATGCTCATCTGGTGCTCCTGTTGAAGTTACTGCTGCTGTTCCCACAGCATTACCTGCATAATCATAGAATTTATTAGTTTGCGCACCTAGTGTTGCACTAAATGTTGCAAATCCATCTAAAGTATATACTAAAGTATCATTCGCACTAACTGTTGGATTTCCTGCAACTATTGATGCACTACCACCAGCTCCATCAGTATAACTTACAAAGGTTTCATTTATAGTATTTCCAGCAGTTCCAGATCCATCTGAATTATATGTTTTAGTTCCAGAATGCACTATATTCTCATTGAAAACCACCGTAACCAAGGTTCCATTTATTGTTACACTAGTTATATTTGGTCCAGTAATATCTATAGTTTGTGAATCTGCATTTGTTACATTAGCATCTGTTGGTCCATCATTATTTGATGCTACAAAAACTCCTTCTTCTCCAGCATCATAATCTCCATCGCTGTCCGAATCTATCAAAATTGGAATTTGGAACCTTAGAGTTGCACCATCAGTAACACCTGCACCAGTATCTACTGAAACAAATATTCTTAATCCAGATGCAGGAATTGCTTCTGATAGACCAGTCCATATCCATCCATTTATTGATGCATCATATGATCCAGTTCCAGCACCTAATGCTGAATCATCTGATCCTGGTTCAAAAACACCATCACCATCATCCACCCATGCTTTAACAGTCAATTCAGAACGATCTTGGTCGCCTATATTTTTTACAATAAATACATTCAGCTCATCTTCTGCTTTATCTGTTACATTTACATTTGCACCAACATCATTATAGATATCTTCACTGCTATCAAACGTATCATCTTCACTATCATCTACATATTTATAGGTAGTAGGGAAATCACATAAAGTAGTTCCTGCAGAGATACTATCTCCACCATTTACAACTACAGTATCTGCAATATCTGAGTATGTTAACTCACCTACATGATTTTCTAAAATAATATCTTCTCCAGTATTCCAATCAGAATTTGTATTTACATCATAGAATACAAGATTTGTGGTATTATCTAATAATGTAATTGTATCTCCTGCACTCATACCACTACAATCTACATCTAAACTATCTGCGTCTAGTTTAGTATCTGCTGCAGCACTCCATGTAAACTCTCCAGCATAATTCTCTGTAATAATATCTTCTCCATTATCCCATTCATTATTTGAATTTTCATCATTATATACTAAATTTCCAGTACCATCTAATAAAGCTAAAGTTGCTCCATTACTTATTGCACCACCTTCATCTAATATTTTAGTATCCGCAGTTCCATCAGAATATGTTAAGCCTCCATCAACAACTTCTTTACAAACATCATTAGTTGCAACAAATACTCCAGTACTTGTATGTACTAATGGACCATCTGCATTGTTTGCAGTTGTCCAATCTCCATCAAGATCTGCACTACCTGATAAAAATATCGTATCTGTTGACTCTAAAGTAGTGTCTGCATCTCCAGATGTTTCCTGAATTATTGCTTCTCCAGTTGAATAATCTCCATCATTATTATCATCTGAAAAAGCAAGTCTTCTATCATTACTGCTTGATCCTGCAGTAAAGTCTAATAGATCACAAGTTCCTGATGTTTCTACTGTATCTCCTGTATTTAATTGTCCAGCAGTTCCACTAACAATTATTGCTTCTGTATTATCATATGCATCATCATGATCGTTGTCACAATATACTGCACTACTATTTAATAAAACTGCATCAATAACATCCCAATCCCCTGTTGCTTTTTGTAATCCTTGTGCAGTTATTGGAACATTTGCATCATTTGCTAAAGAATTTCCATCTCCCAAATCAATTAGGATTTCATAATCAGTATATGAGCTATCATGATCTCCATCCAAATATCCTACTTCAGCATCATTTTGTATTCCTAGACCTGAATCTCCTGCATTCAAAGCACCAGTTCCATCTACTAAAACTTCATCTGCCCCAGCAGAATATGTGCTACTGCCAGCTGTTTCTTCAATATATAAATCTTCTCCATTATCTAAAAGTCCATCTGCATCAGAATCTACAAAAGCCCATTTATTTGTAACTTTAGTAGTAGCAGCTGCACTTCCTAACAAATATGTACCATCATTACCACCGTTATCTGTACAATCTTGATTAAGATCTACTCTTATTGCAGTAGGATTACTTAAATCATCAGTACATAAATACACTCCATCTGCTGCATCATTATCATCCCAATCAACTTTATTATCTCCCATGGAAACTAAAGCATCCCCTTCACTATGAGAATCACAAGTACCTTTATTTGTACTTGTTGAACCATCACAATCTGCTTCTGCATCTGCTGCAGAAGTATATACACCATCTTCATCATCATCTATAAAAATATCATCTGTTCCAGCATCATATTCATTACCGCCGTCAGAATCATCAAACAATATATCGTCTCCTGCTACAAAGTTTTGGAAATCTCCGTCTCCAGATTTTATTATTGCACCATTTGAGCTATTCATAATCAGCTCACCATCATCATATGCTCCATTGTTGCTTGACCCACTTTCTATAGCAGCTATTTCATTCGCAAATACTTTTGTGTCTGCCTCTCCGCTTTTAACAATTTCTCCATCATCCAAGTTACTATCAGAAGAAATAATTATTGATTCTTCCACATCATATGTATCTATACTATGTGAGTTATGTGTATCAGAATATTTATGATCTGATTGACTAAAAAAGCTAACTAAATCTGCATTCCCATTTACTAACACAGTATCCCAATCATCTAAAGTTCCATTTGTAGAGTTTATTATTGCTTCTCCAGAATCATACTGGGAATCATGATCATCATCTATCCAATAAATATTTGTAAAGTCAGCACTTAATGCATCTCCATGGCTTGGAGAATCTGCACCATTATAATAAGAACAATCATCTGCACTTGCAGGCGTATATTTAGAATCATTATCCAAATCTAGAACAATTGCTTCTCCAGTAGCATACGCTTGATCTCCACCTTCAAGAGAAAGTGTTGGATATGTACTAGTTGGAGCTAAAGGATTTAAAACATCACCAGCAGATTTTGAATCATCTGCTCCTGGAGAACCAGATGCAGCAGTTGCAGTACCATCTGCATCTACAACTGTATCTGCAGCGCTAGTCCAAACATCATCTCCATCATCATCTATTAAAATACAATCTGAATTAACAAATGTTGTATCTGCTCCATTTATAGCAATTCTTTGAGATGGATTCACTGGGAATATATTTAATGCATCTCCAGCACTATATGTATCTGAAGACCCACCAGTATATAATACATTATCTGAAGCACTAGTATATACTCCATCATTATCATCATCTACTATAATATCTGAATTTCCTTCTACATATCCTGCAGAACAATTACCATCTTGTCTAGCAAACGCCTCTGCATGAATATTACCTAAAGATAAAAATGAAATTAAATCATCCCCAGTCCAAGAGGAAGTAGCTCCATTATGTATAAGAACATCTGCAGCAGCGCTGCCTGTAGCATTAGGCAATACAATATTTAATACAATTTTATTTGTTTTACTTGCCCCGATAGTATATGCACTAACATCTTCTTTAACAACATTTGAAGCCTGAAAAGCAAAAACAAAATTTCCAGAAAAAGCTAAAACCAAAACCATTAATATAGCTATTATAATTTTTTTGTTTGAAATATCAAACACCTCCTTTTCAACGCTATCTAAGTTACGTTAGTTTTTTCCAAGAAACAGATATATATAAAGATTATTAGTCACTAATAAATAAGGAAGCAAATAGAGACTCTAGACTATATTTCCAACAATTAATAAAAATTAATAAAAAAATTAATAAAAAAAACAAATAAAATCAAAATGGTAAGTACTGCTAAACTCTGTTTAATCTGTAAAGGCTCCCGGAATTTATGTGGTAATAACCCCTGCCCTCTAATGATCAAATATAAGATAAAACCTATGATCCAAGAACAACTTAGTAAAGAATATTTTGGACCTTCAACCTCTGTCTTCGTAGGCTATTATAATTATCCAAATGTGTTTGTTGGACCAATGGCCTCTCTTGACACAGAAAATTTAAAACAAATAGAATCTCCAAATTCCTGGATTTCAAAATCCTATGCTGAAATAATTAAACTTAGATCCACACTGCTAAGATCTAAATACAAACAAAATATTTTCTCTAGATCTAGATTTATAGAAGAAAACCAACTTCTAGCTCTTGCTAAAAAGCCAACAGATACAGAACTTAACTTCTTAAGAAAACCAGTCTTCAAAGCTTCCTTCTCAGACATGACTCAACCACATGGTCCCTCAGCCACACTAAAAAATCTAAGAATCACAGAGAACATTAAAATTTCAAGAAAAGTTGAAAACATAGTTTTTGATGAATTAAAATCTGCAGACCAAGCTAATCTTCTATACAAAAAAGGCCAAGACATCTACAAAATAACCACAATCCTAAGCTCTGGAACTCTTGGTTTAACAAGAAACAAAAAGCTAGTTCCAACTCGATGGAGCATAACCGCTGTTGATGATATCTTAACCAAAAAAATGCTTCAAGATATAAGATACTTCTCAGAAATTTCTGAATACTATGTCTTTGAATCCCAGCACCTTGACAACCATTTTCTTATACTTATGCTTCCTGGAAAGTTTGAATATGAAAACTTTGAAGCTTGGGCTCCTGGCTCTACTTGGTATGATCCTGCTCTCGAAATTCTACCAGAAGCAGCTAAAAAGAAAATGACTCAGCCAGTCATCCTAAAAGAATATGAACCCTTCCAGGGAAGAAAGAAATACGCAGAACTAGAAGGCGGAGGCTACTATGCAGCAAGAATTGCTTGCATCGAACACTTACATAAGATACACAGACAAGCCAGAGTAATAGTTTTCAGAGAGGTCTATGAGGGTTATAATATTCCTTTAGGAGTTTGGGTTGTAAGAGAAACTGCTAGACAGGCTTTCAAACATAAGCCTCAAAAATTCCCCTCACTCAATCAAGCTCTAACATATATTAATTCAAAACTCCGCCTGCCCATAGAGAAATACAAAAAGCAAAGCACAATCCTAAAACAAAAAAGATTGTTTGACTTTCTCAAATAAACATGCTCTTTCTCAAATAAATATCCTCTTTCTCAAATAAACATGCTCTTTCTCAAATAAATATCCTGATTCCCTTTTAGAGAATAATCTGTATTCCTTTGAATCCTTTTATTAGAAGTCCATAAAAACCATCAAAGAGAAAAGTTATAAGATATTTCACAAAGTAAATACAAAAATCACAAAGTAAATACAAAAATTTTTTCTAAGAAGTAGCTAAGTAAATTTATAAGTTCTAAATATTATAATAATATAATATATAATAACTTAATAACAATATAACATGAAAAACTTAGAACTTGCTAAGATCTTCAATGAAATTGCAGATATCCTTGAAATTCAAGATATACAATGGAAGCCTCAAGCATACAGAAAAGCAGCCAGTTCTATAGCATCTTTAAGCATAGACATTGAAAAAATCTATAAAAAATCTGGATTAAAAGGTCTTGACTCAATCCCTGGAGTAGGAAAACACCTCGCACTAAAAATAGAAGAATATCTAAAAACTGGAAAAATCAAAGCATATAAACAACTAAAGAAAAAAGTTCCAATCGATCTTGCAGAATTAACTCATATAGAATTTCTTGGTCCAAAGAAAGCTAAACGTCTCTACAAGGAACTTAAAATAAAAAACATTAAAGATTTAGAAAAAGCTGCAAAAGCAGGAAAAATCGCAAAACTATCTGGCTTCGGAGAAAAAAGCCAACAAGACATTCTTGAAGGTCTAGGAATGTACAAGCTCGGAAAGAAACGTGCTCTTCTAAACATAGCTTTGCCTATTGCTAAAGAAATCATCCAATCCCTAAACAAACTAAAAGAAGTAAAATCTGCAGAATATGTAGGTTCCTTACGCAGAATGAAAGAAACCGTTAGGGATATTGATATTTTAGTTATTTCAAATAAACCTAAAAAAGTCATCCAAACTTTCACATCCTTAGATAATGTCAAAAAAGTATTAGCAAAGGGTCCAACCAAAGCATCAGTAGTCCTAAAAAACAACATGCATTCAGATCTTCGTGTTCTTAAGCCAGAAGAAAAAGGCGCTGGCCTTTTATACTTTATAGGCTCAAAAGAACATAATATAGCATTAAGAAAAATAGCAATCGAAAAAGGCTATAAACTTAGCGAGTATGGTTTATTCTCTAGGAACACTGGAAAAAGGATTCCAGGTACATCAGAAAAAGACATTTACAAAGCGCTTAGTCTAAAATATATTCCTCCAGAACTTCGTGAGAATCAAGGCGAGATAGAGGCTGCAAAGAAAGGCAAAATCCCAACTCTAATCTCCATAAAGGATATCAAAGGCGATTTTCATGTTCATAGTAAATGGAGTGATGGCTCAGATAGCATAAAAGATCTAGCAACTACAGCTAAAAAACTTGGTTATCAATATCTTTGTATATCAGATCATTCCAAATCAGAAAAGATAGCTAACGGACTCTCTGAATCCAACTTACTTAAACAAATCAAACTAATAAAAAAACTTAACAAAAACTTCAGAGGCTTCAAACTACTGGCAGGTTCTGAAGTAGATATCCTTGCAGATGGTTCTTTAGACTATCCAGAAAAAATCCTAAAACAGCTAGACATAGTCATTGGCTCAATACATTCCCGATTCAAGTCTTCAAAACAGGAAATGACAAAGCGAATCTGTACTGCCTTAGAAAATAAACATCTTAACATTCTAGGTCATCCTACTGGAAGATTAATCAATCAAAGAAAACCCTATAACCTTGATCTTGATCAGGTGTTCAAGGTAGCTTTAGAAAACAAAAAACATCTTGAATTAAATGCTTTCCCTAACCGCCTCGACCTCTCAGACACAAATCTAAAAGAAGCTATAGAACTAGGACTAAAGATCAGCATTGGCACAGATGCACATTCTAAAGATCAAATGAATTATATGAAGTTTGGTGTAGCAACTGCAAGACGGGGCTGGTGCCAAAAGAATCATATCCTAAACACATTTACACTAAAACAACTTCCAAAATACTTTAAGAAACTCTAAACAAAAACTTAAGTTATAAGAAAACCTCATATTTAAATCAAAGGAAAACTTTGCAAATCAAAGATATTCTTAGAAGTTCTAATATCTAAAGTATTAATTAAATCAAAAATAAATTCTAAAGTCCTGCAGCAGGCCTATATCCTGCAGCCTCAGCTTCCGAAGCATTATAGAAACAAAGTCTATTCTGCGGAAGAATTGTTACAGCATACCCAGAATGACATTTATGATAAACATTAGACTCACTAGATCCTACATACACAGTTCCTTCAGGACATCCTATATCTATGCAGTCTGCTATATCTTCAGAACTTATTTCATTAGCAGAAGTTCCAGCATCTTCAGTTACATCTAAATAATAATATACTAAAAACATAGTACTAATAGCAATAACAACTAAAATAGCAACTACAAATCTTCCTATGTATTCTTTAGGCGCCCCATTAAAAGCATCTGCTAACATCTCTTAAATCACCATCTTCCTAATTTTAAACCCATCAAGGCCTTTGCTATTTTCATATATCCAGCACAAGCTAATCCAACAATTATCATAATCAAATAAACTCTCCAGTGCAAGAAACTATCTAATATAATAATATCATACAACCATTTACTTGTCCCAACAATCAAGAATATTATTCCTATAGTTTCTATCGCCCAATGCTGCTCATCATCAATAAATCCCATCTAAAATATTATTCAAAGGTCTAATATAAATTTTATCAATAACAAAAATATATTAATTCACTTATCATATGTTGCTCAAATTTCAATTTTTGAAAAAGTTTCATAAGAAGCAGAAGGAACAGAAGAAATAGAACTTTCTTTGTAATTCTCTAAAATCTTCTTTCCAATCTTAACTAATTTTGCCTTATCAGCCATCGTAGTATTTGCTTCTTCATAAGTGTTTCCAGAGTTTGTATATGAAATCTGCACTAGCATCAAATCCTCAGAATAAGCTAACATCAAAACTCTTGGATTATATTCATTCTCATAAAAACCTACTTGGCCTCCAACTCCTAAATCTATATATGCAAAATCATGCCAATGCATAAAATTCGCAGCTCTCTTTATTGCATGATCCATATTATCCTGCGTATCTAAAAACTTAATCCAAATATAGATACTCTCATTCCCATTAGATAATTTCCAATGAGCTACATCCTTAACCCCTTGACTAGCTAATGTTTTAGCAATATCTATATCTAACTCAAAAAAGCTCTTGGTTTTATAATCCATCTGCCAACCATCTAATCCAGATAAATCATCATCAGAAAAAAGAGTATATGCTATATATTTACTGCTAGAACTAGAATTATAAACTTCTGGATTAGACTTATGTATTGTGGATCCTCCAGTAATACAACCACTTACAAAAAACATCATAAGCATTAAACAAATAAACTTATATTTCATAGCATTTCTAGAAACTTTCAAATTTAAAAACATTATTAAATCATATTACATATTTAAAAACATATCAAAAATAGATTAGATATTAAAAATAGATTAGATATTAAAAATAGATTAGATATTAAAAACATATTAGATATCAAAAATAGATTAGATATTAAAAACACTAGAAAAATGATATTCACTATCAGAGAAATCCTAGAAATCATAATAACAATCCTTGCATTAGGATATATCTTTTCTATATTTATAAAAAGGGAAAAAAGTTATGAAGATGAGTTATTCTCAAATCGATTTTTTGATTGGGAAGATATAAAGTATTCTGCTATTATAACTGCTCCTGCAATCATCCTCCATGAGCTTGGACATAAGTTTGTAGCTCTTGGCTTAGGATACCAAGCAATCTATCATATGTCTACATTCGGATTAACAATAGGAATATTCTTAAGACTCATTGGCTCAGGTTTTTTATTCTTCATCCCTGGATATGTCTCAGTTTCAGCTCTCACCACTCCCTTAGAAATGAGCATGATAGCATTCGCAGGCCCACTAATAAACTTAATTCTTTTCCTAACAACCACAATCCTGTTAAAATACAATCTTTATCCAAAATATACCCGTGCCTTACTTCTCACAAAGCAAATCAATCTCTGGCTATTCATCCTAAACATGATTCCTTTTCCAGGTTTTGATGGCTATAAAGTCTTTTATGGCTTATTCAAACTAATTGGATTCTAATTTCAAAATAAAGAAAGAAAAAGGAGGAAAACAGGCTTTTATTTATCCACCAGGAATGGCTTTAGGAATCGATCTTACAGATTCCTGACTTATTGGAAGTTTAATTTTTAATACAGATTCAATAAATGCTTTAAGTTCATCTTTATTTAGAGTTTTATTCAAACCTATAACTCGAAAATAACCATAACCAGCAACAGGTACCTTTACATTATTATTAACATTATCTTCTAAAATAGAATAATATTCCTCTGCATCTTTTCTAGTTCGAAGATCAAATATTTTATACATGCTATGCACCCCCATAAATCAAGAAAAGATATACATATATATAATTTTGCCAAAAATTTTGGTATATATATAACAATAAGACCAAAAACTTTATAATAGACAAAGTATTGGCTGGTATAAACATCTCACATTATGATAAGAGGTATCTCAAAATGAGAAAACTAGACAAACAAGAAGAAAAGATTATACGGGAACTCATTCGTAATCCCAGAATAACAGATAATCAAGTATCAAAAAGAACTGAAATTCCAGTTATGACAATAAATAGAAAGCGAAAAAAGCTAGAATCTGAAGGTTTAATTCATTATTTAACACATTTAAAGAGAAGTGATAATGGAATTAGTGTTTTTAATGCAAGACAGCTTTATATTATTAAACTAAGATCTGGTCTAACAGAAGAAAACTTTATGAAACTTTTTGAAGAAGAAAAAAGAATCAAATCAGAATATGCTAAACATATCAGAGAATCTTATTTAGGTGAAAAAGATGGTCATCTTGCTTTAGTTATGATTGTTGATGGAAAAAATCCATCTGATATAATTAAGTTTTTTAATGGAAAAATAGTACCAACTCTAAAGAATAGCTTTGGTGAAGATATCATTGTACATATTTTCACTACAAGACTTACATTCCAAATAAGAAGACTTTATAATTATATTCCATTCCTAAACTTAGAAAATGGAAAAATCAAAGATAACTGGCTAGATGAATATATTTTTGTTAACTAAAATCAGATTCCCAGCCTCTCTAATGCTTTAGACGCCTTAACATAGAGATCCCATTCTTTATTTTTTATATCTATAGATTCTTGATACTTTTCTATAGTAGACCTAACAACATTTCTTGAAATAGATCTTGATTTTTTAGGATTATATTTAGAATCATAATTAAAAATACTATTTATATCTCTGCAAGCTAGATCTCTAAAATTCTTTCTTCTTTCAACTAATACTTCATGTATTTTCTTTCTTAAGTCATCTTCAGATGCTACATTTAGATATTTAGGTTTGTAATTACAACCTTTATGATACAATTCATCTTTTTCAAATCTATAATAAAAGCAATATCTACAAGGCCCTGCTCCTTCTTCAGAATATATTCTAAGCCTCATAGGTTTTCTATGTCCCCAATAATCATATATACTTTCTACATCTTTTTCTAAGTCCATTAAACAAAACTTACTCTCTCTTATTTCTGTATCTTCCATAAAATCTCAATAAGAATTAAATTTATAAAATTTCGCTCTCAACATAATATCACTTATAATACAAAAAATTCTTAAATCATAATCTTAAAGATATATCATGGCGCATATAGAAAAACTAAACATAAATGGAGATCCTAATATTGGGTTATATGGATTAGCAACAGATAAATTCTGCCTACTTGGAAAATCTGCTCCTAAAAAAATAGTTGACAAAATCAGAGAAGCACTAGCTGTTCCAATAATACAAGGCACAATTTATGGTACAGACTTTTTTGGAATATTTGCAGTAGCTAATTCCTCTGTAGTGCTTGTGCCAGACATAATATTCAACTCTGAAAAAACTTTCCTAAAAAAAGAATTAGCCAAACTTGGAGTAAAATTAGAAACAATAAGTACAGATCATACTGCTCTAAACAATAACATAACAACTAATGATAAAAACACAATAATATCTACAATATACAATAAATCTGAAGTTTCAAAAATAAAAAAAATTCTAAAAACCAAAATAAAACAAACAGACATTGCTAAAACAACAATTCCAGGATCTCTAGCAGTAATAACAAATAAAGGTGCGATCTTAACAACTTATATAGAAGACAGAGAAATCAGATTATTAGAAAAATTTCTAGGATTTGAAATAGGCATAGGTACAGTAAACATGGGAAATCCTTTTGTAAAATCTGGAATCATAGCAAATTCTCATGGATTCATAATAGGCATACAAACATCAGGATACGAAATAGCAAGAATTGATGAATCTCTAGGATTTATTAAAACTTAGAAACCACAACAAATATATATTTGTTAGTTCTAAACTATTTTATGGCCAACAAACTAAAACTCTTTATGATTAAGGGATTATTCAGAAAAAAAAGAGTTATGCAGAACTTCCAAATAGAAATTTCAGCTGAAAATCAAGAACAAGCACAAGAAAAAACATATTGCTTAATAGGAAGTCGCTACAAGTGTCCAAGACGCTTCATAAAATTAGAAACTAAGGGATTAAAATGAATCAAGACATTGAAAAACACTATGCAGAATTACAAATGGCTGCAACTCAAATTCAAGAAATAGAAAAAGAACTCATAACTATAGAAACAAAAAAATTAGAACTTCTAAAAATAAATGAAAGTTTAGAAAATCTAGATTATATTAGAACAGGAACTAATACTTTCGCTAACATAGGTTCTGGAATCTATGCTCCAGCAAAAATAGATAAAATAAAATCACTTCTTGTTAATGTTGGTGCTGGTATCCTAGTAAATAAATCCATTCCTAAATCAAAAGAGATGATTCAAAAGCAAATAAATCAAGCAGATCTTATAACTCTAAATCTAACAAAAAACATCGAGTTATTAACACGACATGCAGAAGAGCTTCAACAACAAATAGAAAAATTAATGCAAAAAAATCATAACCCTAAATAGTTAATCACAAATAGTAATTTAAAATAATAATTTATCTTAACTTATTATTTTATCTCTCTAAAACTTCAATTAGCAAAAGTTAAAAACCCATTCTACCACTATTATTTTATGTTTGGTAAGCTAAAAAAAGCATTCTCAAATTTTGCAAAAAAACTTGGTGAATCAGACAAAAAAGAAATTGAGAAAGCTAAAAAAGAAGATAAAATTGATGACATAGCAAAAGAAGTAGAAGCAGAGGTAGCTCAAGAGCTTAAACAAGAACAACCAGCTCAAGCTGAGCCAGAAAAAGAAGAAATAATAACAAAATCTGTTGATGAACTAATTCCTGAAGAAAAACCCGCAAAAGAACTAGAAAAAACTGAAGAATCAAAAGAAGAAATCAAAGAACTAGAAAAGACTAAAGAACTAGAAGAAGAACCTTCTGCTGAGGAAAAAACCTTAATTAAAAAAGCTAAAGCAGAAAAGCCAAACAAAGATAAGAAACCTGAAGAGAAAAAATTTCTTGGAATATTCAAAAAGAAAGAAAAACCCACAAAAGAACTAGAAAAAACTGAAGAATCAAAAGAAGAAATCAAAGAACTAGAAAAGACTAAAGAACTAGAAGAAGAAATCAAAGAACCAAAAAAAACTGAAGAATCAAAAGAAGAACCAGAAAAGAAAGAAAGGTTTGGATTCCTTAAAAAACTTATAGAAACAAAAATCTCAGAAGAACAATTTGAAAAGCTCTTCAAAGACTTGGAACTAGAATTATTACAATATAATATCGCATATGAAATAGTAGAAGGCATAAAACAAGAACTAAAAGAAGCTCTTGTTGAAAAATCCTTAAAGAGATCTCAAATAGAAAAAACAATTAGCCAAGAACTTAAACATTATTTACTAAAAATTTTAAAAGAATCTAAACAACTAAACTTAAATGAGCTCACAGAAGAACACAAACCTCTAATCATATTATTCCTTGGAGTCAATGGTGTAGGAAAAACAACAACGCTAGCAAAATTAGCAAAATGGTTCCAAGAGCATAATAAAAAATGTGTATTCGCAGCATCTGATACTTTTAGAGCTGCAGCAATAGAACAACTCGAAAATCACGCTAACAACCTTAAAATCAAAATAATTAAACACAAATATGGTGCAGATGCTGCAGCAGTTGCATTTGACGCAATAAAACATGCAGAAGCTCAAAATATAGATGTTGTTTTAATAGACACTGCAGGCAGATCTCATGCAAATACAGATTTAATGGATGAGCTAGCAAAAGTAGAAAGAGTTGCCAAACCAGATCTCAAAATCTTAGTTGTTGACTCATTAACTGGAAATGATGCAGTAGAACAAGCTACATTATTCAATGAAAAGATTGGCATAGATGCTTCAATATTAACAAAAACTGATGCAGATGAAAAAGGCGGAGCAATGATTTCTATAGCATATACCACAAAGAAACCAATATTATTCATAGGCACTGGACAAGAATACCAAAACCTAGAGAAATTTGATCCTGAAAAAATCATAGAAAAGATATTCTAAACCATATATTCTAAATAATAGGAAAAATAAGTCTCTATAAATCAATTATATTCTTCAAACACAACCCATATTTTTAAAAATTTCTAATAGTTTTCATTATTTAAATTAATATATATTATATAAGTTCCAATCAAAAAATTCTAAATTATAGAAAAAACAATGCTTATTGACTTACGCTACCAAAAATATATGATAATACTCTTTCTAGACTTCTTTGATCTTCCCATGATGCTTCATCAATAATCATTTGAGTTTCCTCAGCAAATTGTCTCTGTAATTTAACTTTTTCAGCATCACTTAAATCCCAATATTGTTTTAATCCTTCTTGTCCACCAAATATATCTATTCCTCGATTTTCAAAATATATTAACATAACATCCCTTGCCTCCTTATCTTCACAAAAAGTATTCGTGTCTGGATCAAATGCTGGCCTCTTATAAGCTATAATTCCATTTTCATGAGCTAGTCCAAGAATAGTTTTATCACTAACAAACTCACTTACATAAACATCAGAAAAAGAAGGAGCTATTACTGGGACTTCTCTTCCTTTTACAGGATGAGTATGAAAAGATACTCTTGAATTATCTCTTCTATATTTATAATCTCTCTCTAAACCTGTTGCGCTTGTAATGCCTGTTGATAAAACAATTTTCATGTTCGCTTCTGTCATTGCAATTTCATATGGTAAAGAAAGAAGTAACTTAATCCCCTCTGATGTAATCTTACCCTTAAGCAAAAACTCAAAATATTCTCTTTCTGGATTAAAATCCATACCTCTTAAATGTTGGGCTGCATCTTTAAGCGAATATACATATCTATTACTTAAGTCATAACCAAGTTTTACACGCGATTCTTCCATATTTTTAAATAAAAATATTTTATTTATAAATTCTTTGTTTGTTACTACTATTAGGATAATATAAAATTCAATAATCTGATGTTTTTTGCTATAATCTAATCTCTAGATATATCCTCAAAACCACTGAAGAACTTGATCACTTATCAAGAAAATATAAGAAAAAATAAAGGTATACTAGAGAATCAAAGATATTTAATTGTTAAAGAAGACATATTATTTAATTTCAGAAAGACATATTATTTAATTATATCCCAAAAGTAATTCTAAAAGAATAATATAAAGGCAATTCATAAACTTTAAATACCCCGCTGCACTTTGATTTTAACATGTTAGAAAAGCTAAGTAACTCATTAAAGGATAGTCTAAGAAAAATACTCAAAGCCAGTCTTATTGATAAAAAGCTAGTAGAAGAGCTTACTTCAGACATAAAGAAAGCTCTAATCTCTGGAGATGTAAATATCTCATTAGCAGATCAAATCTCAGAAACAATAAAAGAACGTGCTCTAAAAGAAAAACCTCCAAAAGGTCTTCCAGCTCGCGAGCATACTATAAATATTGTTTATGATGAACTAACAAAATTCCTTGGATCAGATCCAGGAAAAATCGAAATTAAAAAAGAAAAAGGTCAACCATTCAAAATACTTCTAGTAGGTTTATTTGGATCAGGAAAAACCACAACTACTGGAAAACTTGCCAAATACTATAAGAAACAAGGTTACAAAGTAGCATTAATTCAAACCGATACTTGGCGCCCAGCAGCTTATGAACAACTAAAACAACTAGCATCACAAGTTAATGTTCCTTTCTTTGGAGAAAAAGATGAAAAAGACCCAATCAAAATTCTAGAAAAATACAAATCAGAATTTGAAAAATTTGATATAATAATTTGCGATTCAGCAGGACGTGATGCTCTAAACCAAGAATTAATTGAAGAAATCAAAAAAATAAACTTATTATTCAATCCAAATGAAAAACTTCTAGTATTAAGCGGAGATATTGGTCAGGCTGCAAGAGATCAAGCTCAAAAATTCCATGATACTGTAAAAGTTTCTGGAGTTATCCTAACTAAATTAGAAGGTACTGCAAAAGGAGGCGGAGCTTTATCAGCATGCTCAGCCACAGATGCAAAAGTCAAATTCATAGGTATAGGAGAAAAACTAGACAATCTTGAAGAATTCAAACCAAAAAATTTTGTTTCAAGACTTTTAGGAATGGGAGATCTTGAAACTCTATTAAAGAAAGCTGAAACAGCCATAGAAAAAGAAGATGCTGAAAAGATGAAAAAAAAGATAACAACTGGCTCTCTATCATTACAAGATCTTTATGAACAAATGGAAGCAATGAAAAAAATAGGTCCATTAACACAAATAGCTAATATGATTCCTGGAATGGGAATGGCTAAACTTCCAAAAGGGATATTTGAACAACAAGAAGGTAAAATGAACAATTGGAAATATTTAATGGATTCAATGACTCAAGAAGAAAAAGATAATCCTGATATAATAAATTCATCTAGGATTAATAGAATAGCTAAAGGATCTGGCAGAGATCCTTCAGAATTAAGAGAATTACTAAGCCAATATAAACAAATGAAAAAAATGATGAAAATGTTTGGTAATAAAAGAAAAATGAAACAATTAGAAAAAATGTTTGGAAAAGGAGGATTTCCAGGAGGTATGAACTTTCCTGGCATGTAAAATATAATGAAAATATTACTTCTACACTCAGACTTTATTGAAGTCGAACCCAAAAAAAAAGCAATCAAAGATGCAGAGGATGTTGAAAAAATAAAGAAAACACTAAAAGATTGTTTAGTTGTATTTATCTCTGCAGAAAAAGAAGATACAAATATAGAGGGAGTTGCTAAAAATCTTAAAGAACAAATAGATGCTGTAGCTTCACAAGTAAATACAAAAAAAATATTACTTTATCCTTATGTTCATTTAACATCCAAACCTTCGCCTCCTAAGAGGGCATTTGATATAATCAAAAAAGCGCAAATACTTCTTGAAAAAAAATACAGCGTAGATCATGCTCCTTTTGGCTGGTATAAAGCATTCACAATTTCAGTTAAAGGACATCCGCTTGCAGAACTCAGCAGAGAATTTGGAGCAGAAAAAATTCAAAAGAAAGTAAAAAAAGAACGCAAAGGTGGAGCTTTTTCAAGATGGATTATTACTGATGAAAAAGGCAAGACTTATGAAGTAGATAAAAAGAACTGGAAAAACTGCGCATTATTCAAAAAAGGCAAAAAATATGATATGCTTAAAATTTTTGTAAGAAACGAATTAGAAGGCAACCCAGAAAAAGAAGGAAAACCAAAACATATTGAATACATGAAAAAATTAGAGTTAGTTGATTATTGCCCAGAATCAGATGTAGGACACATGAAATGGTATCCTAGCGGTTTGTTAATCAAAGATCTCATCTTAGAATATCAAGAAAAAAACATCGCAATGCCTTTTGGAGCGTTCAAAATACAAAACCCTCTACTCTATAGATTATCAGTTCCAGAGATAAGAAAACTTCTTGGCGAGTTCCATGAAAAAGACTATTCTTGGGAAGAAGAAAACGACAACCTAATTTTAAGATTTGCTTCTGATCCTGGAGCATTCCCATTCATGAACAAATTAAATTTCTCTTACAAAAATATGCCTATCAGAGAATATGAAGAAGCAATTTGCTTTAGGAAGGAAACTAGAAGCGAACTTGTCGGCTTAAGGAGAGTCAGAAACTTCCTAATGACAGATGTGCACTCTTTCTGTATGAATATAAACCAAGCTAAAGAAGAATTCAGAATACTAAATGCATATGGCAAAGATCTAATGGATTCTATAATAACAAAGGGTCGCTGGGTACTTGGCTGGGAAGTAGTTGAAGAATTCTATGAGAAGAACAAAAAATGGTTATTTGATATGATCAAAGAACTGGGAGTTCCGTCCTTCATTAAAATAATGCCTGAAAGAAGTCATTATTATGATATGAAAAATGAATTCCAAAGCATCGAAGCTGATGAAGCTAATACTCAAATCTCTACAGTTCAATTAGATACAACAAACGGAGAAAGATTCGGTATAAACTATGTTGGAAAAGATAATAAAAAACATCCTTGCATAATAATTCATTGTTCAACTTTTGGAAGCATAGAAAGAACCATCTGCGCAATTCTCGAGAACGCAGCTATTGATGAAAAACAAGGACGTCCGCCAATGCTACCTCTGTGGCTTTCACCAACACAAATAAGAATTTGTCCTGTTTCAGATCAATATCTTAAAGCTGCAGAAAAACTTTCTAAAGAAATAGAACTAGAAAATATAAGAGTAGATATCGATGACAGAGTCGAAAGTGTAGGAAAGAAAATTTCAAATTCAGAAAAAGACTGGATCCCATATGTTATAGTAATTGGAGAAAAAGAAGCTAAATCCAAAACCCTGCCAATAAGAATTCGAGAACTTGGAAAAGGCAAGGTAAAAGAGATGTCTATAAAAAATCTAATTAAAGAAATCAAAACCAAAACAAAAGATATGCCTTTCAAACAATTATCGCTACCAAAACAGCTAAGTAAGAGACCAATTTTTGTTGGTTAGAAAAAGTGCATAACTATATGCATAGTTACTAATTATAATCCTTGTTTTATTATTTTTATCACTTTTCTTTTTGTATTCATTCCTGAAATTATACTTACATCTGTAGTTTTATACTTCCTTGAAAAAAACTTAATTATCTCCTGATTAGCTTTTCCTTCTCTAGGTGGAGCAGCTACTGCTATCTTAATATCATTTCCTTTCTTTTCAAGAATTTTAGTTTTAGGTTGACTTGTCTTAACCGTAAGATTTAGTATTTTATCCATCATTTAAATTACATTACAAATTACATTATATATTATTCTGCATAATTCGTTGTTCTAAACCCAACAATACAATAGAAGCAGGATAATACATCTTTAATTTTCCCTCGCGCTTAAATATAATATACTCTTTTTTAACTAAAACCTGTAAATGATAAGCTAAAGTTCCAGATGGGGTATTTAATTCTTCTCTCAACTCATATTCAGTTACCCCTCTAGCTCCAAGTACTACATCATATATCTTTTTCCTGGTTGGATGATCTAATGCATCTTTAACTTTATAATAGGACATTTTTCTTCTCCTTCTTTTCTCTAGTATATGGAAATCTAGTGATTTCTTTACAATCCAAACATAAATACTCTACAGCTCTCGTTTTTGGATTTGTTCTAACTTCTACATTCTTTCCATGAATAAAATAATGATAACAATGCTTACAAAAAAGTCTTTTAAATTTCTTATCCAATTTAATTCTATATTTCATAGCAAGTTTCCTGGCAAGAAATACATATCTGTTAGCCCTATCTGGATGCTCTTTAGATTGAGATTTAGCTTCTCTAAAAAGAATTTCTATTCTTTCTTTAGCAATTCTTTTATACATCTTAGACTTGTCATACTTTTTCATAACTCTTATCTATATATTCAAATATATAAGATAAAATGTTTTTTAAATATATAGTATTTCTAACAATATATGACAACCATAGACACTGAAATACTTCAAGCAAAACATAGTCTATTAATGAGAATAATTCTTGATAACATTGACGAATATGCTATTTTACTTAAAGATAAAACAGAGTTCATAGACGATAAAATCAGCTGTCTTAATAAAGTCGCAAAAAAAATGTCTTCAAAACTAAAAGAATATATGAACATATATAACACTTTATTCAACGAATACACAAGAAGAACAAAATCTAATGATGATATTAATGCTTATGAACAACAAAAGATCTTATTTGAAGAAAAAAGTTTTTTAATAAATCAACTTGAAGATCTTGGATCTAAAATAGATCAAACAGAAGAAAAAAACAAAATCAAACTATTCAAACCTTTAATAAGCTTTATAGACTATCTTCAAAAAATTCATGAAAAAAACGAACAAGAAATAACTAACGCCCTCTATGTATAAGTCTATCTTTATATTCTGGTGTAAAATCAACATTTAATCTTCTACCAGACATTCTAAAAATTAAATTTTTTCCTCCTAAAAAACTAGTAATCTCAGGTATACTCATATCTGTAGTATTAACATAACTTTCAAGTTCAGACATATCTTTATGTAATAAAGTCCTATATTGATTAATCTCTAAATCAAACTTGTTAATTTTTTTCTCTAAACTTCTTTTTTCTTTAACTAAAATTTTACCTCTCCTGACTATCAATTCAAGTTTAGATTCAATTTTAGAAATTTCTCTCTTTCTACTCCTAGATTCATGCTCTAAGATTTTTTTACTGTTTTCAGCTTTCGAAATTGAAACTTCTACACTCTCTAGTTTCCGGGTTAATTCCCTT
Organism: Candidatus Pacearchaeota archaeon; assembly: GCA_017608235.1. GTDB lineage: Archaea > Nanobdellota > Nanobdellia > UBA10117 > JAFCGI01 > JAFCGI01. Next base: position 113,888 of record JAFCGI010000002.1, read on the forward strand.
ATCATACGTTTATATCTGTCTTTTTCTGAACCTAATTTTGTTCTGTCCCATGAAATTTCTGCATTACTAATACTTTTTTTAATTTCTTGTCTTAGATTTCTTAAATATTTTAATTCTCTTTCTAATCTATTTACCTTAATCCTAGCACTTTGTAAAAAAGAAGCATATTCTTTATTTTTACGATCTAGTTCTCTTCTTACTTTTCTACCTTCAGAAAGAAATTTGCTTATCAGTTCTTTAATTCTACTAAAACTAAGATTCTTGCCATCAATCTTTATAGATAATTTTTTCTTAAGAAACTCTGCATTCTCTATCAATATATTATATTCTGCTATATTAACTGCTAATTTATAAATCTGTCTTTTATATTTAGCCATTAACTATAAATAAAGTTCTAAAGCATAAAAGATTTGTGAAAAAGATAAAAGTCAGCAGCTTTCTTGGGTTCCCACGCAAGCGCAGTACCGCCAAAAACGTAGACAAGCTTAACTTCTGTGTTCGAAATGGGAACAGGTGTCACCTTGTCGCTTTGACCGCTGACATACAAAACCACTTTACAGGACTTTATAAATTTTACCATTTTAAAAAAAATCCAAACAAATATAAACAATAAATTCTATTTCTATAATAAAATGGATGGAATAAAGCTCGAACTAAAACTAAAACCAAAAAAACCAATTATCATCGAAGGATTCCCAGGATTTGGATTAGTGGGAATGATTGCAACAGAATACTTAATTGAACATCTAAAAACAAAAAGAATAGGAAAAATTTGGTTTGAAGATATACCTCCTATTGCTATAATTCATAAAAATAAGATAGTACAACCTCTAGAATTACATTACTCAAAAGAACATAATCTTATCATACTACAAGGTCTAGAAGGTATAGCTGGATCCGAATGGAAACTAGCAGAACTATTAACAAACCTATGTAAAACTTTAAACTGCAAAGAATTAATAAGCTTAGAAGGAATTGGTTCACCAACCCCTTCTAAAATACCAGGAACTTTCTTTTATTCAAATAACCAAAAAGGACAAAAACAATTAAATTCTTTATCTACAGAATTAAAAGAAGGTATCATAATTGGTATAACTGGAGCACTGTTATTAAAAATAGAAAAACAAATTCCCTACACTTGCATATTTAGTGAAACTTATTCTAGTCTTCCAGACAGCAAGGCTGCAGCAAGGGTCATAGAAATTCTAAGCAAATATCTTAACTTAAACATAGATTCTAAACCATTAATAAAACAAGCAGAAAAATTCGAACAAAAACTAAAAAGTTTCATTGACAAATCAAGAGAGATAAAAAGAGAAAAAGAGAAAAAAGATGTTAGCTATATAAGATAAATATTTTCTTTATTTTTCTAATTACTAGAAAACTTTAAATAAAAGACTTTAGAGCAATAATCTATGGCAGAGAAAATAAAAAAAGGTGACTTTATTGAAGTTGACTATATTGGAAGAATCAAAGCCAGCAATAATATCTTTGATCTTACACTAGAAGATGTTGCAAAAAAAGAAAATATATATCAAGAAGGAAAAAAATACAAACCAATTAAAATTAAAGTAGGTTCTAATCATCTAATAAAAGGTCTAGATGAAGCTATAGAAAAAAAATCTGTTGGTGATGAATTTGAAATAGACATTCCTGTAGAAAAAGCATTCGGTAAAAAAGATCCAAAACTTATAAAACTTACTTCTTTAAAAATATTCAAAGAGAAAAAAATAAATCCTGTCCCAGGATTGCAACTAGATATGGGCGGCGCAATAGCCACTATAAGAAGTGTAAGCAGTGGTAGAGTAATTCTAGATTTTAATCATCCACTAGCTGGAAGAGAATTAAAATATTGGGTAAAAATAAATAAAAAAATCACAGATACAAAAGAAAAAATATATGCACTTTTTGAACTTTTATTTAGACTTCCTAAAAAAGAAATCAAAATAAACATAAAAGGAGATATCGCAGAAATTCAATTCACTAAAAATCCTCCAAAAGAGATTGAAAAAGATATTAAAGAATTAATTAAAGAAGAAATTAAAGAAATAAAAACAGTAATAATAAAGAAAAAAGAAACTGATAAAGCAAAAAAAGAAGATTCTAAAGAAAATAAAGAAAAACCCAGGTCCGAAAAGTAAAACATAAAAAACATTCCAAAAATTGCAAAAGGTTTAAATAATAATAACCTTTTAGTTATTAAAAAAATTTGATCCAAGAATAAAATGGATTCTATAATTCAAAACATGCAAGATCAGGCATCACAACAAAATTTTGAAATTAAAAACCAGGTAGAAGAAGATACAAGAATAAAGAGCCCTATAGATAATGAATTAAAAGAAATATTAGCATCAAAAAAAGCAAGAATAAAAGTTATTGGAACCGGAGGTGCAGGGAATAATACTATTGAAAGAATCACTGAAGTAGGAGTAATGGGATCTGAAACCATTGCAATAAATACAGATGCTCAAGATCTACTTTATACTACTGCTGATAAAAAAATCTTGATCGGCAGAGAAATAACTAAAGGACTTGGAGCAGGATCAGATCCTAAATTAGGGCGAGAAGCTGCAACAGAGAGTGAACAAGAAATAAAAAATCTAATCAAAGATTCTCATATGATTTTCATAACTGCGGGATTAGGAGGTGGCACTGGAACCGGAAGCGCACCAGTAATTGCTGAAGTTGCACACAAACTAGGAATTCTAACAGTCGCAATAGTAACTATGCCTTTTACAATGGAAGGCCAAAAAAGACATGAAAATGCAATAGAAGGCTTAGAAAGGCTAGAAGGTGTAGTTGACACTTTAATTGTAATTCCAAATGACAAGTTAATAGAATTAGCTCCTGACTTACCATTACACACAGCATTTAAGGTAGCAGATGAAATATTAACAAACGCTGTAAAAGGTATAGCTGAACTAATAACAAAACCAGGACTAATAAATCTGGATTTTGCAGACATAAAGACTGTAATGTCTGAAGGTGGAATCGCAATGATTGGTGTTGGAGAATCTGATACAGAAAACCGTGCTATAGAAGCAGTAGAAAAAGCAGTCCAAAATCCATTACTAGATGTAGAAGTAACTGGTGCAACAGGCGCACTAATTAATGTTTGTGGCGGACCAGACATGAGTTTGGAAGAAGCTAAAAAAGTAGTGGAAACAATATCTTCCAAACTATCTGATAATGCAAAAATCATCTGGGGAGCACAATTAACCCCTGATCTACAAAACTCTATAAGAGCAATGCTTGTAGTAACTGGAGTAAAAAGCCCTCAAATATTTGGTCCAAAAAAAACATTTTCATCAAAAAGAAAAGAAGAATTAGAAAATAATTTAGGAATAGATTTCATCTAAATCCTCTCAATTCTTCTCTATTTCTATTAATTTTTTAAAAAAAGGTAAACCTTTTAAATAGCATAATCGAAAAATAAGATATGGAACCTAATATACAACTGCCAGAAATTAAAGCACCAAAAATAAGCTTTGAAAACATACCTTTAAGGATAAAAAACAAGCTTAAAGAATATAGAAGAGTACTCAGAATTACAAAGAAACCAAGTTCCGAAGAATTCAAAACTATAGTAAAAGCATCTGGTGCAGGCATTATTATAATCGGATTAATAGGTTTTATAATACAATTAATTGTACAGTATATTAAAGTATAAAATGGGAAATTTATTTGTTATAAGAACATCTATAGGAAGAGAAAGTCAAGTAATGGACTTTCTATCATCCAATGCTAAAAAGACTGAAGGAGTCTATGCATTAATACATCCACATGGAATGTCTGGATATATAATCGCTGAAGCAGAAAACACAGAAGTACTAAAGCAAATCTCATATGGAGTACCATATGTTGCAAAAAAAGGAATCCTACCCACACCTATGACTTATGAAGAAATAGAACACCTAATAGAATTCAAACCAGAACAAATTGATATTCACAAAGGAGACATTGTAAGCATAATTGCAGGTCCATTTAAAGGAGAAAAAGCTAAAATAACAAGGATAAATCTAACAAAAGCAGAAGTCATTCTAGAATTACTAGAGGCTGCTGTACCAATACCTATTACTATTGGCTTAGATTCTGTAAAAGTAATTGGTAAAAAAGAAAGTGAAGAAGAAAAAGGTGAAGAATAATGCCTAAGCAAGTAATTGAATCATTAGTAAAAGGTGGAGCAGCATCTGCCGGACCACCATTAGGCCCAGCTTTAGGACCAATAGGCGTAAACATTAGTGAAGTTATTGCTGAAATAAATAAGAAAACCGAAGCAATGAAAGGTATGGATGTTCCTGTAAAAGTAATAGTAGACTCTGATACAAAAGAGTTTAAAATCGAAGTAGGCACTCCACCAACATCTGCACTAATAAAAAAAGAAGCTAAAATCGATAAAGGTTCTGGCGTTCCTAATTTAGAAAAAATAGCAGACCTAGCTATAGATAATATAATAAACATCGCAAAAGTTAAACAAACTACAGATTATGATCTTAAATCCAAAGTAAAAGAAGTTCTTGGAAGTTGTGTATCTCTTGGTATATTAGTAAATGGAAAAGATCCTAGAGATGTTCAAAAAGAAATAGACCAAGGACTCTATGATAATAAAATTTCTGGAAAAGAAGAACTTAAACTAATGAGTTCAGAAGAAATAGAAAAAAGAAAGACTGAACTTAAAGCAAGAGCAGAAAAAGCTAAGGAAGAGAAAAGGGAAGAAGAAAAGCCAGCTAAAGAAGGCAAAGCACCTGCAGAGGGTGAAGAAAAAACAGAAGAGAAAAAGGAAGAAGCACCTGCAGCTGAAGAAAAGAAAGAATCAAAATAATTAATGAAAATAAAATTCAGCATACCTGAAATAAAACATATTACTATAGCGCTAGTAACACTTAGCTTTGCATTTTCTTTTATTTTATATTCCCAAGAAATTTTTCTTGATACTGGATTCTTTTATCAGCTTAATTTTCTAACTGACTCATTATTTGTTGTAGGAATAGCATTCATTTTACATGAACTTGGACATAAATTTGTAGCTCAAAAATATGGTCTTTGGGCAGAATTCAGAGCATGGCCAACAGGCTTATTTCTTGCAGTAGCAATGGCAATAATATCCAAAGGTAGTTTTGTATTTGCTGCACCTGGCGCAGTAATGATCAGCTCTAAAAGAAAAATAACAAGATTAACAAAAAAACACATAAGTAAATTCGGAAAAATTTCATTAGCCGGACCTATAACAAACATAATACTTGCAGTAATCTTCACTATATTATTTATAATAACAAATATGCAACTAATGCAATTAGCAACTCAAATTAACTTAATACTAGCAATGTTCAACCTTTTACCGTTCTCAGTACTTGATGGCTATAAGATATTCTACTGGAACAAAAAAGCCTGGGCTGGCGCAGTATCAGCAGTAATAATTTTATTATTTTTAATCTAAAATTCTTAACTTCAAGCTTTTTGAGTTTCTTCTTTCTTTTTTAGCTCTTTTTCAAAATATGATCTTAGTCCTTCTAAATAATATATTTCTGATAAATTTCTAGATCCTACAAAATAATGCTGCTTCCTATAAGATATCAAACTCTCACATAACAACAATGCTTTATCATACATTCTTTCTTGAGCATAAGCTAACATATTAATTTCTGATTCTTCAAGATCAAAAGGAATATCCCCAAAAGTAACAGATCCTAAAAAAGACAAATGAGTATTATTATGTGTAAGTCTTGCCTCCAATTCTGCCTCATAACTAGGATCCCATATAACCTTTACATCTCTACCCATACTATGTCCAGAATTCTAAGCCTTTTTAAATTTTGCCAATACCGGCTCTGTCGAAATCCTCAGCCAATATTGGCTGAGAGAATAATTCATATTGACTTTTATTCCAGAATTATACCCAGTTATTCTAGATAATAGCTCTATTTTCTGGGTTCTGAA